>CAZLKN010000022.1:0-43144 GCA_964560135.1 uncultured Actinomycetes bacterium | reverse complement strand
CACCCCGCATCTGTGGTTCGACAAGGAAGCCCAGGAGGCCGCCGAGCTCTACACGTCGGTCTTCCCGGACTCGAAGATCCAGTCGGTGACGACCTTGCGCGATACGCCGTCGGGAGACTGCGACGTCGTCTCGTTCGTGCTCGCGGGCCAGCCGTTCATGGCGATCAGTGCCGGTCCGCTGTTCACCTTCAACCCCTCGGTGTCGTTCTTGGTCGCCTGCCAGACGGCCGACGAGGTCGATGCGTTGTGGGACCGGCTGTCCGCCGGCGGGGTGGAACTCATGCCGCTCGGCGTCTATCCGTTCAGCGAGCGATACGGCTGGCTCCAGGACCGCTACGGCCTGTCCTGGCAGATCATGCACGCCGGCGGCCGGGAGATCACTCAGAAGATCACCCCGACGCTGATGTTCGTCGGCGACGTGTGCGGGAAGGCGGAAGAAGCCATCGGCTTCTATGCGTCGGTGTTCGACGACGCCGAGGTCGGTGACATCTTCCGCTACGGCGCGGGCGAGGAGCCGGACAAGGAAGGAACCGTCAAGTACGCGGCCTTCACGGTCGAAGGTGTCGGGTTCGCGGCGATGGACAGCGCGCGCGACCACGACTTCTCGTTCAACGAGGCCATCTCGTTCATGCTCCACTGCGACACGCAGGAGCAGATCGATTACTACTGGGAGCGGCTGTCCGCAGTGCCGGAGGCCGAGCAGTGCGGGTGGCTCAAGGACCGGTACGGCCTTTCCTGGCAGGTCGTCCCGAGCGCGATGGGCAAGATGATGCAGGACACCGACGAGCGGAGGCTGGCGCGAGTGACCGAAGCCTTCCTGAGCATGAAGAAGTTCGATCTCGCGACGCTCGAGAAGGCGTACGCGGGCCGGTAGCCGAGCCCGGCTCGGGGAAGGAACGCTAGCGGAGTCGATCCAGGCGCTCTGTCAGAAGCTCCCGCTGAGCCGGGTTCGTGGTCAGCTCCAGCGCCCGGCGAGTGGACTCCCGCGCCTCCCCGAGCCGGCCGGCCCGACGCAGCAGCTCGGCCCGGGTCGCGTGGTAGGGCTGGTAGTCGGCGAGGGCATCGGCGCAGGCATCGAGCATGCGCAGGCCGTCTACCGCGGTCGAGGCGTGGGCCACCGCGACGGCGTGGTTCATGACCACGACCGGAGATCCGGTCAGCGCGTGAAGCTCTTCGTACAGGGCGACGATCTGGTTCCAGTCCGTCTCCTCGAAGGAATCCGCCCGGGCATGGACGGCCGCGATCGCGGCCTGGACCTGATACGCGCCTGGTCGCCCGGCCCGACGCGCCCGGGCCAGCAGTTCCGTCGCCTCCGCAATCGCCTCGCGGTCCCATAGGGACCTGTCCTGGTTCTCCAGGAGGATCAGGGAGCCGTAGGGCCCGAAGCGGCTGCGGCTGCGGGCCAGATGCAGGCGCATCAGCGCCAGCAGGCCGAGCGCTTCGGGTTCGGAGGGCATGAGCGAGGCGAGCATGCTCGTGAGGCGTTCGGCCTCCGACGCCAGATCCGGTCGCGAGGACACCGAGGTGGCGAGATAGCCCTCGTTGAAGATCAGGTACAGGACGGCCAGGACGTAGCCGAGCCGTTCGGGCAACTCGTCTCCCTGCGGCACGCGGTAGGGGATCTTCTCCTCGCGGATCTTCTTCTTCGCGCGCGAGATGCGTTGGGCGATCGTCGCCTCCGGTGCGATGAAGGCGCGCGCGATCTCGGATACATGAAGACCGCCGACCGTGCGCAGTGTCAGGGCGACCTGGGCGTCGCGCCCGAGCGCGGGATGGCAGCAGGTGAAGATGAGCCGTAGGCGATCGTCGCGTCCCGAAGCGTCGTCACCGCCGAGCCCGGCCACGAACTCGGACAGCTTCTCGTTGAAGAGAGCGTCCCGCCGGAGGCGATCGAGTGCCTTCCGGCGGGACGTCGTCATCAGCCAGGCCCCCGGGTTGTCCGGGATGCCGTCGCGGGACCAGTGCTCGAGTGCGGCCACGACCGCGTCCTGAACCATCTCCTCGGCGAGATCCCAGTCGCCGAGGAGATGAACGAGCGCTGCGATCAGCCGTCCCGACTCCTCGCGGACGACCAGCTCGAGGCGGTCTCTCAACCTTGTCCGTGGAAGACGGTCGGTCGCACCTCGAGCACCGAGCTGCGACCGGGCCACGTCTTCGCGATCTCGACGGCCTCCTCGAGCGTGTCGCACTCGAGAACCCCGTACCCCCCGATCACCTCTTTGGATTCCATGAACGGCCCGTCGGTCACCGTCACCTTCTCACCCCGGATCCGGACGGTCTTGGCGGTGCTCGCAGGCTGGAGCTCGTTGCCACCCACGATCTTGCCCTTGGCGCCGAGGTCGCCCCACCAGGCGCCGATCTTCTCGTAGATCGCCACCTGTTCGGCCTCCGACGGAGGCTCGGAACCGTCGTCGAGGATCAGCATCACGTACTGCATGGGCCACTCCTTACCCTCAGGCGGCGACCATTTCGCCGCTCTGCCAATACGACGATCGGGGCACCGCCGGATTCGACATCCACTGCGTATCGGGTAGTCCCAGGCAACTCGCATCCTAATGGTCTGCATCGAGCTGCAGAATAGCCCCGAGCCGCCGGGGGATGAGCACTGTCCCAGCCAGGGCCTCGAGCCCTAGGGCTAGATCGTGCCTCCCTCGGTTGGTGGGGAGACTTGGACGGCTGGTGGGATGTTGTGCCTCGAGCACTGATCCATTAGGACGCCGCTTGTCTCCTTGGGCTCGTCTGTTGTCGTCGAGCAGGAGGGAGGCAGGGTGATCTTCGTTGGTGTTGACTGGGCGGAAGCCCACCATGATGTGTTCGTCGAAGACGAGGGCGGACTCAAGCTCGGGAAGGCTCGGATCCCGGAGGGCGTGGAAGGTATCCGCCGTCTGCATGAGATCGTCGCTGAGCACACCGAAGACCCGGCTGAGGTCGTGGTGGGGATCGAAACAGACCGCGGCCTGCTCGTGGGGGCGCTGGTCGCCGCCGGCTACCAGGTGTATGCCATCAACCCGATGGCAGCCAGCCGCTACCGGGACCGCCACACAACCTCAGGCGCGAAATCGGATCCTGGTGACGCCAAGGTGCTGGCGGATCTGGTCCGCACCGACCGCCACAACCACCGGCAGGTCGCCGGCGACTCCGAGCTCGCCGAAGCCATCAAGGTGCTGGCGCGAGGCCACCAGACCTTGATCTGGACGCGGCAACGGCAGACCAACCAGCTCCGCAACGCCTTACGGGAGTTCTACCCGGCGGCGCTGGAAGCGTTCGGCACCGATCTGGCCTCACCGGATGCCGTGGCGGTTCTGGAGCGGCTGTCCACACCCGAGGTCGCCGCCCGAGCGCCTCGCAACCAGATCGTGGCCGCATTGCGACGCGGCGGCCGGACCCGCAACCTCACCGACCGGGCGGCCGCCATCCAGACCGCATTGCGGTCCGAGCAGCTGACCGCGCCCCCGGTGGTCGCCGACGCGTACGGCGAGTTCGTCCGAGCCCTCGTCGGCGTCATCGCCAGGCTCAACGAGCAGATCAGCCATCTGGAGGCCGAGCTGTCGAACCGTTTTAGGAGCCACCCGGACGCCGAGATCCTTCGCAGTCTGCCTGGACTTGGTCTGGTCCTCGGCGCCCGGGTGCTAGCGGAGTTCGGCGATGACCCAACCCGCTACACCGATGCTAAAGCCCGCCGCTGCTACGCCGGCACCGCCCCCATCACCCGCGCCTCAGGCACCAAACGGATCGTGCTCGCGCGCCTGGCCCGCAACAAGCGACTCGCCGACGCCTGCTACCTGTGGGCGTTCTGCGCTCTCACCCAATCCTCCGGCGCCCGGCAGCATTACGACCGCCGCCGCGCCAAAGGCGACACCCACCACCAAGCACTCCGGTCCCTCGCCAACCGCCTCGTCGGCATTCTCCACGGCTGCCTCAAACACCGACAGCCCTACAACGAAAGCGTGGCCTGGCCATCGAGCCTCGAGGAGGCAGCTTGACAAGTTACGCCCGTGGGATGTCTAGCCCGCGCCGAGCAGGCGGAGAGGAAGACGGTCCTATATCATTGCCTCAGTCAATGATGTTCTTGAAAGAGGCAAAGGATGCAGTCCGACCGGGTGAGCGCCGTTCGAAGCTTCAATCGATTCTGGACCCGCCAGATCGGCGTCCTGCAGGCCGGCCTGCTTGATACCCCGTACTCGCTCACCGAGGCGCGGGTGATCTTCGAGCTGGCGCAGGCCGACACCACCGACCTGGCGGACCTGCGTGCCCGCCTCGGCTTGGATGCCGGGTACCTCAGCCGCATCATGGGCCGGCTTCGATCCGACCGGGTCGTCCGGACCGGTCCGTCGGCCTCGGACGCCCGCAGGCAGGTTGTGGCCCTCACGGCCCGGGGCAGGCGGGTGTTCGCCGACCTCGACGAGCGGTCCGTCCGGCAGGTCTCGGAGTTGCTCGGCTCCCTCACCGACGAGGACCAGCGCCGGCTGGTCTCCTCGATGGAGACGATCCGGGGCGTGCTGGAACCAGCCCCGGGGCGTCACCCGTATCTCATCCGGCCGCTCCAGCCCGGCGACCTCGGATGGGTCGTGCACCGCCACGGCGTGCTGTACAGCCAGGAGTACGGGTGGGACCGGACCTTCGAAGCGCTCGTCGCGCGCGTCGTCGCCGACTACGTGGAGCATCATGACCCACGGCGTGAGGACGCCTGGATCGCCGAGGTCGACGGCGAGCCGGTCGGTTCCGTGTTCTGCTGCCGCAAGGACGACACCACCGCGCAGTTGCGCCTACTGCTGGTGGAACCCCGTGCACGAGGGTCGGGGATCGGATCCCGTCTCGTCCAGGAATGCGTCCGTTTCGCCACGCGGGTCGGCTACACGCAGATGATGCTGTGGACCAACGACGTTCTCGTCGCGGCGCGCCGCATCTACGAGGCCGCCGGGTTCCGCCTGGTGGACGAGGAACCCCACCACAGCTTCGGTCGCGACCTGGTAGGTCAGTTCTGGTTGCTCGACCTGAGCGTTTCCGGGCCGCGGTAGCAGCAATGGCGCCCGCTACCCATCATTGCCGGAACCTCGCGAACTGGATGTCCTCACAGGTGTTCGGCCCCCGCCGGCCGTCGTCGGCCGCGGGGTGGTCGTCGGAGACGTTGTCGCAGCCGCCGCGGTAGGTCCGGATCTGCTCGTCGGCCATGCGGGGGATGCGCTCCCCGTGGGACCGGACGATCAGGTGGATCTCGGCCCCCAGCGGGTTCGTGAAGCCGTTGCCGAACCACTCCCCGTCGTGGTGGCCGGCGTTCAGCCGGGCGGCGAAGCCGGCCTCGCCGTGGCCGCCGGTGAAGTTGCCGGCGGCATACACCACCTCGCCGCCCACGGCCTCCGTGTTGTTCACGAGATCATCGAGCGTGCAGAAGCCCTCGCCCGCGCAGGCCTGCGGGTTGTTGAAGATCACCCACCACACGGTGATGCCGTGGCGCGGCGGCAGCTCCGAGGTGTCGAGCCGCATGGTGACGCCGTTACGGTTGGCGTCCAGATGCGCCCGGGCGCCCGGCACGTGCCGGCCGAACGGGTCGAAGTGGTGCACGGAGCTCTCGGTGCGGAAGGGGGGCCCGCTGCGTTCCACCGTGAAGGTGACGGGCTCGGAGACGCCCGCGCTGGGATCCGGGTTGGCGACGGTGACGGCCGCCGATCCGGCGAAGGCCAGGTCCTCGGAGCCGATCTGCGCCTCGAGGCGATCGGCCCCGAGGAAGTCGGTCGGACGCGGGTCGCCGTCCCAGGAGACCGTCGCGCCGTCCACGAACCCTTCGCCCTCGACCGTGAGCGTGAAGGCATCGCCGCCTTCCAGCGCCGCGTCTGGGCTCAGGGCGGAGATCTCCGGGCGGGGGTTGGACACCAGCAGGGAGATCGGATCGGTTGCCAGGGAAGGATCGCCGTCCGGCGCCACCTGCACCGCGTAGAGGCCCGCCTCCGGGATCAGGCCTGCGTCGACGGTCGCGTGCAGCGCATCATCGTCCACCGGATCGGTGTCGACGGCGGTGCCGTCGAACACGATGCCGGTGTCGGCGTCGAAGCCGGTCCCGGTGACCGTCAGCTCGAAGCTCTCGGCCACCGTCGTCTCCTCCGGTGAGATCGCGGTGATGCCCGGGAGCTCGTCGGTGCCGAGGATCGCCTGGGCCCAACTCCGCGGGTCGGCGAGGCCGGCCGCGTGCGGCCAGGCGGAGAGGTCGTCGTCGAGCTCGTGGACGAAGGCCAGCGCGACCCGCTGGTCCCATCCGCCGGCGGCCTCGGCGTCGACCTGGAGCTCCGCGCTCCAGGTTTCCCCGGCCGCGTCCACCTCCGCCGTGAGGCCATCGGTCTCGGCCCCCTCGAGGGCTGAGAGCGTGCCGTCGTCACGGACGAAGAACCCGAGGTCGCTGCCCTGCACGGTGGAGGCCTGGCTGTTGTCGGTGTCGATCGTGAAGCCGGCGTGCTCCCCGGCCCCCTCCAGCCCCTGCAGGCACACCCACAATCCCTCGGAGGTGTGCACGACCGACGCATAGGCCGCGCCACCGTCGTCGTACGGGGACAGCTCCAGGCTCGTGCCGCCGTAGGCGGTGTCGTCGCAGCGGCCGTCGAGGTTCGGCTCGCTGGTGCGCTGCACCACCAGCGGTGCGACCTCGAAGTCGACGGTTGCGGTATCCGAGAGCCCCTCGGGGTCGGTCGCCCGCAGGGTGGCGGTGTGCTCGCCGGGGGCCAGTCCGTGCAGGACGGCGTCCCGTGCGGTGATCTCACGTCCGGCGACCGTCCATGTGAAGGCGTCGTCGCCCAGCGCGCCGAGGTCGGGATGCAGGGCATGGCCGTCCAGGACGACGGCGTCGCCGGCTTCGAAGCGCTCGTCGTCACCCGGCGAGGTGATGGCCACCCGCGGCCCCCGGGCCGTGACGGTGAACGGCTCGGAGGTGGCGATGCCGGTGTTGTAGCCGTCGCTGGCCAGTACCCGCAGCAGCGCGGTGTCCTGACCGCTGGACGGCTGCCCGCGCAGGTCCGCCGTCCGGCGCTCCACGATCCCGTCGCCCACCCCGGCCTCGTCGGCGAGAACCACCTGCCAGGTCTCACCGAGATCCGGGCTGTACTGCACCGTGTACTCGAGGAAGGGAACGTCGTCGGGATCGGTCGCCTCCCACTCGACGGTGACGCTCTCGTCGGCGACCTCTCCACCGGATGGCGCGAGGACGTTCACCTCGGGCGCGTTCGCGTGCGGGCTGAAGCCGTCCAGCACCGTCCCGTCGTCGAGCAGCTCGATGCGGGCCACGGTCCCCTCGGGCTCGGGGATGACGAGGTTGAGCGGGAGATCCAGCGAGCCGTCGGCGGTGAAGCCGTCCGGGAGCCCGGCGGCCACGTCGGCCAGGACGTCCCCGTCGGCGTCCAGGAGGCGGACGTGGAAACGCTCACCGTCCCGCGGCTGCGCCGTCTCGGCCTCCCACGTGGCCACGAGGTCGGCGCCGGCATCGGCGGTCGGGTAGCGCCACGTCGCGTTCAGCTCGCCGTCCGGTTCGGTCATCGACACGCCACCCGAGATCAGCAGGTAGGCGTCCGGGCCCCCGGCCGCGCTCGGGCTCAGGGGCGGGACGATCGGCTCCGGGGGCCGGGTGCGGTCGAAGAGCGCCCGCCACGTGTAGTCGCTCACCCAGCGGGGGGAGCCGTAGGCCATGTAGTCACGGTTGTGCGGATCGCCGCCGACGAGCCCGGGGTACACGGGCTCGCGGAACCGTGTGTCGAAGCCGAAGTGGGTGGAGCCGGAATCGGGGTCGCCGTCGTCCAGCGTGCAGGGATCGTACGGGTAGTCGTGGTCGAGTGTGTCGGGACCCCCGCAGTCGACGTGCCGGCGGCGGTAGTTGTGGCCCACCTCGTGGACGAGGGTCATCGCGTGGCCCACGTCGCGGTTC
Source organism: uncultured Actinomycetes bacterium (assembly GCA_964560135.1). Classification (GTDB taxonomy): domain Bacteria; phylum Actinomycetota; class JAICYB01; order JAICYB01; family JAICYB01; genus CAZLKN01. Next base: position 35,241 of record CAZLKN010000022.1, on the reverse strand, counting down.
AGGGGGCGGCTCCACCGCCCGTAGTGCGGAACCTTGCTCAAAAAGGCGCTGGGGACGGGTCCACGGTGCAGCGCGTAGCCCGACTTCTCCCACTCCGCGTCGGGATGCACGATGCCACCGGTGAGCTTCCGTGCGCCCGTGTCGATGCATACCGACGGCGTGCTCCCGAGCTGGTTCTTGCGCACCAGCTTGGCCATGAGCTGCGTCCGGTGCCACGTGTTGTCGAGATCGTAGGGACCCTTGCAGAACGGCCCGTAGGCGAGACCCTTCCGGCAGAAGACCGGCCTCTCCAGGGACCCCTCCTTCGGGAAGGGAAGGAAGCCGACCGTGGGATGCACCGACTCGGAGAGATCGAACACGTTCGCGACCGTGTCGTCCCAGGAGCGCTGGCGCGCCGTCGCCGTCCGCACCTCGTGCGTCTCGATGCAGGTGGGCGCCTTCGCCACGAGCGTGAACGTGCCCTCGGCGGTGTCCGCCGGAGCGGTGGGGGCGATCGCGCCCTGCGGGTCGATCTCGGCGCGGAGGTCGACGTCGGCGTCCTCGAGAGGGATCGCCGCGTCGGAGGTCTTCGTCCAGCTCGACGGCAACCGGAAGAGCCACCCGCTGTCGGGATCCGAGCGCTGGTCGCCGAGCGAGTCGTCGTCGTTGACCGGGATCGCGCCGTTCAAAGGGCGCAACGGGGAGCCGGGCAGCGGCGTCCCGTCACGTTCGCCGTGCAGCAGCGCCTGAACCCCCGCGGCGTCCGGGCCGTCGACCTCCGCGTAGAGGCGGACGTAGGTGTCCTTGCCCGCCACCAGGGGGACGTCGTTGGACTCGACGTTCTGGACGGCCTGGGTCACCTCCCAGCCGCGGAACGTGATCTCCCGGACGATGGCCGGCGCGTCCACCGGGATGCGCAGGACGCGCATCCGGTCGAGCGACTGGTAGTACAGCCCCTCGGTGTCGACGTCGAGGCGGCCGGGATCGATCGTGGTGCCCGCGTACGCGTCCTCGCGGACGATCTCGGCGGTGCCACCGCCGGCCTCCATGCGCATGATCCGGCCGTCGGCATCGTTGGACGGCGACTCGAGCCAGAAGACGTGGCCGGCGCCCGCGGCCAAGCTGCGGATCCGCATCGGATCGGGGGCCGTGTAGAGATGATCGGTCTCGCAGCCGTCGGCCGAGCAGCGCGTGCGGTATACGCGGGGCGCCGTCTCGCCGGGTGAGTCCAGGTTCTTCCAGAAGAAGTCGCCGGTCTCGGTGAAGGCGACCGTCGACCGCCGGGTGGGGGCCTCGTGAAGGTGCGTGCGGTCGCAGGAGCCGTTGCAGGAGGCGAGGTGGGTCCCCTGGAGACCGTCGTCGTCGGTCCACAGGACCCATCCCTCACCGACCGCGAGGTCCGGGAACCGGGCCGTGCCCTCGTAGCTCAGGAGCGTCTCGGCGTCGCCGCCGTCCTTGTCCATCCTGCGGATGTGGACCTGGTCGGGTAGGAGCTCCTCCGGGTCGCTCTCCACCCAGTAGACATGGTCGTCGCCGAGGGCGAGATCACTCAGCTCGTGCAGGCGCAGCCGGCCGATCTCACCGAGGACGGCCTTGACGAACGAGTCTGCGTAATAGGCCTCGATGGACTCCGTGGGCTCATCGTAGTAGTAGAAGCCGCTCTCGTCGGCCGCGGCGCTGAGGTAGGTGCGGCAGGTGTCCGGGTCGTCGATGGTGTCGAGGGTGCCGAAGAAGGACTCCTCCGCGCCGCGTCGCCGCAGGAAGGCCTCCGAGTCGTTGTCGGTGCGGATGCAGTTGTCGTACCAGTAGTCGGCCCCGCCGCCGATCAGCCAGTGCTCGATCTCGTCTTGATGAGAGATGATGACCTCTTCCGGCTCCCCGGCGTCCGGCTCCGCCTGGGCAGGCCGGTCCGCGCCGGCTCCCGGAGGGACCACGAACGACATGGCCAGGACGACGGCCAGCAGTGGGCGGTGCCATCGAGAGTGTCGTCGCGTCGCGGGTTCCGGTGTCCCGTGTGTCCTGGGCTTCGTCGCCATCACACCATCCTTCAAATCGCGTACACCGACGTCACTCTGGTATCCCACCCTAAGGGCGCGGCTTCGCCACAGCGCTCTCCTGCAAGGACGCACGAAGCGCGGCAGGTATTGCATCCGGTTCGCCGGAGAACGTCGGGTGCCGGAGGCTGAGTGTGTAAGGAGACCTTGAACCCACTCGAGGCCGGGCCGTACGGTTGAGGAGTCGCGCCCGGGTTGTTCGGAGCGTGGTTGCAGCGGGGTTCGCTGCGAAGGAGGAGGAGGTCCAGATGGCAACAGAGTGGGAACTGAAGGCCCGCGAGTTCGCCAACTGCAACTGCTCGTATGGGTGTCCGTGCCAGTTTAGCGCGCTGCCGACGCACGGCAGCTGTGAGGCTGCCGTCGGCTACCAGTTCGACGAGGGCCACTTCGGCGACGTCCGGATCGACGGTCTGCGGGCGGCGGCGCTCTACAAGTGGCCCGGTGCCGTCCACCAGGGAGACGGGACGATGCGCCTCGTCATCGACGAGCGCGCGGACGCGAAGCAGCGGGAGGCGCTGGAGAAGATCCTCACGGGCGAGGAGACCAAGGAGATGGCCACCGTCTGGTGGGTCTACGCGAAGATGTCGCCCAACCGGCTGGAGACGCTGTTCAAGCCGATCGAGTTCGAGGTCGACGTCGACGAACGCCGCGCGCGCCTGGTTGTTCCCGGAGTGGTGGAGACCGTCGGCGAGCCCATCCGCAACCCCGTGAGCGGTGAGACGCATCGCGCACGGATCGACCTGCCCCACGGCTTCGAGTACCGCCTCGCCGAGATCGGCAGCGGAACGACGAAGGCGACCAACGGCATCGAGCTGGACCTCAAGGACTCCTATGGTCAGTTCGCGAACCTGCACATGAACAATGCCGGCGTCGTCGGATAGGACGGCACGGCAGCAGTTGCGACGGCAGGACGAGCGGTCGGGGTCCGACGCCGGGCCGACCCTCGCCGAGCGCCTCGCCCGTCGCCAGCGAGGAGCGGTCGCGGTGGCGTTGTTCGCCATCGCGGCGCTCGCCTGGGCGTACCTCGCGACCGGTGCCGGGATGGACGCCCATCCGATGGGCGCCGGGGGGCCCGAGGGCATGGCCGGTCAGGCCTCGGGTGCGACGTTCCTCGTGCTGTTCGGTATGTGGGCGGTGATGATGGTGGCGATGATGCTGCCGGGGGCGGCCCCCATGATCCTCCTCTACGGGGCCGTCGCGCCGGAGGCCGAGTCCAGCCGGAGCGTGTCCGCAACGAGCGTGTTCGCCTCGGGATATCTGATCGTCTGGACCGCGTTCGGTCTGGGTGCCGCCGCTGTCCAGCTCGTCCTGCATCGAGCCTTGCTGCTGACACCGGCGCTCCACACCGCGAGCGCCGTCGCCGGCGGTGCGATCCTCGTGGTCGCCGGCCTCTACCAGCTCACCCCGTTGAAGCACGCGTGCCTCCGGCGCTGCCGGTCGCCGGTCCAGTTCCTCACCGAGCACTGGCGGCCGGGGGCCGCGGGGGCCCTGCGCATGGGCCTCGCTCACGGTCTCTACTGCGTGGGCTGCTGCTGGACGCTCATGGCTCTCCTGTTCGTCGGGGGAGTGATGAATCTCGTCTGGGTCGCAGCGATCGCGCTCGTTGTCGTGGCGGAGAAGCTCGCGCCGTCGGGGCACCGGCTCGCCCGGTTCGCCGGCGTGGCGCTCATCGCCTGGGGAGCGGCGGTGATCGGCCGAGCAGTCGCCTGACGTCCAGTGGGCATTTGGGCTCCCCAGAACCGGTGTGTAGAAGCGAGGTTCAGCCGCGGAGGATCAGGGTGACCACGACGGCGGCGAGGGTGCCGTAGACGCCGATCCACAGGGGGACGAAGAACGTAAGCATCCAGCCGCGGATATCGGCTCTGAGCTCTTGGATCTGCGCTTCCGTGGCCAGCTTCAACTCACGGATGTCGCCCTTCGTGGAGAGTTCGAGTGCGCGGATGTCGCTCTTTGTGGAGAGTTCAAGTCCTCGGATGTCGCGTTTCGTGGAGAGTTCGAGCGCGCCGATGTCGCTCTTCGTGGCGAGTTCCTCGGTGTGGGGAAGCCGGTCTGCGATCAACTTCGCCGCCTCCTCGGGCATGTGGACGCGCAGCGCATCGTACAGCTCGATGTTCGACCTGACCATTCTCGCACCTCGTCGGGGCTCAGGGGGAAGCCTGGTGGGAAGGCTCAGCCACGATAGCCGTCCTCACCGACAGGTCCGGCCTGCGGGTAACGATCCGCTGACCGGCCCCGGGGTGCACCGGAATCACATGGATGTGATTCTCCTCACTCGGTGTGTACGATCATCGGATGCTGATCCGCTGCAGTGAGGACATCAGGTCTGATCCCGCTGAGTTGCGGCGGCTCGTGGGTGAGGGCTTCCGAGGTGTGGACGCGACGGATGTGGAGATCCATCTCCGTCCGGTCCGCCACTCCCGGGAGTCGTTCTGCGGACGTGCCTACCCGGGCCGCCCGGTCCGGGCCCGGCTCGATCCGCAGACCCGCTACCTGGTGGTCCTGCTCCTTCCCCGGCTTCCCCGCGACCGGGGCTACCCACGAACGTATCGGTACCGCGGCCTGAAGACCGCCCCGGCGATCCGTGTGGACGGGTGGCGCGAGAACCTCGTTGCTCTTGCCGCTCACGAGGCCTGCCACATCCGGCAGTTCCGCCTCGGGTTGCGCCGCTCGGAGGTGCGAGCCGAACGCTGGGCCCTCGGCGTCCTCGAACGCTTCAGGTCGGTTGCCACTGCTCCGGCGGCCGCTCTTCCTTCGTATCCGCCGGAGCAGCTCGCACTCTTCGCCGCGGGTTGATGGTCGATCCCGAGCTTGGATCCGCGGTCAGGCTCTCGCGACGACCATCATCGCTGCCGTGTAGTGGCAGATGCTGGCGACCACGACGAACACGTGCCAGACCTCGTGGTAGCCGAAGACGGCCGGGGCGGGATCGGGCCGGCGTCGCGCCAGCACGATGGCCCCCAGCGTGTAGAGGACACCTCCCGCGACGATGAGGGCGAGGACGGGGGCGGACAGCGACCTCACGAGTTGCGGGGCGCCGATGACCGCCAACCATCCGAGCCCGATGTACATGGCCGCGCTCAAGCGCCGGAGGCGGCCGAACCAGCCGAGCTTCAGCACGACGCCCGCTATAGCTCCTGCCCAGACCGCTCCCAGTACCACCCAGCGCATGGCCCCATCCATGCCGATCATCCCGAAGGGCGTGTAGGACCCGGCGATGAGGACGTAGATCATCGCGTGGTCGGTTCGTCGCATCATGCTTCGGGTGCGGGGCGAGCAGTCGATCCTGTGGTACAGCGAACTGATGCCGTACAGGGCGGCCAGGCTGACCGCGTACACCGCTGCGGCCGCCCGAGCCGTGCCACCACGGGCCGCCCACACGAGGGCCACCCCGGCGGGCAGCGAGATGAAGAAGGCGACCTGATGGAACCGGCCTCTCATCCTCGGTCTCACGAGGGGTGCCCAATCGCGCGGATTCATCAGCACCCACGGTACTCCCGGAAACTCCCAGGGACGCGAGCAGGCGGTCGCGTTGACGGAAGTCGCCAGGCGCCCCGTACTACGAAACGATCCGCGTCGCCGACGACGGCCAGGGGCGACGGTGGGGACCGACGCCTTCGAGAATGTGCCGGCCTCGTAGCCCTACTCGGGCTGCTCCTGCTGCTCCGGCTGCTCCTGCTGGGCCGGCGGCATCTGGTCGCAGTCCAGGAACTGGGCCAGGACCACGGTCGCGTCGGGCTGGGCCTGTTCGGGGGAGACGAGGCCCATCTCGGCGGCGGTCTGTCCGGTGACTACGACCAGGAATCCGCATTCGGGTTCCGTGAAGCGGAGGACGTTTCCGGACTCCTCCTCCTGCTCGGTGGTGTGGGTCCAACCGGCGTCGTCGAGGGCCGTCTGGTAGGTACCGGTCGCGGCCTCGACCGACTCTGTGCTCTGCAGCGTCGCGATGCATGTGTCCGATCCGTCGCCGGCCGGAGCCTGCCCGCTCTGAAGGACCGTGATCCCATCGGGGAGGGGAAGGCCCTCGGCGCAGGCGTGGAGTTCGCCCTCCAGGAGGTCCGGTTCATCCGGAACCGTGTCGGGGGCGGGCGATCCGGGATCGTCCGCTAGGTCGTCGCCGTTACCGCATGCCGCAGCCAGAAGCACGGTGGCTGACAGCCCGACGAGAACGCGTAGGATACGCGAGGATATCATGTAGGCCTCCCTGGAGGATTGACGTGGAGAGCCCCAGCCTACACAGATTCGACCTGCCGCGAACAAGTCGCGCCGACGGCACTCCCATTCCACCCAGCCGCCAGGACGTTCTCTCCCGTAGTCGAGAGTCGAGCCGCGCGTAGGTGACTCGATGGCAGGGCTGGCTAGGAGCCGGTCACCACACGTCGCCGCTGCGCCACTCGCAGGAGATCGGGTCGGTCGGCATGATCGGCGGGGTCGCCGGGGTGCGGAATACCATCACGCTGCCGTCGTCGCCCGGGGTGCGCTCGGGCCCGGTGGCGGTGCGGGCCCACGTCGGCCCAAGCCACGGCTCCCAGCCGTACTGCTCATAGAAGCCGTCGACGGCGGTCGAGAGCGCCCCGAGCTCGTAGTGCTCCTGGATGAACTCCTCGACGGTCCGCATCACCGCGGTGGCCAGACCGCGGCCCTGCCGGTCGGGATCGGTGGCCACGGCCTCGACGTAGCCGGTCCGAAGGCCCCGGCCCCCGGTCTCGAGCATGCGTCCGACGATCGACGCGTGTGCGACCGGCCGGCCGTTCTCCCGGATCAGGACGTGGGTCCCGCCCAGGCTGTGCTGCCAGTCCTCTTCGGAGAAACCGTCTCCGTAGGCCGCCATGAGCATGCGCCGCAACGACGTCAACATCTCTTCGTCGAGCTCCCCGGTCCGCAGCAAGACCGGTCGCTCCGTCGTCGCGGCGCCTACTCCGCGGTCCTGACCATCACCCGTTCCGTCCATCCCCTGTCACCCCCGTGCTCGGTGGGCTCGCGTCACGCCCCACCATACCCTTCGAGGCCGACTCCGAACCGGGGTGGTCCCACGACCGCCCCGGAGGAGGGAAACTAGGTCGATGACCACCACGCCGCGCCTGCTCGTCGTCGATGACGACCAGAGCATCCTGGACATCATGCAGGTCGCCCTCGAAGAGGAGGGCTACCGGGTCGATGTCGCAGCGGACGCGGAATCCGCCCTCGAGACGATCCGTGCGAACGTCCCTGACCTGCTGATCTTGGATGTGATGCTGCCCGGTCGCGACGGCTTCGAGCTCTGCCGGGAGATCCGGAAGTCCTCCAGCCTCCCGATCATCCTGCTGACCGCGAAGAACGACACGATCGACGTGGTGGTGGGGCTCGAGTCGGGCGCCGACGACTACGTCACCAAGCCCTTCGAGATGCGGGAACTTCTGGCTCGGATGCGTTCGCTCCTGCGGCGTGTGCGCTCGGACGACGAGGGCTCGAAGGTGATCCGGGTTGGTCCCCTGGAGATCAGGCCGGAGGAGGGGATCGTCCGCCGCAACGACGAGCCCGTGGCGCTGACCCGGACCGAGTTCCGCCTCCTGTGCACGCTGGCGTCGCGTCCCGGGCGGGTGTTCTCCCGCGAGATCCTCCTGGAGGAGGTCTGGGGGTACGGGTACTTCGGGGATGCCCGCCTCGTCGACGTCCACATCCGGCGGCTGCGCTCGAAGATCGAGGGCGATCCCTCCGCACCGCAGCTCATCCAGACCGTTCGGGGGATGGGCTACAGGCTGGGTGAGGGGTAGGGATGTTCCGGAGGGGGACGGTGAGGTTCCGCATCGCGTTCGCCTACTTCTTCGGCGCGCTGATCGTCTCGGGGCTGGTGGCCGGGTCCACCTATGCGCTCGCACAGACCTTCCTGACACGGCAGCGCACCGACTCGGTGGTGCGCCAGAGCTTCAACAGCCTGCGGTTCGCCAACGAATACCTGGCCCGGCCCGTCGAGGAACGCAGCCTGGACCAGCTCGTCGAGCTGCTGACCGCCCGGGGCACCGGTGACGTCCTCCTGGTCGCCGGCCCCCAGCGCGTGTCCTCGTCGGTCTCGATCACCCCCGACGTGATCCCGGTCGAGTTGACGACGCTCGTGGATGAGAACGGCGTGGGCCATGTCGTGTTCGGGGAGAACCCTCGCCGGTTCGCGTTCGGCTCGCCCATGCCCCAGACCGACCTCGACGTCTACTTCGTGTACTCGCTCCGCGATCTGGACGAGACCCTGGGGCTGCTCGCGCGCATCCTCGTGGTCGTCGTGGCCGGTGCGGTGGGCCTCGCCGGCGTGCTCGGATTCCGTCTGGCCGACCGGACGATCCGGCCGCTCCGGACGGCCAGCGAGGCGTCCCAGCGGGTGGCTGAAGGCCTCCTCGAGACGCGGCTGGAGGAGTCGGGCCGCGACGAGCTCGGGATGCTGGCCGCCTCGTTCAACGCCATGACGACCGCCCTGCAGGACCGCATCTCCCGTGAACGGCGGTTCGTCGCCGACGTGTCCCACGAGCTGCGCACCCCGCTGACCGCCCTCAAGACCTCCGTGGGTTACCTGGCTGAACGGGTGGACGAGTTCCCGGTCAAGTACCGGGCGGCCCTCCAGGTCGCCGCGGACGAGGTGCGGTCGTTGCAGCGTCTCGTCGACGACCTCCTGGAGCTCTCCCGGGTGGAGGCCGGCGGCGTGCACGTCACCTCGGAGGAGATCGACCTCGGCGCCTTCGCCACCGAGGTGGTGCGCTGGCGCGCGCGGGGGAAGGACGTCCGGGTCGAGGCACCCGAGGGTCTGATCGCCCGGACGGACAAGGCACGGCTCGAACGCGTGGTCGGGAACCTGCTCGAGAACGCCATCGTCCACGGCCAGGGTCGCGACGTGCGTCTCACGGTCGAGGCCGGGGATGGCGAGGCGCGGATCGTGGTCTCCGACGGGGGGCCCGGGATCGATCCCGAGCACCTGTCCCGGATCTTCGAGCGCTTCTGGCGCGCCGACGAGGCCCGGGGGCGCGGTGGTTCGTCCGGCGCGGGTCTGGGTCTCGCGATCGCCCGTGAGAATGCGAACGTCATCGGTGCCGAGCTCGACGTGGATCCCGATCCGCGTACGGGTGCGCGCTTCAGGGTCCATCTGCCGCTGGCGCGCGACGTGACCGAAGCGGAGGTGACGGAACAGTGAAGCGGCTCTGTGCGTTGCTGCTTGCGCTCGTGCTCGCCGGGATGGCTTGCACGCGGGAGGGACGGGTCCGCCTCCTCGGCCCCGAAGAGCTTCCGCAGGACATCTACGCCAGTCCGAGCCCGAGCCCCACAGCCGCTCCGCTGCGGGAGTTGCGGGTGTTCTTCGTCCGCGACGACCGTCTCCAGGAGGTCGTCCGGACCACGGAGGGCGCCTCCGAGGCCCCCGACTTCGTCCTCCGTGCCCTGCTCGCCGGGCCCACCCCGGAGGAGACGGTGACCGGGGTGACGACCGCGATCCCTGCAGGAGCCGAGCTGCTCGAGGTGGAGATCGAGGCCGGCCTGGCGACGGTGAACTTCTCCAAGGAGTTCGAAGCGAGCGCCGAGGAACGACTGATCGTGCTCCGTCTCGGCCAGGTGGTCTACACGCTCACCGAGCTGCTCCGCGTCGACCTGGTCCGGTTCGAGATCGACGGTGAACCCGTGAGCGTCATCGCGGAGGACGGGGAACCTCTCGAGGAGGTGGGGCGGGCCAACTACCGGCAACTCGGGAGCCCCGCCGGAACGGCCGTTCCGGCGGAACCCGCAGGCTAGGCGTTGACCTCTTCGGTGATCTGTTCCTCGAGGTGGGCCTGGTAGCAGTTCTGGTGGTACGTGTGGTCCTCTGCCCAGACGAGAGTGTCCTGGGGCGCCAGGATGTCACCACCGCAGAACTCGCACTGTCCGATCGGCATACAGGCCTCCTCAGGATGGGGGGGCGCGCCCCTTGGGGTCAGGAGTTACTCTGCCTCGCCAACATCGCGGTCCTCCGACGCTTCTGTTGCGGTTCGATGACAATCTCAACCACGTAAGGTGGCCGGGATACACGGAGCGTGTCAACTGCCTGGTGAGGCGCCCCCGGATCCCCTGAAAACGTCCAGCGCGGCGTCGTGCACCAGTCCGTTGCTCGTGAGGGCCGAGCCGCCGTCGATGCGGCGCCCGCCGTCGAGGTCGGTCAGCCGTCCACCGGCTTCTTCCACGATGACCATGATCGGCGCCAGATCCCAGACCTGCACAACCACGTCCACCATGACGTCGAGGGCTCCCGAGGCCACGAGCATGTGCCCCCAGTAGTCGCCGTAGCCGCGGTGGGTCCCCACCCCTGCCAGCAGGCGCCGGAACTCCTCGTCGCGGCCGAACCCGAACGCGGTGAATGTGTAGGCCAGCCGGCTCTCGGACAGGTCCCCGACGCCCGACACGGCGATCCGGTCGCCGTTTCGGCGCGCTCCGGTTCCCCGGGCGGCCTCGTACCGCTCGCCCATGGCGGGGGCGCTGACCACGCCCGCGACCACCTCGCCGTCGACCTCGAGGCCGATCAGGGTGGCCCACACCGGGATGCCCCACGCGTAGTTGCTGGTGGCGTCGATGGGGTCGATGATCCAGCGGCGGCCGGAGCCTGCGGCGTCACCACCCTCCTCCTCTCCCAGGATCCGGTCGTCGGGATAGGCGGCCGCGACCTCGGCGCGCACCGACCGTTCCACGCCCTCGTCGGCCTCGGTGACCAGGCTTCCGTCGGCCTTGGTCCGCACGCTGGCCGTCCGGAAGTGCCGGAGCGAGATCTCGTCCGCCACGTCGGCGAGGTGGTTCGCGAAGTGCAGCTCCTCGTCCCAGGTCATGTCGGTCACCACCCCCGGCCCTCGACGTCCCAGATCTCCTCGACCTCGCCCCCGCGGACGGCGTAGAGCCGCTCGTGCAGGTTCACCGTCGGATCGACGTGGGACGGGCGCAGCCACGTGCGCTCTCCGGGCCGCGGGAATGGATCGTCGTGGAGCACGAGGGTCGTGTGCTCATCGGACAGGAACAGCACCTGCGCCGCGGAGCCGGCGGGGGGCTCCGGGTTGCCGTGGTCCACAGCCAGGGCTTTCAGGCCCGCGTCGAGCACGCCGATCGGCCCCTGCACGCTCACCACGGTGGTGAGGCACCGCAATGCCTCCTCGAACGGCAGGCCGAGCTCGGCGTAGGCGGTGTCCATCAGCGCGTAGCTGCCGGCCTGGATCTCGGTCAGACCGGGGATCGTCCCCGAGATGTCGTAGGTGCCGGTCCCCCCGGCACTGACCACGCTCACCTCGAACCCTTCGTCGGACAGGAGCCCTGCCACGTCGAGCAGCGTCGCCATCGACGTGCGCGCCACCTCCTCGCGGCTCGGACGCTCCGAGACGATCATCGCGTGACCCTCGTACCCCATGACCCCCCGGACGGGCAGCCCAGCGTCCGCCGCGGCCCGCGCGACCTCGAGGGCCCCCTCGGGGGGCACCCCGCACCGGGGCAGCCCGACGTTGACGTCCACGACGACGGCCACGGGGACGTCTACGAGCAGCGCCACGGCCGGGAGCGAGTCGACGGCCACCGTGAGCTCCGCCCGCACCGCCAGCTCCCGCAGCCGTGCGATCTTCGCGGGGTCGCAGACCTCGTTGGCGATCAACAGGTCGGTGAAGCCGTGGAAGGCGAGCACCTCGGCCTCCTTCACGGTGGCGCAGGTGAACCCCGCACATCCCGCCTCGGCCTGGAGGCGGGCGATCGCCGGAGTCTTGTGCGCCTTGAAATGCGGCCGCAGGTCGCAGGGACGATCGCGGAAGAACGCCGCCATGCGTTCGAGGTTCCGCTCGAGGATGTCGAGATCGACGCAGAGGGCGGGGGTGGGCACGTCGGCGAGGCGCATACCCGTGAGTATGGCCGGAGGCCCGGGGTAGAGTTCAATCGCCGGGCAGGCGGACGAAAGGGGCCGAGGATGGACGACGTCTCGAGCAAGGGGACGGGAGACCTGGTGCGGGAGGTCGCGGGCGACCTGCAGATGCTCGTCCGCAAGGAGCTCGAGCTAGCCCGCATCGAGCTGGTCGACGGCCTCAAGTCCCAGCTCACCGGCGCAGGTGTGATCGCGCTGGCGGTGCTTTCGTCGCTTCCGGGTCTGTTGTTCCTGATCGTCGCGTTGGCCCTGTGGTTGCCGGTGGGACCCGCCGCCGGGTTCGCGATCGTGGGCGGGGCCTTGCTGCTGTTCACCGGAGGAGGCATCCTCGTCGGTGTGCGGATCATGAAGCGGCGCCGGCCGAAGGTCGGTCCGACCGTCGAGCGGGTGAAGGAGGACGTCCGATGGGCGCGCGGGCATCTGACACGCTGAAGGAGATCGAGGAGCTCCGCCGGGGCTTGGACCGCAAGCTGGTGGAGCTCGAGCAGCGGCTCCCGCCGGTGGCGCGGCTCGGCAAGACGGCCGCGGGCCTGGCGCTCGGTGGCGGGTTGGGGACGTCCGTCCTGTGGGCCGCGAACCGGCGCCGGCGTGCACGTCGCAGGGCCCCCGAGGTCGCGGCACGCGGCGAGATCATCGTGACCGTGCTGCCGAAGGGGGCGGTCGCCGTCGCGGCTGCCGCGGTCGCCGTGTGGGCCGGGGTCCGAATCTTCGAGGCCCGGATCCGACGGGAAGCCACCGACGATGCCGCCTTCGAGCCCGCGGTGGTCACCCCGATCGGTGAGAGCGGACGCCCGGCGACATCCGGCTAGAGGCGTCCGCGTAGTTCGCGGCCTAACGGCCGAACAGCCAGCTCGCGATCGGACGCCGGCGCTGCCACAGATTGCCGTCGGGCAGGGTCTCGTCGCGCAACTTGGTGCCGCAGGACCGGCAGCGCCAGCGGAACGACGGCTGGACGTCCGCGGATCCCCCGGCGATGGGCATCGGCCCCCGTCCGGCCGACCGTACGCACGGAGTGAGCCGCCGGCTGCCGCAGACAGGACACCGGTGCCGGAGGAACGTGTGCCTCGCCTTCACGACCGACCCCCTTCCCACCATCAGGATAGGGGGCCAGGCAACGGCGCAGGTCGGAGCCGTACCATCGGTGTATGCCCACACGCGACTGGTTCAGACGCACGCCGCTGCGGGAGGCGATCCACGCCGCCGGAACCCCCGGCACCGGTGGCTGGCGCGTGGTCGGTCCGAACGGAACGCTGGCCGAACATCTCGAGGTCGCGGTGACGCCCCTGCGACGGATGCGGGGGCTCCTCGGTCATGCGCCGCTGCGTGGGGGTGAGGCGCTGGTATTGCAACCGTGCAACCAGATCCACACCTTCGGTCTGCGGTTCCCGATCGATGCCGTCTTCTGTGACCGGGAGCTGCGGGTGGTGTCCGTGCGCACCGTCGAGCCGAACCGGCTCACGGCGCCCGTCCGTCACGCGTGGTGCTGTTTCGAGCTTGCCGCCGGCACCGCGGACGACGGCGGGATCGAGCTGGGCAATCAGCTCGAGCTCGTGGGGCCCGAAGGGCCGGCGGACCGGTGAGCGGACAGGCCCGGCGGGACGTCGGGGGTCGCCTGTACGTGGTGGCCACCCCGATCGGCAATCTCGCCGACATCACCCTCCGTGCGCTGCGCGTCCTCGGCGAGGTGGACGTGGTCGCCGCGGAGGACACCCGGACGTCGCGCAAGCTGCTGACGCACCACGGGGTGCGGACCCCGCTGGTCTCCTACCACGCGCACAACGAGGAGGTCCGCACGAGCGAGCTTCTCGAGCGCATGCGGGCCGGCGAGCGGGTGGCGATCATCTCGGAGGCCGGGACGCCGTCGATCTCCGATCCCGGATACCGGCTCGTGCACGAGGCCATCGCTGCGGGGATCCCCGTCGAGCCGATCCCCGGACCGTCAGCGCTGCTGGCGGCGCTCGTCGTCGCGGGCCTTCCCACCGACGCCTTCGTCTTCGAGGGATTCCTGCCCCGACGCCCGACCGAGCGGCGGCGCCGGCTGGAGGGACTCGTGGACGAGGCGCGGACGCTCGTGTTCTTCGAGGCTCCCCACCGGCTCGACACCTGCGTCGCGCATCTGCTGGAGGTGCTGGGCGACCGGCGTGCGGCGCTGTGCCGGGAACTCACGAAGATGCACGAGGAGGTGCGGCGCGGGACGCTGTCGGAGCTCGCGGATGAGCTCCGGCGCCGTCCGGTGAAGGGCGAGATCGTGATCGTGGTCGAGGGCGCCGGCGAGGCGGCGACCCCCGATCTCGAGGGGGCCGTGGACGAGGTGTTCGTCCGGCTCGAGGCCGGCTCCACGGTGCGCGAGGCCACACGCGCGGTCTCCGGTGAGCTCGGGGTGCCGCGGCGCGCCCTGTACGATCGGGTGCTGCAACGGCGGCGCGAAGACGAGAGCGAGGGCCCGTGAAGGACACCTGGTACATCACCACGCCCATCTATTACGTGAACGACCTGCCGCACGTCGGGCACGCGTACACGACCGTGGTCGCGGACTTCCTGGCCCGGTGGCACCGCCTGGCCGGACGCCGCGTCCACTTCCTCACGGGCACCGACGAGCACGGGGCGAAGGTGGCGCAGGCTGCCGCCGCGAACGACTACGAACCCCGGGACTGGTGCGATCACATCGCCCCCAGGTGGCGGGAGGTGTGGGAGCGGCTGCGGATCTCCAACGACGACTTCATCCGGACCACCGAGGAGCGACACGCCGGGCCCGTCCGACGGTTCATGCAGGAGCTCTACGATCGCGACGAGATCTACCTGGCCCCCTACGAGGGTCTGTACTGCGTGCGCTGTGAGGAGTACAAGAGCCCGTCGGACCTGGTGGACGGCGACTGCCCCGTACACGGGATACCCCCCACCCCGTTGAAGGAGGACAACTACTTCTTCCGCCTCTCCAAGTACACCGAGCGGCTGCTGCGCTACTACGAAGAGCACCCGGGCTTCGTCCGGCCGTCCCGGGCGCGCAACGAACTCATGGGCAAGCTGCGGCTCGGTCTGGACGACCTCGCGATCACGCGGACCTCCATCACCTGGGGGATCCCGGTGCCGTGGGACGAGGGCCATGTGATCTACGTGTGGATCGAGGCACTGCAGAACTACCTCACTGCGGCTGGGTACGGTGCGGACGAGGACCGGTTCTCCCGGCTGTGGCCGGCGGACGTGCACCTGATCGGCAAGGAGATCGTGTGGCAACACGCGGTCGTCTGGCCGGCGCTGTTGATGGCCGCCGGGCTCCCGCTACCCGAGTCGGTCTTCGCCCACGGGTGGTTGCTCGCGGGGGGCGAGAAGATCTCCAAGTCGGGGCGCGGCATCACCCAGATCTCGCCGCACGAGCTCGTCGAGCAGTTCGGCGTCGACGGCTACCGGTACCACTTCCTGCGCTCCGTCCGGTTCGGCGAGGACGGCAACTTCTCACTCGAGGACATGCACGCGCGCTACAACGCCGACCTCGCCAACGACATCGGCAACCTCGCGAACCGCACGATCGCGATGATCGACCGGTACTTCGAGGGGACGATCCCCGGTCCCGAGGTGGTGGAGGCGCCCGAGGAGGGGCTCCTGGCGGTGGTGCGTGAGGCGGGTCCGAAGGCGGACGCGCTGGTCGCCGATCTCGACGTCACCGAGGCGCTCAACGTGGTCTGGGAGATCGTCCGGCACGCGAACCGCTACCTCGTGGAGCGGGCGCCCTGGAAGCTCGCGAAGGACGACGCCAACACCCCGGTGGTGGCGGGGGTGCTCAGCGCCGTCGCGGAGGCCGTGGCGACGGTCGCCGCCCTGCTGTACCCGGCGATGCCGGCGAGCATGGGGGAGCTGTGGTCCCGCATGGGTCTGGAGGGCGACCCGGCCCTCGAGATCCCCGCGGTCGCCGGGCGCCGCGTCCGGGCCGGCGACCCGCTGTTCCCGCGCCTCGAGGCCCCCGAGTAAGCGTCGTGACCGGGCTCGTCGACTCGCACTGCCACCTCGACCACATCGAGGCCGACCCGGCCGACGTTCTCGAGGAGGCCGCTGCCGCCGGGGTGGAGCGCGTCGTGGACATCGGCATGGGGCTGGCGTCCTCCGAGGCGGCCGTCGGGCGGGCGGAGGCGTCCGGGGGCCGGGTCGCCGCGGCCGTCGGTTTCCACCCCAACGAGCTCGAGGAGTTCTCGGACGAGGGGATGGAGCGGTTGCGGGACCTCGCGCTCCGTCCGGTGGTCGCGGCGGTGGGGGAGACGGGGATCGACCTCTACCGCGATCGGTCCGATCCCGAGCTGCAGGAGCGGTCCTTCCGGGCCCACATCGCTCTTGCCCGGGAGACGGACAAGGCGCTCGTCATCCACTGCCGGGACGCCCACGACCGCGTGCTCGCGGTACTGGACGACGCGATCCCGCCCGCCCGGGTCGTGATGCACTGCTTCTCCGGTGACGTTGCCCATGCCCGTGCGTGCGCCCAGCGCGGATACGTCTGTTCGTTCGCGGGGAACCTCACCTATCCCCGCAACACCGAGCTCAGGGAGGCGGCGCGGATCCTCCCGGAGGAGCTGCTGCTCGTCGAGACCGACGCCCCGTTCCTCGCTCCCGTTCCACACCGCGGGAAGCCGAATCGTCCGGCCCTGGTGGTGCACACCGCAGCGGCTCTGGCGGAGGCCCGCGGAACACCGGAGGCCGCGTTGCGCGAGGTTCTGGCACGCAACGTCGCCCGGGTGTTCGGTCCCTGACAGCGAACGGACGTTCCGGCGCGCCGGTTGCTCCGCGTCGTCGGGCGCTGGTAGCGTTCCCGAGGCCCGGCAAAGGTAGTTCTTCGGCCGATCGCAGCCGCCGGGCCCGGATGAGAGACGCATGCGCTGGATCGTACGTGTCCTGGTGATCGTGCTCGCCCTCACAGCGCCCCCGCTGGCGCTGGGCGGCGAGAAAACCGTGCACCTCGACGTCGAGGGGCGCGTGGTACCCGTGCGTACCTACGCCACGAGCGCCCCGCAGCTCCTCGAGCGCATGGGACTCGACACCGAGGGTCGCGACATGGTGAGTCCGGCCGGCCTGCTCGATCCCGGCGACACCGTCACCTACCGCAGGGCCAAGGTCGTCCACCTCTGGATCGACGGCGGCGAGACGCGTTCGGTCTGGGTCCACGGCCTCACGGTCGGCGACGCCCTGCGCGA
Organism: uncultured Actinomycetes bacterium; assembly: GCA_964560135.1. GTDB lineage: Bacteria > Actinomycetota > JAICYB01 > JAICYB01 > JAICYB01 > CAZLKN01. The sequence continues at coordinate 18,163 of CAZLKN010000022.1, read as the reverse complement.
GCTGGGTCTGCAGCGGGCGCCCGAGGACTTCGTGGCCCCCTCCCGGGACGTCCCGCTGGTCGAGGGGATGGCGGTGGTCCTGCGCAATGCGGTGCACACGACCGTCCGGGTGGACGGCGACGTCCGCGATGTGGTCACGAGCGCGACCACGATCCGCGAGCTGCTCGCCCGAGCCGGTATCGAACTCGAGGGTCGGGACTACGTCCGTCCGGATCTCGGGGTCCGGCCGAGCGAGGGGATGCGGATCCGGGTGGTCCGCGTCAGCCGGGTCGTGGAGCACAAGCAGGTCCGGATCCCGTTCAGCTACGTGGAGCGTCGCGACTCCTCCCTGGAGCGTGGCACCAGGAAGGTCGTCCAGGAAGGTGCCGAGGGCCTGAAGGTTCGACGGGTATCGGTGACCCTCGAGGACGGGCAGCGGGTGGCCTCCCGACTGCTGTCGGAGGAGGTCGTCCGGAAGCCGCGCGACCAGGTGGTCCGCGTCGGGACCGGGCAGCCGGCGTTCAGCGGACAGGGCCGGACCCAGACCGGCTCGGCGTCCTGGTACCGGCGTGCGGGTCTCACGGCCGCGCACCGGACGCTGCCGTTCGGCACCGTCGTCAAGGTGACCAACCTCGCCAACGGGCGCTCGGTCAACGTCCGGATCAACGACCGCGGACCCTTCATCGAAGGCCGCGTGATCGACCTCTCCGACGGGGCCTTCGAAGAGTTGGCACCGCTGTCCACGGGTGTGGTCCGCGTCCGCCTCGAGTGGTAGCGCCTCGCCACGCGCGACGTGAGGCGGCAGCATGGACGCGTGCTCGAACATCTGACCGCCACGCGCGCGCGCGCGCTCCTCGACCGGCACGGCCTGGCGGCCCGCCGGCGGCTCGGCCAGCACTTCCTCGTCGATCCCAACACGGTGCGCCGGATCGTCCGTCTGGCCGGTGTGGGCCCGGGGGACCGGGTGCTGGAGGTGGGTCCCGGTCTCGGATCGCTCACCGCGGGCCTCGCGGAGGTCGGGGCGCATGTGATCGCGCTCGAGGTCGATACGAAGGTGGCCGCCGTCCTCGCGGAGGTGGTCGGCGACGTGCCCGATGTCGAGGTGATCCTGGGCGATGCCCTCGACGTCGACCTGCGGAGCCTCGCCGCTCCCGCTGCGCGGTTGGTGTCCAACCTGCCGTACAACCTGGCCACGCCGATCATGGCCCGGGTTCTCGACGAGGTCCCCGAGGTCGCCGGGGGCCTGGTGATGGTGCAGCGCGAGCTCGGCGAGCGCTGGACGGCGCCGCCGGGCTCGAAGACCTACGGCGCGATCTCCGTGAAGGTCGCCTACCACGCCCGCGCGCGGATCGCCGGGGAGGTCTCGAAGCACGTCTTCCTGCCGCCGCCGGAGGTCACCTCGGTGCTCGTGGCCTTCGAGCGCCGGACCGAGCCCCCGGTGCGTGTCGGCGACGCGCGCGGGTTCCTCGACTTCGTCGCCGCCGCGTTCGGCCACCGTCGCAAGAACCTCCTCAACTCCCTCACGGCCGCGGGCTACGATCGGCGGCGCAGCGAGGAGGCGCTGTCGGCCGCCGCCATCCCGTCGACCGACCGGCCGGAGCGGATCGACCTGGAGGGCTTCGCCGGTCTGTACCGGGCACTGTCCGGAGGAGGGGCATGAAGCGCCCCCGCGGAACCCCGCCGCGTTCGCTGGAGGTGCTCGCGGCGTCGAAGATCAACCTCGGCTGGTGGGTGGGCGAGTCGCGTCCGGACGGCTACCACGACGTGGAGGGCCTGATCCAGACCCTCGGCCTCGCGGACGCGATCCGGGTGCAGACCCACGACGATCCCGAAGAGGTGTCCGGGTTGCGGGTCGAGGTCGAAGGCGAGCCCGTGGGCCTGGTGGTCGGCGGTGAGGAGGCCACGCCGGAGCTTGCGTCGCCGTCGAACCTGGCCTTGGGCGCCGCCGGGGTGCTCGCCCGCATGGCCGCACCCCAGCCGACGACCATCCGGATCGACAAGCGCATCCCCGTGGCCGCCGGTCTGGGCGGCGGGAGCGCCGACGCTGCCGGCGTGCTGTTCGGCTGCTCGATGCTGTGGGGGGCGCGCGTGAGCGCCGGTGACCTGGTGTCGATGGGCGGCGCGATCTCCTCCGACGTCGCGCCGATCGTCCACGGCGGTCTGGTGCACGTGGCCGGCCGCGGCGAGCGTGTCCGAGGGCTCGGGAGCCCCGGCGGGTACAGCGTCGTACTGGGCCTGTCGCCGTCGCGGCTCGCCACCACTGAGGTCTACCGGCGTCTCGACGAGCTACGCGCGGCCGGGAACTGGTCCCGGGCCGAGGGATGGCTGGCCAACGACCTCGAGGCGGCCGCGGTTTCGCTGGACCCCGGTGTGGGGGAGGGCCTGGAGGCGATGCGCCGCGCGGGTGCCGTGGCGTCATTCGTGGCCGGCAGCGGTCCCAGCGTGGTGGGACTGGTACCCGCCGACGGTGATCCCGAGGCGGTCGCCGGCAGCGTCGCGTCGGCGTTCCGGCGGGTGCTCGTGACCGAGCCGAGCCCATGGGGGGTCCGCATGGTCCTGCGGGGGCGCGGACGCGCCGGAATAGACTGAGGTGCTGATGGGAGGTCGTCCAATCGGCAGGACGCGGGACTTTGGATCCCGTAATGGCGGTTCGATCCCGCCCCTCCCAGCATGAGCGAGAGAAGCTCTTCGTCGAGGCTCGCCGCCGTCGTGCTGGCGGGTGGGCGGTCCAAACGGTTCCGGTCCGAGGTCCCCAAGGTGCTGCACCCGGCGGCGGGGCGCCCGCTCGTGCAGCACGTCCTCGAGGCGCTGCGTGCGGTGCACCGCACCCAGCCGCTCCGGGCGGCCTCGCTGGTGGTGCCGCCCGGTGGAGCCGTCGAGGCGACGCTGGGCGATCCCGCCTACCCCTTCCCGCTCGCCTACGCCGTCCAGCGCCGCCCGCGAGGGACGGGAGACGCCCTGCGCTGCGGCCTCGGTCGTCTCGGCGAGGTGGACGAGGTGCTCGTGCTCGCCGGGGACGCCCCGCTGGTGCATCCGTCCAGCCTCCGCGCGCTGATCCGGGAGCGCCGGCGCCACAAGGCAGCGGCGGCCGTCCTCACGGCGACGCTTCCCGACCCCGGCTCCTACGGCAGGATCCTGCGCGGCGACGACTCCTCGATCGCCGGTGTGGTCGAAGCCCGCGACGCCTCTCCGGAGCAGTTCGCGATCCGGGAGATCAACACCTGCACCTACGTGTTCGCAACCGCCGCTCTCGCCCGCATGCTTCCCAAACTGCGAAGCGCCAATGCGCAGGGGGAGTATTACCTGACGGACGTGATCGGTCTGCTCGCGGCGTCCGATCAGAAGATCGTCGGGGTCGAAGGCGATCCGGACGAGGTCCTGGGCACCAACACCCGGGCCGAGTTCGCGACGGTGGTTTCCCGGCTGCGCTGGCGCGTGCTCGAGGACCTGATGGCCGCCGGGGTCACGGTGGACGATCCCGCCTCCACCTACGTGGACGTCGGGGTGCGGGTGGGCGCCGACTCGGTGCTGCTGCCCCACACCTTCCTGGAAGGGGACACCCGCGTCGGGCGGGGCTGCGAGATCGGGCCCAGTGTCCGCCTCGTCGACAGCCGGGTGGGCGACGCCGCCCGGGTGACCTTCGCCGTCGCCCGTGGGGCCCGCATCGGTCCGGAGGCCGAGGTGGGTCCGTTCGCCAGCCTCCGGCCGGGGACCGTGCTGCGCAAGGGGGCCAAGGCCGGGACGTTCGTGGAGATGAAGGCCGCGGACATCGGCGAGGGGTCGAAGGTGCCCCACCTGTCCTACATGGGTGACGTCACCGTCGGCCGCGGATCCAACGTGGGAGCCGGGACGATCACCTGCAACTACGACCCGTTCCGGCGGGGGCCCGGCGGCCGCACCAAGCACGAGACCCGGATCGGCGACGAGGTGTTCATCGGGTCGGACACGATGCTCGTGGCCCCCGTCAGTCTCGGGAACGGGTCGCGCACCGGCGCGGGGTCGGTGGTGACGCGTAACGTAGAGCCCGGAGAGTTGGTGGTCGGTGCTCCCGCACAGCCCCGCGGGGACAAGAAGGCCACGGGGCGCAAGGCGGCGAAGAGTCCGCGACGGAAGGCCAAGGGATCCCGGAAGGACGCGTGATGGAGTATCTGGACCGCAAGCGGCTGATGATCTACGCGGGCTCGTCGCATCCCGAGCTCGCGGAAGAGGTCTCCAAGAACCTCGGCGTCAACCTGGGCGACGTCGACCTGCACCGGTTCTCGAACGGCGAGGTGTACACGCGTTTCCTGGAGTCCGTCCGGGGCCATGACGTCTACGTCATGCAGACCCATGCGCATCCCGTGAACGAGCACATCGTGGAGATGCTGATCATGCTCGACGCGCTCAAGCGGGCGTCGGCGGAGCGCGTCACCGCGGTGCTGCCGTTCTTCCCCTACTCCCGCCAGGACAAGAAGCATCTGGCCCGCGAGCCGATCTCGGCCAAGCTGATGGCCGACGTGTTCCACACCGCGGGGGCCGACCGCGTGATGTCCGTCGACCTGCATGCCGGGCAGATCCAGGGTTTCTTCGACTTCCCCTTCGACCACCTGACGGCCACGCCGTTGTTGATGGACCACATGGCGCAGGAGCTCGGGACCGACATCGTGATCTCGGCCCCCGACGCCGGACGAGTGGGCGTCGCCGACAAGTTCGCGCGCAAGCTCGGGGCGCGGCTGGCCATCGTCCACAAGGGTCGCGACCCGAAGGTGCACAACGTCGCGGAGGCCCGTCACGTGGTCGGCAACGTCGAGGGCCAGCGCTGCGTGCTGGTGGACGACATGATCGACACCGGCGGGACGATCTCCGAGGCCGCCAAGGCGCTGGTCGCCCACGGAGCGTCGGAGGTCTGGGCCGCAGCCACCCATCCAGTGCTGTCGGGTCCGGCGGTGGAGCGACTCAAGGATTCGCCGCTTCGGAAGGTGGTCGTCACCAACACGCTGCCGATCCCGCCGGAGAAGAGCTTCGACAAGCTCGTCGTGCTGTCGGTGGGGCAGATCATCGCCGACGCCGTCAGGGCGGTCTTCGAGGACGAGTCCGTCTCGGGCATCTTCGGCGGCGACAACCTGTAGGGCGAGCGCGTTTCTGCTACCGTTACCGTTCGGCCGCGCGTCCGCGCGGGATGCGATCAGGCGTCAAGGAGTCGACGGACCATGAAGGCGTTCATGCTCGAGGTAGCGCCCCGTGAGGGCATCGGACGGAGCCACGTCCGCAAGCTGCGGACCAAAGGGTTCCTGCCCGCGGTGATCTACGGCAAGGGCATCGAGACCCAGTCCCTGTCCGTTCCGCGGGCCGATGCGATCCGTGCGCTGAACCGTCACGGCATGCACGCCCTGGTGTCCCTCAAGATCGAAGGGGGCCGGGAGTACCTGGCCCTCATCCGCGAAGTGCAGATCGACGCCGTCCGCCAGGAGGCGCTCCACATCGACTTCGAGCGCGTCGAAGAGGACAAGCCGGTCGTGACCGAGGTGGCAGTCGAGATCGCGGGGACGCCGGCCGGAGTGAAGGTCGGTGGGGTGCTCGAGGTTCAGACGGTCTCGGTGTCGATCGAGGCGTTGCCGCTCACGATCCCCGACAGCCTCGAGATCGACGTCTCCGCCCTCGAGATCGGCGACGTCGCGCGTGTCGGTGACCTCCAGGCCCCCGAGGGGGTCACGATCCTCACCGACCCCGAGGAGACCCTGGCGCTCGTCGCCGCGCCGCGCGTCGAGGAGGAGCCCGTCGCCGCCACCGAGGAGGAGCTCGAGGCCCTCGCCGAGGGCGAGGAGGCTGCGGCCGAGGGCGAAGAGGCGCCGGGCGAGGAAGGCGAGACGGGCGAGTAGCGCCCCCGGGCCGTGGTGTTCGGTCGCCGTCGCGCTCCCCGGGCTTCCATGGTCATCGTCGGGCTGGGCAACCCCGGCCCTGCGTACGCCCGGACCCGGCACAATGTGGGCGCCATGCTCGTCGAGGAGCTCGCATCCCGCCTCGGTGTGCAGCTGAAGCGGCGTGGGCAGATCCGCGTCGCCGACGCCAGCTTCGAGGGTCGCGGTGTCGTCCTCGGGGTTCCCACGACGTTCATGAACGTCTCCGGGCCCCCGGTCGGGAAGCTGGCCCGCAAGCAGAACGCCCGCGGCGACGGCCTGGTGGTCTGCTACGACGAGCTGGACCTCCCGCTCGGACGGGTTCGCCTCAAGGCCGGCGGGGGCACCGCGGGACATCGTGGTCTCGAGTCGATCTGCGCGTCCCTGCGGTCCAAGGACTTCCTGCGGCTGCGGATCGGCATCGGACGCCCGGAGGTGGGTGTCGACCCGCGCGACCACGTCCTCGACCGGTTCTCGCCCGAGGAGCGCGACGCCATCGACGCGGCGGTCGGCCGCGGGATCGAGGGGCTGTCGGTGCTGGTACGCGACGGTCTGGACGCCGCGCAGAACGTGCTGCACGCGACCCGCTGAGGCGCGCCACCCGCACGCGTCGGGAGTAGCATCGAGGGCCCGAGGCCCGGGACGCACGGATCCCGGCCCTGGCGTATACCGATGCGAGGAGTGCTGTTCCGGTGACCGCGCCGCTCGAGCACCTGCTTCCGCGATGGGAGGCCGATCCCGTCCTGCGTGACGCCGTCATGGCCGGGGACGGCGTCGTGCTGCCCGAGGCCGGACGGGCTCCTGCCCTCGCCGCGCTCGCGCACGCCCGCGGCGGTGGGGTGCTCGCCGTCGTCGGATCCGAGCAGGAGGCCGAGGCGCTGCGCGCCGCCGTGGCGGAGTTCGTCGGGCAGACCGGCCACCTGGCCACCTGGGACGTCCTGCCCTACGAGGCGCTCTCGCCCGACCCCCGGACCTCCGCCATGCGCATCGAGGCGCTACGGCTTCTCGCCTACGGCACCGGACCGCGGGTGGTGGTGGCCAGCGTCCGCGGGCTGATCCAGAAGCCCGCGCCCGGTGCGGCCGGCCTGGCTCCCCTGGAACTGCGACCGGGGGCCACCTGGGACCGCGACGAGCTGTCCCGCCGTATCGTCGAGCTCGGCTACCAACGGCAGGACGTGGCCGACGAGCCCGGGACCTTCGCCGTCCGCGGCGGGATCGTGGACGTCTTCGGCGCCCAGGGTGTGAGGGTGGTCCGGGCCGAGCTCTTCGGCGACGAGGTGGAGTCGCTGCGCTGGGTGGATCCCGAATCCCAGCGCAGCCTCGAGGATGCGTCCTCCGCGGTGATCGTCGCCCGCACCGAGCTCACGCCCACCGCGGACGTGCGGGAGCGGGCCTCCCGGGCCGCGGAGGCGCTGTCCGGCCGGCGCTTCACCGAGGACGTGGTGGACGCGCTGGAGCGGCTGGCCGCCGGCTCGGTGCCCGAGGGGGCCGCCGCCGTCCTGCCGAGGATCTGGGATCCTGTCCGGGACACGCTGGCGGCGCTCCTCCCGGCCGATTCCCTGGTCGTCGTGCTCGATCCCAAGCGGGTGGACGACGAGGCGGCCCGGGCCGTGGAGCAGGAGGAGGAGCTGGCGGCGCTGTGGGCCGACCCGGACCGCGTGACCCGCGACCCCGGCGAGCGGGAGGTCGGCGGGCACCGGTACCGCGAGGAGGAGGGTGTGCTGTACCTGCCTCTGGAGCGGGTGGTCTCCGACCTGCGGGCGGCGGGACGGGTGCTGTGGGAAATGCCGCCGTTCGCCGCCGACGAGTCGGCTCCCGTGGTCGACGTCCGCGCATGGGAACCCGGTACCTCCCCGCGAGAGCTGCTCGACCGGTGCCGCCGCATGCGGGCCGACGGCTACGAGGTCGTGTTCTGCGGACTGCCCAACGAGCTCGGTGCCGTGGGTACGCGCCTGGCCGAGGAAGAACTCGCCGGGAGCCCGGTGGTGGCGTCGCACCTCCGGGGTGGGTTCATCGCACCCGAGATCCGGCTCGCCGTCGTCACCCACACGGAGTGGCACGCTCGGCCCCCCGCACCATCCAAGGCCCGGCCGCGGCGCCGGCCTCGCGCGCTGGCCGAGCTCGATCCGGGGGCCCTCGTGGTCCACGCGCTCCACGGCGTCGGGCGCTACGTCGGCATGGAGACGCGGGAGGTCGGGGGGTTCACGCGCGAGTACCTCGTGGTGGAGTACTCCGGCGGCGACCGGCTCTTCGTCCCGTCCGACACCTCCGAATCGCTCCAGCGCTACATCGGATCCGAGCAGCCGTCTCTGTCCCGGCTCGGCACCACCGAGTGGGAGCGGACCAAGGCCCGCGTCCGCAAGCGCGTCCGCGACATCGCCGCGGACCTGATCAAGCTGTACTCCGCCCGCCTGCATGCCCAGGGCCATGCCTTCCCCGAGGATTCGCCGTGGGAGCGTGAGCTCTCCGAGTCGTTCCCCTACGACGAGACCCCCGATCAGCTCCGGGCGATCGAGGACGTGGCTCGCGACATGAGCCGTCCTCATCCCATGGACCGGCTCGTCTGCGGCGACGTCGGCTACGGCAAGACCGAGGTGGCCGTCCGCGCGGCGTTCAAGGCCGTGGTGGACGGCAAGCAGGCCGCGATCCTCGTGCCCACGACGCTGCTCGCCCAGCAGCACTACGCCACCTTCCGGGAGCGCTTCGCGCCCTTCCCCGTGCGGGTGGCGATGCTGTCGCGGTTCGTCTCTCCGGCGGAGCAGGAGGAGGTGATGGCCAAGCTCGCCACCGGTGACGTGGACGTGGTGATCGGCACCCACCGCCTTCTGTCGAAGGACATGCGGTTCGCCGACCTGGCGCTGCTGATCGTGGACGAGGAGCACCGCTTCGGCGTGGCCCAGAAGGAGAAGCTCCGGCGGTTGCGGGTGGAGCTCGACGTGCTGACCCTCACGGCCACCCCGATCCCCCGCACGATGGAGATGTCGATGGCCGGGATCCGGGACCTGTCGGTGATCGAGACCGCGCCCGCCGCCCGGCGGCCGATCCGCACGTTCGTCGGCCCCTACGAGGAGCGGCTCGTCACCGCGGCCATCCGGCGGGAACTCGCCCGCGGGGGTCAGGTCTTCGTCGTGCACAACCGCGTCCAGACCATCGGTCGGGAACGGCGGCGGCTCGAACGCCTCGTTCCCGAGGCCCGGATCGCCGTCGCCCACGGGCAGATGGACGAGGACACCCTGGAGGCCACCATGCTCCGGGTGTGGCGCCGGGAGGTGGACGTACTCCTGTGCACCACGATCGTGGAGGCGGGCCTCGACATCCCCACCGTCAACACGCTCCTGGTCGACCACGCCGACAAGCTCGGACTCGCCCAGCTCTACCAGCTCCGAGGGCGGGTGGGCCGCGCCGGCGAGCAGGCCTACGCCTACCTGTTCTATCCGGCCAACCTGCGGCTCACCGATGCCGCCCACGAGCGCCTCAAGACGCTGGCGCGCCACACCGATCTCGGTTCCGGCATGGCGATCGCCATGAAGGACCTGGAGATCCGGGGGGCCGGGAACCTCCTGGGGGCCGAGCAGCACGGCCACATCGAGGCCGTGGGCTTCGAGATGTACGTACAGCTCCTCGAAGAGGCCGCGCAGGAGTTGAAGGGGGAGGCGCCCGAGGGTCCCGGGGAGGTCCGGATCGATCTGCCCGTCGACGCCTACCTGCCGACGGAGTACATCTCCACCGAAGCGCTCCGGCTGGCGGCCTACCGGCGCGTGGCCGAGACGATCACCGCCACCGACGTCGAGGACGCCCGGAAGGAACTCCGGGACCGCTACGGGCCGCTCCCCGAGCCCGCGGAGGCGCTGCTCGACGTCGCCGTGCTGCGTGCGGTGCTGCGGCGGTTCGGCATCTCGGAGGTGTCGGTGGCTCCCCACGAGCTCCACGGGCGCGTGGCGAAGGTGAAGCCCGTCGACCTCCACGGGGAGTGGCAACAGGTGCGTCTGAACCGGCTGTATCCGCGTGCGGTGCTCTCCGAGGCCACCGGGACGCTGATCCTTCCCGTCGCCGACCTGGAGGGACGGCAGCTCGTAGATTGGCTCGCCGAGGCCCTCCAGGGTCTCCTGGACCGTGATATCGTCCCGGCTTGATGGATCTCCGCAAGCTCCTCCCCGTACTGCTCGCGGTCATGGTGGCCGCATCCTCCTGCGCGACGCTCGCTCCCGCCGCCGCCACGGTGAACGGGCTGAAGATCGCCGAGTCGGAGGTGGAGGAGGAGCTGGACGCCGTCCGCGCCGATCCCAATTTCCGCGAACTCGTCCGCCGTCAGGGCGACGAGTTCCGCGGTGAACAGCGCCGCAACATCCTCACGGCCCTGATCCGCCAGGCGGTGGCGCGCCAGCAGGCCGAAGAGATGGGGGTCGAGGTTACCGAGCCCCAGATCGACGAGCTCGTCCAGTCCTACATCCGGGAGGTGGGCGGCGAGGAGCCCTTCCAGCAGCTGATGGAGGAGAACAACATCGACATGGAGCGTGTGCGCCTTCTGGCGGAGCGCCAGCTCCGCGAGACCGAGCTCATGCGCGCGGTCACCGCGGACCTCGACGTAGCCGACGAGCAGATCCGAGAGTTCTACGAGAGCAACATCGGCGCCTTCGAGGAGCTCCGGTTGCGCGTGGCGACGCTTCCCACGGGTGAGGAGGCGGAGGCGTTCATGAACGACGTGGCCGGAGATGCCGACTTCCCCGAGCTCGCCCGCGAACGGTCCATCGACCAAGCTGCCGAGAACGGAGGCGACCTGGGCTGGGTGGCCACGGGTGCGCTGGACGGTGAGCTTCTGGCCGAGCTCGAACGCGTCCCCGAGGGCGGGCTGGCCGGCCCCCGGCAGGGCCAGGGGGGCTTCGAGGTCTTCCAGCTCCTCGAGCGCCGCCCCCGCCCGATGGAGGAGGTCCGCGACCAGATCGCCGACGAGCTGCTGCGCCAGGACAGGGAGCAGGAGTACGGAGTGTGGCTGGTGGAACAACTCCAGCGGGCGCAGATCGTCGTGAACCCGAAATACGGCGTCTTCGACCCCGACGCGATGCAGGTCGTCGGCGCCCCGGACGACCTTCCCGATTAGTCGGTGCCTCCGATGCGATTATCGGCGGCATGACCAACGACGCACAGCTTCCCGAGCCCGAGGACCTCGATCTCACCCCCGCCGCGATGGCGGAGATCGTCGAGCCCTCGGCCCCCGCGTTCCGGCGCCTCGTCGCCGTCATGGCGAAACTCCGCTCGCCGACCGGGTGTCCCTGGGACCAGGAGCAGACCCACGCGAGCCTTGCCCGGCACCTCCTCGAGGAGACCTACGAGGTGCTCGAGGCGATCGATTCCGGCGACCTGTCCTCGCTGCGCGAGGAGCTCGGGGATCTCGTCCTGCAGGTCGTCTTCCACGCCCAGCTCGCCTGGGAGGAGGAGGCATTCACGGTCGCCGACGTGCTCGAGGAGCTGCGCGCCAAGCTCGTCCGCCGCCATCCGCACGTCTTCGGCCAGGACGTGGTGGAGGGGGCCGACCAGGTGCTCGCCAACTGGGAGCGGATCAAGCGCGCCGAGAAGGGCCGCGGCGTGATGGAGGGCATCCCGCGGGCGATGCCGGCACTCGCGCGGGCGGCGAAGGTGTCCCGGCGGGCGGCCCAGGTCGGGTTCGACTGGCCCGACGACGCCGCACGGATCGCCGACGTGGCCGAGGAGCTCGACGAGCTCCGGCGGGAGCTCGAGGCCGAGACCCCCGATCCCGCGCGGGTGGAGGCGGAGTTCGGCGACCTGCTCTTCGCCGTCGCCTCGCTCGGTCGACGGCTGGGGGTCGAGCCCGAAAGTGCCCTCCGGCGGCAGGTCGACGTCTTCCAGCGGCGCTTCGAAGCGATGGAGGCCATGGCCGGTGGGGAGCTCGAATCCTTGTCCCCGGAGGAGTGGTCGGGATACTGGAGCCGAGCGAAGGACGGAGAGGAAGCGTGAACGTGCCCCCTACCTCGATCGACAGCGTCTGGGCCCGCGAGGTCCTGGACTCCCGCGGGAATCCGACCGTCGAGGTCGAGATCGGTCTGCTGTCGGGCGGCCGCGGACGGGCCATCGTGCCGTCGGGGGCATCCACCGGCGCGCTCGAGGCCCACGAGCTCCGGGACGGTGACGAACGGTACGGCGGCAAGGGTGTCCAGCGGGCGGTCACCGCCGTCCGGGAACGCCTGGCTCCCGAGATCATCGGCCGCGACGCGCTGGACCAGCGGGGTCTCGACGAGGCGCTGAGGCTCTTCGACGGCACCCCCACCCTCTCAGAGGTCGGGGCCAACGCCGTGCTCGGGACCTCCCTGGCTGCGGCCTGGGCCGCCGCCGACCATCTCGGTATCGGGCTGCACCGGTACCTCGGAGGCCCATCCTCCGGCGTCCTGCCCGTCCCCTTCTTCAACGTGCTCAACGGTGGTGCCCACGCCGACAATGCGGTGGACGTGCAGGAGTTCATGGTCGCTCCCCTGGGGCTCCCGTCCTTCGCGGAAGCCCTGCGGGCGGGGGCCGAGGTCTACGCGGCCCTGAAGCGCATCGCCCGCGATCGCGGCCTGAACACCAATGTGGGGGACGAGGGCGGCATCGCTCCGGATCTGGACTCGACCCGCGCAGCGCTCGACCTCGTCGTCGAGGCGATCGATGCCGCCGGGTACCGGCCGGGCGGTGAGGTGGCCGTGGCCCTGGACGTGGCCGCCACCGAGCTCCACGGCCCCGACGGGTACCACATCGAGGGCAGGGTGCTGTCCGGGAAGGAGATGGCCGGGCTGCTCCGCCAACTCGTCGACGCCTATCCGATCGTGTCCATCGAGGACGGCTGTGACGAGGAGGACTGGGACGGTTGGCAGGCGTTGACGGCCGAGCTCGGCGGACGCGTCCAGCTCGTCGGCGACGACCTGCTGGTCACCAACCCCGATCGCCTCCGGCGGGCGATCGATGACCGGGCCTGCAATGCGGTCCTGGTCAAGCCCAACCAGATCGGCACCCTCACATCGACCCTGGAGACCGTCTCGCTGGCCGCGAGGGCCGGGTGGACGGCCATGCTGTCGCACCGGTCCGGCGAGACCGAGGACGTCACCATCGCCCATCTCGCGGTCGGCACCGGTGTGGGCCAGATCAAGACCGGTGCGCCGGCCCGCGGGGAACGCACAGCGAAGTACAACGAGCTCCTACGGATCGAGGAGGAGCTCGGCTCCGGCGCCCGCTACGGGGGCTGGGACGTGCTACCCCGGGGGTCCTCCGCCCGAGGGGGGGTATCCGGATGAAGACGGCGACCCGTCCCCTTTCCGAAGAGGCCGTCGGAACGCCCGTGGGCCAGCGCCGGATCCTGCTGGCCGTCGGCCTGTTGATCGCCGGCTTCCTGGTCTTCTTCCCCGCTCGGCAGGTCATCGACCAGCGAACGCAGATCGGTCGCCTCGAGGCCCGGCTCGCGGCGCTGGAGACCGAGAACGACCGGCAGGCCGCCGAGGCCGAACGGCTCCAGGACCCCGAGGAGCTCGAGCTGCTGGCCAGGGAACGGCTGGGCATGGTGCGGCCCGGCGAACAGGCGTACCTGTTCGTCCCGGGGACCGAACCGACACCCGCCCCCGATCCTGAGGCAGCCGATCCGGAGCCCGGGATCCTGGCGCGCTGGTGGGCGGGGCTGGTCCGTCTCGTGCGCGGGGGCGGAGGGTAGCCTTCTCTGCCTGACAGGGCGGGGGCCAAGCCGTACACTCCGTTGCGGTGACCGGCCCGACCAGGACTCTCCGACCCACCAGGAAGCTCGCTGCGGCTGCGTGCCTCCGGGTGTCCGCCTGCCTGATTCTCCTCCTCGCCGCCTGCGGCGGGCCGGGCTCCCAGGGCCGGCAGGCTGTGGTGGAGCTCGATCCGCCGGACGTTGCCCGCCGGCAGGGGGGGATCGTGCGGTCCCTCGACCCCGGGATCACCCCCAGTCCGGTCCCGACACCGCCTCCGGTGACGCCCACACCCGAGCCCCGCCCCAGCCCGACACCGTTCCCCCCGCCGCGGGGAGCGTCGATCCGTTCGGACACCGGCACCCAGACGGGGGCCCCGAGCTCGTTCTGCTGGACGGCACAACACGGTGGCGGCGCCGAGTGTCACGATCACCCGACGCCGAGCCAGGCCTCCGCCCTGCCCGTCCGCCGCGGGGAGGCGGTGCTCCTGGTCCTCGACGCCGACCGGACACCCGACGAGGAGTCGATCCGTCCCTTCCAGGGTCAGCGAGCCGGCTACCCCGCACAGGGGATCGACGCGGCGCTGGAGACGGAGCTGGTGATCGAACTGGATCCGGGCACCTGGAGCATGGATCTGTGCGCCACCTGGTACGGCCACGGCCAGCCGATCTGCTGGTTGTTCAGCCTTCAGGTGGAAGAGTGATCCGCAGACCATCCCTTGACGTGCGACCCGGGCCGGTGTATCTAGTTGGCATCACGTGTTCTCAAAACGTTCCATCGCGTTGACGCCGGTATAGCTGGTGGCTATACTGGCCATTCGGCATGCCCAGGCCCGTTACTCCGTTCGGTGACCCCTGCGTGCCCCGCAGCGTTGAGGGAAAGTAACCCACGAAGGGAGTGAGACTCTTGGCGGAGGCGTCCGTACAGCCTCGGCTCGGTAACGGCCGGATCTCGTTCCAGAAGATCACCGACATCCTCGATCTGCCAGATCTGATCGGGATCCAGAATGATTCGTTCCGGGTGTTCCTCGGGGAGGGCCTTCGTGACGCCTTCCGTGACGTGTCTCCCATCGAGGACTTCACCGGGAACCTGGCACTCGAGTTCGCCGAACACTGGTTCGAGGATCCAAAGCACGACGTGGAGGAATGCCGCGAGAAGGACATCACCTTCGCCGCGCCCCTCTTCGTGAAGGCCCGGTTCGTCAACAAGACCACCGGCGAGATCAAGGAACAGACGGTCTTCATGGGGGACTTCCCGATGATGACCGACAAGGGCACCTTCGTGATCAACGGCACCGAGCGGGTGGTCGTTTCCCAGCTCGTCCGTTCGCCGGGTGTCTACTTCGACCGCTCGCTCGACAAGACCTCCGACCGCGAGCTGGTGTCCTGCCGGGTGATCCCCTCCCGTGGGGCCTGGTTGGAGTTCGAGATGGACCGCCGGGACACCATCGGCGTCCGGATCGACCGGAAGCGTCGCCAGAACGCCACGGTGCTGCTCCGGGCGCTGCACGCCTTCACCTTCGACCTCAAGACCGGAGAGGTGGACGTCGACCGCGACGGCCTCGACCGTGAGATCCCCAACGAGGAGATCCTGGAGATCTTCGACGGCGCCGAGACCATGCGCGAGACCCTCGAGCGTGACCAGATCCGCACGCCGGGTGAGGCGCTGATGGACATCTACCGCAAGCTGCGCCCGGGCGAGCCGCCCACGGCCGAGTCCGCGGCGGGACTGCTCCAGGGCATGTACTTCAACCCCAAGCGCTACGACCTGGCGAAGGTCGGCCGCTACAAGATCAACGCCAAGCTCGGACTCGATCTGCCCGACGCCGTCACGGTGGCGACGCGGGAGGACCTCTTCGCGGCGATCCGCTACCTGATCGCTCTGCACGAGGGCAACCCCGACAACGACATCGACGACATCGACCACTTCGGCAACCGCCGGGTGCGCTCGGTCGGCGAGCTGATCGCCAACCAGATCCGCATCGGGCTGGCCCGGATGGAGCGGGTGATCAAGGAGCGCATGTCCACGCAGGACGCGGAGGCGATCACGCCCCAGTCTCTGGTGAACATCCGCCCACTCACCGCGGCGATCAAGGAGTTCTTCGGGACCTCCCAGCTGTCCCAGTTCATGGACCAGACCAACCCCCTCGCGGGCCTGACCCATCTGCGTCGCTTGTCGGCGCTGGGGCCGGGCGGTCTATCGCGGGAGCGTGCGGGTTTCGAGGTACGCGACGTCCACCCCTCGCACTACGGGCGGATGTGTCCGATCGAGACGCCCGAGGGTCCGAACATCGGCCTGATCGGGTCCCTGTCCTCCTTCGCCAGGGTCAACCCCTACGGGTTCATCGAGACCCCGTACCGCAAGGTGGAGAAGGGGCGCGTCACCGAGCAGATCGACTACCTCACGGCCGACCGCGAGGACCGGTACGTCATCGCGCAGGCCAACGCCATCATCGACGACAAGGGCCGGTTCACCGCCGACCACGTCCTGTGCCGGTCGAAGGCCGAGATCGTCTTCGTCGAGCCGGACAAGATCGACTACATGGACATCTCGCCGAAGCAGATCGTGTCGGTGGCCGCCGCGCTCATCCCCTTCCTGGAGCACGACGACGCCAACCGGGCCCTGATGGGTTCGAACATGCAGCGCCAGGCGGTTCCGCTGGTGAATGCGGAGGCGCCGCTGATCGGCACGGGGATCGAGAACCGGGCCGCCCGCGACGGCGGCGATGTGGTGATCTGCGAGCGCGCCGGCACCGTCAAGGAGGTCTGCGCCGACTTCATCGTCGTCGGGCATCGCGACGGGTCGGAGCGCACCTACCACATGTCCAAGTTCGACCGCTCCAACCAGGGAACCTGCGTGAACCAGCGCCCGATCGTCGGCGAGGGCGACAAGGTGTCCGAGGGCCAGATCATCGCCGACGGGCCCTGCACCGACGAGGGCGAGCTCGCCCTCGGCCGCAACCTGCTCGTCGCGTTCATGCCCTGGGGCGGCCACAACTACGAGGACGCGATCATCCTCTCCGAGCGGCTCGTACGCGACGACCTGTTGACCTCGATCCACATCGAGGAGCACGAGGTCGAGGCGCGGGACACCAAGCTCGGCCCGGAGGAGATCACCCGCGACATCCCGAACGTGTCCGAGGAGCTCCTGCGCGACCTCGACGACCGGGGCATCATCCGTGTGGGGGCCGAGGTCAACCCCGGCGATATCCTCGTGGGGAAGGTCACGCCGAAGGGCGAGTCCGAGCTCACGCCGGAGGAGCGGCTGCTCCGGGCGATCTTCGGTGAGAAGGCGCGCGACGTACGTGACACCTCGCTCAAGGTTCCCCACGGTGAGTCGGGGACCGTGATCGCGGTGAAGGTCTTCACCCGCGACGCCAGCGACGAGCTTCCGCCGGGCGTGAACCAGCTCGTGCGGGTCTATGTGGCCCAGAAGCGGAAGATCTCCGCCGGTGACAAACTCGCCGGCCGGCACGGAAACAAGGGTGTGATCTCGAAGATCCTGCCCATGGAGGACATGCCGTTCCTCGAGGACGGCACCCCCGTGGACATCATCCTGAACCCGCTGGGTGTGCCGTCGCGGATGAACCTCGGGCAGGTCCTCGAGACCCATCTCGGCTGGGTCGCGCGAACCGGCTGGGACTTTTCAGCGATGCCCGACTGGATGAAGACCATGGGCTGGCCGACGGACCACAAGTCCGTCGAGGGCCCGATCCGGATCGCCACGCCCGTCTTCGACGGCGCACGGGAGGTCGAGATCAAGGAGTTGCTGGCCAACGCCCGCGACCCCGGTCTCAACGGCAACGGATCCAAGAAGGGAGACGGACGGCGGCTCGTGGACGAGCACGGCCGGGCGCTCCTGTACGACGGGCGGACCGGTGAGCGTTTCGACCAGGCGATCACCGTCGGGTACATCTACATCCTGAAGCTGCTCCACCTGGTGGATGACAAGATCCACGCCCGGTCCACCGGCCCGTATTCGATGATCACGCAGCAGCCGCTCGGCGGGAAGGCCCAGTTCGGAGGTCAGCGGTTCGGAGAGATGGAGGTCTGGGCCCTCGAGGCCTACGGTGCCGCCTTCGCGCTCCAGGAGCTGCTCACGGTGAAATCCGACGACGTCCTCGGTCGCGTGAAGGTCTACGAGGCCGTCGTGAAGGGCGAGAACATCCCCGAACCGGGGATCCCCGAGTCCTTCAAGGTGCTGATCAAGGAGATGCAGTCGCTGTGCCTGAACGTCGAGGTGCTCTCGGCGACGGGACAGCAGATCGAGGTGAAGGAATCCGACGAGGACTACCGGGTACAGGAGGAGCTCGGCATCGACCTGTCCCGGCCCGAACGCGCCAGTGGGGAGGAACTGTAAGACATGGCTGAGACATCCACGCGCGTCCAGGACGTCAACGAGTTCGACCAGCTTCGGATCGGTCTGGCTACGGCCGAGCAGATCCGCATGTGGTCCAACGGTGAGGTCCGCAAGCCCGAAACGATCAACTACCGCACGCTCAAGCCCGAGCGGGACGGCCTGTTCTGCGAGCGCATCTTCGGTCCCACCAAGGACTGGGAGTGCGCCTGCGGCAAGTACAAGCGCGTCCGGTTCAAGGGCATCATCTGCGAGCGCTGCGGC
>CAZLKN010000021.1:0-50908 GCA_964560135.1 uncultured Actinomycetes bacterium | reverse complement strand
TCCTACAAGTGGGTTTCGACACGCGCCGGGGGAATCCTCTTCCGATACGGTCCGGCAACGCCGGGGGCTTCCCAGATAGCCGGGGGGCACGGCGGGGCATCACGGCGAGCTGGCGGGGGGACTCGAACCCCCAACCTACGGATTACAAATCCGTTGCGCTGCCAGTTGCGCCACGCCAGCGTGGCTTCAATCTTACGAGGTCAGGGACGACTTCCTTCGTGAACAGGATCAAGCGGGCGCTCTGGACCTGCATCCGGCCTCGCAATCTGTCCCCGCCAAGGCTAGAATGAACATATTCCCCCAGCTGCTTCGGCGGCTGGGCGCGAGACCCGCTTCGGCGGGTCTCTGCATTTCTGGGAGCTACCACGACTCCGGCTTCACGAGCACGCCCCGCTCATCGGCGAGTGTGACTGGGAACTGACATGCGGATAGCACCGACCGGCGCAACTGACGGAAGAACGTCGCGGAGATAGCCCTGCTTCGTTTCCTTGCGGGGTGAGGATTCACGACCCCGACTGGGCGTCGGAGAACCTCCATCACGATCCGGATCGGTTCCTTGAGGTCCGAATCGTTCGAGACGACGACCGCACATTCATAGTCTTCTTGGAAGCCGTCCAAGAGGAGATACGTTGCAAGGTTCACATCCGAACCCTTCTCTTCCGTCTTGATCACCTCGACCGTCCGCGGACCTGTGCCGGGAGGGTCTGCCATGGGCATCCGTACCCGGCGGGAGAGGAAGTGCCCATAGTGGATGGTGACCTTCGGAAGCGTCGCCAGCGCCCGTAGGTAGGCCTGCTGTCTCTGAGGCGCTGATGGATCATCCGGTCGGGCCGAGACGCCAGCCGTGAAGCAGCGGATCCGATGGATCTCGTTGTTGGGTAACAATCGCCGACGCAGTGCCTCGAGGTCGAGCCACTTGCACCGCGACCCCTTCAGGCAGCCGTAGTAGAGGTTGAACGCATCGATGTAGACATTCGTGCGCATGGTTCGGTCAGGGTAGACCCGCCAGCAGACAAGCAGCACGCCTGATCCGGCCCGAACCATTCCAATCTTCATTCGCGGCCCCCTGAAGGGTTCCCGGGCCCGGACGTCGAACAAGACGACAGGCGAGCAAGGAGGGGAGATGGACCGGACACCGCTCCCGGGTGACCTCATCGGCGTGCTGCTCGGCCCCCGGAAGCTCTCCGGGGATCCGCTGTCGGAGCGCGAGCGGGGCAGCCTCGACCCCCAGACCATCGCCGAGTTCCTCGCCTTCGACGTCCCCGTCGACGTCGAACCCGCCGTCGGCTTCCTGTTCCCACCGGAGGGCCCCCATGCCTGAGAAGCCCACGCGGCGGGACCTCCTCCGCGCCGGAGCGGCCGGGGCGGGGATGTGGCTGGGGGGCTTCCGGATCGCCGACCTCCTCGCGGCCGTCCCCGAGACCGCTGCGGGACCGTCCTTCACCGTGAACGCCTCGGTCCCCGACACCACCGAGGACCTCGGTTACCTCACGATCGCCGAGGCCTCCGCGCTGATCGCCTCCGGGGAGCTCTCGCCCGTGGAGCTCGTGGACGCCTGCCTTGCGCGCATCACCCGCTTCGAGCCGTCGATCCAGGCGTGGATCACCGTCCTGGCCGACGAGGCCCGGACCGAGGCGCAGGCCGCCGCGGACGAGATCGCCCAGCACGGCCCCCGCTCGCCGCTGCACGGCATCCCGATGGGCCTCAAGGACCTCTACGACCTCGCCGGGGTGCGGACCACGGCCGGCTCCGCGGTCCGGGCCGACGCCCCGCCCGCGACCCGCGACGCCACCATCGTGGCCCACCTGCGCGCGGCGGGAGCGATCGCGCTCGGGAAGACCAACACCCATGAGTTCGCCTACGGCGTATGGACGCCGCCCACCTCCAACCCGTGGGACACCTCGCACGTCCCCGGCGGCTCGTCGGGGGGCTCCGCCGCCGCGCTTGCCTCCGGGATGTGTCTCGGGACCACCGGGTCGGACACCGGAGGGTCGATCCGCATCCCGTCGTCGCTCTGCAACACGGTGGGGATCAAGGCCACCTACGGCCGGGTCAGCCGGGCCGGGATCTTCCCCCTCGCCTGGACGCTGGACCATGGGGGGCCGATCTGCCGCTCCGTGGAGGACTGCGCCCTCATGCTGGGCGCCATCGCCGGACCCGACCCGCGTGATCCCACCACCGCCGACGTCCCCGTCCCCGACTTCACGGCGGCGCTCGGGGGCTCCGTGGCCGACCGTGTGGTGGGGGTGCCCACCTCCGTCTTCTTCGAGGAGTCCGACCCCGAGACCGAGGCACTGGTCCGGGCGGCGGTGCCGGTACTGGAGGGTCTCGGGGCGACCGTGGTGGAGCTCGACATGCCCGCCACGCAGCGCATCGCCGGCGTCGCCTACCTCACGATCCAGCTCTCCGAGCCGTTGGCCGTCCACGAGCACTACCTGCGCCAGCGGCCGCACGACTACCAGGCGCAGACGCACGCCCTGTTCGGCCTCGGGGCGGGCTGGACCGCTCAGCACTACCTGCGGGCGCAGCGGATCCGCACGATCAACATCCGCGAGTGGACGGAGATCTTCGGTGCTGTCGACGCGGTGCTCACACCCACCACACCGCGGCCCGCACCACCGAAGGAGGAGGCCGCGGCGACGGGCGTCTTCGAACTCGTGAACTACACGTCCTTCTTCGACCTCAACGGCTGCCCATCGATATCGGTCCCCGCCGGCTTCACGAGCGAAGGCCTGCCCGTGGGCCTGATGCTGTCGGCCCGTCCGTTCGACGAGGTGCGGCTGCTCGGCCTCGCCCACGCCTACCAGGAGGCCACGGGCTTCCACCGGCAGCGGCCTCCACTGGCCTGAGCGGATCCAGCTCTGCTCTCGCCGAACGGGTCAGCTGACCGCCGCGGCGTCGCGGAGCCGGTGCACGAGCGTGCGGAGCACCTTCCGGGCGACGGTCTCGTGCTCGGCCAGCAGCTGGGCGAAGCTGCGCACGTCGAGGACGAAGAACCGGGTCTGCGTGGCACAGACCGTCGTGGCCGACCGTGCCTCGTTGTCGATCAGCGACATCTCGCCGACGATCTCACCCGGTCCCACCCGTGCGACCTCGCGGCCACCGACCTCCACAGCCACCTCGCCCTCGGCGATCACGAAGCACTCGCGTCCGGGATGGCCCTCGCGGGTGAGGACGTATCCTTCGGGCGCGTCCATCTCGTCCATCAAGCTGGCGATCTGTTGCAGTTCCTTGTCCCGGCAGCCGGTGAACAGCGGCACCTGCCGGAGGATCTCGAGCTTCGGGTCCAACGTCCTGCGGGCCACGGCTTCCTCCTGTTCGTCGATGACTCCGCCCAACCCTAGGACCGCGGGAAGCCGGTGGGGATGCCCGCGGGCACGGCCCGGGTGTGCCCTTTTACAGGTTCGGGTCCTACGTAGCGCGCCGTCGCAGCGCCTCGGTGTCGCGGACGACGATCGAGCGGCGGCTGGTTTCCACCCACCCGCGCTCCCGTAGCTGCCGGAGGGCCTTGGCCACGGCCTCCCGCGACGAGCCCGTCCATCCCGCGAGCTCCTCCTGCGAGAGCGGCAGGTCGATGCGGACGCCGTCGGACTCGGCGACCCCGTAGCGCTCCGCGAGCTCCAGGATGTGGCGGGCCACACGGGCCGTGACATCGAAGGCACCGAACTCGACCCGCTTGCGATCCGCTTCGCGGAGGCGCCAGATCAGCATCTCGATCAAGAGCAACGCGACCCGTGGATGGTCCTCGAGGAAGTGCCGGAACCGGTCCGCGGGGATCATCACTGCCTCCACGGGCTCGATCGCGCCCACCGACGCCGACCGAGGTTGGGCGTCGAGTGCCGACAGCTCGCCGAGGAGGTCGCCCGGCCCCCGGACCGCGAGCAGCAGCTCACGGCCCTCCGCGGTGTAGCTCGCCACCTTCACGCGACCCGAGCGGATCACCGCCACATGCTCGGACCGATCACCCTCGGTGAACAGGAAATTGCCGGTGCGAAACCGCCGGACGGCTCCCACCGCCACGAGCGCCTCGATCTCGTCCTGGAGCAACGAGCCGAGGAATCCGCCGGTGAATCGTTCCGTACCCGCCACGCGGACTACGGTACGCGGGTCGCGCCGGCAGCGCGACGTCGCGGAGTCCCATGGATCACGACCCGTCCGACTTCGGGACCGCGTAGCGCTGGTTCGGGACGGTCGGATACCAGTCCGGGCGCCCGGGATCCCGGTCGTAGGCATACCCCCCCAGCTGCGTGAACAGCTCGTTGTAATGAGTCAACTTGTCGCGGTCGAGCGTCACACCCAGCCCCGGCCCCCGGGGGACGGCGATGGCGCCGTCCTCGTAGGTCATCTTCCCTCCGGCGATGATGTCGTCGCGCAGGTGGTGGTAGTGCGCATCCGCCGCGAATCTCACGTTGGGCAGGACCGCCCCGAGATGCAGCATGGTCGCGAGCTGGATCCCGAGCTCTCCGCTCGAATGCACCGACACGCCGAGCTGGAACGTCTCGCAGATCTGGCCTGCGCGCTGCGCGAGCCGGAGCCCACCCCAGAACGTCGTGTCGAGCAGGATCACGTCCACGGCGTCGTTACGGATGCACTGCGCGAGCTGTTCGAAGTCGACGACCACGGTGTTGGTCGCCGTGGGCATCGAGATCCGGCTGCGGAGCCGGCGCATCCCCTCCAAGCCGAACACCGGATCCTCGAGGTAGTCGTTCGGCAGATCTGCGATCTCCTGGGCGATCCGCAGGCTCTCCTCCCACGTCCAGGCAGCGTTCGGATCGAGCCGGACCCGGTGGCAGGGCAGCGCCTCGGCTACCGCGCGCAGGACCGCGGCATCGTGCTCGGGCGGGAAGTAGCCGCCCTTGAGCTTGTGGGTGCGGAAGCCGTGGCGCTCGGCGAGGTCGACGGCATGGGCCGCGATCTCCTCCGGGGTCTCCTCGCCCCCGGCCCCGGTCTCCGGAGACTCGTAGCGGTAGAAGAGGTAGGAGGCGAACGGCACCGACTCCCGGAACGCGCCGCCGAGCAGGTCGCACACCCGCATGTCCAGGGCCCGCCCCATCAGATCGAGGCAGGCGAACTCGATCGCGGCGTGGATCTGCGTCCGCGTGTTGTACAGGCCCGCCGTCGGATTCGTCAGCTTGAAGCGCATCGGCTCGAGATCGAACGGGTCGTGGCCGACGAGATATTCGCGGATCCCGCGGAACGCGAGATCCGCCGCCTCCCCGCCCCCGCCCATCTCCCCGAGGCCGACGAGGCCGGCGTCGGTTTCGACTTCCACCACCGTCCGCACGAACCGTCCCCAGTGGGCGCCCGTGGCGTGCCGGAGGGGCGCCTCCAGCGGCACCGTCACCGGCGTCGCCCTGACGTCGACGATCCGGCCGGCGGGATACCGCCGGGGCGGCTCGGGCGCCATCACTTCACCCCTGCCAGCCCGCCGTCCACGGACAGGCACGCGCCCGTGATGAACGACGACCGTGGGCCGGCGAGGAACAGGATCGCCTCGGCGACCTCGCCCGCGGTCGCGATGCGTTTCAGGGGATGCAACGCGCCCCAGGAGGCCACAGCCTCCTCGATCTGCATCCCGAGCGCGACGGCGGCGCCGCGGAGCATCGGCGTATCCACCGATCCCGGCGCGACGCAGTTCACCCGGACGGACGGAGCGTGATCCGCGGCCATCGCGCGGGTGAGCCCCAGGATCGCATGCTTCGAGGTGACGTACGCGGCCGAGCGTCCCCATCCGACCAGCGACTGGATCGACCCCACGTTCACGACCGTGCCCCGCCGTTGCTCGAGCACCGGCATCAGCCGCCGGGCCATCAGGTACATCGACTTCACGTTCACCCGCATGACCTCGTCCCAGACGGCCTCGTCGGTGTCCACCACCGTGCCGTAGCGCTGGACTCCCACGCACTGGACGAGCGTGTCGATGTGGCCGAACTCCCCGAGCAGCTCCGTGCAGCAGTCGTCCACGTCCGCCCGGGTCGACACGTCGGCGGGGAAGAACCGGACCTGGGCCCCGCCGCTGCCGAGATCGGCTGCGAGTCCTCCTCCCGCGTCGGCGTCCACGTCCACGACGGCGACCGTGGCCCCCTGGTCCACGAGCGCCTCGACGACCGAGCGACCGATGCCGTTGGCGCCGCCGGTGACCACGGCCACCTTGTCCCGGAACTCGTTCACATCCGCTCCTCTGCCTGCGCGACTCCGGCCCTCGGTATACCAGCCGTCCTCCGAAGCGGACCAGCCGGCGGGCCCCGGAAGGAATCTCCCCGCCGGGGGCGAAGGTCCTTGAGCATGGGCCGAAACCTGCGCGTTCTGGTGGCCTTGCTGCCGCTCGCCCTGCTGGCCACCCCGCTCGGCGCACCGCCCTCGTCGGCGGCCCCGGTGCCCTCCGGCGCGACCTGGGAACAAGTGTGGTTGCCATCCGGGGACGGGACGATGCTGCGGGCCGACGTCCTGCTGCCGGCCGACCGGACCCCCGGCGAGCGGCATCCGGTGATCCTGTCGATCGGCCCGTACTTCGGACGCAACTTCCAGAACGCCCCGCTGCTCAGTAACGGGCCGGTGCTCCGCTTCAACGATGTCATCACGCAAGGGCGGATCTTCGAGCGCGGCTACGCCTGGGTGCAGGTCGACTCCCGCGGTTACGGCGGCAGCGGCGGATGCAACGACTTCGGCGGCCGTGGCGAGCAGATGGACACCACTGCGGCGGTCAACTGGGCCGCCACCCAGCCATGGTCCAACGGCCGGGTCGGCATGTGGGGGAAGTCCTACGACGCCTGGACCCAGGTGATGGCCCTCGCGGAGAATCCCGTCGGTCTGCGCGCGGCCGTGATCCAGGCCCCCATCATCGAGACCTACCGGGCGGCGTGGATGAACGGCGTCCACTACAACGCCGGCTGGTACGCCACCCCGAGCCTGTACACCGCCTACGACCTCGCCCCCGCCACATCCAGCGACCCACACCCCGACGAGTACCTGTGGCCGGCGGTCGGGACGGCGACCAACCCGCAATGCTACGTGGAGGACACCGTCTTCCCCTTCGTCCACGACCGGTCGATCCCCTACTGGCGCGAGCGGGACATCGTCCAGCTCGCCGGGATGAGCCGTGTCCCCACGATCTGGACCATGGGCTCCAACGACGTCAACACCAAACCGGACAACTTCCTCGACGTGTACTCGCGCCTCGAGGGTCCGAAGCGCGCCTGGTTCGGGCAGTGGGCGCATGATCGCGCCAACGAGAAACGCCATGTCGGCCGCGACGGGTTCATCGACGAGGCCATGGACTGGTTCGACCACTACCTCAAGGGGCTTCCTCTGGTGGAGCACCCGGGGGCCGAGATCCAGGACAACGAGGGGCGGTGGCGCTCCGAGCGGGAATGGCCGCCGCCCGATGCCACCGCATACGCGCTCCCGGTGCGCCCCGGTGCCTACCAGGACAGCGGGAGTTCGGGCGGCGGCGTCTGGTCGGCCAGCCAGCCGGCCCCCCACGACCTGCGAATCGCCGGCGCGCCCCGCCTAGCGGTGGATGTGACCACCGAGGTGCCGCTGGCGAACCTCATCGTCCAGCTCTACGACATCGCGCCCGGGGGCCAGGCCACCCTGATCACCCGCGGCGCCTACCGGCTCGGTACCTCGGCGACCGTCGAGTTCGATCTGTACCCGAACGACTGGATCGTGCGGACGGGGCATCGTCTGGGGATGCGGATCAGCGGCTTCGATGCGCTGTACCACACGGTCCCCACCACCACGCGGGTCGAGCTGACCTCGGGTGCCCTGTCGATCCCGTACCTGCGATGGGAGCGGATCTCCGACCTTGCCGGGGACCCGTCCTCCCGGGAGTCCCCGTCGACGACCGTCGCGGCGTCCACGGCGGAAGCGAGCCAGGTGCAGGCGAGCTTCCCGCCGCCCATGTCGCCCTGCAGCCCCTCGTCACAGGACTGCCCCCAGGACTAGGGGCTGACACCTCAGGAGCGGGCGGTGCGCCAGACCAGACCGACCGGGGCGGGTTGGCCGTCCTCGTCGACGAGCAGGGACTCGCCGCCGACGCTCGGCCACAGGATGCTTTCGGCGACGTCACCGACGGACGGCTTCGACCAGTCGCACACGCCGTCCGGGAAGACGTCGGCGAGTTCGGCGAGCTGGTCGGCGGTGAGTGCCGCGGTGTAGTCGGCCGGGTCGACGTTCTTGGTCTGACACTTGATGACGTCGTCGCTCGCCGGGCCCCCGGCTGCGATGCGGGTCGTCGTCACGGGGGGCATCGCCGCCGAGCAGGGTCCGGCCCCCAGCTCGTGGTCCTCGGGCACGAAGGCCCGCATGTGGGCACGGATGTCCGGCAGGCCGGAGCCGGGTAGCAGCGTGACCGGGATCCCGACCGGCGCGCGCAGGCCGGCGGGGACCTCGACGCGGCCGCCGACGGTGCCGAGAGCGCACTGGTCGATGGCGCTCAGCGGCTTGGCCGCCGCCACGTCCGCGGTCCGATTGCCGCTGGGTGTGGCGTCGTTCACCGCGGCGACCCAGGCGTCGACCTCCTCGAATCCGTCGGACTGGACGACCACGCCACGCCACATCGCCATCGTCGAGCCGTCGCCGCCCGACCGGCGGACCCGCTCCCGGATGACGAACGGCCGCACCGACTCGTGGATGTTGGCGATCGGCACCAGATCCAGGTAGGGGGCGAAGTCGACGATCGGCGTCTCGGCCAGAGCCCCGCGCCCGATCACCTGTCCGACCTCGTAGACGATCGAGGCGACCTCGGGCGCCATCTGGTGACGCTCGGTCTGGATCCGTCCGTCGTCGTCGAAGCCGCCGACGCTACGGTTCAGATCGGCGAACTGCTCGAAGCTGATGAGGCCGTCGTTGAAGGCGCGCAGGCCGTACTGGACGCCGACGTTGTCCAGCGGACGCCGCGCGAAGCCGGTGTCGGGGTCCACGCCGAGCCAGTTCACGTTGGCGTCCTGGATCGTGCAGCGGGAACCGGCCGGGTTGTCCTCCGGATGGTAGCGCTGCTCGGGCAGGAGCCCGCCGCAGGACGAGGTGGGATCGAGACGGTTGAGGAACGTGTCGACCCAGCTCTGACAGATGGAGTTGACGCTGGTGCCCGTCTGGGCGTTGTGTCCGGTGACCATCGCGCGCTGGAGCTCGTTCCAGTCGAGGTCGCTGTTCTCGAAGTAGTTCACGAGAAGACCGCAGTCGCTCACCGTCATCGCCGTCGTCGCGATGTCGGCGAAGGACGCGCCGGGCATCGCGGCATCGAGCAGGCCGGGGTTGCTGTTGGCGGCCGTGTACTGCTGGAGTGCGCCGCCGGAGCTCCCGGTGCCCACGTAGGTACGGATCCGCGCGAAGCCATCCCGCTGGGGGTAGGTCTCGGTGATGTGCTCCTTGAGCATCATCGCCGTCTCCATGCTCACGAACGGATTGCAGTGGTTGCCGAAGGCCGTGAGCGTCGAATGCAGGACGACGTCGCCCTCCCCCACCCGCGTCAGCAGGCCGACGAGGTTGGCGAAGAGATTGTCGGCATCCACGTTGTTCGGGTTGGGCACGCCCCCGAGGGCGTGGAAGACGGTGTTGCGTCCCTGGTCGTGGCCGACGCCACAGGACTCCCCGAAGGAGTGGTAGACGCGGCCGTTGAAGTTCGGAAGGAAATCGTTCGGATCGCTGCGCGCGGCCGGATCGTCGAGGACGGTGATCCGGGCCACACCACGATTGATGATCGCGGTCTCCACGCGGGCCACGAACGGGACGGCGGTGCCGTCGAGCACCGGATCCTCGGACCGCAGCTGCGTGGTTGCGACGTCGTCCGGGTACGGCGCGGACGGGTCGGCGAGCTCGTGCCACGCCGAGTCGTCGCTGGAGAAGTAGAACCACTGCAAGATCGTGGGGGCGGAGCAGTCCTCGTCGAGAGGCTCGCCCAGGCCGAGGTCGACGGTGCGGCACCGGAAGGGCTGCTGGTGGGGGCCGCTGACGACCGGGCCGGTGATGGGATGGTTCACGACCTCGAGGTCGGCCTGGCGTACCCCGGCCGGGCCGGTGGCGACCGCCGTGAGCGTGTTCGGGCCCTCGTCCAGGCCCCCGGCCAGGAAGGTGGTGCCGTCCGCGGGGGCCGGTACGCCGTTCACACGGAACTCGAGGTCGTCGTCGGGCTGCAGGCCACGAACCTCCACGAGCACCTCGCCGCCGGTGACGGCGTCGGGGAACGTGGAAACGGTGAGGAGCTCGATCTGTCCGGGAACGAGCGGATGGGTGGCCAGGGTGTGCACGTCGGCGACGGGATCGTCGGTCTGCGCCGTGGCCGTACCGAGCGGTGCGGCGAGCAGGGCGACGACCAGGGCGGCGCGGGTCCATCGACGGGTCATGGGACGAACCTTCGACGGGTGATCCCCCGATTCCTTCCTGCTCGATGGATCCGGTCGGAAGAGGACAGGAATCCGCGGATGGTACGGCGAAGTTGTACCCACCCGATAGAAAGGCACGAACTTGTCCGGCCACCGGTGGTTGTCCAGACTCATCCTCGCCCTCGGAGTGGTCCTGGCCACGAGCACCCTCGCCATGGGGCTCCCCGCGCACGACCACGACGGCCACGAGCACGCCGAGCGTGGCCATCTCCCGGATGAGCTCGCCGGCCACGTCGAGTCGGCGACGGCCGGGTCCGGTCGCACCTACGAGGACCCCGACCTGGTATCCGTCCAGATCGGGCGGCCCCGCCTCGCGGTCCCCGAGGACCGCTACGCGCTCGCCGGCGGGTGCTACACGATCCAGCCGGCCGGCGGCGGCGACTTCGTCGTCGCCGCGCAAGGCGGCTTCGCCACCGGGACGCAGCCCCCCGAACCGTTCCATTTCCAGGCCACGGACCTCGGCCGCTACCTGATCTTCGCCGGTGACGAGACCTTCCTCGCCGCCGCCGAGGGGCTCGTCGGCGAGGCCGTCCGCCCACTCGCGGACACCAGCGCCGGCTCTGCCGTCGACGGACTCACCGCCGGGACGACCGACCGGGCCGCCGGCGAGCTCGCCCGCAGCCCCCTGAACACCGCCACCGGACGCGGCTCAGACGTGATCGCCGACGACGAACCCAGCGAGCGCGCCGACTGGGAGCTCCAGCAGGACGCCGACGGCTTCGTCCTCACGCTGCCGGTCCTGGGCATGAGCCTGACCGTCGATGCCGATGGGCGCCTCGCCCTCACCGACCCCGACGACGCTGCACGCTTCACCTTCGCCCTCACCGATGGCTGCGCGGCATGGCCGGAGGTCGAAGTCAACGTCGACGGTCCGATCGCCGGTGGTGAGACGCCGTACACGGAGGTCCGCGGCTATCTCGACGCCCACCTGCACATGATGGCCTTCGAGTTCCTCGGGGGCCGGGCGCGCTGCGGCCAGCCCTGGCATGCGTACGGCGTCCCCTTCGCGCTCAGCGGCTGCCCGGAGCACGAACTCGCCGACGGCCGTCTCCACGTACTCGAGACCTTCCTGTCCGGACGGGACCCCGTCGCCGGACACGACACGAACGCCGGCTGGCCCACCTTCACCGACTGGCCGAAGTACAACTCCCTCACCTACGAGCAGATCTACTACCGGTGGATGGAGCGGGCGTGGCGCGGCGGCCTGCGGATGTTCGTGAACCTGCTCGTGGACAACAACCAGCTCTGCACCGTCTACCCCCTGAAACGCAACAGCTGCAACGAGATGGACGGCGTCCGCCTCCAGGCCGAGCGCATCAACGAGCTCGAGCGGTACATCGACGCGCAGTACGGGGGCCCGGGGCGAGGCTGGTTCCGGATCGTCACCGACCCCTTCCAGGCCCGTCACGTGATGAACGAGGGCAAGCTCGCCGTGGTCCTGGGGATCGAGGTCTCGCGCCTCTTCGACTGCCGGGTGCTGTTCGACGTCCCGCTGTGCAGCACCGACGACATCGACCGGGCGCTGGACGAGGTCTACGACCTCGGGGTCCGCCAGATGGAGCTTGTCAACAAGTTCGACAATGCGCTGTCCGGCGTCACCGGTGATGCCGGCGAGACCGGCGTCGTCGTGAACACCGGCAACTTCCTGGAGACCGGACGCTTCTGGCAGATGGAGACCTGCGACGAGGACGACGACCACGGACACGACAAGCCCCAGCTGAACTTCGCCGACGACTCCCCGGCCCCCGACGAGCTGGTCGGCCGGGACGCGCTCGCCGGCCAGATCCTCCAGGCCACAGGAGCGAGCGGCGTCGCACCCCTGTACCCGGAGGGTCCGCACTGCAGCACCCGCGGACTCACCGGGCTCGGGGAGCACCTGCTCCACCGCATGATCGACAAGGGCATGATCTTCGACCCCGACCACATGAGCGGGCTCGCGCGCTCGCAGGCGCTGGACCTGCTGGAGGCGGAAGGGTACTCGGGTGTGGTCTCGAGCCACAGCTGGGCCGATGACGGGATCTACCGCCGGGTCTACGACCTCGGTGGGGTCGTCACCCCTTACGCGGGACGGTCCTCGAGCTTCGCCGACACCTGGGACGAGCACCGCACCTGGGTCGGCGACCGCTACTACTTCGGCTTCGGCTACGGCGCGGACACCAACGGCTTCGGCTCCCAGGGCGCGCCCCGCGGCGCGGACGTTGCGGATCCGGTGGAGTACCCCTTCACCGGCTTCGGTGGTGCCACCATCCACCGACAGGTGTCCGGAGAGCGCACCTACGACATCAACACCGACGGTGTGGCGCACTACGGCCTCTACCCGGACTGGGTCGAGGATCTGCGCAAGCTCAGGGGCGAGGCGATCATCGGCGACCTCGAACGGGGGCCCGAGGCCTACCTGCAGATGTGGGAGCGCGCTCTCGGGGTCGCGAACAGCGCCTGCCACGATCCGTCCGTCACGCCACCGGCCCGGGCCGACCTCGAGGCGATCCCGCCCGGGACGAGCTACGTGGACGTGCTGTTCGCCGTCGGCCAGCCGGACTCGCGGATCGGTGACACCTTCACCTACTGTGTCGCCGAGGGTCCGACGGCGGTGATCTTCGACCCCGACGGCCGACTCCTCCGCGTCGAAGACGCCTGACGAACCAGAACCGAAGGTCACGACCATGGCGACGGACGCGAAACGGCGGATCGACGTGCTCGGGTCCCGGATGGCGGTCGTTGAGAAGGGCGCCGGCGCCCCGATCGTGTTCCTCCACGGGAACCCCACGTCCTCGTACCTCTGGCGGCGGGTGATCCCGCCCCTCGAGCCCCTCGGACGATGCATCGCCCCCGATCTCATCGGTATGGGCGATTCGGACAAGCTCTCGGATTCCGGGCCCGACCGCTACACCTTCGCTGAGCACGCCCGGTATCTCGAGGCCCTCCTCGACGCGCTGGACGTGCGGGAGCGGGCGATCCTGGTCGGCCACGACTGGGGTGGGGCTCTGCTGTTCGACTGGGCCCGGCGCCATCCCGGCGCCGTCCGCGGAATCGCCTACATGGAGACGATCGTACGGCCGCTCACCTGGGAGGAGTGGCCGAAGGCCGCCCGCGAGACCTTCCAGGCGCTGCGCTCACCGGCGGGCGAGGAGATGATCCTCCGGGACAACCTGTTCGTCGAGGCGATCCTGCCGTCCGCGGTCCTCCGAACCCTCTCCGGCGAGGAGATGGAGGAATACCGGCGCCCGTTCCGGGAAGCCGGCGAGTCCCGGCGTCCCACGCTGACCTGGCCGCGCCAGATCCCCATCGAGGGGGAGCCGGCCGACGTCCACGCCGTCGTCTCGGCCTACGCCGAGTGGCTCGCCTCGTCCGACATCCCGAAGCTGTTCCTCAACGCCGACCCCGGCGCCATCCTCCGCCACGGGCAACGCGAGTTCTGTCGCGGGTGGCCCAACCAGACGGAGGTCACCGTCCCGGGGGCACACTTCGTGCAGGAGGACTCGGGGGCCGAGATCGGCCGCGCCCTCGCGGACTGGATCGGCACGCTTGACTGACCATCGCCCCCAGGGGATATGGGACTGAAGGCGCGCAGCGGTTCGACCCCGCGGTACTGGGCTAGGAGGCCCCCGTCAGGAGGTCGTAGGCTTCCCCGCGCAGCCGGACGTTGAAGAACCCGGTGTTGGCGTCCGAGTACCAGATCTCACCGCGCTCGGGGGCGAAGGCGGGCGCAGACATCGCGTACGCTCCGCGCTCGGACGGATTCAAGCCCGACACCAACGGCTGATTGAAGTACGCGAGCTCACGCGGGTTGTGTGGGTCGCGGACGTCGAACACGCGCAGCCCCGACATGATCATGCTGCAGGCGACGATCTGCGGGTCGACTTCGCGCGGCACCGAGCAGTAGTGGGCCGCATATCCCTGGCCGACGGTCTGGGCCCCCGGGTCGTCACGCTGGCCCTCCGACAGGCGGGCCTCACGTTGGTGCACCTCCAGGCGGATACGGCTGATCGTCCGCGGTTCGGTCTCATCTCGGATGTCGATGATCCGCACGCCACCCACCACGTTGTCGGGATCGTGACTCCAGACGTTCGAGTCGTACTCGTCGAAGTGGATGATGTAGGGGTGTCCGTCGATGGTCACCGGGACGTTGTTCTGCGGGATCGTCACCTCCGGCCAGGTGAGGCGCCCCACCTCGCGAACCTCCGGCAGCGGCATCCGGCTCTGGATCTCACTCACGTCCAGGATCGTCAGGCCTCCGGCGCCCTGAGCGGTGGTCGTGACGTAGTCGGCGACTTCGGCGAGGTAGAGACGGTTGCCGTCGGCGGAGACGTTCAGGCCGTGTACGGCGTAGTCCGGCACGCGCCACAGGACGTTCGGCTGCGACGGATCGGTCAGGTCGATGGCGGTGATGCCCGGCGCTGCCGTGCTGGTCACCCAGTAGGTCCTTCCGTCGGGGGAGAAACCACCTTCGTGACCGACCAGAGGAAGCGGCAGCGTGGAGCGCAGCTGCGGCGTGCGACAGTCCTCCGTCACGTCGTAGACGTCGACGGATCCGGTGTAGGCCTGCGGGGAACCCATGTTCCCGACCAGCAGTCCGCGACCCTGATTGAGCCGCAGCGACTCGTGGGGGGAAAGCATGCCCGGGGTGTTCAGGACCGCGGTCCGGACGGGCTTTGCGGAGTCGCTCATGTCGATCGCGTACACACCCGGTTCCGCGCCTTTGGGGATGTCCTTGCCGGCGATGAGCGTGCTGTCGTAATAGGCGCACTCGCGCCCGTCGCCATCCACGTAGCGGTGGACCTGGAAACCGCCGGTGAAGCCGTAGTGGGAGACCGCCTCAGCGTTGCAGGTGTACGGGTCGAGTGCCCGTCCGCTGTCGTAGTCGGCGAGGGGGACGCGTCCCTGGCGTCCGGGTTCGGGGTCGGAGAGGGGATCGCAGTCCGCGGGTGGAGTGGCGGCCTCGATCGCCGTCACGGCATGCCACCAGTCCCCGTCGTCGCTCGACGCCAGGAGCGTGCGCTCGGGATCGTCCGGGTACACGCCGTGCAAGGCACCGTAGTCCTCGGTGAACGGCCCGGGGAGCGATGTGGTGAACGAATGCCCCGGAGCGGCAGCGAGCAACGAAAGGGCGACGGACAGCCCGAAGATCCGCCCCCACCGGCGATACGGTCGGTGAGCCACGCTTCCCCTCCCAGCCTGAGTTCACACCCGGCACATCCTACGCACTGCCCTCGTGTTTCGGCACCGGCCGCCCGGTTCCTGCCGGAGAGCGAGGACGTGTGGGGGCCCGGCGAGGACCCCCCACACGCCGAGTGTCTCTAGAGACCGAGCGGCGCCAGGGTGCAGGACGCGGTCGCGACTGCCCCCGGCACGGCGAACCCGGCCGGCGAGTTCTCGGCCCGGTTGGCTCCGAGCACCGAGGTCACCGGCCCGCTCTCGTCCGCATCGGGGTTGGCGGTGTCCCAGCACGATCCCTGGTTCCAGATGTCCAGCGCGGCGGCAGCCTCCAGGATCTCAGAGGCATCCGAGGGCAGCAGGAACCCGTCGGCCTGGAGGGTGCTCGTGTGCGCCTGTACCTGGGAGTAGTAGTCGGCGTGGGTCGGGTACCGCTCGATGATCTTGTCCCGGCTCCACGTGTGGGAGTGCCCGAACAGCGGGCAGCCGCCCGAGGTGTGGAGGCCGAGAGGCACCTCGATGAACGGGTATCGCAGGCCTCCGAGCACGTTGCCGTCGGCGTCGCGCATCAGGTCGCCCTCGGCGTCCCGCGCGACCCGTGGGGCACTCGGGGGCATGTCGCCGCCGGCGACCCAGCGATGCATCCAGTGCAGCGCCGCCCGTACCTGGTACTGCACGGTTCCCTGGTTCATCCCGCAGCCCGCATTCAGCCCGTTGGGCAGGTCGGCCGCGTTGCGCCAGAGATCCCGCTGGTAGACGTCCCAGACGTAGGCATGCCAGGCGAGCGGCGCGTGCGCCTGCCCGGCCCCCTCCCACACGACCCAGTGGTCGTGGTCGGCGGGAGCGGTGAGGTTCTCTTCGAGGCTCTTGATGATCGGCACCTCGAGGTCGTCGGCGATCTGGGCGACCTCGGCGTTCCCGCCGCTGCGGCTCAGGTAGAACCCGTCGATATGCCCGGCGATCGGGTAACCGTCGCTGATGTAGTCGTGCAGACGACCCGCCGACTGGGACGCGCCTCCCACGATCACCCGCTCGGCTCCGATGCCGCCGAGGGGGTCGACACCCTCGGGGGACCGGACCGCCTGCACGGCCTGAGCCAGGATGTCGTAGGAGTGCGGGGTATCCCCCGGATGCACCAGGCTCGCGTACCGGACGGGGTCCCACACCTTCAACCCGTTGACCCCGACCAGCTGCGCCGTCAGCCCGACGTATGCGTGGCGCTCCTGCAGGTAGACGGGGATCGCCGGCGGCCACATCGTCTCGAGGTCGGTGCCGCCGGTCACGTTGATCCAATCCATGAACACCGTACCGCTGAAGTCGCCGTCCGCAGGGCGGCGGACGACCATACGGGTCTTGTAGGGCATGCCCTCACTCGTCCCGGAGAAGAAGAACTCCTCCTCGACGAACCCGTGCGGCTCGATGTCAACCACGCTGCTGTGCCACGGCCGCCCCGACAGACCGCCCTGGATCGGACCCTCGACCTCCGGGTTGGGCACCCCGTCCTCAGCCGCGAGCGTGGCCTGCGGCACCGCGACGAGGCCCAGCGCCAGCAGGGCGGCCCCCAGCATCCCGACAATCTGTCTCCATCCCGCTCGCATGTGCCCTCCTCGACATCGACACGCTGGAGGACAACTTCGACGCGACGTGGTTCGCACCCTGCTCACGCCGGGGAACTTGAGACTCCGTCTCAGGCCCCAGCGACACGGTCGACGAGCCGGTACACACCCAGGTAGGCCGGATGCCACTTCAGCCGCCGCCACAGCCAGCGTGGCACGTGGGGGGCGAAGGACTCGTGAAGCGCCTCGAAACCGCACCGTTCGAAGAGCTTGCGCACCTCCGCTCCACTCGGTCGGTACACATGGGTCGGGTCCTTGTCGTAGGTGAAGCGGTAGACGAACCGGGTGATCGGTCCGCTGATCGTCGGCATGTGGAGGAGGCACAAGCCGCCGGGGGCTAGTGCCGTGGCGATGCTGCGGACGGCGGCCTCCGGATCGGCGACGTGCTCGAGGACGTTGATCGCCAGCACCAGGTCGAAGGGCTTCCGGAAGGGGAGAAGACTCTGTACGTCGGCGCACACCACCCCGAGAACCCCGAGCACATCGCGTGTCCGTGCGACGGCGTGCCGGGACACGTCGACGGCGACCACCTCGTAACGATCCGAGAACCGGTGGAGCAGGTGACCGTAGCCGCATCCGACCTCCAGCAACCTGCCGTCACCGTTGGTATCGGAGTACCGGTCGGCCAGGGCGACGAGCCTGGCATCGCGGGCACGGATCTGCCACTTCCTGTAGAAGGTGGTCTGGTAGACCTCCTCGAAGTACGCGCTGTCGAACCGACCTTGGTCGGGCGTGGTACTGCGCTGCGCATCCGGCGTCCGCGCGACTCGATCGGCGGCCCAGGATCGGGTTGGATCACGATTCATGCGACACCTACCCTACCCTGGCGGCCGCGGCCTATCCGTCGCGGACCCCCGGCGATCCATCATGGTAGGGCTATGTGAGACGGAACCGACACCAGGGGAGGGACTGATGCCACGCGCTCTGATCACCGGATGCTCGACGGGCATCGGCCGTGCGACCGCGGTCGAGCTCACCAAGCACGGCTACGAGGTCGTCGCCACGGCGCGGCGACCCGAGTCCATCGAGGACCTCGACGTGGCCGGGAAGCTCGCCCTCGACGTGGACGACGATGCGTCGGTCGCGCGGGCGGTGGCGGAGGCCGGCGAGATCGACGTCCTCGTGAACAATGCCGGCTTCGGGATCCACGGACCGGTGGAGAAGATGCCGCTGGACACCATCCGCCGCCTGTTCGAAACCAACGTCTTCGGTGTCATCCGGACCGTGCAGGCCTTCGCCCCGCAGATGCGAGGGCGGGGGCGGGGCGCCATCGTCAACGTGTCCTCGGTCTCCGGCCGGGTCTCGGCCCCCCTGGGCGGGTTCTACTCGGCGACGAAGTACGCCGTGGAAGCTCTCTCGGAGGCACTGCATTACGAGTTGGGGCACTTCGGCGTCCGCGTCGTGATCATCGAGCCGGGGATCATCGAGACACGGTTCGACACCAACCGCGTGATCACCAACTGCGACGAGCCGCCGTACGACGAGCTCGACGAGCAGTGGCATGCGTCCCGTGAGAAGCTCCAGCAGGGTCCGGCTCCAGGGCCCGAGCTCGTCGCCCAGACCATCGCCGAGGCCCTGACCACAGGAGAGCCCAAGCTCCGCTGGCCTGTGGGCGCGGACGCCGACCTGGTCCTCGAGGTGCGCAACAGCTCCACCGACGAGGAGTTCGAGGCCGCGATGCGCGCCGCGCTCGGGCTCACCTGGTAGTGATGCGGGTCGGGCGGCTCTCGCACCTCAACCGCTTCCCGGTGAAGTCGATGCAGGGCGAGCGGCTGAAGGACACCGTCCTGTCGGGGGCCGGGATCGAGGGGGACCGGATCTACGCTCTACGGGACCTCCAGACCGGGAAGATCGCGAGCGCCAAGAAGCCGCAACTGTGGCGGACCCTGCTCGACTGCCGCGCCACGACCAACGGCGATGTGGTGACGATCACCCTCCCGGACGGCACCGAAGTCACCTCCGAGGAGCCGGCCGTGGACGACGTGCTCAGCCGCTTCGTAGGCCGGGCCGTCCGGTTGGAGCGGGCCGTGGCCGGCGAGCAGGGGGCCTACGCCTCCGAGTGGCCGGTGATCGACGGGTTGAGTCTGGCCGGGGACCACGACTTCCC
This sequence comes from uncultured Actinomycetes bacterium, assembly GCA_964560135.1. Classification (GTDB taxonomy): domain Bacteria; phylum Actinomycetota; class JAICYB01; order JAICYB01; family JAICYB01; genus CAZLKN01. Next base: position 31,646 of record CAZLKN010000021.1, on the reverse strand, counting down.
GGTGGCGCTGGGGACCCACGCTGCGAGCTTCGTCGACGTCGCTTCCCTGCACTTCGTGACCACGTCGACCCTGCAGCACCTGCAGGACCTGGCCCCCGACTCGAGGATCGACGAGCGTCGCTTCCGGCCCTCGTTCGTCGTGGAGGCCTCTGGGGTGGACGGTTTCGCCGAGAACGACTGGATGGGGCGCACGATGCGCATCGGAGACGCCGTCGAACTGCTCCTCGGCATGCCGACCCCGCGTTGTGTGATGACCACCGTCGAGCAACCGGGTCTGCTCCGGGACAAGGCGGTGCTCCGCACGATCGCCGAGCACAACCGACAGGAGTTCGAGGGCGTCGGCAGCTTCGCCTGTGCCGGGATCTACGCCGAGGTCACGGTGCCGGGCCGCGTGGCCGCCGGCGACCCCGTCGAGCTCGATCCCGCGTAGATCCGACCCCGATCGCGAACCGGACGGGCCGTCGGGTCGCACGACCGCCTATGCTGGAGATCGAAGGGGGGATGAGGATGAGCGTCAACAAGACCCGTGGGCTCCTGTACAAGCTCGCGCGCCTGCTCGGGGACGTCCAGTCCGTGCAGAGGGGGACCGTCGGAAAGCGTGTCGGACGACGCGTCTCGGGGAAGGCAACCGGCCGCGCGCTCCGCAAGCTCTTCCGCTGACGCACCTCACACCGACAGGGAGGGAGCAGGACATGGATCTGGCAGCCGCCTACGAGGGGGTTCGGGGACGACTCGACGAACGGCTCCGCAAGGCGGGCGGCGAGCTGACCGCCCGGAGGGTCCCCGCCAGCCCCGACTGGACGGTGAAGGACGTCGTCGCCCATCTGTGCGGGCTCCTCGGTGACGTCCGGGCGGGAAACCTCGAGGGGGTCGGCACCGACGCCTGGACGGCCAAGCAGGTCGAGGACCGAGAGGCCGCGACCATCGACGCGATCTTCGACGAGTGGGCCGAGCACGCCGCGGCGCTCATGCCGTCTGTGCCCGAATTCCCGCGGGGGATGGTGATCCCGCTGATCAACGACGCCTGCACGCATGAGCTCGACATCCACGGCGCGCTCGGCGATCCCACAGGCCGCGACACCGACGCCGTGGCGATCTCGCTCGACGGCTACCTGTACCGGCTGAACAAGCGGCTCAACGAAGCCGGGCTGGGCCTGCGGGTCCGCGCCGGCGACCTCGACCAGGCCGTAGGCACCGGTGACCCGGCGGCGACGGTCACCGCCGAGCCGTTCGAGATGCTGCGGGCACTCACCGGACGCCGGTCCCCCGACCAGGTCAGGTCCCTCGGCTGGGAGGGCGATCCCGAGCTCTTCATCCCGCTGTTCTCGACCTACCCGATGCGGGCCGAGCCTCTCGAGGAGTAGATCCGCCGGCGCAGGGTCGCCGGCTTGTCGCGCTCGGCGGTACGCGTGCTCCCCTTCTCCGCCGAATTGGGCCGATGGCAGAGCCTCCGGCGGCCGTTGTACCGGGCGTAGCGGCCCCCGCTCTCGCGGGGGGGATGACACGAAAGGTGCGAGGTATGAGTACGGCCGCGCGGCAACGCCGCATGTTCACGACGCTGCCAGCCGACGGGTGGAATCAGCGTCGCGAGTTCTGGACGCAACGGAAGAAGGCTGCCACCAGCCTGCTCAGCGTCATGGCGCTGGTGGCGGGCATCGCCGTCGCGTTCAAGCTCTTCGATCAGACGGTCCCCAACAACGTCGTCCGTGACGCATCGACGTTCGCCTTCGAGCTCCTGAAGATGGAGGAGGCGGTCGGGGACACCGACTTCGTTCCCGCCGAACCGGGCAGTCCGATCTTCGTGGACGCCGGTCCCGACGGCGACCAGTTCCCCGGCGACACGAGGACGGTGGATGTCCGGATCCGGAACACCAACCTCCCTGCCAGGAACGCCAGCTTCCAGATGCACATCCCCCCATCGGACATCGAGGTGTGGGGATGCCGAACAGGATCGACGCCATTGCCGGTCAACCCCGACGGGACATGTCCCGCCGGCGCAACGGAGGCGAGCGCGACAGCGATCGACCCGCTCGGTCCCGCGGCGACGGCACGGAGCCGCTTCCTCGCGTTCTGGACCCTCGAGGTCGAGGTGGAACAGGTGCTCGTCGTGAACGGTCAGGACGTCCACCACACCACGTACACGACCACGTGCGAGGGCGCGGTGCGGCTGTTCCCGGCCAACGCGCCGTGCGAGCTCCGCTCGGTGAAGGCCGCCGGCTCGGAGACGTTGACCACGCAGCCCACCGACGAGCGCAACTACCGCTTCCATCTCGAGGAGATCGACGACGGAACGGATCAGTCGGCTTTCAAGGGCTGGTTCCTCAACTTCCCGATGATCTTCAGCGCCCGGGTCCCGGCGCTCCCGGATTCGGTGAACATCCTGGGCGAGCGGTGATCCCGACCATCCCACGGTAGCTTCGAAACCAAGGGCGCCCCGGTTTCCGGGGCGCCCTTTTCCGTACACGTTCGTCTGGTGTCCGGCTACAGCACCAGGATCTCCTCACGGTCCGGCTCGCTAACGTTCTCCGAGCGGTCGAAGGCCACCGCCTCGACGGTGTAGAAGCCCGGGAGCAGGAACGAGGACCGGAAGTCCGCCGTCCATGTCACGTCGAGCGCGTCGTCGTCCAGGGGCGTCAGCTCCGCGAACACCAACCGGTCCGAGCTTCCCTGCCCCAGACGTACCGCCACCCGGTCGATCCCCGAGACGCCTGGATCGTGACCGGTTCCCGAGAAGACCAGGGTGTTCAGGATCGGAAGTGAGATGTAAACGAGCGACGGCTGATCGATCGTCACGATCGGCGGCAGGCGATCGATCAACACCGTATCGGTACCGGCCCGACTTTCGACCACCCCGGTCGCGGTGATCGATCCGTCGGCGAGCGAGGTGGCGTCGACGGTGAACGACGCCGTCGACCCCATCGGCAGATCGGTGATCGTCCCGACGGGGATCGCCGTGCCCTGCGAGTCGGCCAGCGTCACGTCTCCGGACCCGGTGGCCTCCGGTCCCCGGTGCTTGACGGTGATGGTCACCGCCGACGGATCCACGAATCCGGCCGCGTCCCGGACGATCCGCACCCGAGGCGCGAGCAGGCCCGTTTCCTTGGAGATCGTGATGCTCGCCGTCTCCGAACCGAAGGAGGTGGCGGCTGTGGCGGTCACGGTGATCGGCCCGTTGGCCAGCCCGGTGGCGTCGATGCCCGTGACCGACCATTCACCGGCGGAGTTCGTGGTCGACGAGCGCGGGGTGGTCGAGCGGGTGCCGTCGGAGAGAACGACGGTCACGTTCGAGCCGGGTGTCGCGAAACCGGCCACCCGGACGTGGTCGACGTGCACATCGCCGATCGGGTCCGGCGCGTCGGTGATGCCCACGACCACGGACAGGTCCACCGTGAAGGTGCGGGCGTCCGACGGCTGGCTCGTGTTCCCACCGGTCGTGGTGGCCGTGGCCACGATGGTATGCGTTCCCTCCTCGAAGGTCCCCGTATCGCTCCACGATCCGTCGCCGTCGGCCAGGGTCGTTAGGATCGAGTCAGTGCCCTGGAGGACCTCGACGGAGCTCCCTGCAGGAGCCGTACCCTCGATGGTCACCGACGTGTCCGCGAATACCTGCCCCTCGGACGGGCTCGTGATGACCGGCGCGCCGACCGGGGAGAACTCGGCCTCCGCGGTGCTCGCCAGGTAGAACGCGTCTCCCGCGAAGGTCGCGCTGAACAGGTCCGGCGCCGGGCCGGACACCGGGAGCGTGGCCACGCCGTTCGAGTCGGTGGTGGCCGTGCCGACCGACGTGCCATTGCGGGAGAACCCGATGTCGCGCCCGCCGAGCTTGATGTCGGGATCCTCGCCGTCGGCCAGGGTGGCCCGCAGGATGATGTCGGATCCGTCCTGCGCGAAGGTCAGCCCGAGGGTGGACGCCTGCCGCTCGATCTCGTAATCCACGGTGTGGCTGGACGGCGTGACGTTGGGTGCCTCGAAGGACGCCGTCAGCGGATAGATCCCCGGAGGCTGGAGAAGTTGGATGGTGGCGTTGGCGACGCCGTTGCTGTTGGTGACGCCGCTGGTCTCCTGGGCCCCCAGATCGAAGTCCACCGTGCGACCTGAGGCCGGAACCCCGTCGATGAGCAGCCTCGCCGACAGCGTCCGCGTCTCCAGGTACCGCCCGACCGTCTCACCGATGATCTCGAGGCTCGACTCCGGGGTGGGCGGTGGCGGGACGTTCGAGGCCGGTTGGTTCCATGCCGTCCACGCGCGATTCGTGAGCCGCACCGATCTCGTCGGAAGCCGGTCGGAGTCGGACACGTTGGCCTTGGCCGAGTGCTTGCTCGAACCCGCCGTGCCCGCACCCGGCCGGGCCCACTGCAGATCGGGCTCGGAGCCGAGGTCGTAGTAGCGCATCTCGACGGACTGGCTGCGGCCGATGGCGGACTGGACATGGTTGGGGCCGGTGCCGTGGTCGGAGTGGTGCCAGTCCCCCCAGAACTGGCTGCCGGCGGTGTCGATCCGGCCGACGTCCCAGTGACCGGCGTGCCGCAGGTCGGCGGTCATCCACCAGTCCACGTCGACGGCGGCGCCGGCTTCGGTGACGGCCAACACCTCCCACGGCTGGGCGGGGTCGCCGACGATGGTGTCGGCAGGGATATCGGCGGGGGTGAGGGTCACCTGCTTCGACCCTTCGAGGGTCGGATCCTCGGTGTCCGTGTGGGAGCGGATCACATCGCCGCCGGGCGTCGGGTACCGCATCCAGATGTTGAGATCGGACGGGATCGGCTTCGGGACCTCGCCGTCGGGGGCCGGGCGCAGCACCGGCGGCCGCCAGCGGATGGTGAGCGCGAGCGACTCGAAGGTCGTGGGCACGGTCAGCTGGTGCGGCCACGTGATCGCGGCCCCGGGGACGCCGAAGCTCAGCATCCGGCCCCACCAGCCGGCCTCGAGGCGGTCGACATCAGGGTGGCTCTCGACGGTGTCGAGGATCAGGGAATCCGCCACCGCGAGCGCGTCGGCCACCGTGGCGGACGGGTTCGACAGGCGCATGTAGCGCAGCGCGAAGGCTGTGGCGACGGCCCGTTCGGCGTCGATGAGACCGTAGCCGTCATCGGTGCCGTGCTCGGTCCCGGCAGGCATGTAGCCTGCCCCGGGCTCGAGGTTGCCCCCGCCGGGGACACGGCTGGCCGTCGCCTTCAGGATCCACTCCGCCTCGGTGATCTCGTTGAAGAACGGATCTTGGTAGTGAGCCGGCGCGGACGGCGAAAAGTCGTCCGCGACCCCGGCGAGCCTGAGGGTCGGGTTCGCCTCGAGCATCATCGCGATCACGCCCGCGACGTGCGGGGCCGCCATCGACGTCCCGCTCAGTCCCGCGTACAGCACACCGCGGGTGAGGTTCGTGGCGCTGAAGATGCCGGTGCCGGGCGCGGCGACGTCCGGGAAGGTCCGCGGCTGACCGGGAACGCCCCGGCACGATCCGGCGGAAACCCCCGACCCGTCCTTCAGGGTGTTCGCCACGCTGACGGCGACGGGGATACGTCCGTGGCTGTTCGTGCACTGCGGGTCATCGTCCACGTTGCCACCGGCGAAGACCACATGCTGGTTGAAGCGGCGGCCGGGCGGCGCGTACTGGTCCATGTCATAGGACAGGATCATCACGGCCTGGTGGATGAAGCTGTCCGGATCGAATTCCCCCGGCCCGCCCCACGAGTTGTTGATCACCCGGATGTTGAGGGGGTTTCCGTCGCGGATCACGTCATAGAGGTGGTCGAAGGCGGCCAGGGCGTGGAAGACGTGCAGGCCCTCACCGGCGCCGAGGCCGTAGATGTTCGCGCCGGGGGCCGCGCCACGCAGGTTCATCGGCTCGAGGGAGGCAGCGCCGCTGCCCGCCGCGATCCCGGCCACGTGCGTGCCGTGCACCGAGGAGGTGTCGCTGTTGGGGGTGTCCACCCACAATCCGATCCCCGGGAAGGTCTCACCGTGCGGCTCCTCGTCGATGTCGTCGTTGAGCGACAGGACCGCCTGGCCGATGAACTTCTTGTTGGCGACGGTCTTCGTCCCGAGCTCGAGGTCGGGATGGGTCGCGTCCACGCCCGAGTCGATCACGGCGATCGTCACGCCCGACCCGTCGATCGGAAGCCCGATGAGGCCGTTGACCCGCGTGTACCGGTCCCAGACGCCCTCGTCGGCCTTGATGGTCTTGGTGGAGGTGTCGAGCTGGTACGGGAGCGGCTGGTTCAGCTCGATGCGCCTGACGCGGTCGCTCTGCGCGAGGCTCTGGATCTGCGACCTGGTGCCTCCGGTGGCGACGATGGGCAGGATCTCGAAGTTGATCAGCGCGATGAACCCGCGGGAGGTGACGGCCGCCAGGTCTTCCGTCGTGACCTCAGAGCCCTTGAACTGGACGAGGATATGCAGAACGTCCCCGGAGCCCGCGCTCGCCATCGCCTGTTCCAGCTCCGGCTGGAGGACGTCGACCTGCCGTGACAACAGGTACTCCTTGACGGTGTCCGGCTGGTTGGCCTGCCCGGTGGGTGCCGCTGCCGCGAGCAACCCGGCGACCAGCAGGACGGACAGCAGGAGAGACGGAACCCGGCGCGACCGAGTGCGATGCATGAGAGCGACCCCCATCTTCCGTTGTGGCGTCAGTCGTAGCCTCAGGACGTGATGCACGCCCATATGCCGACTTCGACGCGCCGGGGGGACATTCCTGCACTAAGGGGCGATGTCCCGGATCGCCTGACGCTGGTCGTAGCCGAAGGGCAGCAGGGCCAGCGCGGGGCACGTCACGCCGTTGGCGATGTAGCGCTGGATGTGCTCCCGGCACTCCTCCGGGCTCCCGTGGACGATCAGCTCGTCGACCACCGAGTTCGGGATCGCCTCCAGGGCGCCCTTGCGGTCCCCGGCCTTCCAGGCGTCCCACATCGGCTTCAGTACCTCACCCCGCCCCACCCATTCGTGGAAGGCGGCGTACACGGGGACGTTGAGGTAGGCGGCGATGGCGTACTTTCCCATCGAGTAGACGGTCTCGGAGTCGGTGGTGGGGGCCACGAAGATCCGGGCCACGACCTCCTTGCCCTCACCGCCCTCGTGGACGTAGGGAGCCACCGTCGGGACGTCGTCGGCGGACAGCCAGTTCACGATCGCCCCGTCGCCTTCGCGGCCCGCCAGACGCAGCATCCCCGAGCGCAGCGCCCCCACGAGGATCGGCGGCGGCTGCTCGGGCACGATCCCGAGCCGGTACCCCTTCACGCTGAAGGTCTCGTAGTCCTCGCTGACCTTCTCGCCCGCGAAGGCCTCACGCAGGAATCGGATCGTGTCCCGCACCCGCTGGTATGGCTTGGTGAACTCGATGTCGTTCCAGCGCTCCACGATCACGTCCGAGGAGGTACCGACGCCGAAGACGAACCGCCCAGGGGCCGCGTCGGCGAGGGTGGCGACGCACTGCGCGAGCGTGGCCGGGCCGCGGGTGTAGGCCGGGACGATCGCCACCCCGAGACGCAGGCTCGGTGCCCACACCGAGGACAGGGCCAGTGGCGTGAACCCGTCGGCCCCCTGCGCCTCCGACGACCAGACGTCGGTGTACCCGAGATCGGGCAGCTCGGAGATGGTCTCCCGCTGCGCGTGGAGCGGTCCGTCGAATGGGATCGTGATCCCGTAGCGCTGCATGCCCCCTCCTTCGTTCGTGGCCCGCACACACCCTAGAAGGGGAGAGCCTCCTGCGACCACCCGGTTTCGCGTACCCTCAGAGGCGATGGAAGAAGAACGCATAGGTCTGTTCCTCGACTACGAGAACCTCGCGATCGGCGCCCGGGACAACCTGGGGGTGAAGTTCGACTTCAAGCCGGTCGCCGACGCGCTCGCCGAGCGGGGGCGGGTGGTCGTCCGCCGCGCCTACGCCGACTGGTCCTACTTCGACGAGGACCGCCGCGACCTCACCCGCCACCACATCGAGCTGATCGACATCCCCCAGAAGATGGGCTCGGTCCGCAAGAACGCCGCGGACATCAAGATGGCCGTGGACGCCGTGGAGCTGGCCTTCGAGCGCGACTACATCACGACGTTCGTGATCGGGACGGGCGACAGCGACTTCAGCCCGCTCGTCCAGAAGCTCCGTGGACGCAACAAGCGCGTGATCGGCATCGGCGTGAAGGAGTCGACCTCGCCGCTCCTGCCGCCGGCCTGCGACGAGTTCCTGTTCTACGACCGGCTGGAGGGCGTCCAGCCGCAGACCGCCGCCCGCAAGAAGAGGACGACGCGCACCACCCGTCAGCGGACGCCCGCCAAGCGCACGGCGGCGACGCCGGCAGAGCCCGAGACGCCGGAGCCGTCCGAGGAAGAGAAGCCCAAGCCGTCGGACGGAGACCAGATGGAGCTGCTCATCACCCAGACCCTGTCGGGGCTGCAGCGCCGCGCCGGTGACGTCGTGCTGTCCTCGCAGCTCAAGCGGACGCTGTTGCGCAAGGACCCGACCTTCGACGAGGCCGAGTACGGGTACCGCAGCTTCGGCGAGCTCCTGCGGACGCTGGCCGACCGCAAGATCATCGACCTCAAGGAGGGCCAGGCCAAGGGCGACCCGGTGGTCGACTTCCCCCGGGCCACCGCCGCGGAGGCCGAGTCCTTCGAGCTCCTGCGCTCTGTGGTCGAGTCGATCGAGAAGCGCTCCGGGCCCCCGCCGCTGTCGGGCCTCAAGAACGAGCTGCGCAAGCGTAAGCCCCGCTTCAGCGAGAAGCGCTTCGGGTACGGCGGGTTCCTCCAGTTCTGCAAAGCCGCCCAGGCCCGGGGGACGGTCGAGATGACCTGGGACGACGAAGCCGACGACTACCTGCTCCGGGCCGGCACCCCCAAGGAAGGCTGACCGGGCCGAGAAGCGCTACTCGTCCACTTCGGTGAGCAGCATGTTGAACTGCCCGAACTCGGTGACCGCCCAGGCGTCCAGGATCGCGTAGTAGGTGCCCGGCTCGAGCTCCTCCGTGATGCGTGCCTGGAAGGTCGAGTAGGGATCCTCCCCGTGGTGGTCGCCCCAGTCGATGTCCCCGTCGATGTCGTCGCAGACCTCCCGCAGGTACATCGTCGTGTCGTACTTCGACCCCTTGGAGTCGATGAGGACTTTCGTGGCCTCGGTCAGGGTGAACCGGAACACGATGTCGCGTCCGCCGCTGCGCACGTTCTTCGACCGGTAGACGGGCGAGTAGAAACGCGAATTTTCCAATGCAAGCTCGTCGAACTCAAGCGGCCAGGGGTTATCACATAGGTCGCCTAAAGGTGGGTCGTGTTGCGAGAACTGGAGGCTGTACGTCCCCCGATCCAGGGGGGGTGGGGCGTCGCCGTCGAGGAACACGTAGTAGCGACCCGGCCCGAGCGTGTAACGGAACGGCTGATTCACGAGGCGTCCGTGAGAGGTGTCGTGAACTTGAGTCGACGGATCGTCGCAGTCGGTCCGGATGTAGAGGAGTGAATAGAAGTCGATGTCGGTGCGGACGTTGCGACTCAGCAGAACCTGCCGGGCCTCGTGGAGCGTAAACGCAAATACGACATCAGGCGATCCTCCGCCACGGCCTGCCTGCGCTGCCGCCTGGTCAGTGGCAACGAGCGTGTCACCGCGGTAGACGCGGCCCCACTCGACCTCCGTCGGGTTGGCGCAGGAGTCGTTGGTGAGGACGTCGAGCGCCACCGGCGTCTGGGCCCCCACCCCCGGGGCGGCCAGGAACACGGTGAGGACGGCGAGCAGTGAAACGAGCCGCAAGGGAGCCCTCCTCGGATCAGCGTCTGCGGTACCTGTACGACACCGGCGGACGAACTCCTGCCCTCAGGCGTCGTGCCAGGTCGCGGTGTCGTCGGGATCGATCTCGTGGAACAGCGAGGTGAGCGCGAGCCAGAGCGTGCGGGAGACGGGGTAGAAGAGCAGCGGCGTGAGCCCGGCGGCGGCCACCGTGGCCAGCGTGAGTGCCACCCAGGGGACGCCGGGCCAGAAGATCAGCATCCCGGCCACCAGCACGACCACGAGCGCCGTCTGGGCGGCGATCAGGTTGAGGGCCGTGGCCCCCAGCCAATAGCCCTCCTCGCGGTCGAAGCGCAGCCCGCAGTGCATGCAGCGGGGGCGCAGGGCGAACCAGCGGGCGAACAGCCGCCGGCGTCCACAGCGGGGGCAGGCGAGGGTGAATCCGCGGAACAGCACCCTCGCGACGCGCCTCACCGCCGCAGACTCCACTTCACCCGACCACCTCCGTCACCAGCTTCCGGAGGTCCTCGAAGATCCGGGGGCCGGCGGCCAGGATGCCGTCGGCGTCCGGCTCCGGGTCCGGGAGGGGCACCGTCCGGCCCCCGGCCTCGGTGACGAGCACGATCCCCGCGGCCTTGTCCCAGGGACCCATCGACCATTCGTAGTAGCCGTCGTAGCGTCCGCAGGCCACCCAGGCGAGATCCAGGGCCGCGGAACCGAACCGCCGGACGTCCCGCACCCGCGGCAGGATCCGGACGAGCTCGGTGGCCTGCCGGCGGCGGGCCTCAGGGTCGTAGGCGAAACCGGTGGCGATCAGGGCGCGGTCGACGTCCGCCCGGTCGGCGACGCGGACGGGGGCCCCGTTCAGGGTGGCCCCCCGGCCTCGGGCGGCGGCGAAGGTCTCGCCCCGATTCGGATCGTGGACGACCCCCACGAGGCCCCCGTGCTCGTCCTCGCAGGCGACGCTTACGCACCAATGCGGGACGCCGAGCAGGAAGTTCACCGTCCCGTCGAGGGGGTCGATCACCCACCGGAGTCCGCTGGCCCCCTCCGCTGCGGCGCCCTCCTCGCCGAGGACAGCATCGTCGGGCCGCCGGCGGTGGATCGCGTCGGTGATGAGCCGCTCGGCCTCCCGATCCGCGTCGCTGACCAGGTCGGTGGACGTCGACTTCGTGTCCACGCCTCGGGCCGGGCCTCCGAAGCGGTCGAGCAGGATCGTCCCGGCCTCCCGGGCGATGCGGACCGCCATCGCTAATAGGTCGTCGGTCACCATCTCCTCCTTCCGACGTCTGCGGAGCGTCCTGGCCGTCTCACGTGCATAACGCTCCGCAGACCTCCGTCGCCTGCCCCCGTGGGCCGGTCTGCGGAGCAAGACCCGCGTCCCACGTGCACAACGCTCCGCAGACCGTGAGGCGGGACGCGGTTGTCGAGGTGAGAGCGCCGGATCTGTGTCAGGGAATCACGAGCATGCCCAGCTCGGCTTCGAGCTGCGGACGGGGCTTGGCCCCCAGGGATTTCCGCTCCATCCGGCCGTTGCGGAACAGCGCCACCAGCGGGATGCTCTGGATCTCGAAGCGCTGCGCGAGGTCCTGCGCCTGGTCGATGTTGACCTTCACGACCTTGTAGGCGCCCTTGCGCATCGCTGCGATCTGTTCCACCACCGGCGCCACCGCCCGGCAGGGCTGGCACCAGGGGGCCCAGAAGTCCACGATCACCGGGACCGGGCTCTGGAGTACCTCCCGGTCGAAGGCCGCGCTGGAGACCTCACGCACGAGCGCATCGTCGTCAGAAGCCGGCTCCGGCTCCGGCTCAGCGGCCCCAGCCTCCGGCGAGGGCACCTCCTCGGACGGACGCTCACCGCCTCGCACCCGCTCCAGCCAGGCCGCCGCGTCGCGGACGCTGTCCAGCGTCACGTTGTGCTCCATCTGGTACTCGCGCCAGACCACGGGCACGCCGTTGGAAGCGAGGGCCCTGGCCGACTCGCGGCCGGCGTCTACGGGGATCAGCTGGTCCTGCGTACCGTGCTGCATCAGCACCGCGGGCAGGTCGCCGGCCGTCCAGCCGTAGGTGACCGGGCCCCCCTCCGGCGGCAGGAAGCCGCTCATCGCGAGCACCGCCGACGGACGCGGACGTTCGCTGTCCCGCAGCGCCAGCGCCAGCGCGAGAGCCCCGCCCTGCGAGAACCCGGTGAGCACCGCCTCCTCGCGCTTGTACCCGTACTCGAAGCAGAGGTCGTCGAGGGTCTCGTCCACGGCGTCCACGGAGGATCCGAGCGTGCTCGCCGTCAGCGACGGGTCGCCGAAGTGGAACCACGCGTACCCCGGCGGCGCCGAATACTGGCCGCGCAGCAGCACGCTGAGGAACCGTCCGTCGGGGTCGATGTGGGGGATCAGCGGCGCGAGGTCGCGCTCGTCGGCCCCCAGCCCGTGGAGGACGACGAGCAGCCGCTCGGCCTTGTCTCCCTTGATGACATTACGTGTCAGTCCCATAGCTCACAGCCTACCGCCCTTCGGACGTGCGAGGCTCGGGACATGACCGCCCCCGACCACCTTGCACCCATCCTGGACGAACGCGATATTCCCGACGAGCTGCTGCTCACCGAAGCCCGCCTCCGAGAGGCCGCCGGCGACGGCGATCCGGGGCTCTTCGGCCGCTACCTGAAGCTGCTCGAGGCCCGCCGCGAGGACAGGTGCGGCTGCGCGGCGCGGGGAGCCGGCGGCATGTACTGGCCGTGCGTCCGGCCCGCCGAGCCGGGGCGGCGGTACTGCTTCGCCCATCGCGACCTGGAAGGGTAGGCTGAACCGCAGGGGGGTGAAGCTGGGGTGTCCACGGAAGCACGCGTCCACGCAGCGGTCGTCGAGCGGGTCCGCGACGCCTACGGTCTGGAGGTCCGCGAGATCGTCGTCCTCGGCCGCGCCCCCGACCGGTCCACGCTGCACCTGCGGACCGCAGCCGGGGACCGGGTGCTCAAGCTCTACCGGGGAAGCCGGGTCGAGCTGGTCGAGGGGTACGTCCAGGCGCTGCGCACCGCCGAAGCACACGCCATACCCGCGCCCCGCCTCCTGGACACCGCCGACGGGCGCTCGTGGATCACCGTCGACGGCGGGCGGGCCCTGCTTCTCACCCACCTGCAAGGAGAGCACGTGGACGCCGACCCGGATACGATGCGCGACCTCGGCGCGCTGGCCGCCCGCGTCCATCTGATCCCGGGCGAGGGGCCCGCCGCCGCGTGGTCGGTGGCCCATCTGCGCGACGAGATACGCAGGGGGGCCGAGGATCCCGCACTCGGCCGCCTGGCCGGGTGGGAGCGCATCCCCGATGTCGTCGGTGCCGTGGAGCGCCTGCCCGCGATGGAGGACCTCCCGCAGGGCCTCGTCCACACGGATCTGTGGCCGGGCAACGCCGTGCGCACGCCCGACGGCGAGATCGCGCTGCTGGACTGGGACGACGCCGGACGGGGCACCGTCGTCCTCGACATCGGCTACGTGCTCCAGGCCACATGCGTCGCCGACGATCCACCCGGGTGGCGGGAGGACCTGGCCCGGGCCTTTCTCGACGCCTACCGCGCGGTCCGGCCGCTCACGGGGACCGAGACCGAGGCGATCGGCGACGCCATGTCGTTCGGGGCCCTGTACTACGTGCTCATGCACGAGCAGCGGACGATCTCGCTGGACCTGTGGGCGCGGGCCCGGTTCATCGATGACCACCGCGACCAGATCGTCGCGTCGCTGCGACCCTAGGGACTCTCGGGCTCGGGCGTCGGCTCGGGCGTCGGCTCCGGCGTCACCACGATCGGGGTGGGCTGCGGCTGCTCCACGACCGGCGGCGGTGGTGGCGGAACGAAGACGGGCTGCGGGGCCGGTGTGACCTCCGGAGTCGGGATCGGTGTCGGTGCGGGTTCCGGCTCCCTCGTGGCCACCACCGCGAGAAGCGCGATCACGAGCGCCGCTGTGACACCCAGCACCGCCCAGAGCAGCGTGCCGTCGAGGTCGGGCACCAGACGCCGTGGCGGCTCGTCCGCGACGGCCACGTGCTCGGTGGACCGGTGGCGCACCACCGCGGGGGCCGTGTCGTGCTCGTGGTCCAGCGCGAGCTCCTCGAGCGCGGCGTCCATGTGTTTCGCGGACGGGAAGCGGTCGGCTGGATCCTTGGCCATCGCTCGCGCCACGATCGCCTCGAAGCCCGCCCCCACGTCGGCCCGGTGCTCCCGCACGCCCGGGACGGCCATGATCCGGTGTGCGCGGGCCAGTGCCTCGGGGTTCTCGGCCCGGTACGGCGGGAAGCCGGCGAGCATCTCGTAGAGGATGCATCCCACCGCGTAGACGTCGGACAGCGGGGTGGGCGCGTCGCCCGCCTGCACCTCGGGGGCGGCGTAGCGAGGATCGGCGGCGGGCCGGCCCCCGTGCGCTCCGAGCGCCGCAGAGAGCCCTGCATCGGAGATCCTCACGTCGTCGGTTCCGCCGACGATCAGGTTCGACGGTTTGAGGTCGCCGTGGACCGCGTCGGCGTCGTGCATGTGGACGAGTCCCGCGAGGAGCCCACGCGCGATCCGGCCCGCGCGCGCCACCGGGACCGGGCCGCGGGCGACCATCGCGTCCAGACCGGTGCCCTCGACGAGCTCGGATGCGATCCAGATGGCGCCGTCTTCGACGCCGAAGTCCTGGACGGCGACCACATGCGGATGGGTGAGTGTCGAGGTGGCGCGCAGCGTGGCGAGGACGCGTTCGCGCGACGGCTCGTCGGGTGCCAAGTGGCGCTCGAGGAGCTTCACCGCGACGACGCGGTCCGTCGAGCGGTCCACGGACCGCCATACGGTTCCCGAATCCCCGGAGCCCAAGGGTTCCAGCAACTCGTACCTGTCGGCGATGATTCGTTCAGCCATCTTGCCCCGGGGATACCCCAGCGGCCGTGCCGGTAATCCCTACAGCCGACGGATGATCACCGGGGTGCCGACGTCCACGAGCTCGAACAACTCCTCGACGTGCTCCCGGAACATCCGGACGCATCCGTGCGACGCGTGCCGTCCGATGGAGCCGCGGTCGGCGGTGCCGTGGATCCTGATCCCTCGGGCATTGATGTTCATCGCCCTGGTCCCCAGAGGATTGTTCGGACCGGGTCCGATGTACTGCGGCATGCTGCGCGCCCACGCGCTGCCCGGGTTGCCCCACGAGGGATGGCGGCGCTTGAGGGTCACGTGGAAGTCGCCGGTCGGCGTGCTGTAGCCGCGCTTGCCGGATGCCACCGGATGGTCACGGACGATCTCCCCACCCTCGTAAAGGTAGAGGCGGTTGGAGCCCGTATGGATGAGGATCACCTTCCCCAGGGCCTCGTCGGGCACTTCCGGACGCACCACGGCCCCCGGCACCTCGAGGTCGTCGTGGTCGGCGGCCAGCCCCGCAGCTACGGCGTCCACGGCAGCCTCACGGTCGACCCGGAAGCCGTCCCTCGCTCGCCGTGCCTCGACCCAGCCGTCCTCGACGGTCATCTCGGCGTCGACGGGGGGCCGGTCGGCCTGCTCCGCGAAGCCCTCTACGGCCGCGCGCACGAGCTCACGGTCGAGCTCGGGTTCGAGGGACACGCCCGAACCGCCCGCCACCACCCGGCGCCACGTCCGGACGAGCACGTTCTGCGAACGCTGGTCGTCGAGGACCCCGAGCACCTCGCTCTCCACGTCGGCCCGGAGGCCGAGCTCCCACGGGGTGGTCGCGACCTGCACGCCGGCCGCCGTCAGCGTGACGCTCCGGTGGAGCGGCTCCTCGACGCGTTCGCGCACCTCCTCGACGGCCTCCGCCACCGTCAGCCCGCCCACTGGGACACCGGCGATGACGGTGCCGGGCGTGAGCCGCTGGTCGTGGGCGCGGTCGTAGCTCCAGGCAACCCCGGAGCCGGTCATCGCGAGCGCGAGAACCAGCAGGATCGATCCGATCAGGAACCGCCGCGAGCGGCGCCCGGCGCCGGCGAACTCGCGCTGCACCCCCGTCACGTGCCTCACCTCACCAGGGCCGACGATCCGATGTACGGCGATTACCCGGCGGGGGCCGGGGCAAACGGTTCCTCACCCGAACCCGGCTCGGACTTATCCCCCTAGTCGAGCAGATACGTCGGATTCACTCCCATCGGTCCCGTGGTCGTGTTCCCGGGAGCGCAGGCCGCGTAGTTGTCCGGGTCGTTCCACGGATCCTTCCCGGCCAGCTCGGCGGCGACGCAGGCCACCACCGGTGCCATCACGCTGGACGCGGACACCGTCTCCTCGTAGTGGCGCTCACCGCACGGGTCCTCGGCCTGGACCACCCCGATGCCGGTCGCCGCCGACGGGGACGCGAACTCGCGGCCCGCCCACCGCTCGGGGTTCTCGAACGGATCGCCGCCGCGGCCGGTCGGCTGGTCGACGCCCACGTACCAGAAGTCGTAGCCGGGGACGATGTAGCCGAGCTCGTCCATACCCAGACCCAGCACGAAGTGGTAGTCGGCCTCGTCGAACTGGGCACGGATCCCCGGCTCGTAGGGGCGTCCGGTGTCCGCCTCCGTGCAGTCCTCCCGGCCGTAGACGCCCAGGGCGATCTCTGGGAACAGTTCGCCGGGCACCGTCACGAACACTGCGGGCCCGAGGGTGACCGCGTACATCTCGGTCTTCACGTCCTGACCCACGGTGGCCGTCGGCACTCCCGCCGTATAGCCCTGCTTGTCGAACATCCCGGCCGCGTTCAGTGCCCGCAGCGACTGGTTGTCGAGGGGCAGGAAGAAGCTGCGGTGGGCGACCGCCAGCGACGGATCGTCGAGCAGCGGCTGGCCGTCGAGCGCGTCGATGGCGGTGCCGGCCACCCGTTCACCGATCTCGATCAGCCTGTCGTAGCGCTGCTCCTCCGGAGAGCTTCCCGGAGTCATGAGGCCCCCGACGCTGCCCACGAAGAAGATCGCGACCCCGCCGAGCTCCCGCTCCATCTTCTCGCGGATCGCGTGCGGGTAGTCGCTGGAGATGAAGGGGTTGCCGCTCCAAAGGACCTCCGGGTGGTTCGACCAGTTCACGAGGGTGCCGATGGTCTCCCCGTCGTCGACGGCGACGAACTCCGCCGCCCACACGTCCGCGTCGATGACCTCCGGGGGCCGGGAGTCGCGCAGCCCGAAGGTCTGCTCACCCTGCCCGAAGCGCACCGATGCCGGCTCCATCGCTTCGTAGGCGTCGATGACGGCGTCCACGATCTGGCTGCGGATGTAGGCCTGGTACAGCGGGAACTTGCCGTCGTTGGGGAAGTCGCCCCACAGACCCATGGTGTCCGGGCCCTCGTGGGTATGGGTGGACGCCACGACGAGTCCGTCGAGGCCGGGGACGCGGCCGGTGGCCTCCAGCTCGGCCTGGGCGCGGTCGATCTCCTCGTTGAAGAACCCGACGACGTCCAGCGACACCATGGCCACCGTCGTTCCGCCCGAGGACAGCACCACCGCCCGCGCCCAGGTGTCGTCGAGGACACCCTGGGCGCACTGGCCCCCGAAGCCGGCGTTGGTCCAGATCCCATCCCACTTGCCGGTCGACTGCGGGTCGACCACCGAATTGCGCGGGTCGTCGGTGAAGGGCTCGTCCCGGTCCCAGCAGCCGTTGTCGTTCAGGTCCTCGAAGGGCTCGCTCCACATCTGCGTGGTGGGGTTCACCCAGAAGTCCCAACCGTCGGGCGAGGGCCCCACGGGCGTGATCGTGCGCGTGGCGAACCCCGCCATGAGCCCGTCCGTTGTGTCGTGGGAGGAGGCGACGGCGTTGCCCAGAGCGGACAAGCAGCCGACGCCGAGGACGAGGACGAACACCAGCGTGCGCTTCATCAGTGCCCCCTTCTACGGACGAACCTCGTGGTGGATGGGTTCGCCGTGGGGCCGGAGAACCCTTCCCCGCCCCGGAGAGGCCTCAGCCGAGGATGCCGCGGGCGACGGCGTCGTCGATGAGCGCCCGCGCGGCCTCCCACAGATCCGGTGCGACCTCGGCGATGTGCTCATTGCGGGCCCGGACCCGGTCGTTGGTGATCCCGTGCACGCTCCACGCGCCGCCGCCGGAGGCGTGATTCAGCATCATCGGCAGCAGGCGGTCGACGGCGACGGCGAACCGCGCCTCCGGCGTCGCCCGAGCCTCGAACTCCTCCCACAGATCGCGCAGCTCGGCCCCCTGGTCCTCGGGGAGGATCCCGAAGATCCGTTCGGCCGCCTCCCGCTCACGTGCCTGCTTCCCCTCCCGGGCGGCGTCGTCGTAGACGAACGTGTCCCCCGCGTCGATCTCGACGATGTCGTGGATGAGCAGCATCCGGAGCACGCGCAGCAGATCCACGGTCTCGGTGGCGTGCTCGGCCAGCACCATGGCCATCACCGACAGGTGCCACATGTGCTCGGCGTCGTTCTCCCGGCGGGAGTCGTCGCTCAACGGGTTCTGGCGCAGGACGCCCTTGGCCTTGTCGATCTCGCGGACGAACGCGAGCTGGCGCTCCAACCGGTCGGCGGGCATCCCGCCCAGTATCGGGGTCACGGCCACAGACGTCGATCCGGTCCGCGGCCTTCGGTCAGGGACCCGTCCAGAGGGTGAAGGTCTTCCCCATGGCCTCGCCGGCCTTCGCCAGGCTCGCGTCCAGCCGTTGGATCACGATCGTGCCTGCGCCGAGGTGAGTCAGGATCCCGAGTGCGCGCGGAGCCGGCTGGTCCGTGGACGGGAGCTCAGGCAGCTCGCTGACGAGGACCCCGCTGCCGGAGTCGCCGGAAACAGCCGCCCCCGCACCGAGGACGGCACGCGAGCGCGAGAAGTCGAACCCGATCGACCGGCGCGCCTGGGTCGCTGGGTTTCCGGGCTGGATGGTGCGTTCGGAAGTGCCGACCCCCGCGGCCCCGCCGCCGAACCCGAGTCCCCATCCGAAGTGCCGCAATTCTCTGGGGGTCTCGTCGGACGCGGTGAAGATGCCGCTCGGTGCCCCCCAGGTGCACATCGCCGGGTTCGCGAAGTGCTTGGCTGCGGTGTCGATCCGGATCAGTGCGAAATCGGAGCCCGCCCCGCAACCGCCGTTCAAGGCCTCACCCTCACACCACTGGTAGACGACCTCTCCGAAGGTCCCGGGGACGCCGTGCGCGCTCACCTGCTCCCCCAGGGTGGGCACACCGAACTCCTCGGCCACGCAGTGCCCCGCGGTGGTGGCGTAGACGTGGGTCCCGTCGGTGACCAGGAACGCGAGCGAGCAGTAGACGAACTCGAACGGCTCGGCGCGCAGGATCAGCGCACCACCGGGCCGGATGCCCTGGCAGGGGGCGAGGGGATCGTCCTCGTGCTCCCCGTCGTCGTCGTCGTCCTGGTCGTCGTCGGAGAGCAGGACCGTGCCGGGCACCGCGATCGCGGCCTCGAGGCAGGCATCCGTCTTCGGGGCGTTCTTCGGGGCGTCGCCCTCCCCGGGGGCCGGCACCGCTGTGGGCGCCGTCGCCCCGGCACCCACCGGCAGCACGACCGCGCTCAGGACCAGACACAGCAGGGAGCAGATCCTCCGCAGCACCACCCGGGTACCTCCTCCTCAGTGGACCCCCCGGCTCAAGGCTTCGCCGTCGTCCTCCCCGCCTCCTGCCTCGCTCTAGATGAAACCCTGCTCGCGTAGCCATTCGCCGGCGACGTCCTGCGGGTCCTCCACGTCGAGCTCCACCCGCCCGTTGAGCTCGAGCAGCACCTCGGTCGTGATGCGGGCGGTGACCCGGTCGATGATGCCCACGAGGTCGTCGCCGTACGCCTCCACGATCTCGTCACGAACGACGGGCACGATGTGCTCCGACGGTGTGATGCGCTGGTCGTCCTCCAGCGCCACCCAGCCCTCCTGCGCGATCACCGGCTGGGTCGAGAAGAGCGCCACCAGCTGCACCTCGCCGGCGCTGAGTGCCGCGACCCGCGCGCCGAACTCGCCGATGGGCCGGAAGTCGAGGTTCGTCAGGCCGTAGACCTCTTCGAGCCCCACGAGGCAGGTGTCCCGGTCCTCGCACTCGGGCGGGGCGCCGAACCCGATGGTGTCCTGGACGTTCGCCAGGTCGCTGATCGTCTCCAGGCTGTGCTCCTCGGCGAACTCGTCGGTGACCACGTACACGTTCTTGTCTTCGCCCGGGGCGGCCTCGAGCACGGTGACGCCACGCTCGGCGAAGGCCTCTTCGAGCTGGCCGTAGGCCTCCTGGGGATCGGTGGGTGGCTCCAGGCCGAACCCGACGCTCAGCGACGAGCCGACGTACTCGGGCAGGAAGTCGATCTCACCCCGCTCGATGGACGGGAAGATCAGCTCCCGGGCCCCCAGGCTCAGCTTCCGCTCGACGGGGAATCCCTCGGCCTCCAGGGTCTGCGCGTAGATCTCGGCGAGGATCACGCTCTCCGAGAAATCGAAGGACGCGATCGTGATCGTGGGACCGTCTCGCGGTTCGGTGAGGGGCTCGTTGTCATCGGTTGCGCAGGCCGCACCGAGCACCGTGAGCGCCAGCATGGACGCGAGGAGTAAGCGAACGGAACGTCGGTTCATGGACGACCCCCTGGCACGTTTTTGCGGATGGGACCCGTATCTCATACCACATGATCGCCTGCGCTCTTCAGGTTGCGAGCGCCGTTTCGACCGTGTGGTCGGTCGCGTCCACCGGGCGCACACCCTTCGGCAGCAGCCTGCGTTCGGCCAGACCGAAACCCACCTCGGTGACCACGACGAGCAGCGCGACGAGCAACGCACCGGCGACGAGCATCGCGTTGTCCCGCCGGGCCATCCCGTCGACGATGTAGCGGCCGAGGCCACCGAACAGCAGCACCGACCCGAGGGTCGCGGTGGCGATCACCTGCACCGTGGCCACCCGCAGCCCGGCGAGCAGTACGGGCATCGCCAGCGGGAGCTCCACCCGGGCCATGATGTCGCTCTCCCGCAGCCCCATCCCCCGGGCCGCCTCCACGACGGCCGGCTCGATGCCACTCACCCCCGTGTAGGTGTTGGTGAAGATGGGGGGCAGGGCCAGCGCGAACAGGGCGACGAACGTCGGCCAGAACCCCATACCCAGACCCAGCGGGAGCGTGATGATCGCCGCTCCCATGATGATCCCGAACGAGGGCACCGCCCGGCCCACGTTCACCAGCGCGTTGGCGGCGAACTCCCCCTTGCGGTGATGCGCCAGCCCGATGGCCGGAGGGATCATGGCCACGGCGGCGGCGACCGTCGCGAGCAGTGAGACCTCGAGGTGCTCCCAGACCCGCACGGGGATGCCGGACGAACCACGCCAACGCTCGGCGTCCGCGAACCAGCCCACGAGCTCGCCCAGGAACTCCATCAGGCGGCACCCGCCTTCGTCGTCCACGGGGTGAGCAGCCGCTGGAGGCCGAGCAGGAGCAGGTCGAGGACGGCGGCCAGCAGCGCAGACAGCACGGTGCCCATGATGATCGCCGTCGGGAAGAGGATCCCCCGGCGGAAGCCGTCGAGGATCAGAACGCCCAGGCCCCCGAGGCCGATCAACGCCGTGACCGTCACCAACCCCACGATCGTGACGGTGGCGATGCGGATCCCGGCGATGATCACGGGCAGCGCGAGCGGCAGTTCGATCTCCCAGAACAATCGCAGGGGTGTGTAGCCCATGCCGAGGGCGGCCTCCTTCACGTCGGCAGGCACCCCGTCGATGCCGACGACCATGTTCCGGACGAGGATCAGCAGGGTGTAGCTGACCAGCGCCACCTCGGCGGTGGTGCGCGAGAAGCCCGTGAAGGGGATCAGGATGGCGAACAGGGCCAGGCTCGGGATCGTGTACAGGGCCCCCGTGACGGCGACGACGGGCCCGTAGAGGCGCCGCCACCGCATGGCCAGCGCCGCAAGCGCCGCGGCGATCACGAGTCCGAGGCCCATCGCGATCGCCGTGAGGATCAGATGCTCGACCGCGAGGTCCCAGAACCGGTCCAGGCGGCCGACCACCCAGCCGGGCTCGAAGATCGGACGGCGCACCTGGGCCGGCATCACCGCAGGAGCTCGGCGCTGATCCGGTCCACGAACAACATCCCGAGGTACCGGTTGTCCTCGTAGACCACCGCCACCTGGTTGCGGGTGTTCACGATCGCGTCCAGCGCCTCCCGCAGCGTCGCGTCGGACTCGATCCACACACGGAAGTCGTGGGTCGTGTGGTCGCCGATCGCCCGCCCGGGCTCCAGGTCCGCGCCCCAGACCCAGCCCCGCAGTCGCGTGCCGTCGAGCACACCGATCCAGTCGCTGCCCTCTTCTCCCATCACGCGCTTGGCTGCTTCCACCGAGCCGCCGGCCTCCATCACCGGCCCCCGGGCGAGATCGACGTCACGCACGGACACCAGCGACAGGCGCTTGAGTCCGCGTTCGCGGCCGAGGAAATCGGTCACGAACTCGTTGCGGGGCTCACGCAGCAGCTCCTCCGGCGTGTCGTACTGCTCGAGGACGCCGCCGACGTTCAGGATCGCGATCCGGTCACCGAGCTTGATCGCCTCGTCGATGTCGTGGGTCACGAACACGATGGTCTTGCCCATGCGGTCCTGGAGCATCAGCAACTCGTCCTGTAGTCGCTCGCGGACGATCGGATCGACGGCGCCGAAGGGCTCGTCCATCAGCAGCACCGGGGGGTCGGCGGCCAGGGCCCGTGCCACCCCGACGCGCTGCTGCTGGCCCCCCGACAACTCACCCGGGTACCGGTCTCCCATCTCGGCCTCGAGCCCCACGAGCACCAGCAGCTCCCGAACCCGCTCCCGGATCCGTTCCCGGTCCCAGCCGAGCAGCCGCGGGACGGTCGCCACGTTGTCGGCGATCGTCCGGTGCCGGAAGAGCCCGATCTGCTGGATCACGTAGCCGATGCCGCGACGGAGTTCGTGGGCCTCCACGGCCTTCACGTCGCGGCCGTCGACGGTGATCGTCCCGCCGGAGGGTTCGATGATCCGGTTGATCATCTTCAGGGTGGTGGTCTTGCCGCAGCCCGAGGGTCCGACGAGGCACACGACCTCACCGCGGGGGACGTCGAAGGTCAGATCGCCCACAGCGGGTTGCGCCATCCCGTCGAAGAACTTCGTGACCCTCTCGAGCCGGATCATCGGCTCGCCGCCGGCCGCTGATCCATCCATGCCTCACCCTGACACTCCAGCCGGTGTCGGCGCCACATCGGGGCCGGCTCGTGCGACCATCGGGGGAGGAAGCGACCCGACAGGAGGAGACATGGCCCTCGTCGAGCACGGACGCCGGACCCACGAGGTCTTCAACCAGCCGCCCCCGCTCGTCGGGTACAACGTCTTCGGCGCCGACCGGGCCCTCGTGGAGGCCGTCGACCGCGAGGGGGCCGGATGGGCCCGGGCCGAACTCGAAGCCCTCGGCCGCCTTGCGGGATCCGAAGAGGCGATCGGGTGGGGATTCGCCGCCAACGCCAACCCACCCGCGCTGCGGACCCACGACCGGTTCGGCCACCGCATCGACGAGGTCGAGTTTCATCCCGCGTGGCATGAGCTGATGCGCGTGGCGGTCGCCGAGGGGATCCACGCCGGGCCGTGGCGCGAGGCGCGCTCCGGCGCTCACGTGGCCCGGGCTGCGAAGATGATCGTGTGGTCCCAGGTCGAGGCGGGACACGGATGCCCGATCTCGATGACCTACTCCGCGGTGCCGGCACTGCGCAGCACACCGGAGGTCGCCGCCGAGTGGGAGCCACGCTTCACCTCGCTGGTGTACGACGGGCGCTTGCGCCCGTCCCCGGGCAAGGACGGGGCACTGTGCGGGATGGCGATGACCGAGAAGCAGGGCGGGTCGGACGTCCGGGCGAATACCACGCGGGCCGAGCCGGTCGGGGAGGGCGCGTTCGTGCTCACCGGCCACAAGTGGTTCTGCTCGGCCCCCATGTGCGATGCGTTCCTCGTGCTCGCGCAGACCCCCGGAGGTCTTTCGTGCTTCCTGCTCCCGCGATTCACCCCCGACGGCGAACGCAACCGTTTCCACCTCCAGCGGCTGAAGGACAAGCTGGGCAACCGGTCCAATTCGTCCAGCGAGGTCGAGTTCGACGGCGCGTGGGCGTTGCTCCTTGGAGAAGAGGGCCGTGGTGTCCGCACGATCATCGGCATGGTGAACCACACCCGCCTCGACTGCGTGCTCGGCGCGACGGCCGGGATGCGTCTCGGTGTAACACAGGCCACGCACCACGCGGCTCACCGCGCGGCGTTCGGGAAACTGCTCGCAGAGCAACCGCTGATGGTCAACGTGCTGGCGGACCTCGCCGTGGAATCCGAGGCGGCCACGGCCGTGGCCCTCCGGCTGGCCCGTGCCTACGACGCCGCGGCATCCGACGAGCGGGAGGCGCACTTCCGGCGGATTGCCACGGCGGTGGCCAAGTACTGGGTGTGCAAGCGCTGGCCGGTCCACGCCGCCGAAGCCCTCGAGTGCCTGGGCGGCAACGGGTACGTGGAGGAGTCGATCATGCCCCGCCTGTTCCGCGAGTCTCCGCTGAACTCGATCTGGGAGGGATCGGGCAACGTCATGTGCCTGGACGTCCTGCGGGCGATGGTCCGCGAGCCCGACAGCCTCGCGGTGTTCCTCGATGAACTGGACGCCGCCGCGGGCGCCGACGGCAGACTGGACCGCGCCGTCGGCGAATTGCGCGAGGAACTCGGCCGCACCGCCGACACCGAGACCCGCGCACGCACGGTCGTGGAGCGGATGGCGCTGGCCCTCCAGGGGTCGCTGCTCATCCGTCACGCGCCACCCGAGATCGCCGACGCTTTCTGCGCATCGCGACTGGACCCCCACGGGGGCCGGGCTTTCGGGACACTCCCGCCCTCAGCGGGGCTGCGGGCCGTCGTCGAACGGGCGGTGCCGGCCTTCGGCTAGGAGGACTTGCTCTTGGAGCGGCTCTTCGAGGAGTTGCCCATCGCGCCGGCTGCACCCTCTGCCCCGGCCTTCGCAGCCTCACCGGCCTTCTTCGCCGCCGTCCGGCCTCGCTTGGCGGCCGTCCCGGCCTGCGACGTGGCCTTCCGTGCCTGCGTCGTCGCCGTCTTGGCCTGGGTCCGGGCCTGCTTGGCGGGCCCGCTGGACTTCGACCGTGCCGAGGTCACGACCTTGCGTCCGCGCTTCGACAACTCGTCGGCGGTCTTGCGCGCCCGCTTCGTCGCCTCGCCGGCGGCGTCACGCGCCTTCTCCCTGGCGAGATCCGCGGCACCGATCGCCGTGAGTCCCGCCTTCTTCACTGTCTCCTTGCGGTCGTTGGCCATGGCGGCATCTCCTCTATCGCGTACTGGGGTCACGTCGGTTTTTACCCGGCGGCCGCCATCCGCAACCCCGGCGCCCGGGTAAGGTCGGGATCGAGATGAGTATCGAACGCGGCGACCTGGACCGGCGGCATACGAGGCTCGTCTGCACGCTCGGCCCGGCCACTCGGGATCTGGTCGGTCCACTGATCGATGCCGGCATGGACGTCGCCCGGATCAACTTCTCCCACGGCACCCCCGAACAGCGGCACACCGCACTCACCGCCGTCCGGGACCAGGCGGAGGAGCGCGAACTGCCGGTCGCCGTCCTCGCCGACCTGTCCGGGCCGAAGATCCGGCTCGGCGACCTCGTGGCCGGGGAGATCCTCCTCGAGGCCGGCCAGCCATTCCGGCTCCGTCCCGGCGGCCCGCCCGGCGACCGGACGGAGGTCGCCGTCGGATACGGCGGGTTGGCCACCGACCTGCAGCCGGGCGACCACGTCCTGCTGGCCGACGGTGCGGCCGAGCTCCGCGTACTCGCCTGCACCAACGGCACCGTGGAAACGGAGATCGTCCGTGGAGGGCCCGTCCGCTCCCGGGCCGGCGTCAACGTCCCCTCCGACAGGTTGTCGCTGCCGGCGATCACCGATAAGGATCTCCGGGATCTCGACAGCGCCCTGACCTGGGGTGTGGACTTCGTGGCCCAATCCTTCGTCCGACGGGCCAACGACGTGGTCACGCTGCGGCGCCATCTCGAGGGAACGGCCGTCCGGGTGATGGCGAAGATCGAAACCCGCGCCGCGGTCGAGGACTTCGACGCGATCTGCGAGGAAGCCGACGCAGTGATGCTGGCTCGCGGCGATCTCGGGGTGGAGATGGCCTTCGAGGAGATCCCGGTGATCCAGAAGGACCTCGTGCACCGGGCCGTGACCGCCGGGGTCCCCGTCGTCGTCGCGACCCAGATGCTGGAGTCGATGGTGTCCGCTCCCCGGCCGACACGGGCCGAGGCAAGCGATGTCGCCAACGCCGTCCTCGACGGGGCGGACGCGCTGCTGCTGTCCGCCGAAACGGCCATCGGAGCCCATCCCGTCGACGCCGCCCGGACGGCGGGCCGGATCGCCACCCTCGCCGAGCGTGAGGGCCGCGCCTACCTCCCGGTCGGTCAGCGCCGGCCTCCGGCTTCAGAGCCTCAGGCCATCGCCCAGGCGGCCGTGGCCCTGGTCGCCAGCGACCCCCGCATCGCCACGATCGCCTGCTTCACGAGGACGGGTCGCACCGCCGAGCTGCTGTCCGCCACCCGGCCGGGCGTGGGGATCGTGGCCTTCTCGCCGGATGAGACCGTCGCCCGGACGCTCTCGATCCGGCGCGGGGTCACCGCTCATCCCTCACAGGTTCCGGCCGATACCGACAGTATGATCGGCCTGATGGACGAGGGGCTGCGGCGCCTCCACGGCGTCGCAACCGGCACCCTGGTGATCGTCGTGGCGTCCACCCCTGTGGGACGATCCAACACGAACCTGCTCAAAATCCATCGGGTCGGTGAGTCCGACCGGGAACCGAACGGCCCTCCGCGGGGTTAACCAGCAGAGGGTGTGCCGGACGCACACCTTGGGTATGGCCTTCAAGGATGGCACCAACGATGACGACGACCCACAAGGACGTCCGGGCCCTCCTCCAACGGGGGGAGAAGCGTGGATGTGTCGAGCTCTCCGAGATCGAACAGCTGTCGGAGCGGCTGGGCCTCGATGAAGAGGAGGTGGTCAAGCTGCAGGACGAGTTGCAGTCGCGAGGCGTCGATATCCAGGACAACTGCGGGCGGGAGACCAGCCCGCGGGCGACCTACGTCAACGGCGACCTCACCGACGCGACCGCCGACACCGTCCGCCTGTTCCTCAACGAGATCGGCCGGTATGCGCTGCTGAGCGCCGACGAGGAGATCGATCTCGCCAAGCGGATCGAAGAGGGCGACATGGAGGCCCGGGACCAGATGGTCCGCTCGAACCTCCGCCTCGTCGTCTCGATCGCCAAGCGGTACCAGGGACGCGGGCTGTCTCTGCTCGACCTGATCCAGGAGGGCATCCTGGGTCTGATCCGTGCCGTCGAGAAGTTCGACTGGCGCAAGGGCTTCAAGTTCTCCACCTACGGTACGTGGTGGATCCGTCAGGCGATCGGGCGAGCGATCCAGAACCAGGCGCGGACGATCCGTCTGCCGGCCCACCTCGCCGAGCGCGAGCGCAAGATCGAGCGCGCCGAGCGCGATCTGACCACCAAGCTCGGACGTGATCCGACCGATGCCGAGATCGCGAAGGCTGCGAAGGTGTCGCTCAAGGAACTCCGGCAGGTCCGCGACGCCGCCCGGATCGTGACGAGTCTCGACCTCCCCGTGGGCGAGGGCGGCGAGACCCCGCTCGGCGATCTGGTGGCCACGTCGCCGGGGGAGACCGAGGAAGAGGTGCACGTGAGCCTCCAGGAGGAGGACCTGCGGCAGGCCGTCCAGGAACTCGCGTCCCACGAGCGCGAGGTGATCATCCTCCGCTACGGGCTCGGGAGCGAAGACCCCAAGACGCTCCAGCAGGTCGCGGATGCGATCGGTTCGACACGGGACCGAGTCCGGCGGATCGAGTCGGACGCCCTCAACCACCTGGCGCTCCGCCGGGAGGTCCAGGCGTACCGCGAAGCGATCTGAGAGGTCCCCCATCCGGGGGGCCCCCACCTCGTCATCGCGTTCGACGCGGCAACCGTCGAGGACTGACGGGAGGAACCGCCTGTCAGCCAGCCGAGGAGTTGCCGTGTCGCGTCAAAGCGAGCGCTCCAGCAACACCCTGGTGCCGGCACTCGCGTCCGTCGGCGTCACGCTCCTCGTGGTGACCGCCGCCGATCGGTCCGCCGGAACCTCCGCCACGCTCGCCTACGCCGTCATGTCCGCAGCCGTTGGCAGTCTCGTCTGGCTCCTGCTCGTCGAGCGCAGGCGGACGGTCACCCTGGCCAGAGCGGATCCGCTGACCGGAGTCCTGAACCGCCCGGCCTTCGCCGCCGTCCTGAGCAGCGAGGTCGCGCGGGCCGGGCGGACGTCGCATCCCCTCACGATCCTCACGATCGACCTCGACGCCTTCCGCGTCTTCAACGACCGCATGGGCCCGCGGGCCGCCGACGAGGTTCTCTGTGCATGCGCGAATGCGTTGCGGTCCAGCGACACCGTGGCGCGGATCGACGGCGACACCTTCGCCGTGCTGCTGCCGGAAACCGACGCCGAGGGCGCCTCGGTGGTGCTGGCGAGGGTGCGCCATCACCTCATGCGGGAGCTCCTCCAGAGCGGCTGGCCGGTCACCTTCTCCGTGGGCCTGGCGACCTTCCGGACGCCGCCCGTTTCCGCCGAGGAAGCGATGCTGCGAGCCGACGCCGTGCTGGCCGAAGCCAAACGCGCCGGCCGGGACACCGTCCGGTCCGAGGTCTTCGGCTAACGCCGCCCGGTTGTCTCCTCCGGCAGGCAGGCGTTTCGCCGCGGTTGCCGCCTCCCGCCACCGGCTACGAGCGCAGGGTCGACAGCGCGTCCTCCAGGCTCCCGACGCCGCGGACGGTGATCCCCGCCCCCCGGGCCCCCGAGACCTCGCCGGCCGGCACCAGGAACAGCTCGGCCCCCGCGTCGCGAGCGGCCTCCGCCTTGGCGTCGACGCCGCCGACCTGGCCGATGCGCCCTGAGATGTCGATCGTGCCGGTGGCGGCGATACTCCGTCCGGCGGCCAGGTCCTCGTCTTCGATCATGTCGTAGATCGCGAGCGCGTACGCCAAGCCTGCCGACGGCCCTCCGATCTCCCGCTGCTCGAAGGTCACCTCGAAGGGGAGGGTGACGTCGAAGTCGCGGGTCTCGATGAACACGCCGATGCCGGCGCCGCCCTCCAGACCCTCGAGCCGGGTCGATTCGATGTCGAGCTCGAGTTCCTCGCCGTCACGCTCCACGGTGAAGACGAATCCCGTGCCCGGGGGCCGGGCCCGGATCGCCGCCTGCAGGTCGGTGACGATCTCCACCGCCTGGCCGTCGATCGCCACGACCACGTCGCCCTGCTGGAGCACGTCGGAGGCCGGGGAGTTCGGTGCCACCCCGACGATCCGCGCGCCGGTCCCGGTGAGATCCACATCCATGCCCGCCGCGGTCGCGGCTGCGGCGGCCGCGATCCGCTGGCTCTCGACGAAGATCTGCTGCTGCTGGCTGCGGAATTCATCGGGATCGATACCCTCGGGGAGGACCTGCCGCAGAGACAGGATCTGCTCGTCGCGGACCATCGCCAGGGCCAGACCGTAGACGTTCGGTTGCCGGAGAGCCACCGAGGTCAGGAGATACTCGCCGGACGGCGCCTCGGCCTCCATGCCGTCGATCCTGATGTCCCCGGAGATGTCGAAGGACTCCCCCGGTGCGATGACCGCCGCGGGTGGGTGGTAGAAGTAGGCCCCGCCCGCCACGACGGCCAGGATCACCAACCAGACGCCGAGGCTTCCACCCTTCGCGCCCTCGGGCGTGGCCTCGGGCTCGCGGATCTGCTCGAGCTCCAGTGTCCGGGCGACATCCGACATCGACAGGATCCCGGCGATCCTCCCACCCTCGATCGCAACCGCACGGCCCGGCCCCTCCTGGAGGATCTGGAGAGCGTCCATCACATCGGCGTCGGGCGAGATCGTCGGGACCTCGTCGCCGGTGAGCATCACGTCCCGGACGACGGTGGTGGTCCGCTGCTCGCGCGGGACCTGCCCGGCGTGCCGGATCGAGACGAGGCCGGACAGGCTCCCGTAGCCGTCCACCACGGGGTACGTGGAGTGGCCCCGCATCCTGGAGACGTCGTCCAGGAAGGCGTCGATCGTCAGACCCGGCTCGACGGTCGCGGGCTCCGGGGTCATCAGGTCGCGCACCTGCCTGCCGCGCAACGCCCGCCGGAGGAACGCGAAGGACACCTCGGCCTGGCCGGCCTGGATCAAGAACCAGCCGATCACGGCGAACCACAGCCCACCGAGCCCGGCTCCGGTGAACAGCGCGAGGAGGCCGAGCCCGATCAGCACCATCCCGAACGTGCGACCGGCCCGGGCCGCGGAGACCGTCGCGCCGGCGAAACTCTTCTTGCGGTGCCACAGCCACGAGCGGAGCACCCGTCCTCCGTCGAGCGGCAGAGCCGGAACCATGTTGAAGACCACGACGATCAGGTTGATCCGGGCCAGGTAGTCCACCACGCCGCGGATCTGTGAGGGCCAGCCCAGGAGGTTGCCCACCCAGTTCAGCGCAGCGAAGCCGGCGGCGATGAGTACCGACACGATAGGCCCGGCGATCGCGATCCGGAACTCGGCCCCCGCCGAAGGGAACATCCCCTTGAACCGGGCCACACCGCCCAGCAGCCACAGGGTGATCCCGTCGATCTCCATCCCCTCCTTGAGGGCCTGGAAGGCGTGGCCGAGCTCGTGCAGCAGGATCGAGACGAAGAACAGCACCGCCGCCACGACCCCCATGACGAGGTACACGTTCGGGTCGAGGCCCGGGTAGGTGCGGGGGAACAGACCCGCGCCGAGCGACCAGGCGATCAGGGCGAAGACGAACAGCCACGCCCAGTTGACCCCGATCTCGATCCCGCGGACACGAAACAGCGTCCAGGTGGACTCCATGCCTCCTGTATACCCCTTCTCGGGTGCGCCACTCTGCGTGAGCCGGAAGGAGATGAGGTCCAGACGGCGAATCCCATCCGAGGAGGGGACCGCTCGAGGCAGGAGGACATCAGATGCGCTCGCCGCTACGAATCGCAACCGCCGTGCTCGCGACGCTCATGCTCGCCGTGCCGGCCGTCGCCGCGGACACCCCCACCGTGTCGGGCGTCACCGTCGTCGATGGGACGACCCACAAGCTGAGCGACGGATCGATCACCGTCACCGGCGCAGCCGATTTCACCGGTCACCCCGACGGCACCGCCCCGTCGGTGAAGGTGTTCACCGACAACATCGCGGACGGCGTGGTGCTCGAGGAGTTCATCCCGGAATGGCAGGACCTCGTCGCCGGCCACATCGGCGAGACGCCGGGCGAGATCCTCTTCACCTGGGAGGTCGTGGACTGGCCGTCGGACCCGCTGTACGTCCCCGAGATCGTGCACTTCTACTGGGAGTTCTCCCTCGACGGCGCGCGCTTCTCACTCAACGCCTCGTTCAACGCCCGCGGCAACGGCCAGGGCGCGCTGCGCCACAAGTGCGAGACGGAGAACAACGTCACCTCCTGCGAACCCGTCCCGGGTGCGCTGGTCACCGTCAGCGCGGACGGCGAAACCGACCGCATCACGGCGACCGTGCGGCGCCGTGACCTCAAGGACGAAGAGAACCAGATCGTCGCCGTCCGGGGGGCCGAGCTGATGGAGGACGTCTCGTTCCAGGGGATCGCGTCCTACACCGGTGCGGGCCTCGTCCTCGGCGCCATGGGCGACATCGCGGATCAGGACCGGCCCTACTACCTCGGCAACCACGTGGAGGCGCACCTGCTGCCCGCCGCCGTCACGCTGAACCTCGACGAGTGGCCCCCCGACGGGACCACCCTCGCGGCTCCCGACGGCACGTTCGCCCTCGATGTCCCGCTGGACTTCCACGGGGACTTCAAGCTCCACGTACGGGCCTGCGGTGGTCAGGCGTGCGGCCCCGTCACCTCGATCCCGGTCACGATCACGGACGACTAGAGATCGTCGGGACGCCACGTGCGCTCGCGCTTGCGGCGCGAGCGCACGCGCTTGTCTTCGAGGCGTC
>CAZLKN010000020.1:48831-52706 GCA_964560135.1 uncultured Actinomycetes bacterium | reverse complement strand
GCCTGCCACCGTTCGGCGACGCCCAGGGGGTCGGTGGCGTAGACGGTCTTGCGGTCCAGGTCGCCCTGCAGGACCCGAACGACCTCGCCCCGTGACAGGTCGATGGCACAGATGACCTCGAAGCCCATCTACGGGACCTCGTCCACGAACCGCTGAAGCAGGCGGCGTCCGACCTCCGCCGACTTCTCGGGGTGGAACTGGAACCCCACCACGTTGCCCTGTTCGACGACGCTGGTGAACTGCTGACCGTACTCGGTGAGACCCACGGACACGCTCGCGTCCGCGTCCACGTAGTAGGAGTGGACGAAGTAGACCATGTCGTTCGGCCGGAGCGGCCGGAGGATCCGCGGTCGGTCCTGCACCTCCACGGTGTTCCAGCCCATGTGGGGCACCTTGGGGGCCTTGAGCCGCCGCACCGCTCCCTCGACGATGCCGAGCCCCCGCGCGTCGGGGTCCTCCTCGGACCGCTCGAACAGGAGCTGGAGACCCACGCAGATCCCGAGCAGCGGCTGCCCGGACGCCGCCCACGCCTTCAGCGGCCCGGTGAGCCCGCGCTCGCGGAGGTTCCGGGCCCCCGCACCGAAGTGTCCGACGCCCGGCAGGACCACGGCGTCGAGGTCGCGATCGAACCCCGCGGCGTCTCCGACGATGTGTACCTCCACGCCGACCCGCTCGAGCGACTTCGTCACGCTGGGCAGGTTGCCGAGGTCGTAGTCGATCACCGCGGCCCGGATGCTCATTCGAGCACCCCCTTCGTGGACGGCGTCCCGGCCCGGCCCGACCCCGCGCAGGCCGCCGCGAGGGCCCGGGCCAGTGCCTTGAACTCACCCTCCACGATGTGGTGCGGATCCCGTCCGTCCAGGAGCTTGATGTGCAGGGTGAGGCTCCCCCGGTTCACCAGCGCCCGCAGGAATTCCTCCGTGTGGTGGGTCTCGTAGTCGCCGATCCGCGCGGCGGGGACGGGGACGTCGTGGGCGAGGTAGGGGCGGCCGGACAAGTCGAGCGCGACCTGGACGAGGGCTTCCTCCATGGGAACGATCGCCGACCCGTACCGGGCGACGCCGGCCTTGTCTCCGAGGGCCTGCTTCAGGGCGTCCCCGAGCGCCAGGCCGATGTCCTCGACGGTGTGGTGCGCGTCGATCTCGAGATCGCCGGAGGCCTCGATGCGCAGGTCGAATCCGGCGTGCTTGCCGAGCTGCGCGAGCATGTGGTCGAAGAACGGCACGCCGGTCGAGATCTCGACCGCGCCCGACCCGTCGAGGTCGAGCTCCACGGCGACCTTCGTCTCCTTGGTTTCCCGTTCGATGCGTGCTCGTCTGCTCATGGTCCTCCCGGGCCGGACCCCGATGATAGGCCGTCTCAGGTGAACGCGGAGACGGCTTCGAGGAAGGCGTCGTTCTCCCGGGGCGTTCCGGCCGTGACGCGGAAGCAGCTCTCGGCCCCCTCGAGGTCCGTGAAGTCGCGGACGACGATCCCACGTGCCGCCAGATGGGTGCAGACCTCCGCCGAGCGCCCGTGTCGGACGAGCACGAAGTTCGCGCCGCTCGGGAACGGCTCGAACCCCGCCATACCCTCCAAGCGGTCGTAGAGCCGGTCGCGCTCGGCGATGATCTCCCCGACGCGGTCGAGCATCTCACCCCGTCGCCGCACCACGATCCCGGCGGCGAGCTGGGCGAAAGACGACAGCGCATAGGGCATCGCCACGAGCGCCATCGCTGCGAGGAGATCGGGGTGCGCGAGCGCGTAGCCGAGGCGCACCCCGGCCAGGCGGAACGCCTTCGACAGGGTACGGACGACCATCACGTTCGGGAACCGTTCCAGCTCCGACACGAAGGTCTCGCCGCAGAACTCGTGGTAGGCCTCGTCGACGACCACGAGGCCCGGGGCGGCCTCGGCGATCTGCAGGATGTCGGCGTGTGCGGTGACGGTGCCCGTGGGGTTGTTCGGCGTGCACACGAAGACGATCTCGGGACGGTCCAGCTCGATCGCCCGCAACGCCGCGTCCAGATCGATCCGCAGATCGGGTGTGCGGGGCACCACGTCCACCAGCGTCCCGGCTGCGCGGGCCTGGCGGTAGTGCATCCGGTAGGTGGGCTCGAAGATCAGCGCCCGGCGCCCCGCGCCGCCGTAGGTGAGGCATGCCTGGAGGAGCACCTCGTTGGAGCCGTCCCCCACCCAGACCCAGCCGGGGTCGATGCCGGCGTAGGCGGCGAGCTGGGCCACCAGCGGCCCGGCCGAGGGATCCGGATACCGGTTGAGCTCGAGTCGTCCGGCCTCCTCCAGGATCTCGGCCATCACGCCGTCCGGCGGTGGATAGGGGTTCTCGTTGGCGTGCAGCAGGATGCGGCCGCCGACGGTCGCCGACGAGCGGTACGGACGCAAACCCCCCAGGTCGCGGCGAGGAGCGGGCAGCTCTCCGGTGCTCACCCCTCCTCCAGACGGGCATGCAGGGACTGCCGGTGGGCCTCGAGGTCCTCGGCTACGGCGAGCGCTTCGGCGACGGGGGCGTCGCGGAAGAGCGCCTTCCGCGTATACCGCACGGTGTTGATCCCCACCAGGAAATCGTGGACGGACAGACCGGAGGAGAACCGGGCGGCGCGGGCCGTGGGAAGCACGTGGCTCGGCCCGGCACAGTAGTCGGACAGCGCCGCGGGGGTCCCGGCCCCCACCAGTACCGCGCCGGCGGCCTTGACCAGGGGCAGGAAGTCCTCGGGCTCGGCAACCTGGACGCACAGGTGCTCGGGAGCGAGCATGTTCACCGCCTCGGCGGCCTGGCCGAGGTCCCGCACGAGGATCGCCAGGCCGTGGGTGGCCATCGCCTCCCGGATCTCGGCGGCCCGCGGCAGCTTGCGCATCCGCTCCTCCACCACGCGCAGGCACTCGCCGAGGAAGTCCTCGGAGGTGGTCACCAGGATCGCTGCAGCATCCGGGTCGTGCTCCGCCTGGGTCAGCAGCTCCACGGCAGCGCTGACGGCGCTCGAGTCACCGTCGGCCACGACAACCGACTCCGACGGACCGAAAAGACCGTCGATCCCCACGGTCCCGAAGACCTCCCGCTTGGCGAGCGTGACGTAGACGTTGCCCGGCCCGCAGATCTTGTCGCAGGCGTCGACGGATTCGGTGCCGTAGGCCATGGCGGCGATCGCCTGCGCACCGCCGAGGCGGTAGATCTCCTCGATCCCGGCGATCCGCGCAGCGGCCATGATCACATCGGACACGCCGCCGTGCGCGTCCGGTGGCGTGCACAGGACGAGCCCCGGCACCCCCGCCACGCGGGCCGGGACCGCCGTCATGAGCACCGTGGACGGGTAGGCACCGCGTCCACCGGGCGCGTAGAGGCCGACGCGTTGGATCGGACGGTACGTCTGGCCGACATGGGCGCCGTCCCGCTCGATGCTCCAATCCTGGGGTTTCTGCGCCTCGTGGAAGACCCGGATGTTGTCCGCCGCCGTTCGCAGCGCATCCACGGTGCGGTCCTCCACGCGCGACGCGGCCTCGTCCCGCTCGGCGGTCGTCACCCGGAGGCCGCCGGCGGTGAGGAGCGCCCCGTCGAAGTTCTTCGTGTACTCGATCAGCGCCGAGTCGCCCTCACCTCGCACATCGTCCAGGATGCGGCGCACGCTCCGGTGCGCTTTCGCGAGCTCCGGACGGTCCCATCCGCCATGGCGCCGGAGGATCTCCGGCAACCCGAGCTCGGTGCGGACGTCCACGACTTCCAGCGGCATGCCGAACAGCGTACTCGAAGCGGATCCTAAACCTCGGGGCCGATGGTGCCGATGGGATGTACTAGTCCGATGGAGGGATCAAGGGGGTCCAGATCATGCGCCTGCGTCTATCCGCGTTCATGCTCGTCGTTTCGCTCGCCGCTCCTGCGG
>CAZLKN010000020.1:43554-48731 GCA_964560135.1 uncultured Actinomycetes bacterium | reverse complement strand
ACGGGGGCCGGGAACTTCATCCTCGGGGTGAACGCCCACATCAACCGTGACCTGCCGTTCGTGCTGTACCAGATCGGCCTGCTCGAGCCCGACGGGACGACCCGGAAGATCGACCACGACAAGGTCAACGAGTTCCTCAGCCGCGTCGCCGAAGACCTGTATCCGGAGGTGGAGCAGCGCTTCGACCCGACCATCCGGGACAGTGACATCGAGCAGACCACGCTCGACGACTGGACGAGCTTCCAGATGATCGTGGCCTGGCGCGAGACGGCATGGCGTAACGCGGAGCGGCTCGCCGCCGCCCCCACCGAGGCGGCACGCGCCGTCGTGGCCCAGCAGATCGAGGACTACGCCGAGAGCGTCGCCAACCAATTCCGGGAGCGGTACGCCTACGGCGACGGGGACGCATTCACGGCCGACGACCGCGACGCCCACTGCGCGGAGAACTGGGACAACTGGCCCCCGGAATGAGTCCCCGGGTCAGACGCTGACGCCCTCCGCCCCGAGCATCAGGCGGAGACGGTCGACGCACCCCGCTTCGGGGTCCACGCGATACTCGGAACCGAGACGGAGCACCGTGGTGCGGGCACCAGACCGCAGGTGGAGGAAGACCGGCGTCTCGCCCGGGTATTCCTTGAGCACCGACTTGAGGTCGGAGACGAACCCGGGGGTGCACCGGCCGGCGTCGACCGTGACACGCAGCGGCCGGTCCATGAGGTTCAGGTCGGGCTCGGTCACCTCGAGGGCGACGAGCTTGGGTGCGTCGTCCTTCTGATCGACGCGGGCCTTGATGCATACGACCTTGTCGACCTCGACGAGGCCCTGTGACCGTTCCGCGACGGCTGGGAAGACGATCACCTCGCAGTTCGCCTCGAGGTCCTCGAGGTCGACGAGCAGCATGAGCTCGCCTTTGCGCGTGAACTTCCGTCCGACCTTGTTCACGATCCCGGCGACGGTCACGGTCGCGCCGTCGGAGCGCTCCGTGATCGACGCGATCGAGGTGTCCGTCTGGCATCCGAGGATCTGCTCGAGGCCGGCCAGTGGATGGTCGGTGACGTACTGGCCGAGCATCTCCTTCTCGTAGGCCAGCCGCACGGCCTTCGACAGCGTCGTGTCCGGGATCGTGAGCGAGGAGCCGACGAGCGTCCGGTCGCCGGTGCCGGCATCCTGGTCGTCGAACAGCGACATGTACCCTTCCCGCTCCTTACGGCGGGCCGACGCGATCTGCTCCGTCACCTGCTCGAAGACCTCGAGGAGGGCCCCACGCGGGTGCCCCGTCTCGTCGTAAGCGCCCGCCTTGATCAGCGACTCGATCACGCGCTTGTTGAGCACGGAGACGTCAACACGCCAGCAGAAGTCGAAGAAGTCCTTGAACGGGCCCCCTTCCCGCCGGGCCGCCAGGACGTGCTCGACGACCCCCTCCCCGACGTTGCGGATCCCCGCCAGGCCGAACCGCACGGCGTCGGGCTCCGATGGATCGGGCGCGAACAGCGCCTCGGAACGGTTCACATCGGGGGCCAGCACCCGGACACCCATCTTGCGTGCGGCGGCCAGGTACTTCGTCTTGTCGTCCTTGGAGTCGCGCACCGAGGTCAGCAGCGCCGACATGTACTCCACCGGGTGGTGCGCCTTCAGCCACGCGGTCTGATAGGCCACGACGCCGTAACAGGCGGCGTGGGCGCGGTTGAACGAGTACCCGGCGAAGGGCTGGATCAGGTCCCAGAGCGTGCGGGCCTGCTGCTCCGACAGGCCCTGCCGCATCGCGCCCTCGACGAACTTGGGCTGGTGGGCGCGCATCTGGTCTTCCTTCTTCTTCCCGATCGCGCGCCGGACCTCGTCGGCTTCTCCCAGGGTGTACCCGGCGATCCGCTGCAGGAGTTGGAGGATCTGCTCCTGGTAGACGATCACCCCGTAGGTGTCCTCGAGGAAGTCCTTGAGCATCGAATGCAGGTAGGGGATGCGGTCGGGATGGTGCTTGCCCTCGATGTACTTGGGGATCTCGTTCATCGGCCCCGGCCGATACAGGGCGATCAGGGCCACGATGTCCTCGAAACGGTCGGGCCGCAGCGACTTCAGGAGCCGCCGCATGCCTTCGGACTCCATCTGGAACATCCCGTCGGACTCGCCCCGCTGGAGCATCTCGTAGACCTTGGGGTCGTCGAGCCCGACGGCGTCGATGTCGATCTCGATCCCGGTGGAGCGCAGCAGGTCGACGGTCAGGTCGATCACCGTGAGGTTCGAGAGGCCGAGGATGTCCATCTTGAGGAGGCCGAGCTCCTCGACGGCATTCATCTCGTACTGGGTGACGACGTCGCCGTTGTCGGTGCGCTGGAGGGCCGTGTGGTTGACGAGCGGCTCGCGTCCGACGACCACGGCCGCGGCATGGACGCTGGTCTGGCGCCGCAGGCCCTCCAGCTTCAGTGCGGCGTCGAGGACGCGCTTGGCGTCGGCTTCCTTCTCGTAGGCGCCCCGGAGCTCCGCGGCCTCGTTGAAGGCGTAGGTCCACCGGGGGTCCTTGGAGCGCTCGAAACAGACCTCGAGCGCGGGGTCCTTACCCAGCAGCGGACGGGGGAACATCTTCGCCAGCTTGTCGCCGAACCCGTAGGGGAACCCCAGCACCCGGGCGGCGTCGCGGATGGCCATCTTCCCCTTGATCGTGGAGAAGGTGATGATCTGGGCGACCCGGTCCTCGCCGTACTTCTGCCGCAGGTACCTGATGACCTCGCCCCGGTACCGCTCGTCGAAGTCGATGTCGATGTCGGGCATCTGCCGGCGCTCGGGGTTCAGGAAGCGCTCGAAGACCAGGTTGTAGCGGATCGGATCGAGCGAGGTGATCCCCAGGCAGTAGGACACCAGGCACCCCGCCGCCGACCCGCGGCCAGGACCGACGCGGATCCCCTTCTCCTTGGCCCAGTTCACGACGTCGGCCACGATCAGGAAGTAACCGGGGAAGCCCATGCCCTGGATCACGCTGAGCTCGTAGTCGAGGCGCACCTTGACGTCGTTGGGCAGCGGCTCGCCGTAGCGCTGGGCTGCGCCGTCGTAGGACAGCCGCACGAGATAGTCGTCGAGCGAGGAGCCGTCGGGCGGTACGAAGTCGGGCAGCCGGTACTCCCCGAAGCCGACCTCGACCTCGCACATGTCCGCGATGTCCAGCGTGCGGTCGAGTGCCTCCGGGTAGTGCCCGAGCACCGACTCCATCTGCTGGCGGGACTTCAGGAAGAACTGGTCGCCGTCGAACTTGAACCGTCCGGGCTCGTCCACCGTGGCCCCCGTCTGGAGGCAGAGGAGCACGTCGTGGGCCAACGAATCCTCCTGGCGGGTGTAGTGCAGGTCGTTGGTGGCCAGCAGCGGGATCGACAGCTCCTTGGAGAGCTCGACGAGGTGCGGGTTCACGGCCTGCTGGTCGGCGATGCCGTGGTCCTGGAGCTCGATGAAGAAATGCTCGGGCCCGAAGATCTCACGCCACCGGCCGGCCGCCTCCCGGGCCTCCTGGTGGCGACCCTCCAGGATCAGCCGCGGGATCTGGCCGTTCAGGCACCCCGTGGTGCCGATCAGGCCCTCGGCATGCTCGGCGATCACCTCCATATCCACGCGCGGCTTGTAGTAGTAGCCCTCCATCGACGCCCGGGTCGCGAGCTGGAGGAGGTTGCGGTACCCCTGCTCGTTGCGGGCGAGCACGGTCATGTGCTGGATCGTCTTCGGCTGGTCCTCCCCGGGGAGCTTGGAGAACCGCGATTCGCGGGCCAGGTACAGCTCGCACCCGAGGATGGGTTTGACCCCCTCCTCCCGACAGGCCTTGTAGAAGTCGACCAGGCCGTAGAGGACACCGTGGTCGGTGATCGCCAGA
This sequence comes from uncultured Actinomycetes bacterium, assembly GCA_964560135.1. GTDB lineage: Bacteria > Actinomycetota > JAICYB01 > JAICYB01 > JAICYB01 > CAZLKN01. Next base: position 44,881 of record CAZLKN010000020.1, on the reverse strand, counting down.
GCCGGCATGCCGAGCTGGGCCGCCTCCCGGACGAGCTCGCGGACCCGGGCGGCTCCGTCCAGCATCGAATACTCCGTATGGACGTGGAGGTGGCAGAAGTTCGCGCTCACCTGAACCGCTCCCCGGTGAGCGGGGATGTGGGGGCGTACTTCGTCGGCGGCATCCAGGGCATCCTACCGCCGCCCCCCGACACGCCGTGTTCAGCGCGTCGCGCCTCGCGGCGTCAGTGCCAGCGCCGCTTGGCGGCCAGCGCCGTGGTTCCGACCACCCCGGCCAGGACGATCATGGCGGCCACCACGGGCGCCACCAGGAGCCATCCGAAGGTGAGTGCCCCGAGCAGGAACGCGACCATGTGCGTGGCCCAGGTCGGCCAGACCGAGCCACCGCCTCCCCGGTCGAACTCCGGCGGCTGTGCCGGCGGCGTGGGGCCCCCGCCGCTGTCGTCCAGGCGCCATTCCAGGTTCCTGGTCAGGTCCCAGAAGACCCGATCGTCGCGTCTGGTGTCGACTGACCTCATCGTTGGTTACCTCCACGTGCGTCGATCCGTGGACGATCTCTTTCTCCCCCTATTCGACGCGCTGCAACGGCCATCCTGCCGCTGTATCCGGCCTCGACCGCCCTTTCGGTCCCAGATGCCCCCTTTACGTGGGATCCGCGGGCAGCAGCGGGGTGAGCTCCCAGCCCCGCAGGTCCGCGACCGGGGGCCGGGCGATGTCCACCAGGCGGATCTCGTCGCGCTCTTGGAGGGCCGCCAGCGACCCGAGGGTCGTCCCGGAAACGACGACCGCGTAGACGCAGGGGCACTCCAGCCCCAGCGCGGACAGGCGCGCTCGGCGCTCTGCGGCCTGGCTCAGGAGCCGCGACCGCTCCTCGGAGGGTGCCTCCGACGCCTTCTCCTCGAGGCCGGCCACCTCCGCCTCCCACACCGCGCGCACCTCCGTGATCCGGGCCCCGACGGCCACCGACAGGCTCCCCGGGGCTCCGATGACCTCGGGGTCGGACGCGGGCAGCCGGACGAAGACGACATCCACCCGGGCGTCGCCGAACAGCTCCCCCGCCTCGGTGGCCGGCAGCAGGCGTGAGAACGAGACCAGCGCCGCGGCCGCCCGGCCGGGCTCATCCGAACCCGCCCGGGCGAGGTACGCGCGCTTCTCGGCCACGTATCCCTCGGCGTCGGGTCCGGGGGTCGGGCCGAGGTGGCCCACCACGTCCTCTCCGGGGGTCGCGTCGGTCCGCCCCGCGCGGTCGCTGGCCACCGCACCGGCCACCAGAGCCACCCCCACCGCGGCCAGCAGCGCGAACCGGTGACGGACGAGGACCTCCCTCA
>CAZLKN010000020.1:37193-43454 GCA_964560135.1 uncultured Actinomycetes bacterium | reverse complement strand
CGGACCTCCAGCAGCGACGTCTGGCCGAACCGCTCCCGCACGGCGAACCAGGTCACCGCCGGCTTGCCGTCGGGGGTCACCGCCATCCGGCTGCGCTGCCTGGGATGGCGTCCGATCGGCGCGTCCACCTTCCCCGTGTCCACGCCGGGGTCGCCGGCCACCAGCGCCCGGTACTCACGCCGGATGCGCCGCTCGGCCATCGCCGTCACCAGCGCTTCGTGCGCCGCATCGGTCTTGGCCACGAGCAGAAGCCCCGACACGTCGCGGTCGAGCCGGTGGACGATGCCCGGGCGCTCCGCCCCGGCGCGTGCCGCGAGCGGCCGTCCCGAGGCCAGGAGTGCATCCACCAGCGTGCCCTCCTTCAGGCCGGCGGCGGGATGCACGACCACCCCAGCCGGCTTGTCCAGTACGAGGAGGTGGTCGTCTTCGTGGACGATGGGGGGCAGGGGCGGCGCTTCCACGGGTTCGGCCTGCCGGACGCCGATCTCGACGGTCTCCCCGGCCGCCACCCGGTAGGACTTGGGTTCGATCCGTCCGTCGACGGTCACCGCGCCGGCCGTGACGAGTTGGGTGGCCACGGCTCGCGAGGATCCGCTCAGCCGGGCCACGACGGCGTCGAGCCGCGATCCCTCGTGCTCGTCACCGATCTCGATCCGGAGCGGGTTCATCGCGACCAGTATCCGCTGCTTCCGGGGGCTGGCGCGTGGGTTCGAAGAACCCCGCCACGATCAGGACCACGGCCCCGACGCTGATCGCCATGTCGGCGATGTTGAACGCCGGCCACACGCGCAGGTCCACGAAGTCCACGACCGTGCCGTGGAAGGGGAAGTCGCGGACGATGCGGTCGATCAGGTTCCCGAGTGCCCCGCCGGCCACCAGGGCCGCTCCCAGGCCGACGACGGCCGGAGGTTCGCGCAAAAAGACCACGACGAAGACCACCACCCCGATCAGCCCCGCGAGGGCGAGGATCCCGGGGACGCCGCGGAGCAGCCCGAAGGCGGCCCCCGGGTTGCGCACGTGGGTGATGTGAAACACGTCCTCGATCACCGGGACCGACCCGCCGACCGGCATCGTGAGCACGATGACCAGCTTGGTCAGGTGGTCGAGGACGACGACGGCCGTGGCCACCGCGACGTACCACAGGCGCATGGGCCTCAGCCTACCGGCGGGACTCGTCCAGCCTCTTGCAGGCGATGCAGAGGCTGGCGTAGGGGAGAGCCCTGAGCCGCGCGGCCTCGATGTTCTTGCCGCAGGACTCACAACTCCCGTAGGACCCGTTCTCGATGCGCTCGAGCGCGTGCTCGACCTTCTCGAGCAGGTCCCGCAGGTTGTCCACGAGCGACAGGTCCCGTTCGCGCTCGAAGGTGTTGCTCCCGGCGTCGGCGTAGTCCTCCCCGAACGAGCCGTCGCCGGCGCCCTCGCCCTGGGCGTAGGAGGCGGACTGCCGCTCGAACTCCGCGAGCTGGCGGTTCAGCTCCTCGCGCTCGGCGCGGAGCTTCTCCGCGATGGGCTTGAGGTTCTTCCTGGACTTCTTGGGCTTCGCTTTGGCCATGTGTTATGCCCCGGCCGGGGCTCCACCCCCCGCAAGGTTGGCCGACGCTAGCACGGGCCCCCGCAGGCGTCAACGAACACCGCCGAACCCGCCGGCCCGCAGCCTCGGCAGCCGCCGATGCCGTCCGTCGGGTCCGGGGCGCGCGGACCGCGCGACGACGTGCACCTCGAAGCGGCTGGCCACGCGTGTACGATAGCCAGCAACCCAGGCCCCGTGGCTGGTCGCGCGCGGGGGCCTCGGAGCCGGTCTGGAAGTCGAGGCGGGGGCCCCAACGCCCCGAGGATCGAACGATGTACGAGCCCGTCGAACCGAACGTCGCCTTCCCCGCCCTCGAGGAGGACGTCCTCGAGTGGTGGCGGACGCGCGACATCTACGCCAAGACCCTCGCCCACCGCGACGGTGCCCCCGAGTACGTGTTCTACGAGGGACCCCCGTTCGCCAACGCGCCGCCGGGGGTGCACAGCGTGCTCCCCCGGGCCCTCAAGGACGTCTTCACCCGCTACCGCTCGATGAAGGGCTACTTCGTACCGCGGAAAGCGGGCTGGGACTGCCACGGCCTGCCGGCGGAGCTCGAGATCGAAAAGCGGCTTGGATTCACCGAGAAGAAACAGATCATCGAGTACGGCGTGGAGAAGTTCAACGAACTGTGCCGGCGCTCGGTCACCGAGTACGTCTCCAACTACGTGAAATTCAGCGAGCGGATCGCGTTCTGGCTCGACTACGACAATGCCTACGAGACGATGTCCAACGAGTACATCGAGTCGGTGTGGTGGTCGCTGGCCGAGCTCCACCGCAAGGGCCTGCTGTTCGAAGCCGACCGGGTGGCGCCCTACTGTCCCCGCTGTGAAACGCCCCTGTCCGACCACGAGCTCGGCCAGGAAGGCGTCTACCAGGAGGTGGACGATCCCGGCGTGACCCTCCTGTTCCCCTTCGACGGTCCGGTCCAGGCCGGGGGGTTGGACCTCACCGGCGCCGGCCTGGCGGTCTGGACCACCACCCCCTGGACGCTGATCTCGAACCTTGCCGCGGCCGTGCACCCCGAGGTGACCTACGCCCTGGTGGAGACCGGAGGCCGGCGGGCCGTGGTGGCCGGTGAGCTGGTCGGCCCGGTCTTCGGCGAGCAGAGCCCGGAGGGAGGACCCCGGGTGCTGGGCACGTTCCCGGGTCGGGAGCTGGTGGGCCTGCGCTACCGACCTGTATTCCCCTACGCGCGCCGCGCTCTGGAGGCCGCCGGCGGCGAGACGGCTCGCGCGGCCGCCGAGCACGCCTGGCGCGTCGTCGGCGCGGAGTTCGTCAACGTGGAGGACGGCACCGGTGTGGTGCACCTGGCGGCGGCGTTCGGCGCCGACGACCTCGAGGCGTGCCGGACGGCGGGGATCCCCACCTTCAACCCCGTCGACGCCAGCGGGCGGTTCGGTACGGCGGTCGAAGCCTTCGCCGGACGGTTCGTGAAGGACGCCGACCCCGACATCGTCGAGCACCTGCGCGCCGAGGGCGTGCTGCTGCGCTCCGAGCCCTACCGCCACACCTACCCCCACTGCTGGCGGTGCGGCACCCCCCTGCTCTACTACGCGCTCACCTCCTGGTACGTGCGCACCACCGCACACCGCGACCGCCTGATCGAGGTGAACCGGGACGTGAACTGGATCCCGGAGCACATCCGGGAGGGAAGGTACGGCAAGTGGCTCGAGCACAACGTCGACTGGTCGCTCAGCCGGTACCGCTTCTGGGGCACGCCCCTGCCCATCTGGCGGTGCGGGAGGGGCCATGACACCGCGGTCGAATCGGTCGCCCAGCTGAGCAGACACGCCGGACGCGACCTCGCCGGCCTCGACCTGCACCGCCCGCACGTCGACGACGTGGTGTTCGCCTGCCCCGAATGCGGGGACGAGGCACGGCGCGTCCCCGACCTGATCGACGTCTGGTACGACTCCGGCGCGATGCCCTTCGCCCAGTACGGCTACCCGCACCGCAACATGGAGCTGTTCAAGCGGCGCTTCCCCGCCGACTTCATCGCCGAAGGCCTCGACCAGACGCGCGGGTGGTTCTACTCCCTGATGGCCGAGTCGGTCCTGCTCTTCGACTCCAGCGCCTACCGCACCGTCATCTGCCACGGGCTGATCGTGGACGCCGAAGGCAAGAAGATGTCGAAGTCCCGCGGGATCGTGGACCCGTGGGACATCTTCGCCCGCTTCGGCTCCGACGCCCTGCGCTTCTATTACCTGTCGGCGGGGAACCCCGCCGACAACCGCCGGCTGTCCGACGAGGCCCTCGAGGGGGTCCTGCGCGGCCCGTTCCTCACGCTGTGGAACGTGTACCGGCTCTTCGTCCTGTACGCGCGGATCGACGGCTTCCATCCGGGCTCGGCCCCCCACGTGACCCCCGGACTGCGTCCGCCGCTGGACCGCTGGGCGCTGGCCGAGCTCCACCAGGTGATCACCGAGGTCGACGAGGCTCTCGACGCCTACGACTCGCTGGCGGCCAGCCGCGCGATCGCCACCTTCATCGACGATCTGTCCAACTGGTACGTGCGGCGGTCCCGCCGCCGGTTCTGGCGCGAGGCCGGCAACGACGAGGAGCGCGCCGACAAGGCCGCAGCCTACTGGACCCTGTGGACGTGCCTCGTCGAGCTCTCCCGGTTGCTGGCACCGTTCACGCCGTTCCTTTCAGAGGCGCTGTACCGCAACCTGGTCCTGAGCGTGAATCCGGACGCGACCGAGAGCGTGCATCTCACCGATTTCCCACGCCCCGACGTGTCCCTGATCGACCCCATGCTCGCGGCAGGCATGGCCGCCGCCCGGGAGCTCGTGTCGCTCGGCCGTTCAGCCCGTACCGATGCCCGGGTGAAGGTACGGCAGCCGATGGCCGGCGCCGTCCTGCTGGTGCCCCCGGACCTGGAGGAGGCTGTCGTCGCCGTGGCGGAGCTCGTGGCCGACGAGCTGAACGTGCACCAGATCTCCTTCGCCGAGGAGGCCGGAGAGCTCGTCCGGATCTCGCTGCGCCCCAACTACCGCACCGCGGGCCCCGACTTCGGCCCCCGGGTGCGCGACCTGGCCGCGGCCCTGGAGGCCCTTGGAGACGCCGGGGAGACCGCCGACCGCCTGGAGGCCGGAGAGCCGGTCGAGGTCGAGGTGGACGGCGAGTGGGTCGAGGTCCAGCCCGAACACGTGGAGATCCGCCGTGAGCCCGCCGAGGGCACCGCCTTCGCCTACGAGGCCCCCTTCGGGGTTTCCCTGGACCTGCAGATCACTCCGGAGCTTCGCCGCGAGGGCATGGCCCGGGAGTTCGTGCACCAGGTCCAGAACCTCCGGCGGGACCTCGAGCTGGAGGTGAGCGACAGGATCCGGATGTCCGTCACGGGCCCCGCGGAGCTGCTGGAGGCGCTGGAGGAGTACGAGGACTACGTCTCCGAGGAGGTCCTGGCGGTCGCGCTGGAGGTCGGCGCGTCGGATCCGGGCCCGGCGGCGAAGGTGCTCGCCGTGGACGGGGTCGAGGCACGGGTCGCGGTGGAGCGCGCCTGATGCCCTCGTTCGCGCTGGCGGCGATCGGGCGCGACCGTCCGGGCATCGTCGCCGCCGTCGCCGAGGTCCTCTACGAGCACGGATGCAACGTCGAGGACTCCTCGATGACGCTGCTGCGCGGCAACTTCTCGATCATGCTCGTCCTGGCCTCACCGGAGGGCACCTCCGCGGGCGGACTGCACGGGGCCCTGGAGCCGGTCTGCCAGGATCTGGGCCTCACCTTCTCGGTGCTGCCGGTGGACGACACCCCCGAGATCCCCCGTCCGTCGCACATCCTGACCGTCTACGGCGCCGACAAGCCGGGGATCCTGTTCCGGGTCACCCGCTCGCTCGCGGACGCCGGCGTGAACATCACCGACCTGAACTCGCGCCTGGTCGGCGCCACCGACGCCCCCGTCTACGCCGTGATGCTCGAGCTGGCTCTCCCGCCGGGGGCCCGGACCGGGGAGCTCGACGGCTCGCTGCGGGACCTCGCCGCCGAGGTCGGGGTGGAGGTGTCCTTCCGTCCGCTCGACGACGACGTCCTCTAGTGGCCGTCCGCGACGTCAGGCTGTATCCGGATCCCGTCCTGAAGCAGGTCGCCGCTCCCGTGGGCGAGATCGACGAGAACGCCCGGGCGCTGGCACGTGATCTCGTCGACACGATGCGCTCTCACGGGCGGTGCGTCGGCCTGGCGGCCAACCAGATCGGCGTGCTGCGGCGCTGCATCGCCGTGGATGTCACCGACCATCCCAAGGCGGACTCCTGCCACGGCCTGCTCGTCCTGTTCGATCCGGAGGTCGTCCTGGAGGAGGGGGGCGAGGTGGGACGCGAGGGCTGCCTGTCGATCCCCGACCTGACGGCGAACGTGCGCCGCGCAACACGCATCGTGGTCCGGGGACACGAGCCCACGGGCGACGAGCGCGTGGTCACCGCAGACGCCTTCGAGGCGCGGGCGCTGCTCCACGAGATCGACCACCTCGACGGGGTGCTGTTCCTCGACCGCGTGGCGAGCCTCGAAACCGACATCTTCCGGCGCAAGCGCCGCGGTGACGACCCGCCTCCGCGGGGCGGCGCCGCCGCGCCCTAACCCTCCGGGGAGCAGACGCTGCAGGGTTCGTAGCCTCGCCGCTTCGCGGTGGAGAGGGTGACCTCTTCGACGTCGTCCTTGCCTTTCACGAAGCGGCAGCTCCCGCTGTGGTACCGGTC
>CAZLKN010000020.1:5463-37093 GCA_964560135.1 uncultured Actinomycetes bacterium | reverse complement strand
CTTGGCTCCGCCACGGCCGCGGGTGGGTGCCGCTTCCTCCTCCTCGAGCTCCTCGTCCTCTTCCTCTTCCTCTTCTTCTTCCTCTTCGTCTTCGTCGAAGGCCTCGAGGATGTCTTCGGGGAGCTCCTCCTCGTCTTCGTCCTCGTCCGACGGGACGGTGGCGGGTTCGGCGACGAACGCCGCTTCGTCGGCCGGGACGGCACCCGGTGCTTCCTTGGCTCTGCGGGCGGCTCCGACGAGGACGAAGATGATCGCGGTCACCGACAGGGCGATGGATACGTACAGCGGGATGTTCGTATCGCCGGTGATGAACCCGATGATCAAAGCCACGAGCGCGAGGCCGACCAGGCCGTACGTCACGCGTGCCAGCAAGATCGTTCCTCCTTGTAGCGGGCGGTGAACGAGGACCGCCCTATGTTGTCGGAGTCCGGTCCCCGCTGCAAACGCGGGGGTCGGACACCCGGGGCCCCGAGCCTCACCCGGGGCCCTGGAGCCGGTCGGACGGGGGCCGGGACTCCGGTTGGTCCCAGGCGCCGCGCAGCGGCTCCGGTCCGCCCTCGCCGGTGCTCCGCGACGCTCCGAGGCGCTCGGCGATCTCGCGGGTGGCTGCGGCGGTGAGCAGCTCCAGCGCGTGGGTACGTCGCTGGTACTCCTCGCGGACCTCCTCGAGCCGGCCGTGCAACTGTTCGATCTCCGGGAACCTGGACCGGGCGTCCGCCAGCTCCTTACCGAGCCTCGTGACCTCCGCTTCGAGGTCGTCGCGTGCCCCTTCCAGTTCACGGAGCTTCGTCTCGAGGTCCTGAAGGTAGGTGTCGACGGCCTCCGTGGCGTAGCCATCCGTGGCCCTGGGGAACCTGCGTCCCCGCGTCCCGTCATCGTGGTCGGTCATGGTCAGAACAACAGCGCGCGGACGATCCCGCGCGCGATCTCGATCACGATGAAGGCGAGGATCGGCGAGAGATCGAGGCCCATCCCGCCGGCACCCACGGCCGGCAGCAGGCCCCGGAACAGCCTGAGGAAGGGCTCGGTGACGTCGTACAGGAAGCTCATGGCCGGGCGCAGCCCCGGCGGCGGCTGGAATCCGGCGAAGGCCTGCAGCAGGGAGATGACGATACGCAGGATCAGAACGTTCCGGTAGGAGAACAGGGCGAGGTCGAGGAAGAGCGCGAGGTCGAACATCAGCTCCGGCGCGCCATCAGAATTGGTTGAAGAACCCGCGCTCGGAGATGATCCGCTGCGTCTCCTCCGCAGACACGTCGACGTTGGGCGGTGTGAGCAGGAACACTCGCTCGGCCACCTTCTGGATCGTGCCCGATGCCATGTAGGTCAGCCCGCTCGCGAAGTCGATCAGCCGCTTCGCCAGGTCGGGGTCGGCCTGCTGGAGGTTCATGATCACGGGGGCGTCCACCTTCAGCTTGTCCCCGATCTCCTTGGCATCGTTGAAGCTCTTCGGCTCAACGACGTGCACACGTACCTGCGGGATCACCGTCGGGCCCTGCATGGGCGGGGCGGCCTGCTGCTCCCCCGGTCCGGCGATGCGCCGCACCGAGCTCGGGTCGGCTTCCGACCGGATCGGCCGGACCGTCTCCAGCTGCGGCGGCTCGTGCACCTCGGGCAGAGGCTCGAGCTCGTCGTCTTCTTCGACGAGGCCCAGATAGATCAACGCCTTCTTCCAGAACCCGGCCATCTCACTCCTCCCGGAAGATCGCTCTGCCGACACGCACCATCGTCGCTCCCTCTTCGATCGCGACCTCCAGATCCTGCGTCATGCCCATCGACAGCTCCTCCAGACCGCTGTGGACGGCCCGGTGGCGATCACGTAGATGCCGCATCTGCGCGAACACCCACCTCACATCTTCGGGGTTCTCGGCCTTCGGCGCCACCATCATCAGCCCACGGGGGCGGATCGAGGGGTAGGCGTCCAGGCCGTCGAGGAACGATCCGACCTTCTCCGGAACGATCCCCTGCTTGGTGGGCTCGCGGGACATGTTCACCTCCACCAGGATATCGAAGGCCCGTTCCACGGCCTCCGCTCGCCGGTGGATCGCCTCGGCTTCGCGCATCCGGGCGACCGAATGGATCAGCTCGACGGGATCGAGGTAGCGCACCTTGTTCGTCTGGATCGCGCCCACGAAATGCCACCGTACGGCGGTGCCGAGCGCCTCGACCTTGTCGCGGAGTTCCTGGGCGCGGTTCTCGCCGACGTCCGCGACGCCGGCGTCCACGGCTTCTCGGATCCGATCGAGAGGCACATGCTTCGAGACCGCGACCAGACGCACGTCGCCGGGATCGCGCCCTGCACGCGCACACGCCCCCTCGATGCGCCCGGTGACCTCGGCCAGATTCTCGGCCACGGGTCTCACGGCCCCTCCAGCGCGGCGACGAGTCCCTGGCGGCCGGTCCGGCCCCGGTCGCGCCGGTGCGAGAAGAACAGCTGCGGATGGCACGACGTGCAGATGCGCGCGGCGTAGGCCCGCTCGACGCCCGCCCGGCGCGCCGCGATGGTGTAGGCCGCCCACAGATCCACGTGGCGCGCATCGGCAACGGCCTCCGGGCCGAACCGCTCCCGGAAGGCCTCCACGACCTCGGCTCCCACCTCGAAGCAGCAGGGCCCGATCGCCGGCCCGGCCCAGGCGTCGACGGCCCCCACCGCCTCGGCGGTGCGCTCCACGATCCCAGCAACCAGCCCGCGCCAGCCCGCATGCGCTGCCGCGACGCGTCCCGGAGCGGCGAGCAGGACCGGAACGCAGTCGGCCGCGGTGACCGCGATCGTGCGCGCGGGATCGTCGGTGTGCAGCCCGTCCGCCTCGGGACGCGGATCGGATCGGGGATCCGGGGCGCGGAGCACCGTCGCCCCGTGGACCTGCTTCACCCGGGACCAGATCTCCGTCCGCCCGACCGCCGCTCCGGCGATCGCCCTGTTGCGGATCACGCTCGCGCGCTCGTCCCCCACGACCACGGAGAGGTTCAGCGCGTCGAAGGGCGGCGACGACACACCGCCGAGGCGGGTGGTGAACGCCGCGCTCACGCCGGAGGCCGCCGGCCGCAGCACCGGGAAGCCCGGTGAGAGATCCCAAACGGAACCGGCTCCCGCGTGGGGGAGCCGGTTCACATCAGAGGTGCGGGGTGTCGTGTGCTCGGTCACGTCCTCTGAAGGAAGTCCGGGATCTCGAGGTCGTCGTCGAAGGACGACTCCTCCTCGGCTTCGCCGAAGAGCGGTTCCTCGTCTTCGTCGATCGGGGCGACCTGGCCGGGGGTCTGGGCCTCCGTCCATTCGCGGCCTTCGAAGCCCGCCGCGATGACCGTCACCCGAACCCGCTCGGTGAGCGCCTCGTCGATCACGGCACCGACGATGATGTTCGCGTCGGGATGGGCCGATGCGGTGACGATCTCGGCCGCCTCGTTCACCTCGAGCAGCTTCAGGTCCGAGCCACCGGAGATGTTCAGCAGCACGCCGCGGGCCCCGTCCATCGAGGCTTCGAGCAACGGCGAGGAGATCGCGCGACGCGCCGCCTCCGCCGAACGGTTCTCGCCGGTCGCCTCGCCGATCCCCATGAGCGCCGAGCCGGCGTTGGTCATCACGGTACGGACGTCGGCGAAGTCGAGGTTGATCAGACCCGGCGTGGTGATGAGATCGGTGATCCCCTGCACGCCCTGCAGCAGGACCTCGTCGGCGAGACGGAACGCGTCGAGCAGTGGTGTCTCCTCGTCGCTGATCTCGATCAGCCGGTCATTGGGGATGATGATGAGCGTGTCGACCCGGTCCTTCAGTTCCGCGATCCCGGCCTCCGCCTGCAGACTGCGCTTGCGTCCCTCGAACGCGAACGGACGGGTGACGACGCCGATCGTCAGTGCGCCGAGGTTCTTCGCGATCTCGGCCACGACGGGAGCGCCTCCCGTTCCGGTACCGCCGCCCTCGCCGGTGGTGATGAACACCATGTCGGCACCCTTCAGGACCTCCTCGACCTCGTCGCGGTGATCCTCGGCGGCGCGGTGCCCGATCTCCGGATCGGCACCGGCCCCCAAACCCCTCGTCAGATTCCGACCGATGTCCAGCTTCACGTCGGCATCGGACATGAGGAGCGCCTGGGCGTCGGTGTTGATCGCGACGAACTCCACACCTCGGAGCCCCGCCTCGATCATCCGGTTCACGGCGTTCACGCCGCCGCCGCCGATCCCGACGACCTTGATGACGGCCAGGTACTGCGGTGTGCTGGCCATCCTCTCGTCCCTCCTCCCTTAACGACCGGACGCCGACCGGCGTCTGCGGATTCGGTCCATGTGCGCGAGTCCGTCGTCGAACTTCGGTTCAACATCGACAACACATGGAGACAGTTTGAGTCTCACGTTGCAGGTGAAGAACGATACCCCCGAGTAACGGTATCGTCAATGGTTACTTCGTGAACGACGTCGATCGTCCGCGGCCGAGCCCCGTCATGCCTCCGGCTCGGGGGAATTCCGGGACCTCGCCACCGGGGACCCCGGGGTGCGCACGTCCACGTACTCGAGCAGCTCGCCCCGGTCCGCTGCCAGCTCCAGGACGGAGGAGGCGGCGAGCGCCTTGGGCGCGAGGTCGCGTGGCTCCCCGAAGCGGACCTCGGTGCCGTCCTCGAGGTGGACGGTGATCCGCTCCCCGGCACCCAAGCGGACCACCCGGTTGCGGAGCACGTCCGGGAAGCCCGGAACGGCGGCGAGGAGGCGCCGGGATGCGACGTCCAGGGCACGGCCCGGTGCCGCCCGCCCCGACCAGCCTTCCAGCACCGGCAACCACTGGTCCGCGGGCCCTTCGAACAAGCGCCCGTCGGCGTCGGCAGCCAGCTCCGGGTGCCCGTCCAGGCGCGCCACCGGCCGCCGCTCCTCCACGTCCAGCTCGAGCGTCCCGCCGGCGGTGCGCCCCACGCGCGCCCGCCGGACGGCGGGCATGGCCTCGATGCGTTCGGCGATCCGCCGGGAGCGGAGCAGGAGCATGCGTTCGCCACCCTCCACGCCGCTGGCGGTCACGACCGCGTCGGCGGGGATGCGTTCGGTCCCCGTCACCCGGATCTCGTCGACCCGCCACCCGTAGAGGATCCCGGCCCCCGCGACGCACGCCAGCGCGGCCGCACCGAGCAGGATCCACCCCACCAAACGCACCCGCGCACCACGCGTGCCGGGCAGACGGACCACGCGTCCCGCGTCGGACGTGGGAGGCCGCCGGAACCGTCTGAGAAGCCCTTCCTTAACCTTCAAGCTCACCTTCAACCTGACCTTCCACCTGCGGGGACGGGCCCAGGAAACGGACCTCGGGCTCGAGGTCCACCCCGCAATGGTCCCTGACGGCATCACGTACCGAGCCGATCAGTCGCCAGACGTCCGTCGCCGTGGCGTCCCGGTCGGCCACGATGAAGTTCGCATGCACCACCGACACCTCCGCGCCTCCGATCCGGAAACCCTTCAGCCCGGCGTCCTCGATGAGCCGCCCCGCCGAGTCCCCCTCCGGGTTCTTGAAGACGCTGCCGGCGCTGCGTCCGGGGGGCTGGTGCTCCCGCCGCCAATCGAGATGCTCGCGGATGCGCGCGGCGACGACTCCCGGGTCCTCGGGGGCCAGGGCGACCTCGCCGTCCACCACGACCTGTGTCCCGCGCATATTCGAGGAGCGGTAGCCGTACCCGAGGTCGACGACGTCGATCCGCTCACGCTCGCCGGTCGCCAGATCGACGGCCTCGGCCCACACGAGCACGTCCGCCATCGCGCGCCCGTGGGAGCCGGCGTTCATCCGCACCGCGCCCCCGAAGGTGGCTGGGATCTCGGCGGCGAACTCGAACCCCGCCAGTCCGAGCCTGGCGGTGAGCTTCGCGGCCGCCGGCAGGTACACCGCGCCACCCAGGCGCAGACCTGATGCGGTCCGGTCGTGTGCGCGGAAGGACTTGCCGAGCCGGATCGCCACACCCCGGAATCCCTCGTCGGAGACGAGCATGTTCGAGCCGCGTCCGACCACCGTCACCGGCACCCGGCCGGCTAGGACCTCGGCCACGGCCACGAGGTCCTCCACGCCGTCCGCCTCGACGAGGACGTCGGCGGGGCCGCCGACCCGGAAGGTCGTGAACCCCGCGAGCGGTTCGCTCTCCTTCACATCACCCCGCACGCGACGGCGGAGCTCGGAGACCAAGGCGGGGTCGAGGCTCACCCGGTCTCCTCGATGCCACGCAGGAGACCCAGGATCCGGGGTCCGGCCGCGGTGACGTCCCCGGCACCGAGGGTCAGCACCACATCGCCGGGCTGGGCGAGCCCGGCGACGAACCCCGCTGCCTCCTCGAGGCGGGGGACGTAGGTGGGCATGGTCGAGCCGCCGCCGTACGCTCGGATCGCGTCGCACACCAGCCGTCCGTTCACACCGGGCTCTGGTTCCTCCCTCGCTCCGTAGACGTCGGTGACCACGACCACGTCGGCATCGGTGAACGACCCGCCGAACTCGTCGGCGAGCTGCCGGGTGCGCGAATACAGGTGCGGTTGGAAGAGCGCAACGATCCGGGAGCCCGGATAGGCTTCGCGGGCCGCGCTGAGCGTGGCGGCCACCTCGCGCGGGTGATGGGCGTAGTCGTCGACCACCACGACGCCTGCTTCCCGCCCGCGGACGGTGAACCGCCGTTCGACCCCCGTGAACGACGAGAGCGCCGCGAGCACCGGCTCCGGATCGGCACCGAGGACCGCTGCCGCGGCGACGGCTCCGGCGGCGTTCAGCACGTTGTGGCGTCCGGGCACCGACAGACGGAGCCGTCCGATCTCGCGGCCGCGCCACCTGAGCATCCAGGCATCGCCTCCACCAGGCCGCGCCTGGAGGTCCGCCTCGCCGAAGCCGTAGGTGACCACGGGCGAGGCGATGCGCGGCCGGATGCGTCGTGCGCCCTCGTCCTCCATGCAGAGCACCGCGGTGCCGCCTTCGATCCTCTGGCCGAGGAAGGTGAGGAACGCCTCATCGATCGCGTCCTGGTCCGCGTAGTGGTCGAGGTGGTCGTGATCGACGTTGGTCACCAGTGCGAGTTCGGGGTGGAGATGGAGGAAGGACCCGTAGGCCTCGTCGGCCTCGGCGACCACGATGTTGCTGGCGCCGAGGTGCGCGCCGGAGCCGACATCATTCAGGTCGCCGCCGATCACGAACGACGGCGACGATCCCGCCGCCTCCAGCACCCGGGCCAGCATCGACGCGGTCGTCGTCTTTCCATGGGTGCCTGCGACCCCGACGCCGCGACCGACCCGGAAGATCCGGCCGAGCAGCTCGGCCCGGGAGACGACCTCGGCCCCCGAGACGCGAGCGTGCTCCACCTCGGGGTTGGAGGGGGGCACCGCCGCGGAGACGATCACGTGCTCCGCGCCCGCAACGTTCTCGGGCCGGTGTGGACCGATGGCCACGCGTGCTCCCCGGCGCTCCAGCCGTTCGGTCACCCGCGACGCCTTGAGGTCGGATCCTGACACCACGTAGGTGAGGTCGAGGAGGAGTTCGGCGAGGGCGGCCATCCCGGCCCCGCCGATGCCGACGAAGTGGACGGCAGCGCCCTCCAGCGGACGTCGCAGCCGAGTGTTCATGCCATCAGTCTCCGACAAGCCCCCGGACTCGTCACCCGAGCCCTTCCACGATCAGATCCGCGAGCCGGTCCGTGGCGTCCGGCCGGCCGAGCCCGCGGGCGGCCTGCGCCATCCGGGCACGCCCGGCGGCATCCCCCAGCAGGACGTCCACCCGGTCGGCGAGTCGCTGGGCGAACTCCGGCCCCTGGAGCACGACCTCGGCGGCGCCGGCCGACTCGACCACGCGGGCGTTCGCCTCCTGGACCCCTCCGGGCGCGGTGGGCAGGGGCACGAACACTGCGGGGATACCGAGCGCAGTCACCTCGGCCACGGTGCTGGCCCCGGACCGGCAGACCACCACGTCGGCGGCGGCGTAGGCGTGCTCCATGTCGTCCACGTACCCGCGGACCACGGCGGCGACGCCGGCCCGCTCCCAGGCCTCCCGCATCGAGTGCTCGTGATCGGGGCCGGTCACGTGCAGCACCTGGACGTCATTCCCCCACCCCCGCGCGGCGAGGGGCAGCGCCTCATTGATCGCACGGGCACCGAGGCTCCCACCGAAGGCGAGCACCGTCACGGCATCGACGGACAGACCGAAGCGCTCCAGACCCTCGCGTCTCAGACGGTCACGCTCGCCGCCGGTCGCGAGCGCGAGCGCCCGCATCGCCGACCGCAACGGGTTCCCGGTCACCTCCACCCGCAGGCCCGCCCGCTGCGGGGGTCCGCCGACGAGAGGCAGGCTGAGTGCGAGCGCCGTCGCACGCCGCAACGAGAGCCGGTGAGCGAGGCTGAGCATCGCGTTCTGCTCGTGCAGCACGACCGTCCGGCGCCGGCCCGCCACCCATGCCGGCGCGAGCGACGGGTAACTTCCCATCCCCAGCACGACCTCGATGCCGAGGGTACGCAGCAGGCGCCGCGCGCCGAGCACCGAACGCAGGAAGGCCACACCCGCCAGCACCGCCTTCGGCGACGCCGAACGTGGAAGGGCGCGGGCCGGCAGGGTGTGCAGCCGGTATCCGGCCGCAGGCACGAGCCGCTGCTCGAGACGGGCGCCCCCGACGAACGCGACCTCATGGCCCCGCTCCCGCAGCACCTCGGCCACGGCCAGGGCGGGGTACAGGTGCCCCCCGGTGCCGCCGGCGGCGATCAGGACGCTAGCCACGCCGGCGCGGGAAGACGGGTGGCCGGACCCGCCGCTTGTCCGCCGGGGCAGCTGAATGCCGGGCCACGCCGGCCACGAGTCCGAGTCCGGCCAGCGAGAAGAGCAGCGACGATCCGCCGAAGCTCAGCAGAGGCAGCGGGACGCCGGTGATCGGGAGCACGCCGGTTACGGCGCCGATGTTGATCAGGACCTGAAGCGAGATCCACCCGGTTACCCCCGAAGCGAGCAGGAACCCGAAGGGGTCGGTCGCCCGGCGCGCAGCCCGGATCCCGAGCACCGCCAGCACCGCGAACAGGAAGAGCACCGTGAGGGTGCCGGCGAGCCCCGTCTCCTCGCCGAGGATCGCGAAGATGAAGTCGGTGTGCGCGTTGGGCAGGTACAGGTACTTCTGGCGGCTGGAACCGAGCCCGAGCCCGAACAGGGAACCGCTGCCGAGCGCGACGAGCCCCTGGATCGACTGCCAGCCCGTGTTGAGCGCATCCTCGGAGGAGTTGAGGAATCCGAACAGCCGCGCCCGCCGGTACCCCTCGGCCATCATCACCGGGAAGCCCAGCAGCAGCCCCCCGCCGCCCAGCGCGAGGATGAACCGGTTGGGGGCTCCGGCCAGATAACACAGCAGGATCGCCGTGGCGGCGATGACCACCATCGTCCCGAAATCCGGCTGCATCAGCACGAACAGGCTCGTGCATCCGACGGCGGCGAGGAACGGGACGGCCACGTGCCGCCAGTCGTCCATCTTCGTGAGCTTCCGTGCCAGCACGTCGGCACCGAACAGGACCATCACGAGCTTCGCCCCCTCCGAGGGCTGGAGGGTGAGGGGGCCGAAGCGCAGCCACCGGGTCGCGCCACCGCCCTCGGTGCCCACGCCCGGCAGCAGCGTGGCGAGCAGCAGCAGCCAGAGGATCGGGACCATCGCGTAGCTCCAGCCCTGGAGCCTGCGGTAGTCGAATCGCGCGCAGAGCACGAGCGCACCGAACCCGAGCGCCGCCCAGAGGAACTGCCGTCCGAAGAGGGTGAACGCACTGCCCGTGGCCACCGCCGATGGGATGCTGGAGGCGGAGAGGTTCATCACCAGTCCGATCACGAGCAGCGCGGTGGCCGCCGTGAGGATCGCGACGTCCAGACGGTCCTCGGGAACCGCCTTGCGCCGCAGCCGGACCGGTTCCTGCACCGTCGAGCTCATGCGCTCCTCCCTGCCATCAGGTCTCGGCACGCCTGGCGGAACGCCTCTCCGCGCTGCGCGTAGTTCTGGTACCGGTCGTACGAGGAGCACGCCGGCGACAGCAGCACGACATCACCCGCGATCGCGGAGGAGTACGCCCGGGCGACGGCCTCCGCCATGGATCCCGTCTTGGTCACGGCCACATCGGTCCCGACGAACGCGTCGACGACCTCGTCGGCAGCCTCTCCCATCGCCACCACCGCCCGGAGGTGTCCGGCGACGTCGCGGATCGGGCCGAGGTCCAGTCCCTTGTTGCGTCCGCCGAGGATGAGGACGACGTGGTCGAACCCACGGACGGCGGCGACGGCGGCGTGCGGGTTCGTGGCCTTCGAGTCGTCCACGAAGCAGACACCGTCGAGTTCGCATACCGGCTCCACCCGGTGCGCGTCGGGCTGGAATCCGGCCAGGGCTCCGGCGGTCGCCACCGGGGCGGCTCCCGCCGCCATGGCGGCGCCGGCCGCCGCGAGCGCGTCGATCAGGAATGGACGTCCGCGCGCGGCCGGCGCCGTGGCGGGGCCCAGAACCACGGCGTCTGACCCCAGGCGGACGACGATCTCGTCCTCGTCGAGCCACACCCCGGGACCCGCGGACGGCGCGCCGAGCCCGAACGGGATCCGGCGGGGGCCCCGGGCGGGCGCGAGGTCCGCGAGGTCGGGCTGGTCGATCGGGTACAGGAAGGTGTCCTGCGGGCCCTGGTTCTCGGCGATGCGCGCCTTCGCGGCCCGGTAGGCCTCCATCGAGCCGTGCCAGTCGAGGTGGTCGGGGGCGAGGTTGGTCACCACGGACACGATCGGGTGGAATGTGTCGCAGAAGTGGAGCTGGAAGCTCGACACCTCGACGACGAACAGCTCCGCATCCGGATGCTCGAGCACCGCGGGGAGGTAGGCGTCGCCGATGTTGCCGCAGACCACGGCCCGGCGGCCGTCGGAGGTCAGGGCGGCACCGATCATCCGGGCGACGGTGGTCTTCCCATTGGTCCCGGTGACGGCCACCACCGGAACGGGGGTGAGGCGGAAAGCGAGCTCCACCTCAGAAAGCACGGGCACCCCGTGCTCGACGGCCGCCGCCAGGGGCGCCGCGTGGGGTGGCACCCCGGGTGAGGGCACGACGAGGTCGGCTTCTCCCGTCGCCCACGACAGCGCCCGGTCGTGACCTCCGGTCTCCACCTCCACCCCCGCGGCCTCCAGTGCCGCCACTGAGCCGGCCGCCACCTCGCCGGCGTCGGAGGCGAGCACGCGACAGCCGAACCGGGCGGCTGCGTCGGCCACCGCCACCCCGGTGATCCCGAGACCCAGCACGAGCATCCGTGCACCGCGGAGTCCCTCGGCCCCCCTCGCCGGCTCGGTCATCCCAGCCCCCCGGAGGCGATGAAGTCCATATAGAAGAGCGCCAGGCCGAGCCCCGCGGTGAGGGCGGCGATCAGCCAGAAGCGCACGATGACCGTGAATTCCGCCCACCCTCGCAGCTCGAAGTGGTGGTGCAGCGGTGCCATCGCGAACACGCGCCGGCCGCCGAACCCCCGGTAGGCGATCACCTGGAGGATCACCGAGAGCGTCTCGATCACGAACAACCCGCCGATCACCACGAGCAGGATCTGGGTGCGGGTGAGCAGGGCCAGCGAGGCCAGCGCGCCCCCGAGGGCGAGCGACCCCGTATCGCCCATGAAGATGCGGGCCGGTGCGGCGTTCCACCACAGGAACCCGATGCACGCTCCGAGCATCGCGGCGGCGGCCACGGACACGTCCAGGAGCGGGTTCATCGCGCCGCCGGGCTGGAGCTGCGCGTAGATGTCCGGGTTCCGGAACTGCCAGAAGGCGATGATCGTGAAGACGAAGAACCCCATCGCCGCCGATCCCGTCGCCAGCCCGTCGAGGCCGTCGGTGAGGTTGACGGCGTTGGAGGTGCCGGCGATGAGCAGGAAGATCCAGATCGCGAACACGATCTGCGGGAGACCCGGCACGAACGGGATCGCCGACCCCGACCAGGTGATGTCCGGCGGGATCCCCGTCCAGATCATGGCCGCGTAGGCGAGCGCCAGGCCCACGATCGCCTGCCCGGCGAGCTTGGCCCGCTTGTTCAGTCCGAGAGAGCGGCGGTGGCGGATCTTCGTGAAGTCGTCGATCGCCCCCACGAGCCCCAGCCCCCAGGCCGAGCCGAGCACGAGGAGGCCGGCCCTCGACAGCGGCAGGAACGCGATCCCGCCGTTGAACCTGACGTGCGCGGCCAGGTACCCGACCGTGGCCGCCATCAGCAGCACCAAGCCCCCCATCGTCGGCGTGCCGTGCTTGACGAAGTGGGCCGCCGGCCCGTCCTCCCGGATCAGCTGCCCGACCCCGCGGGCGCGGAAGAAGTCGATCAGCCAGGGTGTCACGACGAGCGAGACCGCCAGCGAGAGCGCCGTTGCCAGGAGCACGCTCTGCACTAGCCGCTCCTCCCGTCTGCGACGGCGCCGGCGCCGTCGCAGAGCAGCGCCGCCACCCGCTCGAGTCCCGCCGCGCGGGAGGCCTTCACGAGCACGACGGCGTCGCCGGGGGCCTCGACGGCGACGAGGCGGGCGGCGTCGTCCGGGCCCGGGACCGGCCGGGCCAGCGGACCGGCACCGGTGACGATCCCGGCGGCCCCCTCCCCGACCACCACGACCCGCGCGAACCCGAGCGCCGCCGCCAGCCGGCCGATGCGCTCGTGCTCCCCGGGCGCCGCCGGGCCGAGCTCCGCCATCTCGCCGAGCACCGCCCATGCGGGCCGGTCGCCGGCGACCTCCCGGACGGTGCGCAGCGCCGCCGAGGTCGAGGTCGGGTTGGCGTTGTAGGCGTCGTTCACGATCGTGCGTCCGTCTGCGCGCCGGACTTCCATGCGCCAGGCGCTCGTGGGCGCGGTGGCCAGCGCCTCGGCGGCGGCGGCCGGGTCGACGCCGAGCGCGTGGGCGGCGGCGAGGGCGAAGGCGGCGTTCCGGACCAGCGCGCGGCCCGGGATCGCAAGACGGACGACGACCTCGCGTCCTGCCACGTCGACACGGGCGGTGGGATGGCCCCGTTCGTCGAGCACGACCTCCAGCACGCGGACGTGGCCGCCGGGCCCGACCGTCACGACACGGGCGGCCGTGGAGGCGACGAGCACGTCCAGGAAATCGTCGTCGGCGGGCAGGACGGCCACGCCCTCGGCGGGCAGCGACGCCGGCAGCTCGGACTTCGTGCGGGCGATCGCCCCGCGGGAGCCGAACACCCCGAGGTGGGTGAGCCCGATCCCGGTCACGATGCCGACCGACGGACGGGCGATCCGGCACAGTTCGGCGATGTCGCCGTCGCGCCGGGCCCCCATCTCGATGACGAGCGCCTCGGCGTCGTCCGGACAGTTCAGGACCACGAGCGGGACGCCGATCGGGTTGTTGTAGGAGGCCGGCGACGCGTGGACACGCATCTGCGTGCCGAGCGCCGCGGTGAGCAGGTCCTTGGTCGTGGTCTTCCCGGTGCTGCCGGTGATCCCGACCACCATCGCATCGATGTGCCGCCGCACGTGCGAGGCCAGTGCCGCCATGGCCCGCACCACGTCGGGGACGACGACACCGGACGCGCCGGACGGAAGCACGGCAGGGTCCTCGACCACGACGAAGGAAGCGCCTGCGGTGACCGCGTCGCCGACGAAGGCGTGGCCTCCGCGGATGGCCACGAAGCCGGCACCCGCGACGACCGTGCGGGAGTCGCCGACGAGCATGCGCGCAGCGGCATCCGGCTCGCCGACCAGGCGCCCGCCGGTGATCCTCGCGGCCTCGGCGGCGGTCAACGGTGGCACGGAATCTCGCCCCCCAGAAGCTCGCGGACGACCTCGCGGTCATCGAAGGGAACAGTGTGGTCGGCGAAGGTCTGCCCGGATTCGTGTCCTTTACCGGCCACCAGCACGAGGTCGCCGGGTCCGGCCGCGGACAGGGCGGCGGCGATCGCCTCCCGGCGGTCGGGGATCGTGCGGTGCTCGCCGGCCGCGTCGCCGACCCCGGCGAGGATCTCATCGATGATCGCCAGCGGGTCCTCGGAACGCGGGTTGTCGGAGGTCACGATGGTGAGGTCGGCGATGCGCCCGGCGGCCTGGCCCATCAGCGGACGCTTGGCCCGGTCCCGGTCGCCGCCGCACCCGAAGACGACGATCAGACGGCCGGAGGTCAGCTCACGCGAGGCTGAGAGTGCCCGCTCGAGGGCGTCCGGCGAGTGCGCATAGTCCACGAGGACGGTGAAGGGCTGGCCCGCCTCCACCCGCTCCAGCCGCCCGGGGACGGCGCGAAGGGCATCGACTCCGGCGGCCACGGCGTCCGTGCCGTACCCGAGGACCACAGCCAGGCCCACGGCGCAGAGCACGTTGTCGACGTTGTAGTGCCCGACGAGCGAGGTGCGGACCTCCACGCGGCCCGAGGGCGTGAGGAGCGTGGCACGCGTCTCGTCCACGCCGAGGGCGACCGCCTCGCACACGAGGTCGGCCCCCGGCGCGCCGTAGGTGAGCACCGTCAGACCGCGCCGGCGGCAGTCCTCGATCAGCCGTGCGCCGTAGGCATCGGATGCGTTGATCACCGCGGTCGTGGTGTGGACGGGATCGAAGATGCGTGCCTTGGCCTCGAAGTACCGCTCCATGGTGCCGTGGTGGTTCAGATGGTCCTGGGAGAGATTGGTGAACCCGGTGCAGGCGAACCACATGCCGTCGACGCGTCCGGCATCGATCCCCTCCGAGGTGACCTCCATGGCCACCATGGCGGCCCCGCCGTCCCGCATCCGGGCCAGCATCCGCTGGAGATCCAACGATTCGGGGGTGGTGCGCGCGGCGGGCAGTACCTCGTCGCCGACCCGGTACTCCACGGTGCCGAGCAGCCCCGGGGTCGCGCCCGCCGCCGAGGCGATCGAGGCCAGCAGGTACGCCACGGTGGTCTTGCCGTTGGTTCCCGTCACCCCGGCCACCGGCATCGACCGCGAGGGCCGTCCGTAGAAGGCGTCGCCCAGCGGGCCCAGCACACGGCGGACGGTGGGAACGCGCGCCTGCGGGACCGCGACGTCCAGGAACCGCTCCACCAGGAGCGCGGACGCGCCGTCGGCGACCGCGGCCTCGGCGTGGTCGTGCCCGTCGGCCCGGGATCCGGGGATGCAGCAGAACAGGTCGCCGGCCCGGACGTGGCGCGAATCGTAGGCGAGTCCGGCGATCGCGCCGTCGCCGCGGGTGTCGGCCTCGCATCCGGCCTCGTCCAGGAGGGAGCGGAGGGTCCAGCCCATCGAGTCAGCCTCCTGCGTTCCACGCCCCGAAGGGTGCGGACATGAGACGACGGGAGCCAGCGGCCCCCGTCCTCGCCACCTTCCGGGCGCCATCGTAGCATCGGGGGTCAGTCCAGAGGAGCACCCTGCACCTCCTGCTCGGGGGCCGGGACCTCTCCGTCCAGGGCGTCCGGCGGGATCCGCAGGATGCGCACCGCCGCCTCGCCGACCTCCCGGAACACCGGCGCCGCCACCACCCCGCCCCAGATCGGTGAGGGCTGATCGAGCACGACGCCGATGACCAGCCGCGGGCTGCGCACCGGGACGACGCCGTAGAAGGAGGCCATGTGCCCGCTATACCCACCAGACGGGCTCGGCTTCTGGGCCGTCCCGGTCTTGCCGCCGACCAGGTACCCGGGGACCGCCGCCAGGGTACCCGTACCCTCGGCCACGACCTTGGCCATCATCTCGCGGACCTGCACGGCGGTGGCCGCCGACACGACCCGGCGCGTCCGGGCGGCGGGAGCATGGTGCAGGTCGCCGTCGGGGTCCACCCATCCGGTAACCAGCCGCGGCTCGGCGAGGACCCCGTCGTTGGCCAGGGCCGCATACACCTGCGCCATCTGCAGGGCCGTAGCCGAGACCCCCTGGCCGATCGCCATCGTGGGCAAAGAGGTCGCCCAGCGGTCCGTGCGGGGCAGGAGCCCCGCGGCCTCGCCGGGGAATCCGAGACCCGTGGCCCGGCCGAAGCCGAACCGTTCCAGATAGGTCTGGAGCCTCTCCGCGCCGAGGGCCAACGCCACCTTGATCGTACCGACGTTGGACGAGCGGGCGATGATCTCGTCGAAGCGCAGCACCGACGTCGGATGGGGGTGCGCGTCCCTGAAGTCCCGGCCCCCGACGCGGTACCGGGACGGGATCTCGTAGGCACTGTCCGGCGTCACCACCCCCTCCTCGAGGGCGGCGGCGGCGGTGACGACCTTCTGCACCGAGCCCGGCTCGTGGATGTCGACCACCGCCCGGTTGCGCATCGCATCGGGCTCGATCGTCGACGGATCGTTGGGGTCGAACCCCGGCGCGTTGGCCATCGCCAGGATGTCACCGGTACGGGGATCGACGACGACCACGGTGCCGCCGTCCGCGCCCGTCTCCTCCACCGCCCGGCCGAGCGCCCGCTCGGCGGCGAACTGGATGTCCCGGTCGATCGTGAGCATCAGGTCGGAGCCCGCCACGGGGGGCTCCTCCTGGAAGGTGCCCTGCGGGATCTGCCGTCCCAGCGGGTCCTGCTCGAGCACCCGGAACCCCGGCCGGCCGCCGAGCAGGTCCTGGTAGCCGAACTCCAGGCCCCCGAGGCCCTCGGCGTCCGTGCCGACGAGCCCGAGGACGGTCGATGCCAGCCCTCCGCCGGGATAGAAGCGACTCGCCTCGTCGAGCGCGCCCACCCCCACGAGCCCGAGGCCCTCGACCTTCTCGGCCACCGCCACGTCCACCCTCCGAGCCAGGTACACGAAGCCCTTGTCGCGGTGGAGGCGCTCGGTGAGCTCCTCCAGCGGGCGGTCGAGGATGGGGGCCAGCACGCGGGCGACCCCCTCGGGGTCGGTGATCTGGCGCGGGTTGGCGTAGAGGGTGCGGGCGGGGATCGAGAGCGCCAGCTCCCGTCCGGCGTGGTCGTAGATCGCACCCCGCGTCGGGGGCAGCACGATGTGGCGGAGCCGCTGCCGGTTGGCGATGTCCCCGTACTCGTCGGAGCGCGCCCCCTGCACGTAGCCGAGGCGCACACCCAGACCCAGCAACGAGATCAGGACGGCGCCGAGCAGGATCCCGGCCCGTCGCCGCGCCACCCCGACCCTCATGGCCTGCCGGCGAGGAGCCGCTTCGCGCTCGACGGGTCCCCGACGGAGTCACGCGACCGCTCGGGCATGAGCGCCGGAGCCCGCAGGAAGACCGGATCGGGGGCCCGCCCCATGCCGAGGTCGGCGGCGGCACGCTCGATGCGCTCCGGTGAGGACAGCTCGGCGACCTCGGCCCGCAGGAGCGCATGCCGCTCCTCGGCCTTGCGCACGCTGCGCTCCAGCTCGTTGACCCGCAGGCCCTCCTGGGCGACGAAGGCCTGGAGCGCCGCGACCGCGAAGATCGCGAGGACGAGGATCACCGCCGCGGGCACGAGCGAGCTGCGGCGGGCGCCGCGGCCCCGGACGACCCGGAGCTGCGGACGCTCGAGGGGGCGGACGGCACGGCGTGGCGTGGTGCTCACGGCCGGCCCTCCCCGAGCCGTTCGGCGGCGCGCAGGCGCGCCGAGGACGCCCGCGGGTTGCGCTGGACCTCCTCCTCGGAGGGCAGGACGGCCCCCGCGGTGAGCACCCGCATCGTGGATCCCGGCGACGCCGGGGCGGGCAGGCCGCGCATCGGCGGCGGCGGCGGGGCCTGCTCGGCGAAGACCCGCTTGACCAACCGGTCCTCCAGCGAGTGGTAGGAGAGCACGACGATCCGTCCCCCCGGGGCGAGGATCCCCGGGGCGTCGCGCAGCGCGGTCTCCAGCGCCCGCAGCTCGCCGTTGACCTCGATCCGCAGCGCCTGGAAGGTCTGGCGGGCGGGATGGCCGTGGCGGCGGGCGGGGGCCGGGTAGGCCTCGGACACGACCCGGGCGAGGTCGGTGGTGGTGCGCAGCGGCGCCCGGCGCCGTGCTTCCACGATCGAGCGGGCGATCCGTCCGGCGTTGCGCTCCTCCCCGTACCGGCGCAGGATCCTGCGGAGCTCGGCTTCGCTGTGGGAGTTCACGACGTCGGCGGCGGTCATCGGCAGGTCGGGGTCCATGCGCATGTCCAGGGGGCCGGCGTGGTGGAAGGAGAACCCGCGCGCGGGGTCGTCCACCTGCATCGAGGACATCCCGAGGTCGAGCAGGATCCCGTCCACCCGTTCGACGTCCAGGCTGGAAACGGCCCAGGCCAGCTCCTCGAAGCTGGCGCGCACCAACCGCACCGACGAGCGGTGGGCGGCCAGGTTGTAGCCTGCTCTGGCCAGCGCGTGCGGGTCGCGGTCGACGCCGATCATCGTGCAGCGTCCGCCGACGTTGCGCAGCACGGCTTCGGCGTGCCCGCCGGCACCGAGGGTGGCGTCCACGTACACGCCGCCGGGGCGGGGCGCGAGGTAGTGCAGGACCTCCTCGACCATGACCGGCTGGTGGTCGTCGGTCACGATGGGCCTCCGTTCCGAGGGTCGCTCACCGGGACGCAGGTGCAGGTCGCCGAGCGGCCGGCCGTCGGGCCGCCGCTGCCGCGTGCGGGGCATGACCCGCGTGACGGCGCTGCGCTGTGGGATCCGTGACACCCGTCCCTCCTCTCTAGATGTCCAGCTCGCTGGCGAACTGCTCCACGTCGGACTCCGCCTCGCGACGGTGCTCGTCCCAGGCCGCCCGGTCCCAGATCTCCACCCGGGGGCCGGCCCCCACGATCACGACCTCGCGATCCAGCCCCGCGTACTCGCGGAAGGCCTGCGGGATCGTGAGGCGGCCCTGGCGGTCGAGCTGCTCGCTGGAGGCCTGGGAGAAGAAGAACCGGGCGTAGCGCCGGGCGGCGGGGTTGGTGGTGGGCAGGGAGGTGACCTTGCCGACCTGCTCGTCCCAGGCCTGCGGCGGGTGGACGTACAGGCAGCGGTCGATCCCCTTCTGGAGAACAACCTGCGCTCCGAGCTCGTCGCGCATGCGGGACGGGAAGATCACGCGGCCCTTCGCGTCCAGCGAGTGATGATGCTCTCCGACGAACAATCCCCGGCCTCCAGGCCCCATCGCGCTCCACCGGGGCCCACTTGAGGCCCCTCTTAGGTCCAATGTGCGCCACTTTACTCCACTCCCCTCCACGCGTCAACGGTCCCCGGGAAGCGAAGAACGGGGCTGACCTGCGGGAACGGGTGTACGGGTCCCACAGGAGGTCCGGGCCACCCAGGGACGGGGGCCAGGTCAGTCTGGGCGTCGCTGACCAGCGGTTATAGGTCGCCGAGGAGGGCTGGTGGAGCGGAGTGGAGCGGGATCAGACCTTGACGCGGGCGTGCGGCAGGTACGGGATCCACTCGGGCTCGGCCCGCCCCACGAGCATGCGGAGCCAGAAGTTCTCCGGCGGGGGGCCGGGACGGCGCGCGAGCTGGAGCCCGGCCTCCTGCGGGCTGCGGTTCTCCTTGCGCCCGTTGCAGCGCCGGCAGGCGGCGACCACGTTGTCCCAGGTGTGCCCGCCTCCGCGGCTGCGCGGGATCACGTGGTCGACGTTCTCCGCCGCCCGGCCGCAGTACTGGCAGGTGTGGGCGTCCCGCAGGAACACCGCCTTGCGGTTGGGAGCGACGTGCACCCGCCGGGGGATGTTCACGTAGTAGCGGAGGCGGATGACGCTGGGGGCCTCCATCTCCAGGAGCTCGGAGCGGAAGAGCGCGCCGTTGTGCTCGACCACGTCCGCCTTCTCACGGAGAACCAGGACGACCGCCCTCCGCAGCCCCACGACCCCGAGGGGCTCGTACGACGCATTGAGGATGAGCGATCTTCCCAAGTCTCATCACCGCCTTGACGTGGATTGTACCCCGTCAGCGCGACCGAGACCGGTCCGCGGATCAGCCGGCGCGGACGGCCTCCACCACCTCGGCGGCCAGGTCGTAGCGGCGGAATGGCGGCGTGATGTAGACGCCGGCGCTCTCGGCCCGGATCTCGCGGCCCAGCTCGATCGCGATGCGCAGGCCCTCAGCCGGGCCCCCGTCCTCGCCCGCCGAGCGCATCCGTTCGCGGATCTCTGTGGGGATCGAGATCCCCGGCACCTCGTTGTGCAGGTACTCGGCGTTGCGGGCGTTGAGCAGCGGAGCCACGCCGACGAGCACCGGCAGCTCGAGGCGTCCGAAGCGCTCCTCGTAGGTCTTGCGGAAGGTGCGCAGGACGTCCAGCGAGAACACCGGCTGGGACAGCGCGAAGTCCGCCCCGGCCTCGATCTTGCGGCGCAGCAGCCTGCACTCGCGGTCCACGTCGGCGGCGTTGAGGTTCAGCGCGCAGCCCACCACGAAGCTCGTGGGCTCCCCGATCGAGGCCCCCGACTGGTCGACGCCGGCGTTGAACGACTTCGTGACGAGGCCGATCAGGCCCGTGGGGGCGACGTCGGAGGCGTCGTTGGCCTGGGGGAAGTCGCCGATCGCGGTGGGGTCGCCCATCACCACGAACAGGTTCCGGATCCCGAGCGCGTGGGTGCCGAGCAGATCTCCCTGCACCCGCAGCAGGTTGCGTCCGCGGGTGGGGAATCCGAGGACGGTTTCCACCCCCGCGTGCTCCTGGATCAGCCGGCACGCCGCCCACGCGCTCATCCGCAACCGGGCCCGGGACGAGTCGGACACGTAGATCGCGTCCGCGCCGGCGTCGGCCAGGGTCTCGGCCCCCGCGAGCAGCCGCGCCACCGAGAACCCCTTGGGCGGATCCATCTCCACAGCGATGACGAAGCGGCCCTCGGCCAGCCGCTCCTTCAGCCTCGTGGGCGCGGGCCGGTGGTCCTGGCGGTCGTCGCCCTCCGGTGCGGGCAGCAGCTCCAGGGGCATCTGGAGCGGCTCGTCCAGCGCGCGGGCCATGGCTGCGATGTGCTCGGGGCCCGTCCCGCAGCACCCGCCGACCAGCCGCGCGCCGGAGGCCAGGAAGGCCCGCGCGTAGTCCCCCAGGTACTCGGGGTGGGCCGGGTACAGGATCCGCTCCCCCACCCTGGACGGCCCCCCGGCGTTCGGCATCGCCGACACCGGGGTGTCGCCGGCGTGCGGGCGCATCGCGTTCACGATCCGCAGCACCTGGGCGGGTCCCTCGGAGCAGTTGACGCCCACCACGTCCGCGCCCAGCTCGACGAGGCGCCGAGCCACCTGCTCGGGGGTGGAGCCGAGCAGCGTCCGGTCGTCACGGGTGAAGGTGGCCGAGACCCCGCAGGCCAGATCGCACACCGACCGCACCGCCGCCAGGGCCTGCTCCATCTCCTTCAGGTCCGACTGGGTCTCGATCAGGATCAGGTCGACGCCGGCCTCGGCCAGGGCCGCGGCCTGCTCGGCGTAAGCCTCGAGGGCCTGCTGGGGCCGGACACGTCCGTAGGGGGCCAGATGCACGCGCAGGGGACCGATCGACCCGCCGACGAGCACACCGGTGGTGGCGGCCCGCCGCGCGATCTCGACCCCGCGGCGGTTCAGCTCGGCGACCCGGTGCTGGAGGCCGAACTTGGCCAGGGCGAAGCGGTTGGCACCGAAGGTGTTGGCCAGCAGCAGCCGCGCCCCCGCCGCCACGAAGGCGCGGTGGATCTCCTCGACGGTTTCCGCCGCGGTCTCGTTGAGCTCCTCGAAGCAGCCCTCCAGGGACGCGCCGCGCTCGACCATAGCGGTGCCGAGTCCCCCGTCGGCGAGCAGGGGTCCGGAGGCGAGCAGGGCGCGCAGCTCGGGGCCGTTCACGGTCCTTGGATGATAGGCGCTGGGGCCGGGATGCGCCGCCACCGTCCCATCGGGCACTCTCGGCGGTATGCATGTCGTCGTGACCCGCGAGCTGCCGGGCGATGCGCTGCGCCGCCTCGACGGGGTGGCCCGCGTGCGCCGGTGGTCGGGGGCCGGGCCGCCGCCGCCCGGTGAGCTCCTCGCCGCCCTCGGCGACGCCGAGGGCCTGCTGTGCATGCTCACCGACCACATCGACGCGCCCCTCATGGACGCCGCCCCGCGCCTCCGCGTGATCTCCCAGATGGCCGTCGGCGTGGACAACGTCGACCTCGAGGCCGCCACCGCCCGCGGGCTCCCCGTCGGCCACACCCCCGGCGTGCTCACCGACACCACCGCCGACCTCGCCTTCGCGCTCATCGCCGCCGTGATGCGGCGCCTGCCGGAGGCCGAACGCTACCTGCGCGACGGTCGCTGGACGACGTGGTCCCCCGACCTGCTCCTCGGCCGCGACCTGCACGGCGCAACCCTCGGCATCGTCGGGATGGGAGCGATCGGGCAGGCGGTCGCCCGCCGGGCCCGCGGCTTCGACATGGCCGTGCTGTACACCTCCCGGACGGACAAGGGGGTCGAGGGGGCCCGCCGGGTGGACCTCGACGACCTGCTCAAGGCCTCCGACGTGGTCAGCGTCCACGTGGCGCTCACCCCGTCCACCCGGGGGATGATCGGCCCCCGGGAGCTCACCCTCATGCGCCCGGACGCCTACCTCGTCAACACCGCCCGCGGCGGAATCGTGGACGAGGCCGCGCTGGTGGAGGCCCTGCGCTACGGGGGCATCGCCGGCGCCGGCCTGGACGTGTACGAGACCGAGCCGCTGCCGCCGGACTCACCCCTGCTGGAGCTGCCCAACGTCGTGCTGCTCCCCCACGTCGGATCGGCGTCGGTGGCGACCCGGGAGCGGATGGCGAGCCTCGCCGTGGACAACCTCCTGGCGGGCCTGCGCGACGAGCGCCTCCCCCACTGCGCGAACCCATCGGTCTACCCCACCGGCTGAGAGCCGGCGGGTCAGTGGCGGGCCGGGGCCCCCGCGACCTCGCGGGGAAGCGGGAAGTGGACGTCCTCGTCGACGACGCGGACCTCCTCGACCTCCGCCGGACCGAAGCCCTTCAGGAACTCCA
The DNA here is from genome assembly GCA_964560135.1 of uncultured Actinomycetes bacterium. Classification (GTDB taxonomy): domain Bacteria; phylum Actinomycetota; class JAICYB01; order JAICYB01; family JAICYB01; genus CAZLKN01. The sequence goes on along the minus strand of CAZLKN010000020.1, from coordinate 14,350 downwards.
GGACCCGGTCCACCAAGTGCTCGGGGGCCGAGGCGGACGACGACAACCCGACGGCCTCCACACCATCGAGCCACGCCGGGTCGATCTGGGTCTCGTCCTCGATCAGGTAGGACGCCGACCCGTGCTGCCGCGCGACCTCCACCATCCGCAGCGAGTTCGAGGAGTTCGGCGCGCCGATCACGAGCACCAGCGGCGAGCGGCCCGCCAGCACCTTCACGGCCTCCTGCCGGTTGGTGGTGGCGTAGCAGATGTCGGCCTTCGTGGGCCCCTTGATGTTCGGGAAGCGGCGCCGCAGGGTGGCGATGATGTCGCTGGTCTCGTCGACCGACAGGGTCGTCTGGGTGAGGAAGGAGACGTTGTCGGGGTCGGGCACCTCGAGCGCTTGCGCCTCCGCGACGTCCTGGACGAGGATCGACCGCTCGGGCGCCTCCCCCATGGTGCCTTCGACCTCCTCGTGGCCCTCGTGGCCGATGAGCAGGATCGTCCGCTCACGGCGCGCGAACCGGATCGCCTCCACGTGCACCTTGGTGACCAGGGGGCAGGTGGCGTCGATGAGTTGCAGCTCGCGCTGCTGCGCCATCTCGTAGACCACGGGGGCCGAGCCGTGTGCCGACAGCACGCACAGGGAGCCCGGCGGGACCTCGTCGACCTCCTCGACGAAGATCGCGCCGCGGTGCTCGAGGCCCTCTACGACGTGGCGGTTGTGGACGATCTGCTTGCGCACGTATACGGGGGGCCCGTAGAGGTCCAGCGCCCGCTCGACGATCTCGACGGCGCGGTCGACGCCGGCGCACCAGCCGCGCGGGGCGGCGAGAAGGACACGCTCCAGAGTCACGCTCCCATTGTCACAGATGGACGCCCCATCCGGGGGCAGGGCTTGCCGGACGGCGCCTGTCGGCGTAGATTGACGGGTCCGATCGCGCTGGTCGCGGGGAGAGGGGAAGCTATGGACGTCAAGGGGCTACGGGTGGGAGACGTCGTCATCGAGGAGGTCGACCTGCGGTCGCTGTCCGAGGAGGACATCGTCGCGGTCAACACCTTCCAGAACATCATGCGCGCCGAATCGAACCCGGAGGATCCGCCGCGGCCGGTCGAGCTCACGCGGGCCAATGTGCGCAACATCCCCGAGATCGTCTGGGTCCGGGAGTACTGGGGACGCGATCCCGACGGGTCGATCGCGGCAGTGGGCGCGGGCTCCTACCTGCGCACCGAGGAGAACCGGCACCTGTTGCAGGTGGGCGTCATCGTCCGTCCGGACCGCCGCCGCCGCGGCCTCGGCCGCGCCCTGCTGGGTCTTGTGGCCGACGTCGCCGAGCAGGAGGGACGGACCCTGCTCATGGGCAGCACCTCCGAACGGGTACCCGCCGGTGAGGCGTTCGCCACGCTCCTGGGGGCCGAGCGTGCCATCGCCAACCACATCAACCGGCTGCTGCTGGCCGACGTCGACCGGGATCTGGTGGCCCGTTGGGTCACCGAGGGACCCGGGCGGGCCCCCGACTACACGCTCGTCGCCGTGGACGGCGGCTACCCCGACGATCTCGTCGAGGACATCGCCGCCCTCTACGACGTCATGAACACCGCCCCCCGCGACGGCCTCGACATGGAGGACATGCACTTCACCGCCGAGCACCTCCGCCAGTTCGAGAAGAGCATGCTCGCCCAGGGGACGCAAGGCTGGACCCTGCTCGCCCGCCACGATCCCACCGGCGAGCTCGCCGGCTTCACCGAGGTCTTCTGGAACCCGAAGCGGCCGGAGACCGTCGGCCAGGGCAACACTGGAGTGCGCCCGGAGCACCGCGGGCACGGTCTCGGCAAGTGGCTGAAGGCCGCGATGCTCGAGCGGGTCCTCGCCGAACGCCCCGAAGCCGTCGACGTCCGCACGGGCAACGCCGACTCCAACGACGCGATGCTGTCGATCAACGACCAGCTCGGCTTCCAGCGCTTCGAGGCGATCGCCGGCTGGCAGGTCAAGCTGGAGACGGTGCGCGCCTACCTCGGCTCGAGGAGCTGACGGGTCTCGGCCCCCGCCTCGACCCGGTCCCAGGAATAGGTCATCGGCTGCAGGCGGACGGCGGCCCAGTCGGCCGCCTGGTCGGCGTAGTGGGGGCTGGCCGGGTGCCCTGAGGCGCCGAGGGGGACGATCCAGCCGCTGCGGTCCCAGTCGGCGAGGTCGAACACGTAGCGCGCCACCGAGGAGTGCACCACACCGAGCCCCTCCTCGGCCCCCGAAACCTGGACGGTGTCCCCGTCGCCCCCGCAGCCGACGGGGGCCGGATCGAGCACGCCGGCGGCCTGGGGGAAGACCGCAGAAAGCGGGTGGATGATCGACGTCGCGTGCACGCCCGCCCACCGCCACCGCTCCGGGTCGTCGCCCAGTGCCTGCTCCAGCATCCGGTGGGCCCGCTCGAGCGCCTCCGTGAGCACCTCGTCCCACGACGTTCCGTCGAGCATCGAGGTGTCGCGGGTGGACAGCAGCTTGGCCACGGGGCGGCGCAGCCGCGTGTGGACGGGCGTCGGGTCGGGCTCGTCGGGGGCCGGGCCGGGGATCGATCCAAGCCGGCCGCGTTCGCGCAGCACCGCCACGAGCGCCTCGCGGACGGAGGCGTAGACCGCCGGGGCCGCGGCGTCGGGATCCATCACGCCCGACCATCCTTCCAGCAGCCGCTGCGCGGCCTCGGCCCGCTCCCCGTCCACCGCCGCCGCGACCAGCGCCTCGACCACGACCCGCGCGGGCAGCGATGTCCGGTCGGCGTGGATCGCGGCCATGTCCTGCGCCGTCGCACGCTCGAGCGACCCGAGGGCGTCGAGGATTCGCCGGGCCCGGGCCGGGCCACCGTAGTCCATGCCGAGGTACGGCTCGTCGCCGGCCCGGATCCGGTTGTTCGCCGTGACCAGGTATCCGGCTTCCGGGTCGCGCAGGCGGGGCAGCTCCTCGAAGCGCACCGCGCCCTCCCACTCGTGCTCGCCCGTCCATCCGGGCACGGGAGACCACCCGTTGGCCTTCGGCCGCACCGGCACGCGTCCGCGGTGCAGGTAGCCGATCGTGCCGTGGGTGTCGGCCATCACGAAGCTGTTGCAGGGATCCACCCACCACTGCATGGCCTCGTCGAGCTCGTCCACCGAGGAGGACCGCAGCATCGGCAGGAAGGACCGGAGCGTGGTGTTGTCCCCGTCGGTGCCCGTCCAGCGCATGGCGATCGCCGTCCCGGTGGACGGGTCCCCGAGCACCACCGGACCGTGATGGGTCGTGGTCACGTCGACCTCGAGCGGGGCGGCGCCGCGCACCCGGATCGTCTCCGTGCGGCGGTCGGTCTCCCGCCATCCACCCCGGAACTCGTATCGGCCTTCGCCGTCGAAGCGCTCGACGTACAGATCCTGGGTATCGGCCATCGCGTGGGTGACGCACCAGGCCACGCCGGCGTTGTGGCCGAAGTGGAACATCCCCGGCACCCCGGGCATCGACAATCCGATGGCGTCGAACTCCGGGCCCGCCACGTGGTTCTGGTAGTAGACGTTCGGCACCTCGAGGCTGCGGTGCGGGTCGCCCGCCACGAGCGGCTTCCCGGTGGCCGTGCGGCTCCCGTGTACCGCCCAGTTGTTGCTGCCCTCCCCCGCCTCCGTGGCCGCCAGGGCGGCGGCGAGGTCGTCCGCCTCGACCCCGACGGTGGCCCGTCCGTCCACCGGGATCACGACCGTCTGCTCGACGCCGTGGGCCGAGGCCAGCAGCAGCGTCGCCTCCGGGCCGAGGGAGCGCAGCAGGCGCGCGCGCCACAGCTTCACGTCCATCGTCCCCATGAGGACGTGGCGTACCTTGAGCACGGCGCCGCAGTGCCAGGGCTGCCAGGGCTCCGGGTCTACCCCCAGCAGCTGCAGCTCCACGGGCACGATGTCCATGGCCATGAAGGCGTTCACCCCGGCGGCGAAGGCGTCCAGCATCGCGCGGGTGTCGTCGTCGAACGCGGCGTAGTCGTCGCGGGCGGAGGCCTCGAGGCCCATCCGCCGCATGAAGACGTCCATCGTCACGGCATCCGGGCCGAGGCACTCGGCGAGCCGTCCGGCGGCCTTCCGTCGGTCGTGCTCCATCTGCCACAGCCGGTCCTGCGCATGGACGAATCCCTGGGCGTAGAAGGCGTCGTGGGTGGTGCGGGCCCGGACGTGCGGGATGCCAAGGCGGTCACGGAACACGTCCACGGGGGCTTCCAGCCCCGGGAGCTCGACGGTCTCCTCCAGGTCCGGAACCGCCCCCTGCATCATCCCTGCGAGCGTCACTGTTCCTCCCCTCCTGTGCCGTGAGAGTCTGCCACGTCCGTCGGTGAACCCGGGCGGATGTGATGGTGTCACCATCCACGGTGGCCGACGACGGGTAGAATCGTCCCACTTCGCCTCCGAGGGGAGCCCATGGCCAAGACGTCCGCACAGAAGCCGCCTCAGCAGGTCGGTGCCTTCGCCAAGTATTTCCAGAAGATCTGCGAGTCGGTGGAGACCGCGATCCAGGGGAAGAGCGACGCCGTGCGACTGAGCGTCGTCTCGCTGCTCGCCGAAGGCCACCTGCTGATCGAGGACGTCCCGGGTGTCGGCAAGACGATGCTCGCCAAGTCGCTCGCCCGCTCGCTGGGATGCTCGTTCCGGCGGATCCAGTTCACCCCCGACCTGCTGCCCACCGACATCACGGGCGTGCAGGTCTACAGCCGCGACAAGCGCGGGTTCGAGTTCCGTCCCGGCCCGATCTTCGCGCAGATCGTGCTCGGAGACGAGATCAACCGGGCCTCCCCCAAGACCCAGGCGGCGCTGCTCGAGTCGATGGAGGAGGGTCAGGTCACCCTCGACGGCCAGACCTACGATCTCGAGCGGCCCTTCATGGTGATCGCCACCCAGAACCCGATCGAGCACGAGGGCACCTACCCGCTGCCGGAGGCGGAGCTCGACCGGTTCCTGATGCGGGTCCGCATCGGCTACCCCGACCCGCGGGCCGAGGTGGACGTGCTCAGCGTGCACGCCCTCCCGGGCCGCGTGGACGAGATCGAGGCGGTCGCGACGGCCAACGACGTCCGCAAGCTGATCACGATCGGCCGACAAGTTCACGTGGCCGACGTGGTCAAGCACTACATCGTGGCCATCCTGAACGCCACGCGCGAGCACCCGAACGCCTACCTGGGCGCCAGCCCCCGGGCCGGGCTGATGCTGCTCCGCGGCGCCCGGGTCGTGGCCGCCGCCGAGGGCCGGGACCACGTGACCCCCGACGACGTGAAGGACCTCGCGGTCCCCGTCCTCGCCCACCGGGTGATCCCGTCGGCCGAGGCGCAGCTCGGCGGTACGGTCGCCGACCACATCATCGCCGACGCGGTGGAATCCACCGCAGTGCCGAGGCGGGTGGGGGGCTAGGTGCTGACCCCCCGAGGACGCACGCTGCTCCTCGGAGGCGCGGCGCTGCTCGTCACGGGTCGGGTCCTCGGCTTGCGCGAGCTCGTGATGGCCGGGGTCGCCCTGCTGGTGGTGGTCGGGATCGGCGCTGCGGCCGTGCGCCTACGGCAGACCGACGTCGCCGCGGCCCGCACGATCGCTCCGACCCGCGTCCGGGCCGGTCAGGATGTCCGCGTCGACCTGACCCTGGCCGGACGCGGCTCCGCGGGCAGCGGACCCGTCCTCGCCGTCGATCAGCTCCCCGAGTCGCTCGGGCGATCCGTCCGCCTCACCCTCGATCCCACGCGGTCGGCGGGGCTGCACCGCCGGATCGCCTACCTCGTGGGGCCGAAGATGCGTGGACGCTACCGGATCGGCCCCCTGGAGCTCCTGTTCACCGATCCTTTCGGCTGTGTGCAGCGGCGCGAGCCCGTGCCGGGCCACGCCGACCTCGTGGTCTACCCCTCCTACGAGACGATCAGCACGCTCCCGAGCGGCGCGCAGCGTCTCGGGGGTGTCCGCCGTTCGCCGATGCTCGGCCAGGGCGACGAGTTCTACGCGCTCCGCTCCTACCAGGACGGCGACGACCTCCGGAAGGTGCACTGGCCGTCCTCGGCCAAGCTCGGCCACATGGTCATCCGGCAGGAGGAGCTCCTCGCGGAGCCCCGCCTGCTCATGGTCCTCGACACCTGCGTAGCCAAGCACCGCGGCGAGGGCCCCGGCGCGTCGGTGGAAGCGGCCATCTCGGCCGCCGCCTCGGTCGGGTCGCTGGCCCTGCGCCGGCGGATGCGGGTCGACGTGGTCACCCCCGAAGGAACGCTGATCCGGACCCGGCGGCCCAACGAGGAGGAACTGCTCGAGTCGCTCGCGTTCCTGGAGCCGAGCGACCGGACCGACCTCGTGTCCGCCCTGACGGGCATCGACCGGCGCCGCAGCGGGCGCGCGGCGCTGGTGGTGGTGATCAGCCCGACGCTCGAGCGCGCCGAGCTGGGCGCTCTCGCGCATCTGGTCGCCGGCACCTCCGGCGGGGCGCTGGTGGACGTCGACGCCCCGACCTTCGCGGGCGCGCCGCCGGCCCCGCAGCGACCACCGGCGGCCGGCATCCTCGGCCTCCCCGTGGTGCGGCTGGGGGCCGAGGCGTCGTTCCGGCGAGCGTGGGAATCAGGGGTGAGGGATGTCGCTCTGGCGCGATGACCTCGAAACCGGCCCCGGCGCGCTGGTCATGGTCGCGGTGGCCGGCGGGGTCGCCATCCTCAGCCTGGACCGCGCCTTCGCCACCGGCGACCACCTCGCGTACACGGTGCCGGGCGCCGCGATCGGCATCGCCGCTGCGCTGGGGATCGGGCGCCGCTCACTCGGCCTCGCCTTCGCGGCGCTGACCGCGGGTGCTCTGCTCACGCTGCCGGCCATCTTCGCGCGCGAGCTGACCGCCGAGCTGCTCCCGACCCCGTCGGCGTACCGGCTCATCGGCACGCTGCTGGGTTCGGGCCTCGGTGGTGTGCTCGAGGAGGCGGCACCGGTGCCCCCCGAGCCCAGGTACCTGATCGTGGTCTGGCTCGGCGCTCTCGCCCTCGGTTTCCTGGGCGCAGCCTGGATGGTGGTCGGACGGCCGGCCGGCGCCGTGGTGATGTCCCTGGGCGTGGTCGCGTTCACCGGTTCCGTGGGCTCCGGGCCCGGGCGCGACGTGTACGCATTGTCGGCCGTGGCCGCGGCCCTGGGCTACTTCCTCGTCGACGGCCGGCACCGCATCGCCTCCTGGGGACGCCAGCGTCCCCGCATCCCCCCGGGATTCGGGATCCCCACGGTCGCCGGCGCCTGCGTGGTTGCCCTGGTGGCCCCGGCCCTGCTCGGTGCGGACCGTCCCCTGATCGACCTGGAGAGCGCGCTGCGACCGCGTCTGGTGATCATCAAGCCCCTCGAGGACATCCAGCGGCAGCTCCGGGTGAACCCCCCGATCGAGGTGATGCGGGTCCGCGCCCGCACCGCCGCCTACTGGCGCCTCACCGCCCTGGACTCCTACAACGGCCGCGAGTGGGTGCTCGAAGCCAGCCCCGAGGCGGTCACGGGAGGCCGGATTCCACCACCCGAGGACGTCGCCGCCGGCGCGATGCTGCGTCAGGAGTACCGGATCACCTCGCTGCTGGCCCCCTGGCTGCCGGCCGCCTACGTGCCCCACACCGCCGACTCGCCGGTTCCCTTCGAGGTGGATCCCGCGTCCTCGACGCTGCTGCTGCGCGGTGAGACCGTGCCCGGGCTGCCGTACACCGTCGTGTCGCATCTGGCTCTCGTGGATCCGCGGATCGACACCGGAACCCTCGGCGGCGACTGGGAACCCGACGACCGCGAGCGCATCTTCGGCGAGCTCGCCCGGCCGCTGGTCGGCGACGCCTCAACGCCGCTGCAGGCCTCGCTCGCGCTCGAGCGCCACTTCCGTGGCTTCGACTACGACGAGGACGTGGAGGGCACGCACACCGTCGAGCGGCTCCAGGCGTTCCTCGAGGAGCGCAGGGGCTACTGCGAGCAGTTCGCCGCCACGATGACGCTGATGCTGCGGGGCCTCGGGGTGCCCGCACGCGTGGGGGTAGGGTTCCTTCCCGGACGCGAGGTCGCCGGCGAATTCGTGGTATCCACCCGGGAGGCGCACGCCTGGGTGGAGGCGCTCATCCCCGGCCAGGGCTGGGTGATGTTCGACCCCACCCCCGGTCGCGGCGACCCCGCGGGGGGGCCGTCCCCCGAAGAGCAGGAGACGCAGATCGAGCCGCCGCCGGTCCCCGAGCCCGAGGAGGAGCCGACACCCCCGCCGCCCGACCCGGGCGAGGAACCACCCGCGGGGGGCTCGGAAGGCAACCCGCTGCCGCTCGTCCCCCTGGCGCTCGGGCTGCTGGCCCTTACCATCACCCCCGGCGGCAAGCGGCTTCGCCAGCAGATCCGGCGCGGCGCCGCACCGCTGCAGGCCGCCGTGGGCGCCTTCGAGGAGCTGACCGACCGGGCCGCCGACCTCGGGTTCCGGCCACGTGCGAGCGAGACCCAATGCGAGTTCGTCCGGCGGGTGTTCGCCGGCACCGGCGCGCGGGGGGCGGCGGCTTCCCTCGTCGTGGCACAGACGGCGGCCGAGGGACTCTACGGTCCGGCGGGGGTCGACCGGCGGCGGGCCGAGGACGCGTGGCGCAGCGTGGGCCCGGCCCTGACCGCCCTCCGGCGACGGGTCCCGGCCTGGCGCCGGCTCACCGCGGCCTTCGATCCGCGGACGCTGTTGCCAGAGCGCCCGCGCCGCAGCCCGCGGGTCAGCCCTGCGGGAGCTGTGCGGCCCTGAGCCTCGGACGGACCAGCCCGAAGTACAGCAGGGTCCCCACGAACGGCAGCAGGATCTGCACCGCCAACCAGAGCCCCCGGTTGCTGGAGGCCTTGCGCCAGGCCCAGTCCGGACGCCGGACCGCGTCTACCACCCCGAAGACCGGGAACGCGACGAGCACCGCGGCGAAGACCA
>CAZLKN010000020.1:2794-5363 GCA_964560135.1 uncultured Actinomycetes bacterium | reverse complement strand
CGGGCGGCGCGTCCAGGGTTACCTGGGCCTTCACCGCCCAGGGACCGGACGGCCCCCGGCGCCTGGTCCTGCGCCAGGACCCACCGGGCGCGTCGGGGCGGCTCGGCCGCTCCACCGAGGTCGAACTGCTGCGTCGCGCCTCAGCCGCGGGCGTACCTGTCCCGGACGTGCTGTGGGTCACGGACCTCGAACTCGGGTCTCCCGGGTTCGTGATGGCCTTCGTGGAGGGTGAGACGATCCCCCGGCGGATCCTGCACGATGACACCTATGCCGGGGCCCGAACGGGGATGGCGGCCCGCTGCGGCGAGATCCTGGCCGGGATCCACGCGATCCCCGTCGACGACCTCGACCTCGAGGCGCCGGCCGGGCATCCCGGACGAGGTGCCCTCGAGCGGTACCGGGGGCTGCTGGACGCCTACGGCGAGCCCCATCCGGCGCTCGAGCTGGGGGCCCGCCGCCTCGAGCTGTCCGCGCCCGACCCGGGACGGATCACCCTCGTCCACGGTGACTTCCGCAACGGCAACCTGATCGTGGGCCCGGACGGGATCCGCGCCGTCCTGGACTGGGAGCTCGCCCACGTCAGCGACCCCTGGGAGGACCTCGGATGGCTCGTGAGCAGGACGTGGCGCTTCGGGGGGGCCGGCGAGGTCGGCGGCTTCGGCGACCGCGAGGATCTCTACCGCGCCTACGAGCGTGCCTCCGGCGCGGCAGTGGACCGCGCTGCGGTGGCCTGGTGGGAGGCGGCGGCCGCGTTCACGTGGGGGGTGATGTGCGTGGTCCAGTCTTTCGTGCACCTCGGGGGCCGGTCCCCCAGCCTCGAACACGCCGCCATCGGCCGCCGGGCCGCGGAGGCCGAGTACGACCTGCTGCGCCTCGTGGCCCCGGAGGGCTCCTGATGCAGGACCGGCCCACGGCCCCCGAGCTGCTGGAGGCCGTCCGCACCTTCCTCTCCGAGCGTATCGATCCCCGTTTGGAAGGCCGCGACCGCTTCCACCTGCGGGTCGCCCGCAATGCCCTGGCGATCCTGGAGCGGGAATGGCTCCACGAGGATGCCGCCGTGCGCGCCGAGCACGACCTTCTGGCCTCGCTGCTGGGGTCGGATCAGGAAGCAGCAGCATCCGCCGACGAGCTGCGGCGGCAAGTGAGAGACCTGCAACACCGCGTGGCCGATGCGGCCCGCTCGGGGACGCTGGACGACCGCTACGCCGAGGCCCACACGGCGCTCGCCGCCATCGCCGTGGACAAGCTCAGGATCGCGAACCCGGGATGGCTGGAGAAATCGGAGCCGGATCAGCCGGACTGACCGGCCACGCGGCCTTTCCAGTCCTTGAACGGGTCGTGCTCGACGCGCTCGGCGAGCGGGTTGCGTCCCGTGAACGCGGTCCGGAGCATCAGCGCCGTGAAGGCCCGCTGGTCGCGGGAGCCGATGCCCGGGCCGAACAGTGGGCGCAGCTCGTCGGGGGCGACCCGGCTCAGGTGCATCCCCCGCAGCCGCCAGTACAGGACGGCGAACCCGCCGAGGAACCCGATGATCCCCGGCCAGGTCGGGAACGCGAGCACGACCCCGCCCAGCGCCAGGAGCAGTGAGAACGAGGTGATCCAGCAGATCCTCTCGCCTTCCGTGAAGGAGGCGAGGTCCACCGCACGGCGCAGGCGCCTGGCCTCGGCGACGCTCGGGACGTAGGGCATGCGTCGAGCTACCGGTCGCGGCGTCTCGGCCGCATCCTGCCCTCAGCGCGCCTGATCGCGGTGCGGAATGCCGAACCCGGGGTGCGGCCGCCCGAGGCGATCCCCCGCATGCCCGTACCGATCGCGACCGCGCCGGCGAGCATGATCAGGAATCCGAGGGCGCCGAGCGCCACGTGGGTCGCGTAGCCGAGGAGCAACCCGAACCCCACGATCAGGCCGAGGATGCCCACCCTCAGGAGCTTGACCGCGTCCTTCGGGGGCCGGACCTCGGAGACCTGACGAACGAAGTCAGGGTCCTCCTCGGCGAGGTTCCGCTCGATCTCTTGGAGGATGCGCTGCTCGTGTTCGGAAAGCGATGCGTCGTCCATAGTCATCCTCGGTCGGATGGCTCAGTATATCCCGCAAGGACAGCGGCTACGAGTGGCGGGACCAGATCGTCCACCGACCTGCCCTTCCGCAGGCGTTCGCGGACCGCCGTCGCCGACACCGTACCCGCCGCCCCTCCCCCGAACACCGCGTCCGGGTCGAGCACCTCGACGTCGTCGCGGCCCACCGGCACCCCCCGCAGGACGACGAGGAACCGCGCCAGAGCGAAGGTCTCGTCGACCCCCGCTCGTCCGTCGGGGTGGAAGGACGGATCCTCGAGCTGCGGCAGCTTGTCCGAGCCGATCAGGAACGTGGGTCGGCGGCCCTCAGCGAGCAGGGCCTGGGCGACCGACCGGTAGGTCCCGCGGTTGGCCACCGCCAGCGCCAGACCCTCGTCGGTGGCGAGCGCATCGAGCAGGCGCAGCCGCTGCGGCGCGGGCAGGAGCTGGTGGCCGTCCCGGTCGAGGAGCTCCCGCGTGAGGCAGAACCCACCCGACGTGCCCGCCGCGCGGGC
>CAZLKN010000020.1:0-2694 GCA_964560135.1 uncultured Actinomycetes bacterium | reverse complement strand
AGGCTCAGAGGACACGCGTGGATCTCCAGACGACCGCCGACGCCATCCGGGCACTCGTCGACAACATCGAACGAGTGATCACCGGCAAACGCCGAGCCGCTGAGCTCGGCGCGGTCGCGCTGTTCTCGGGACAGCACCTGCTCATCGAGGACGTCCCCGGGGTGGGAAAGACGATGCTCGCCCGGGCCGTGGCCCGCTCGATCGACGGCAGCTTCCGCCGGATCCAGGGCACCGCCGACCTGATGCCGGCCGACATCACCGGGACCAACGTGTTCGACCCCGCCCACGGCACGTTCTCGTTCTCCCCCGGCCCGGTCTTCGCCCACGTCGTGCTCGTCGACGAGATCAACCGCGCCACCCCGAAGAGCCAGTCGGCTCTCCTCGAGGTGATGGAAGAGCGCTCGGTGTCGGTCGAGGGCTACCTCCACGAGGTGCCGAATCCCTTCTTCGTGGTAGCCACCCGCAACCCGATCGAGCACCACGGCACCTTCCCCCTGCCCGAAGGGGAACTCGACCGCTTCGGTCTGTCGCTGGCCGTCGGCTACCCAGACCACGACGCCGAGCGCCGCGTGGTCGTCGCCCAGCGGACGGGCCATCCCATCGACCAGCTCGAGCCGATCCTCGATCCCGAGAGCGTCGGCGCCCACCAGGAAGCCGTCCGCACCGTGCACATCGACGACGGCGTCCTCGACTATGCACTGCGGATCGTGCGCGCGACGCGGGACCATCCCGAGGTGGCGCTCGGCGCGTCTCCACGTGGGACGCTCTCGCTCACCCGAGCCGCCCAGGCCCTCGCCCTGCTCGCCGGCCGTGACTACGTGCTCCCCGACGACGTGAAGACCGTCGCCCCCGCGGCCCTCGTCCACCGGATCCTGCCGAACGCCGACCGGGCCGCGACCCGTCCGGTGATGGAGCAGCTCGTCGCCTCCATCCTCCGCGGCATCCCGGCCCCCGTGGACGTCGAACACGTCGACGGCCGGCACCCATGACCCTCCGGCCCACCAAGCGGGCGGCGGGGCTGACGCTCGGAGCCCTGACCCTGTTCGGCGTGGGCACGAACGTCCAGGCCGGCTGGGTTCTGACGGTCGCCGCCCTGCTCGGCGGCATCGTCGTCGCCGGCGCTGTCTGGCCGCTGCGCTCCCTGCGTGACCTCGAGGTGACCCGCACCGCACCCCGGAGGCTGCGCGCCGGCGATCCCGCACCGGTGACGCTGTCCGTGCGCAACACCGGCCGGCGCGCGCGGGCACTCGTCCGCGTCAGCGACGACTTCCTCGGCCCCGGCGCGGCGGTTGTGCCGCTGCTCGGTCCGGGCACCGAGCGGGCCTTCGAGGCCGTCCGGTCCGGCGCGCGCCGGGGCGTGCACACCGAGGCCGTCTGCACGCTGGAGACGGGCGCGCCCTTCGGGGTGCTCGTCGCCCGCCGGCGGCTCATGGTGGCGTCGCGGACCGTGGTCCACCCCCGGACCTTCCCCGTGCCCGCCGATGCGCTCCCGGGCTGCGCGGGGCAGCCGAGCCGGGCCCCCTCCGGCGACGTCGCCGGCGTGCGCGAGTACCGTCCCGGGGACCCGGCGAACCGCATCCACTGGCGGTCCACGGCGCGCCGGGGCGAATTGGTCGTCCGCGAATCCGAGGAGGACACGGCCGCGGATCTCGTCGTGGTCGCCGAGGCCCCGCCGGACGCCGACACCGCCGACGCGGTGGCGTCGGCTGCCTGCTCCGCCGCCCTGGCCGGCCTCGCCACCGGACGCCGCGTCGATCTGCTGTGCGCCAGGGACGGCGACGCGGCACGCACCACCGCCACGGGCCACGACACGGTCCTCGACTGGGGAGCGCGACTCGCCGCGGACATCCTGCCGCTGGACGGGCTCCTGGAGACGCTGCCGGCGGGATCGGCCGTGGTCTGCGTCCTGGAGGCGGCGCCGCGCACGGCCCCGGCCGTCCGGCGCCTGGTCGCGCTGGCGTCGAGCGCTCGACTCACGGTGGTCCTCGTGGATCCGCGCAGTCCGGCCGAGCCCCCGACCCCGGCGGCACTCGTGGCAGCCGACAGCCTGCGGGCGGCGGGAGCCGACGTCCATCCGACCCTTGCGAGGGAGGTTGAGCGCTGCTTCACACCATCGCCCGTAAGCTCCTGACGTCGCCGGAGGTCGGGCCCGACCACGTCGGGCACCGGATCGCGGTCGGCACCACCGTGCTCGTCTCGGTGGTGGCCGTCGCGGCGCAGGGCGCGGTCAGCGCGGGCATGGGCGTCGTGGCCGCGCTGCTCATCCCGGCGGGCTTCCTCGTCTCCCACCACCGCCGCGGCCGCGGCAACGTGCTGCTGAAGCTCGCCCTCGTCGTTGGGCTCTTCGCCGCCTTCGGCGGCTTCCTGGGATCCGTCCGCGGCGCGACCTCCATCGACGACACGCGGGTGCCGCTGGCGGCGTTGTTCCTGTGGGTCCAGGTGCTCCACAGCTTCGACGTCCCCCGCCGGCGCGATCTGGCTTTCTCCGTGGCCTCGAGCGTCGCGCTGATCGCGCTGGCCGGCTCCCTGGCCTTCTCATCGGACTTCGCGGTGCTCCTGCTCCTGTACGCCGTGGCCCTGTGCGCCGCGCTGGTCACCGGCCACCTGGCCGAGCTCCAGGCCACCGCCGCCGGACCACTCGCCACCGAGGTCCCGGTTCCCGGTGCCCGCGCCACCGCCGGCTCCGGGCCCGGC
>CAZLKN010000019.1:0-54199 GCA_964560135.1 uncultured Actinomycetes bacterium | reverse complement strand
TGCGGGGTCGCCTGCACGGGTGTTGGAACGCGGCCGCCGGCCCCCGCAGACGATCCGATCGCCGGTGTGCGGTGGTACGGTCACGCCGCAGGGCCAGGGCGTAGGGCACGCGATGACGGGGAGATGATGTCGCCGCAGGAGTCGTCGGGACAGGAGATCTGTCCCTGGTGCGGTGCCGACCGGCTGTTCCTCGAGGACACGATCGCGAGGCTCGAGGTGGAGGCGCAGTCGCTGCGCGGCGCGCTTCGGGAAGTCGCCTACGGGGATCCGCCGCCCGGTGCGCAGATGGATGCGACGACTTGGCTGCGCCGGCGCGCGCGCTTCGCGCTGGGTGAGGCTCAGACGGACTGATGCGCTACTCGTATCTCGAGGCCTGCATCCGGTACAGCTCGGCGTAACGGCCCCCGGACGCCATGAGCTCCTCGTGCGTGCCCACCGCTTCGATGCGACATTCGTGCATCACGACGATCAGATCGGCCATCCGGACGGTCGAGAACCGGTGGGAGATGAGCAGGGTGATCGGCGTCCGCCCCGGGTCCCCCTCGGCCAGCGTCACGAAGCGGCGGAACACCTCGGCCTCCACCTTGGCGTCGAGGCTGGCCGTGGGTTCGTCCAGGATCACGAGGATGGGTTCGTCCCGCATCGCGGCCCGCCCGAGGGCCACGACCTGACGCTGCCCCTCAGAGATCTCGGTCCCATCGGGGAAGGTCCGTCCCAGCGGCGTATCCAGGCCCTTGGGCAGAGTCGCGATCAGCGGGTCCGCGCCCGCACGAGCTACCGCGGCCCCCACGGCGTTGAGGTCCGCCATGCGTGGGGGATCTCCCAACCCGATGCTCTCCCGGACGAGAACGTCGTAGTTCCCGAAGTCCTGGAACATGGCGGTCGAGCGGGTGCGCCACTCGACGAGGTCGAGCGATCGGAGGTCCGTTCCGTCGACCGTGATCCGGCCTGAGGTGGGATCGTAGAAGCGGCACAGCAGCTTCACGAGCGTCGTCTTGCCGGCCCCGTTCTCACCCACGAACGCCACGGTCGTTCCAGCCGGGATCCGCAGGTTCACGTCTTCCAGCACACACACGTCCGTGCCCGGATAGGTGAAGGACACACCCTCCAACACCAGGCAGTCCGCGATGCGTTCGGGAGGCTGCACCGCTTCGGACGGGCTGGAGAGCTGGACGGGGGACCGGTAGTCGAGCAGCCACAGGTACCGACGCATCATGCCGGCCAACTGGGCGAATGTGGACACCATCCCGAGACCGGTTCCCAGGGTCAGGAGGAGGTTCAGGAGGAGCTGCAACGCCATGATGAGATCGCCGGACGTGGCTCTGCCGGTAGCCGCCAGTCGTATGGCCCAGACCATCCCGAGTGCCATCGCCAAACCTTGGAGGAGTCCGGTGCCGATCTCGGCCGGTGCTGTGCGGAGCTGGGCTTTGGCGCGGGTTCGCAGAGCCCGGGTTGCCGCTTCGTGGTGACGCTGCAGGAGGGTGTCCCGGAGTCCGAAGATCCGCGCTTCTTTCGCCGCCTCCGGCGACGTGCCGAGGTGCAGGTAGAGCTGTTGCAGTCTCTCGTCCGGTACGGCGCCGAATACCCGCTCCATGTAGCGCGTGTAGCTCCGGTACTGCAGGATCGCGGCCGGCAGGACAAGGAGGGGCGCGACGGCCAGCGAAGCATGGGTGATGACGAGCAGCGCGACCGTCGCCGTGAGTCCGATGATGAATTGCGCCAGGTAACCCACGTACGACACCAGATTCATCGGCAGCCACACGTGACTGCGTACGAGGTGCAGGTTCTCGGCGTAGTCCTTGCTCTCCAGATGCTCCAGTCCCGGCGCTGTCGTGGCAGCGTGCAGGAGCCTGGCCTGGAAGTGCTGGCCGAGGCGGTCCCCCACATCCCACGCGATCCGTTGCCAGAGCTGAGTGGCCAGCCCCGACACCAACCACACCGTCAGGTAGGCGAGGCCGAGCAGGAGGGCCGTCTGGGCGCCCGCCTGCGCCGAATCCACGACCCGCTTGGAGAGATAGGCGGCGGCGGGGACCCCGAGTCCCTCGACGCCGGCTGCGACGGCGAGGATGATCGCTCGGCCTCGGACCACGGTCCACGCTGCAGCGGTGATGGTCCCGGCCGTGCGGACGGAGGTCCGTATCCGAGCAGCAAGGTTCACGTGGGATCCTCCCCCTCGGACCGGAAGTGGGCGGCCTGCGCCCGATAGAGCTCCGCGTACGCGCCTCCGGCCACCATCAGCTCGGTGTGCGTCCCGGACTCGCGTATCGACCCGTCCTGGAGGACGGCGATCCTGTCCGCCATCCTCACGGTGGAGAACCGGTGGGATACGAGGATGGTCGTGGCGTCCTCGGTGAGGACGGCGAACCGGCGGTAGATGTCGTCTTCTACGCGCACGTCCAGATTGGCCGTCGGTTCGTCCAGGATGAGGAGATCGGCGCCCGTCCCCAGCCGGGCGGCCACCGCTCGAGCCAAGGCGATGCGCTGCCACTCCCCGCCGGACAGGTCCACACCGCCGAAGTCGCGGGCGAGCGGGGTGTCCCAGCCGGCGGGAAGCCGGGCGATCTTGTCGAGGACCCCGACCCGTTCCGCGGCCGTGACCAGGACCTCGTCGTCGGTCAGGCGCGTGGGGGACCCGAACCCGATGTTGTCCCGAACCGACAAGGGATAGCGCTGGAAATCCTGGAAGATCACGCCGACCCGGCGCCTCCACTCCTGGATGTCGAGGTCGCGCAGGTCGGTGCCGTCGATCGTTATCCGTCCCTCGGTGGGGTCGTAGAACCGGCACAGCAGCTTGATCAGCGTGGTCTTGCCCGCTCCGTTGAGGCCCACCAGGGCGACCGTCTCTCCATGATCGATGGCCAGTTCCAGTCCGGTGAGCACGGGCCGCTGGGTCCCCGGGTAGGTGAACGACACACCCTCGAACCTCAACCCGGACCGGCGCGGGGGCATGGGCGCCGGTGAAGAACTGATCTGCATCCGGGGATCGTCGTCTGGCAACGCCCGGACACGGAACACATCGGGGAGGAAGGCCGTATCCCGGCGGAGGAAGCCGAATCCCGCGAAGACCTGCGAAGCCATCGTCAGGGAGGTCACGGCGTAAGCGGCAGCGGCGAAGGCCCCGACGTCCAGGTCGCCGCGCAGCGTCGCGCGGAGGAGCACGATGTATCCGACCCCCGCCACCAGCATCACGAGCAGGTTGGCGAGGATGTACAGGGTGAGCCTGTGGCGCCGGACACGCCACACCTGCGCGATCGTGTTCTGCCATGCAGCCTGCTGGCGACGGAGGATCCATCCGCCGAAGCCGAAGATCCGCGATTCCTGGGCTGCGGGGAGCTGAGTTGCCAGGCCCGAGTAGTAGGCGTGGCGTCTCGCGTCCAGCGAGTGATCCGCCTGGGCCGCCATCTCGGAGGCCTCGTAACGCAGGGACACGATGCCGGAGGGGATGGCAGCTATCAAGATCGAGGCGGGGATCCACCATCCGCCTACGGCCGCGAGGACCGAATATCCGGCCAGACCGAATATCCCTCTGATGATCTGTGCGGGGTGCTGCAGCATCTCGACCGGCCCGTGACTTGCCCATCCGGCGGCCTGTAGCCGGTCCCGGGTATCGGGGTCCTCGAAATGGTGCAGACCAGGGAGACGCAGGACCGAGTCCATCACCTCGCCCGCGAGCCCCCGCCGCACGAGTCCTGCCGTCCGTTTGGTGATCTCGTCGATGATCGGGGTGAGCCCCCGGTCGACCGTGAATCCCACCGCCACCACCACAGCCACCCAGGTCAGCTCACGCGTCGCCCCCGCGTCGCCGGCCACTACCGACGGGAGCAGATCGATGGCTCGGCCCACCTGAGCCGCGATGAACGGGAAGATGACCCCGGCGAACGGCATCAGCAGGGCGATCGCGGCCGCTCCGAGTGGAGCGAACCGGAACGCGAGACCCAAGCCGCGCGCAACCGCCGCCACCTGCTCCCCGAGACGGGGTTGATCGTTCATCTCTGTCTCATGGGGAATCAGGTCCTTTCCCTGCGTACGTGCAAGCTGCCCATCCTAGCGATGACCCAGTGCCTAAGCGGGGACCAGCAACACGCCCCGATGCACGAGGATGCCCAGCTTCGCGTCCGCGAACCAGCGACCCCCCGTGTGGGTTCGTACTGGCTCATCCTGCCGTCTACTTGTGCTGGGACAACGCCAGTATCGCCACGAGCAGCAGCGCGGCTATGACGGAGACGACCAACCGTGCGATCACAGCTTGCGTCTGATTCGTCACGTAGAGCACCGCGCCGAGTGGGGCGATAACGAAGATCAGGGCGAGCAAGAGCAGGGTCAGGATGGCCCGGTCGTCTTCTCGCGTCGCACGTCCTCTCCTCCCCCGGTGGAGGACCTTTGTGGGCTTTCCTCCGCAGGCGTAGCAACGCTTCTCGTACACGGCGAGGCGCGCGTCGCAGTCACGGCATCTCTTCGTCATCGCCTATCCTCGGTGACATGCACGCAGCTCCCCTCCGATGCCCTTGGCTGCGGGAGCGGATCCGATGCGACCGTATCGCACTGGTCGCTGTGCGTCCGGTCGGAGATTCGCATCGATCCGTTTGGAGCGACGCGCTGCCGACCGTGGTATGAGTGCGGACGGATCCGAACCCGAAGGACACCATCGTGGACGTCATCACCGCAGACCATCTCGTGAAGCGCTTCGGCCCCCTGGAAGCCGTCCGGGACGTCTCCTTCGCCGTGCGGGAAGGGGAGATCTTCGGCTTCCTGGGCCCGAACGGAGCCGGCAAGAGCACGACGATCAACATGCTGTGCACGCTCCTGCGGCCCACGGACGGCACCGCCGAGGTCGCGGGCTTCGATGTCGTCGCCCAGCGGAACCAGGTGCGCCGGTCGATCGGTCTCGTCTTCCAGGACACCACCCTGGACGAATACCTGACCGCCGATCGCAACCTCTGGTTCCACGCCGTCGCCTACGGCATGTCGGCGGACGTCCGGGAGCGGCGGACCGAGGAGGTGCTCGATCTCGTCGGGCTGTCCGAACGGCGAGCCAGCAAGGTGTCGACGTTCTCCGGAGGTATGAAGCGTCGCCTCGAGATCGCCCGGGGCCTGATGCACCATCCGCGGGTGCTCTTCCTCGACGAGCCCACCCTCGGCCTCGACCCTCAGACCCGCCATCACATCTGGCGCTATGTCGGTGAGTTGCGGGCGCGGGAGCGGCTGACGATCTTCCTCACCACCCACTACATGGACGAGGCGGAGAACTGCGACCGGATCGCGGTCATCGACAACGGCCGGATCGCCGCACTCGACACCCCCGAGAACCTGAAGTCGTCTCTGGGAGGCGACGTCATCTCCGTGTCGTCCGAACGCAACGACGACGTGGTCCGGGAGCTGCGCACCCGGTACGAGCTCGCCCCGGAGGTGCACGACGGCATGGTCGAGTTCGCCGTCCCGCGGGGCGACGAGTTTCTTCCCGGCTTCCTGCAGAGCTTCCCTTTCCGCCTCCAGTCGATCCGGGTGCGCCGTCCCACCCTCGACGATGTCTTCCTCTCACTGACGGGGCACAGTATCCGCGACGAGGAGGCCGACCCGAAGACCCAGATGATGCGGGCGATGATGCGGGATGGACGTATGGCATCGCGGTTCTCGTCCCGTGGTGGTGGTCCGCGATGACGGTCGAAGGCCGGCGATCCGGGACCATCGAGTCCGGGGGACGAGCACCCGTCGCCGATGCCGCGTCGGCGGGGCGGACGGCGGAGTTCGTCCGCGGCTTCTGGGTCGTCGCCTACCGGGAGTCATCCGCTTCGTCGGCGAGCGGGCCCGCATCCTCTCGAGCCTGATCATGCCCGTGCTGTTCCTGGTGATCTTCGGTGCCGGGTTCAACCGGCTGGTCGGAACCCTGGCGCCGGGGGTCGATTTCGTGGCGTTCATGTACCCGGGGATCATCGCGATGAACGTCGTGATGAGCTCGCTGATGTCGGGGGCGTCGCTCGTCTGGGATCGGGAGTACGGGTTCCTGCGCGAGATCCTCGTGGCGCCGCTGGACCGCACGGGCGTGGTCCTCGGGAAGGTCGCCGGGGGGACGGTCGCCGCGGTCCTCCAGGCGGTCGTCCTGCTGCTGATCGCGCCGATCGTCGGCGTGTCGCTGCGTCCCGTCGCCGTCCTGACGCTCGTGCCGCTGCTTGTTCTGCTGAGCATCCCGGTATCGGGTCTCGGGATCTTCCTGGCCTGCCGGACCCGCTCGCAGCAGGGCTACCAGATGCTGATGCAGCTCATCATGTTCCCGATGATGTTCCTGTCCGGGATCTTCTTCCCGGTCGACAGCGTCCCGCCGTGGCTGGCGGTCATCGCGAAGATCAATCCGGTCACCTACGGGGTGGACGCCGTCCGCCAGCTCCTGCTGGGCAGCGACGTGGTCGCACCGGGGACGCCGATGACCGAGGGTGCCGGCATCGGGGTGACGGTCTTCGGGCACACGATGGGCATCCTCGAGAACGTCGTCGTCATCGCCGTGATCGGTGTGGTGGCGATGGTGGCCGCGACCTGGGCGTTCAACCGCCAGGAGTAGGCCCCTCCAGGATCTAGGCCCCCGGCGTGGTGTCGTAGCCCTCCGGGCGGTCCGTGCCTTCGGGGGCCGGCTCCCCGAGGCGGATCCGGTTGCCGTCGGGGTCGCGGAGCTCGAGCGAGCGCCCGCCCCAGGGCCCGATCTCGGCCCCCAGTCCGAACTCCGCAAGGATCGGGTCGAGGTCGGTGACGTTCATGAACACCAGCGTGTCCGGGCGCGCGTCACCGGCGTGCTCGGACAGGTGCAACTCGGCCCCCGAGCCCGGCCGGGCGACCGACACGTAGGCCGGGAAGTCCGGGCGGAAGCGGTGGACCCACTGCCGCTGGAAGCCGAGCCGCCGGTACCAGGCCACGGCGGCATCGGCGTCGCGGACCCGCAGGACCGGCACCACCGACTCACGTGGAACCGAATCGTCCTGCCCGGACATGGCTCACCCCCGCGTCGACGACACCGGAACCGAGGCTACCAGGACCCTTCAGCGGCGGCGGCTTCTCTCCCGGCCCCAGGCGCGGACCGCGCGTCCCTCGAGCATCACCTCCGGGTGGTGCTTCCAGTAGTGCTTGCGCACGGCGGCCCCCACGCTCATGTCCTTGGCCCGGGGGCGGATCGTGGCGCCGCAGGTGCGGCAGGTGGCTGAGCGTCGCATGACACCCTCCTCGCGTCCATGGGGAAGGGACGGGAGGGGAAGGACCCGGATCCTAGCGTCCGCTACCGACGCCGGCGCCCGATGCCGCGGCCCCCACCCCCGTGGAGGCCGAGGTCGAGCACGACCCCGATGATCACGGCCACGAGGCCGAGCTCCTCGATGGCGCCGTAGGTGTTCTGCGACCACGCGTAGGCGAGGGTGGTGGTGGGCATGAGGAAGAAGCCGAGCAGGGGCCACAGGAGCGTGTCGAAGGCGCGGCCGATGTAGTCGGTGAACAGCGCGAGGACGACGATCACCAGCCGTGGCGTGAGGAGCGCGAGCACGATCCCGAGGCAGGGCATCGCTCAACCATAGGGTGCTACGGTCGCTGACGTGAAGCTGACGGTGAACGGCAAGCCCAGCGAGGTGGACGACGGGACGACGGTGAGCGCCCTCGTCCGCGACCTCGGCCTCACGGTGCGCACGGTCGCCGTCGAGCTCAACGGCGAGCCGGTGCTGCGCGAGGACTACGACGACATCAGGCTCGAGGAGGGCGACGTGGTGGAGGTCGTCCGTCCGGTTCAGGGGGGCTCCCGGTGAGGTCCGCGGACCGGCGCCCGGCCGTGGAGCGCTCCCGGCTGTACCTCGTCGCGCCGGCGCTGCCGGCCGACGTCCTCGCCGCGGTCGTGGGGGCCGGGGTGGATCTCGTCCAGCTCCGGGAGAAGGACGCCGAGCCGCTGCCGATCATGGAGGACGCCGAGGCGATGGAGCAGGCCTGCGCGGAGGCCGGCATCCCGTTCATCATCAACGACCGCGCGGACGTCGCCCACGCCCTGTGGGCCGACGGCGTCCACCTCGGACAGGACGACCTCCCGCCCGCGGCGGCCCGGGAGCTCCTCGGCCCGGACGCGATCATCGGCCGATCCACCCACTCTGAGCACGACATCCGCCGGGCCCTCGAGGAGCACGAGACCGGCTGGGTGGACTACATCGCCGTGGGCCCCGTCCACGAGACGCCGACCAAGCCGGGCCGGCCGGGGGTCGGCTACGACCTGCTCGACTACGCGGCCCGCGAGGTGCCCTTCCCGTGGTTCGCGATCGGCGGCATCGACGCCGGCAACCTGCCGAGGGTGCTCGAGGCCGGGGCGACGCGGGTGGTGGTCGTGCGTGCGATCGTGCAGGCCCCCGATCCCGTGGCGGCCACCGAGGAGCTGCGGGGGCTCCTGGGGTGAACCGGGTCTTCGTCTACGGGCTCCTCAAGCCCGGGCAGCGCCTGCACAGCATCGTGGCCCCGTTCGTGGACGGCTCCGTGCCGGGCACCGTGCCCGGACGCCTCTACGACGCCGGCGTGCCCGCCGCGCGCTTCGACGAGCCCGGCACGATCTCCGGCGTGGTGCTCACCATCGACCCGGCAGGCCTCGAGGAGGCTCTGGCCGTCCTCGACGATCTCGAGGACGAGGGAGAGATGTACCGCCGGGTCACGGTGGAGGTGACCACACCCGAGGGTGCCGTCACCGCCCACGCCTACGAATACCTGCGCCCCCTGGACGGACACCGGTCCGTCGGCACCACCTGGATGTGAGACGAGGGACACCGTGGGGCTGGCTCAGGCCAGGACGACCTCGAGCCCGGGGACGGCTGGGTACCCCCGATCCTGGGTGACCACGGGGATCTCGAGGGCCATCGCGGTGGCTGCGATCCACGAGTCGTTGACGCCCATCCGCTGGCCGCTCTCGCGCAGCAGCAAACGCAGCTTGGCCCAGGCTTCCGCGACCGGAGCGTCCACCGGCAAGGGTTCGAGAGCGAGGGCCTGGGTGAGGGTGGCCAGGCGACGATCCCGGGTCTCGAGGTCGGCTGCGGCCAGGACGCCGGCGCGCAGCTCGCCCACGGTGATGATCGACACGCCGATCTCATCCGGCAGGTCGGAGCTGTCGATCCGACGGCCGTCCTCCCGGGCGATGAAGACCGTCGTGTCCGCGAGCCCGCGGGTCACGGCTGTGGAAGGTCGTCGGTCGTGTCGGGTGCGAGCTCGGCGAGCTCACGGGCGAGGTCCGCGTCGGCTTGGTGGGGGGCGACCCGGCGCACGAACTCGTCACGCGCAAGCCACCGCGGACGGCGGCCGACGGGATGGAGGACGGCGACGGGGCGGCCGTCCACGGTGATCGTGACCACCTCACCCGACGCGACGCGCTCGAGGAGGGCTCGGGTGTTGTTGCGCAGCTCGCGGGACGCCACCTCGCTCATGCTACGAACGTAGCAGATGTGCGACAAGCGCGGAACTTAGTTCGGCAGCTCCATCAGGAAGAGCCAAGGCGCACCCCATCCAACCCCGACGCCCGCGGGTAGTTGGAACGTCCATTCACCGTCGGTGAACTCCGCGATGCCGATTCTGTCACCACGATAGTCCTGACCTTCGGGCCCCTGTACCCGGAACGCACCGTTCGTTGTATGGGCGAAGCCGAACAGGTAACCGGATGCAGAGCGATTGAGTTCCTGATTCACACCGGCCCCCACGTAGTCATGGGCGACTCCGATTCCACCATTGAAGTCGCTCATGTCGAAGTAGTGCGAATCGTCGGGAGAGCCTTGGAGGGCTGGCAGCGGGTCACCGTTCACCTCGACCACGCAAGCTTGGACTCCGCCCCAGTTCGTCCAGGCGGCACGGAGGACCGCGGGCCTGTCGTAGGCGGCCTCCTCGGCGAACGTGTTCCTGTAGGTGAAATCCTGCGGCGCAAGTCCCGTGGACGCGGATACCCGCTCGTTGTACAGCTTCAGGCGGAGTGAGGCACCGCTGCCCGCTCGCCCTCCGCTCCACATGTAGGAGGCGTTGCCGGCATCGACCTCTACCGACAACGCCGCGAAGGCGACCATGTCCTCGTCCATGACAACGTCGCAGTACATCGACCAAGTGTCGTGCGCATCAAGTTCCCAGACCACGTATTCGAAGTTCGACAGCGCAGGGTCGCTCGCGCGGATCGGCTGAGGCGAGATGACGGTCACCAGGACCAGCGAAACGATGCTTACTGCGGCGCGCACCTTGCCCCTCCCGTTATTGGGGTCCTGATGCAGGTTTCGAGGACCTGCGGGTGGTCTCCTGCTTCGCTGAAACTGAGGAACGCAGTGCTGTTACCCCGGGAGCAGGATCGTGGCGGCGTTCGGGGGGAGGGTTGTCGCATCGGTGAGCTCGTGGGTCGCGAGAGCCATCCGCCAGCCGGCGGACTCCATCCGGCGCGGCGCGGCGGTGAAGTTCACCGCCACCTGCGCCACCGAGTCGCCCGAGCGGCGCTCGTAGAACAGCACGCCCGGATCGGAGGGTAGCCGCTCGTAGGTCCCCCGGTGCAGGGCCGGCACCCGACGGCGCAGCGCGATCAACCGCCGGTACAGGTGCAGGATCGAGGACGGATCGGCCTCCTGGGCGGCGACGTTTTCGTCCACGAAGTCGGGGCAGACCGGCAGCCACGGGTCGGCCCCCGGGATGGCGAAGCCGGCGTTCGCGGTGTCGTCCCACTGCATCGGGGTGCGGGCGGGATCGCGTCCGGCGACGTCCACGATCCGCTCCGGCGGAATCTCGCAGCCGGTCATCCCGATCTCCTCGCCCTGGTACAGGAAGGGCGTCCCCCGCAGGGTCAGCAGCAGCACCGCCGCCGCCCGGGCCCGCTCGGGTCCGAACCGCTTCGCGTGGCGGTGGACGTCGTGGTTGGACAGCACCCAGCACGGCCAGCCGCCGGCGGGCATCGCCGCCTCCAGCGCGTCGACGGCCGAGGCCACGTCGTCGCGGTCCCAGGGACGGTAGGCGAGATGGAAGAAGAAGGCCAGGTGCAGCTCGTCGGCGCCCGACCCGTAGTAGGAGGCGACGACCTCGGGGTCGAGCACCGTGACTTCGCCGACGGCCATCGAGCCGGGGTAGTCGTCGAGGATCCGGCGGAAGCGCCGGCACACCTCGTGGGTCTCGGGACGGTTCATGTTCCAGGCGCGCTGCTGCGCGTGCTGTCCGAGCACCGCCGGATCGGCGCCCTCGATCCACGGGTTGTCGCGAAGCTGCTCGTCCTTCACGAGGCGGTAGACGACGTCGATGCGGAAGCCGTCCACGCCGCGGTCGAGCCAGAAGCGCATCACGCCCTCCATCGCGTCGGCGACCTCGGGGTTGCGCCAGTTGAGGTCGGGCTGGGTGGGCAGGAAGGAGTGCAGGTAGTACTGGCCCGTGGCCTCGTCCAGGGTCCAGGCCGGCCCGGAGAACGCCGACAGCCAGTTGTTCGGCGGCGAGCCGTCGGGCTTGGGGTCCCGCCAGATGTACCAGTCGCGCTTGGGCGACGATCGCGACGAGCGCGACTCGACGAACCAGCGGTGCGCATCCGAGGTGTGGTTGGGGACGAGGTCGAGGATCACCCGCAGCCCGTGACTGTGGGCCTCGACGAGCATCCGGTCGAGGTCGGCCAGCGTGCCGAAGACCGGATCGACGTCGCAGAAGTCCGCCACGTCGTAGCCGAAGTCGGTCATGGGGGACGGATAGATGGGCGACAGCCAGATCCCGTCCACGCCGAGGCTCGCGACGTGCCCCAGGCGCGACCGGATGCCCTCGAGGTCGCCGGTACCGTCGCCGGTGGAGTCCTGGAACGAGCGCGGGTAGATCTGGTACAGGACGCCGTCGCGCCACCAGATCCGGTCGCTCACGCCCGCACCCACGCCGCGGTGTCGGGGGGCAGCACGAGCCGTCCGTCCTCGCAGCGCACACCGTCGCCGGAGGCCAGCACCGCATCGGTGGCGTCCACCGGGACCGTCGCGACGGCCTCGCCCATGTTGCAGGCCACCACCACCCGGCCCCCGTCCGTGTCCTGCGCGAAGGCGACCACGTCGTCGGGGCCGTCCAGCCATGCGAGCTCGCCGGCACCCAGGCCGAGCTGCTTGCGCCCCGCGATCGCGCGGCGGTACAGGTGCAGGATCGAGCCGGGATCCTCCCGCAGCACCGAGACGGCGCGCTCACCCCAGTCCGGCGGCGCCGGCAACCACAGATCGGCCGACGGCGAGAACCCGTAGCCGGGCCCGTCCGGCTCCCAGGGGATCGGCACGCGGCAGCCGTCGCGACCCTTGCGCTCGCCGCCGGTGCGGTGAAAGACGGGGTCCTGGCGCAGGGCGTCGGGGATGTCGACGTCCTCGAGACCGAGCTCCTCACCCTGGTACAGGAACACGGTGCCGGGCAGCCCGAGCAGGACGAGCGCCGCCGCGTGGGCCCGGGCCCGGCCCCGCGCGCCGCCGCCGTAGCGGGTGGCGTGTCGCCGGGAGTCGTGGCTCGAGAGCACCCACGTGCACGTCGCGCCCTCGGCCCCCAGGGCGGTGAACGACCGGTCGATGGCGTCGCGGAAGCAGGCGGCGTCCCAGGGCTGCACCTGGAGCAGGAAGTTGAAGGCCATGTGCAGCTCGTCGGGGCGCACGTAGCGGGCCACCCGCAGCGGGTCGTAGAGGAAGACCTCACCCACCATCGTCCGGTCGCCGGGGTAGTCGTCGCAGATCCGCCGCCACGCCCGGTAGACGTCGTGGACCTCCTCCTGGTCGAAGGTGTTCTTCTGGATCGTGGAGAAGAACCCCTCCGCGTGCGTCTCCGGCTTCGGGGGGTTGTCGCGCAGCTCGGCGTCCTTGTACAGGGAGTGGGCCACGTCGATGCGGAAGCCGTCGGTGCCGCGGTCGAGCCAGAAGCGCAGCGTCGCCTCGAGGTCGGCGTGCACGTCGGGGTGGCGCCAGTTCAGGTCGGGCTGCTCGGGTGCGAACAGGTGCAGGTAGTACTGGCCGGTGGGCTCGTGCAGCGTCCAGGCCGGGCCGCCGAACACCGACGCCCAGTTGTTCGGCGGTCCGCCGCCGGGGGCCGGGTCGCGGAACACGAAGTAGTCGCGGTGCGGGTCGTCGCGGTCCCGCAGCGCCGCCTGGAACCAGGGATGGTGATCGGAAACGTGGTTGGGGACGACGTCCACGAGCACGCGGATCCCGTGGGCGTGGGCGTCGTGCACGAGCGCGTCGTAGTCCTCCAGCGTGCCGAACAGCGGGTCGACCTCGCGGGGATCGGACACGTCGTAGCCGTGGTCGGCCCCGGGGGACGGGTAGAAGGGCGTGATCCAGATCGCGTCCACACCGAGCCACGCCAGGTACCCGATCCGCGAGCGGATCCCCGCGAGGTCTCCGGTGCCGTCGCCGTCGGCGTCGGCGAACGAGCGGACGTAGACCTCGTAGCAGACGGCGTCCCGCCACCACGGGCTCACCGGCCCGGCACCTCCGCGCCCTCGCGGACGAAGGCCGGGAAGCTGTCGAGGTCGCACTGTACCTCCACCCAGCCCGGGCCCTGGATCGTATCCACGCCCCACAGCCTCTCCCAGCGGCCCGGCGGTGCCCACAGCAGGCGCCGCCCGCCGGGCTCGAGCACCGGTGCCACGAGGACATCCGGGCCGAGCAGGTACTGGAGGTCGGCGTCCCGTGCGGCGCGGTCGCCGGGGTAGGCGAGCGCCATGGGACGCATCATCGGCACGCCGGTGGACGCCGTCTCGGCCCCCGCGCGCACCAGGTAGGCGCGCAGCCGCTCCCGGAGCCGGCAGGCCTCGATCGCCGCCGTGCGCCACGGCTCGGGGTAGGCGTGGGGCTCGCGGCGTCCGGTGCCGTGGAAGCGCATCACCGGCGACAGCGCGCCCCACTGCGTCCACCGCGCGTAGAGCTCGCCGGCGACGTCGGCTTCGAAGATGCCCTCGGCGTTGGACGCGAAGGCTTCCCCGATGAGCTGGAAGGAGCGCGGCGTCCAGAAGCCGCCCACGTCGTGGGACACGAACCCGAACCCGGAGGCGGACAGCGACAGGCACGCTCGCAGCGCGGTGACCAGTCCCGTCCATGTGGACGGCGTGTCGCCCACCCAGTGGCACGGGTAGCGCTGGGCCCCCGTGGTGCCCGACCGGCAGAACAGCGCCACCGCGTCGGTGCCGAGGGCTTCCCGCAGCGCGCCGTGGGTGGCGGCCTGGTAGCGCAGGGAGTACTCGTTGCGCGCCTGGCGTCCGGTGCGTCCGTCGTGGAACACGGCGCCCTCGGGGATCTCCTCGGCGAAGTCGGGCTTGAAGCTGGCGTTGCCCTCCTCGGCGGCCACGCGCCTGATCTGCTCCTGCCACCAGGCCACGGCGTCGGGGTTCGTGAAGTCGATCAGGAACCGGTCCTGCTTGTCGTTGGTGCGGGCCGGCGTGCCGTCGGGGTTGCGCAGCAGCAGCCCGGCGGCCTCGAGCTCTTTGGCCCGCGGCGTGCCCTCGATCACGTAGGGGTTGTGCCAGAGGCTCGTGCGCACGCCGCGCTCCGCCAGGCGCCGGGCCCAGCCTTCGGGGAAGCGGTCGCGGTCGACGTTGAAGCTGCAGGCGAGGTCCTCGATCACGTTGCCCTCGAGCCAGGCGTCCACGTGGACGACGTCCACCGGGCATTCGGCGGCTCGGTATGCCTCGATCACGCCCTCGATCTCGGTGGCCGACAGGTACGAACAGCGCGAGGTCCACACGCCGTACGCCCAGTCGGGCAGCGCCCCCGGGAGCCCGGTGAGGTCGTGGTAGGCGCGCAGGATCGCCGGTGCGTCGCCGAGGATCACGAACAGATCGAGCTCGTCGCCCTCAACGCCGACGGCCATCACCTCCGAGTGCGCGGCGCCGACGTCGGCGCGGACGGGACCGCCGGAGTGCACGAGCAGCCCCCAGCCGGCGTCGGACCACAGGAAGGGCACGTTCAGGTAGGAGACGTCCAGGCCCGAGGCCCCGTGGGTCTCCTGGTTGACCATGCGCCGTACCCGGCCGCGGAGGTCGGGTCCCTGGAAGCTCTCGCCGCCGCCGAACACCGCCGCGTCGGGGGCCAGGCCGATGGTCTCCACCCAGCCGACGGGGCCGTCGGCGCCGACGAGGCGTCCGGCGCCGGCCGCGGTACCGGTGATCAGCCCGAAGAGCGGGGCGCGGGTGAACCGCCCGGCGGACAGGGTGGCGTCCTCGCCCCAGACGGCGTCCACGCCCGGGCCCTGCACCCGGATCCCGCCGTCGGCCGCGGACACATCGGCGGGACGGTCCTCGAAGTCGGTGAGCATCGGAGAAGGCGCGGGGTCCCCGAGCCGCTCGCCGATACGGATCCGCAGCACGCCGGGAAGCGGGACGCTGCAGCACACGCCGACCTCAGCCCCCGAGGCGAGGGTGAGCACGATCGCGTCGCCGTCGAGGCGGGTGGCGGTGTAGGGGTCGACGGTGAACCGTTCGTCGAGGACGGGCGAAGGCCAGGTGAGGTAGCCGAGGGATCGGAGCGGATCGGTCATGGGAGAAGCGTCACCTCCACGTAGGACGGGTGCTCCGGCGAGGATACGAGGCGGTTGCGGGCGACCCGCAGCTCGCCGGCGGTGTCGGTGCCCTCGGGGGCTCCCGTGTTCGGGTTGCGGTCGTACTTCGGGAAGTTCGACGACGAGACGTCCACGCGCAGGCGGTGGCCTTCGTCCACGAGGTAGCCCACGCAGCCCGCGTGGACCCTGAACGGTTCCACCTCGCCGGGGGCCAGGAGCACGGGGTCGGGTCCGTGGCGGTAGCGTCCGCGCAGGATCCCGTCGGTGATGCTCCAGGCGCGGCCGTCGGGGTGGACGTCCACTAGCTTCACGGTCACGTCGGTGTCGGGGGCGTCGGAGACGACGGCGAGCCCGGCGACCACCGAGCCGGTGATCGCCATGGGCGCGCGCAGCGGCTCGGTGGTGAACGAGAGGACGTCGTCGCGCGCCCCGCCGGTGAGCCCGGTCTGGTCGCAGGGCCCCGGAGGCAGGCCGAGGCCGCCGCCTCCTCGCGTGGGTACCGGGTCGGCGGGGTCGAAGACCCATCCGGCCGACGCCTCGGCGGCCGGGGGAGTCTGCGACAGCGCCATGCCGTCGGGATGCAGGTGGAAGCGGACGGGGGCGGCCCCGGGCGGCGGCCAGTCGTCGGCGGTGCGCCAGCCGTCGTTGAGGAGGAAGTAGGTGACCGGTGGGGCCTGGCGCAGGGGGCCGGGCTCCCCGAACCACTCCAGGGCCCACTCGTGATCGGTGTCGAGGTGGAAGCGGCCGGCCTCCGGTCCGGGGTCGTGCTCGCGGAAGGGGTCGAAGCCGTGGCCGGAGGGCACCATCACGAGCCGGTGCTGCGCCGCAACCTCGGGCGGGCTCGTCCGGCGGATCGCGGCGAAGGCGTCCACCTGTCCCTGGCTCCAGCCGACGTCGTACCAGGCCCCCGTGATCAGCACCGGCACCTCGACGCGGTCGCCGGGGGCCGGGCCCGGGTCGTCCAGCGGTGAGACGGCGGCGGGGGGATCGAAGATCCGCTGCCAGATGTGCTCGAACAGCGGGGATCCCTCCACGGGCCAGGGGTCACGCAGCGGCAGCCGGCCGAGGGAGGGCAGCGCCAGCGCGGCGGCGGCGTCGACCCGATCATCCACGAGGGCTGCCGCGAAGTCGAAGGCGCGCTCTGTGGCCCGCGCCGCCACCTCCTCGGAGGTACGGGGATGCCACACGAGCTGGAGGGGGAGCCAGTGGGCCGCCAGCGCCAGCAGCACCGCACCGCCCTCACGGAAGTTCAGGTGCTGCCACCAGGGTGGGCACATCGTGGGCGCCGCGCACACCAGCCCCGGCGGGTTCGCGATCGCCGTGCGCCACGTGGTCATCCCCGGATAGGAGGCGCCGCGGCCCGCCACCCGGCCGTCGGACCAGGGCTGGGCACGGATCCACGCGACGGCGTCCGCGCCGTCGGCCAGATCCCCGGCGCCGAGATCCCATTCGCCCTCCGAGTCGAACCGTCCACGGACGTCCTGGACGACGACGGCCACCCCGTCGCCGCACAGCCGGTCCGCATCGGCGTGATAGAAGGTACGGCCGTAGGGAGTGCGGACCAGGGTGGCGGGCCAGGGTCCGGCGCCCGCGGGCAGGTAGACGTCGGTGCCGAGGTGGACGCCGTCGCGGGCCCGGACGCGCCGGGCAGGCAGATGGACGGGAGTGGCGGGCTCGGTCACGATTCGTGAAGGAATTTTACGAAGACGGCGCGCCGCCGATACTCTCAGGCCCCCCGGAGGGTGTCAAAGCGAGCGACGAGGCATGGGGCGGTGACGTTCGAGATCGACTGGGATGCCGTGGTGCAGGCACGCTCCGCCGACGCGACGCGCGGGCTCCGGCACCGCTACGACGTCGACCCGAACCCGCCCCCGCCCGGGCAGCCCGGGATCCTGCGCCTGACCGCGGACCGGGAGACCGAGGTCCACGAGGCGGTCGCCGTCTATACGGCGGACGGCAGCGTCCCCGAATTCGTCGACGGCAGCCCATGGCGTGGTCAGCTCGCCCGGTTCGCTCCGGCGTCGGATACCGACACCGACCGCATCTGGACCGCCGAGATCCCCGGGTACCCGGAGGGGACCCGCGTCCGCTACCGGATCGCGGTCCGCACCGATGCCGGATGGAGGGCGGTGACCGACGCCGGGCCCGGGTTCGAGGCACCGTACGAGGGGGCGTCGTTCGTCCGGCCCCCGCGCGAGCTGTACTCCTACGTGGTGCGGGAGCCCCAGGTGCCGGACTGGCTGACCGACGCCGTGATCTACCATGCGCTCGTCGACCGCTTCGCCCGTCCGGGATCGTTCCCTCCAGACGACGAGGTTCCCCGGCTCGGGTTCGTCGGCGGGACGCTCGAGGCTCTCACCGCCCACCTCGACCACATCGCCGAGCTGGGGGCCGACACCCTGCTGATCTCGCCGATCTTCCCCGCCGACATGCACGTCTGCTACGACCACCGCGACCTGCTCGGGGTGGAGCCCCGACTCGGCACGCTCGCCGACGCGCGGGGGCTGTGCCACCGGGCCCACGAGCT
This sequence comes from uncultured Actinomycetes bacterium, assembly GCA_964560135.1. Taxonomy (GTDB): domain Bacteria; phylum Actinomycetota; class JAICYB01; order JAICYB01; family JAICYB01; genus CAZLKN01. The sequence goes on along the minus strand of CAZLKN010000019.1, from coordinate 36,174 downwards.
CGGGATCCGGGTGCTGCTCGATCTCGTGCTTTCGTATTTCGGCGAGACGCATCCGTGGGTCCAGGCCGCGCGCCGCGACCCCCGCGGGCCGTACGCGCAGCGCTTCCAGACGGAAGGAGACCAGCTGTACGGATGGTTCGGAAGCCAGCGCCTGGCCGCGGTAGACCAGACCTCCGAGGCGATGCGCGAGCATCTGCTCGAGGTGGCCGACTTCTGGCTGGAGGCCGGTTTCGACGGGTTCCGGATCGACTCCGCGCACGTCGGATCGCTCGACTTCTGGACCGAGTTCGGTGACCTGTTGCGCCGTCACACCCCCGAGGCGGTGGCGATCGGGGAAGTGACGCGCACGCCTGCGGAGTGCTTCCGTTTCCGCGGGCGGCTCCACGGGTTCTTCGACTTCTTCTCCTGCTATGCGATCCGCGAGTTCTGCGGACAAGGCGCGATCGGCGCAGCGGGGTTCGACGAGCGCATCGCCGCGCTCGACGACCTCCCGGAGGGGCTGGCGGCGCCGCTGATGATCGACAACCACGACATGGACCGGTTCTCGTCGCTGTCGGACTCGCGTGAGCGGCTCCGGCTCGGACTCCTCCTACTCTTCACGCTGCCCGGCCCCCCGATCCTGTACTACGGCACGGAGGTGGGGGTGCCGCAGGGCAGGCGCGACGAGATCGATCCGGGGGCCCGGATGCCCATGCGCTGGGGGGACGACCAGGACACCGAGCTGCTCGCGTACGTGCGGGAGCTGATCGCGCTGCGCCGCGGCCGCCCGGAGCTGCGCCGGGGGACCAGGCGCACGGTGCTGGTGGCCGACCCGCACGTCTACGCCTTCGCCCGCGAGCTCGACGACCGCCGTACGGTGGTGGTCGTGAACGCGGGTCCGGAGGGCGCCGAGGTGGAGATCGACGGGGAACGGGTGCGGGTGGAGGCGCTGTCCGGCCTGGTCCTGCCCGAAGCGCCGTGAACCTGCTGCCCCGTCCCCGGCAGGTTTCGATGGGGGCTGGGACCGTCCCGGACGCCGAGCCGCGGACGGCGCTCGATCCGTCGCTCCCGCCGCAGGGGTATCGGCTCCGGGCCGGCGTCGACGGCATCACGTTGGACGGCGCCGACGAGGCGGGCCTGTTCTACGGACGCGCGACCCTCGAGCAGCTCCGCCGGATCGGCCTTCCCGCCGTCGAGATCTCCGACCACCCGGATGTGGCCGTCCGCGGCGTGATGCTCGACGTGAGCCGCGACAAGGTACCGACGCTCGACACCCTCAAAGCCCTCGTGGACCGTCTCGCCTCCTGGAAGATCAACCACCTCCAGCTCTACACCGAGCACACCTTCGCCTACGCGGGACACGAGCAGGTGTGGGCGTCCGCCTCCGCATACACGCCGGACGAGATCCGGGAGCTGGACGGCTACTGCCGCGAGCGCCACGTGGAGCTGGCACCCAACCAGAACTGTCTCGGGCACATGGAGCGGTGGCTGCGGCATCCCCGCTACCGGGAGCTGTCCGCATCCGAGGAGGGCTGGCTCGACCCGTGGGGGCGGCGGCATCCGGTGTCCACGCTCGACCCGTCCGATCCGGGGACGATCGAGCTCGTCGCCGATCTGCTCGGGCAGCTGGTGCCGTGTTTCTCCTCCGGGAGGGTGCACGTGGGCCTGGACGAGCCCTACGGACTGGACGAGGCCCGGATGGAGGAGTATCTCGCCCACGTGGCACGGGTGCGGGCGCTGCCGGCGCTCTCCGGCCGCGAGATGCTGATGTGGGGGGAGGTGCTCTACCACCGTCCGGAGCTGCTGGAGCGGGTCCCGCCGGACGTCGCGCTGTGCGTGTGGGGGTACGAGGGGAACTTCCCGTTCGAGCGCTTGGTCGAGCGGGTGCGGGCAGCCGGGTTGCCGTGGTGGGTGTGCCCGGGGACCTCCACCTGGCTGAACCTCACCGGACGCATCCCCAACATGCGGGCGAACGTGGAAGCCGCCGCGGCGGCGGCCTCCGGAGCCGGGGGGTTCATGGTGTGCGACTGGGGTGACTACGGACATCTCCAGTACCTGCCGGTGTCCGAGCCCGCCCTCGCGTATGCCGCAGGGGCGTCCTGGTGTGTGGAGACGAACCGCGACATCGAGCTGGCTTCGGCGGTCGATGTCCATGCGTTCGGCGACACCGCAGGGGAGCTGGGCGCCGCGCTGTCCGAGCTCGGGTCGCTGTACACGCACGTGACCCCGTACGTACCGAACTCCTCCGCGCTGGTGTTCCACCTCTACTACCCGGAGGTGCCGGTGGGGCGGGGGTCCACCGAAGGGTTGACCGTCGAAGAGCTGCGCGACGTGCAGGAGCGGCTCGGGACGATCCGCGAGCGTCTGTCGCGGGCCCGTCCGGCGCGTCCGGACGGCTCGTTGGTCGTGGACGAGCTGCGGACGACCTGTGCGCTGGTGTCGTTGCTGTGCCGGGATGCCATCGCGCGTCTCGAGGGGGACGGGACGCTGGCATCGGTGCCCGACCCGCGCCGTGGGGGCCTGGCGGAGGACCTCCAGCCGATCATCGAGCGGCACGCGGCGCACTGGCTGGCGCGCAACCGTCCCGGGGGCCTGTCCGACAGCCGGGCCCGGCTGGAGAACCTCCACCGCGCGTACCTCGGGGGCTGAGGGTGCAGCTGTTCCGGGGTCGCGCCCCCGGGGCAACATAAGCGGTATGGACGGACATGGGGGCCACGGCGATCACGCGGCGGTGTTCCGCGACCGGTTCTGGGTGTCGCTGGTCGCGTCCCTGCCGGTGATCGCGCTGAGCGACATGGTCGGGATGTGGCTCGGGTACAGCCCTCCCACGTTCCCCGGCTCGCAAGTCCTCCCGCCGGTGCTCGGCTCCCTCGTGTACGTCTACGGCGGCTGGCCGTTCCTCACCGGCGCCGTCGCGGAGGCCCGGGCCCGGCGTCCCGGGATGATGCTGCTGATCGGGATGGCGATCACCGTGGCCTTCGGTGCGTCGCTGGCGACCAGTCTCGGGTTCTTCGGTGTCGAGGTCTGGTGGGAGCTGTCGCTGCTGATCGTGATCATGCTGCTCGGCCACTGGATGGAGATGCGCGCCATCGGGCAGGCCCGCGGGGCGCTCGAGGCCCTGGCCGAGCTCCTTCCCGACACCGCCGAGCGGGTCACCGATGACGGGGAGACCGAGACCGTCAAGATCGCCGACCTCGCGGTGGGCGACGTGGTGCTGGTGCGGCCCGGCTCCCGCGTGCCCGCCGACGGCACCATCGTCGACGGCGAGGCGGAGATGGACGAGTCGATGATCACCGGCGAGGCCAACCCCGTGGCCCGGGGCGAGGGCGACCGGGTGATCGCCGCCGGCGTCGCCGCCGGCGGCTCGGTACGTGTCCGTGTGGACGCCGTGGGCGAGGACACCGCGCTGGCCGGGATCCAGCGGCTCGTGGCCGAGGCGCAGGAATCGCGTTCGCGCAGCCAGGTGCTGGCCGACCGTGCCGCGGCGCTTCTCTTCTACGTCGCCGTGGCGGCGGCCGGGGTCACGGTGACGGTCTGGACGCTGCTCGGGGACTCCGGCTTCGCCGTCACCCGGTCGGTGACCGTGCTGATCATCGCGTGCCCTCACGCTCTCGGGCTGGCGATCCCGCTCGTGGTGTCGATCTCCACCTCGAAGTCGGCGAGCAACGGCATCCTCATCTCTCAGCGGCTCGCGTTGGAGCGGATGCGCACGGTGGACGTCGTCCTGTTCGACAAGACCGGCACCCTGACCAAAGGCGAGCACGCCGTCACCGACGTGGCTGCCGTGGACGGTGACGAGGACGCGCTCCTCGCGCTGGCCGCCGCGGTCGAAGCCGACAGCGAGCATCCCCTGGCGCGGGCGATCGTCGGCAGGGCCCGCGAGCGCGGCGCGCAACCTCCCGGCGCGAGCGGGTTCCGGTCGATGGCCGGACGCGGTGTCGAGGCGAAGGTCGACGGGAAGCAGGTGGCCGTCGGGGGCCCGGCGCTGCTGCGGGAGCGGACGCTCGAGGTGCCGTCCGAGCTCGCGGAACGCGTCGAGGAATGGGAGAGACGCGGTGCCGCGGTCCTGTACGTGGTGCGCGACGACGCCATCGTGGGGGCGCTGTCCCTCGAGGACCAGATCCGCGACGAGTCCCGGGCCGCCGTCGACGCCCTCCACGACGCCGGCGTGCGGGTGGCGATGATCACCGGCGACGCCCGGCAGGTCGCCGACGCGGTCGCCGGCGAGCTCGGCATCGACGAGGTCTTCGCCGAGGTGCTACCCGAGGACAAGGACTCGGCCGTCATCGAGCTCCAGGAGCGCGGGCACACCGTGGCGATGGTCGGCGACGGGGTGAACGACGCCCCGGCTCTCGCGCGCGCCGACGTCGGCATCGCGATCGGGGCCGGCACCGACGTGGCCATCGAGTCCGCAGGGATCGTCCTGGCCTCCGACGACCCGCGGGCGGTGGTCGCGGTGCGGCGGCTGTCCCGGGCGAGCTACCGGAAGATGCTCCAGAACCTCTGGTGGGCGGCGGGCTACAACGTGCTGGCGATCCCACTGGCGGCCGGCGCCCTGGCCTGGGCGGGGTTCGTCCTGCCGATGGCGGTGGGGGCCGTGCTGATGAGCCTGTCCACGGTGATCGTGGCTCTCAACGCGCAGTTCCTGCGCCGGGTAGATCTCCGTCCGGAGTCCGGCTGACGTCACACCGGGAACAGCTCGATGAAGAAGTCCGTGAATGCCGCGAGCGCGAGCAGCCACACCCCGACAGCCAGCAGCACCGCTCCGCCCCAGCGTTTGATCGTGGGTGCCTGCGCCGCCACGCGCTTGAGCGTTTCCTCCGTCAGCCGGGCGACGGCCACCGCGGCCCCGAAGAGCAGTCCCACGAGGACGATGGCCGCCGTCACGAAGGCCGAGAACGCCGCCGCAAACCCCCCGATGGTGATGGCGAAGGTGACCAGACCGGTCAGGATGGGCCCCGTTCACCCGAAGCCCGCGAGCACGTACCCGAAGCCGAAGAGTACGTAGCCGGCTACGGGACGGCGCTGCCGCAGCCGTGCCTGCACTCGCGCCAGCGGCCTCGTGATCCCCTTCACCGCGCCGTGGAACGAGATGCTAAGCACGCCGGTCTGGATGAGCCCGAGCAGGATCAGGAGCGATCCCGCGGTGGCCCTGAGCGCGATGGCCGCAGGACTGCCGAACGTCACCTCCGCGAACAGCGCCTCCCCGCCGAGCGAGATCCCGAGGCCGACCAGGATCATGAAGGTGGCTGCTCCCAGGGCCAGCGCGCCTCCGAAGGCGAGAGGACGCACCCCGCCGCGGGCGCCCCCACGTTGGGGCGGCCGAGCGAGCAGGGTGACGAGCAGTGGGAACGAGCACGGGGAGAAGAAGGACGCCACCCCGGCGGCTGCGGCCAGGCCGATCAGGCCTGCGCCCTGCACGCCGGGAAGGTCGAAGCGCGGAAACAGGGCGTAGCCCGCGTATCCGGCGAGGGCTACGACGGCGACCAGGGCCGTCAGGCCCCCGTAGCGCGCGGCGAGGCCGGCGCGGGCGTCCCGTTCGGGGCTGCGGCTCTCCTTGCGGTCCTCGTCCACGATCTCCTCCAACCTAGAGCTTCCAGCCGACTGGAATGTCAAGGATCGGCGCCGATCCGTTGGGCACTAAGCTCTAGGGATGGGGAATCCGACCTCGAGGCGTCTGGCGATCCTGCCGGCATTCGTGCTTCTCGGTGTGGCCTGCACCTCGCCGGTCGAGCGCGTCGAGGTCGCGCACATCCACGGGCTCGGGGTCGATCCCGCCGCGCCGGACACGGTGTTCGTCGCCACCCACTTCGGCCTGCATGTGCACGAAGACGGCGAATGGGCGCAGCGCAGCGAGGACATCGCCGACCACATGGGGTTCACCCTGATCTCCTCCGAGCTGATGTTCCGCAGCGGCCACCCCTCCCTGGAGATGCGCGACGAGGATCCGGCCCTCGGGACGAACCTCGGTGTCCAGCGCTCCACCGACGGGGGCCGCACCTGGGAGACGATCACCCCCGAGATGGACCAGCCCTACGACTTCCATGCGATGACCGCGACGCACGGCGACCCGCCGGTGATCATCGGCGGGGACAGCGGGGGACGCGGGGTCGTCCGCTCGCCCGACGGCGGCGAGACCTGGGAGGCGGTGGAGGCCGGCGGGCTGCCCGATCAGGTGGGCGCGTTCACCGTCAGTCCGGACGGCAGCAAGCTCTACGCGTCCACGGAGGCCGGACTCCTGCGCTCCGACGACCTGGGCGAAGGCTGGGAGCCGGTCTCGCCCGAGCCCCTCTTCGCCTTGGCGGCAGCCGGGGAGGGCCTCCTGTACGCGTCCCGGGAGAGCACCGTCCTCCGTTCGTCCGACGGGGGTGAGAGCTGGGACGCCACCGGGCCCGACGGGTCCTCGCTGATCGTCGCCCTCACCTGCACGCCCGACGGCCAGACCGTCGTGGCCGCCGACCGGGACAACGTCGTATGGCGCAGCGACGACGGGGGCGGGAGCTGGGCCGCCCTTCCGGAGCCGTGATCGTGCAACGGGTGCTGCTCGGTCTGCTCGTGGGTCTCACGCTGAGCGTCCAGTCCGGTCCGGCGGTCGCCCGGGATGCGGAGGCGGGACGCGAGATCTACGTCGGCCAGTGCGCCATGTGCCACGGGTCGCAGGCCGAGGGGATGGGAGGGATGCACCCCGCCCTGCAGGGGGCCGTGGCACGGCTGACCCGCGAGGGGGTCGAGGTGACCGTCCGCAACGGTCGCGACACGATGCCGCCGATGCCGGCCTTTGCCGACCGCCTCTCGTCCGACGAGATCGCCGATGTCACCGCCTACCTCGCCTCGCTCCCGCACGGCCCCCGCAACTTCGGGCCCGAGCAGGACGGGATGATGCGGGGGCCGGGGATGATGCCCGGGATGGACCGGATGTCCTCGGCGGGGCCGTGGCTGTTGCTCTCGGCGCTGGCCGTCCTGTTCGCCGGCGTGGTGGGGGGCCTGGTCGGGTACCTGCTCGGCCGGTCCCGGGGGCGCCCGCAGGAGTAGAGCGGCGAGCGGACCGGTTACGCCGGCTCCTCGGCCACTGCGGTTTCGTGGGCGGCTTCCGTCCGACGTTCGAGGTAGTAGGCCCCGAGCGACCCGGCGAGGGAGGCGAAGAACGCCACCGAGTACAGCGCGAGCGCGACCTCGACCACGCGCACCACGGTGTCCGGGCTCCCGGAGGGTTGCCCCACGGTCGCCATGAGCGCCGCCGCGTACAGCGCGTCCCCGAAGGCCCCGAACCGGTCGGGTTCGAACAGGATCTGGGCGGTGGCCAGCACGACGATCGTGTGCACCGTGCCCACCCACACCAGGCGGTTGGTGAGGGTCTGGGCGGCGGTCCGCGAGGCCCGCAGCGCCGAGGAGAACACGCGGCCGGCCCGGCCGAGCCGGAGCACCCGGGCCAGACGCAGGAAGCGCAGGAACGGCAGGAGCAGGATCGGGATCTGCCACCAGTTGCTCCGCAGGAAGGCCCGCTTGGACGGCTCGAGCGAGAGCCGGACGGTGAACTCGCCGACGAACGCCGCCCAGATCGTCCAGTAGCCGACGGCGAACAGGGTGGCGAGGACCGTGCGTTCGGGGATCGCCCGCTCGGAGAGGACCATCATCAGGAACACGATCCCGAACCCCGTCATGAGCGGGTCGAGGCGGTCGTTGAAGCGCTGGGCCAGGGCGCGGCGCTCGTCGTCGGGAAGCGACCACCATCTCAGGCGCATGCGCCGACGCTACCCGGACCGGCCCCCACAGGCGAGGCACTCGGCGCGAAAAGGGGTGGAGCGCGCCCGCAGGGGGTGCGGGCGCGCTCCGGGGGTGGGGCATGGAACCCTCGAGCCGTCAGATCACGGCGCCGCCTCGATCCCGCGATGGTGGATCGCTCCGTCCACCAGTCGTTCAAGGGCGGCGCCCAGTTCGGGTTCGGTGAGTGCGGCCTCCAGCGCGTCGGCGTCGCAGAGCACGGCCAGCGGAACCGGGCCGAGGCGCTCCGCGCGCTCGACGAGGTTCATCGCCCGGCGCCGCGGGAGCCGCGGCCAGCCGAAGGCCTCGCCCGAGGTGACCGTCCGCACGAGCCCGTCGCGCACGTGGAACACGACCGACAGCACGAGCTCCTCGTCGCGCCAGGCCCCCACCAGACCCCACCAGTCGGGGCCGAGGGACGAGAACCAGCCGTGGACCCACGGATAGGGAGAGCGCGGCGCGGCGGGCGCGGTGACCACCGCCGGATGCGACCAGAAGCGGTCGTTGGACGCCCAGAGCAGCTCCGGCTGGGTGACCTCCGGACGGGCGAAGGCTTCGATCTCGGCCCAGAGGTTGTCCAGCTCTGAGCGGTCGATCAGCACCACCCGTTCGACATCGGTGGATGCGAGCAGCTCCGCGGCCCGGGCATGCGGGTCGTCGAAGGGCTCGCGGTGCCCGGGCTGGCGTCCGCGTACGGTGTGGACGACGTTGAGCACGCGTCCGCCGTCGTGCAGCACCTGCAGGCTCGGCGTGGGGGTGCGGTCGCGGCGCGCGAGCAGGCCGCAGAGCCAGGGGAAACCGGTGGGGTCGAGGTCGACCATCCGCAGGTCCGGAGCGATCACCGGGTCACCTCCCAGACCTGGATCTCCCAGGGGGCGAGCGTGACCGCGAGGGTGCCGGTGCCCTCGGTGCGTGCCGTGGTCCACCGTCCGGCCAGTCGGACGGTGCCGTGGAACGAGATCTTGGCCTCCAGGGGATCTGCGGAGGCGTTGACGGTCACGAGCACCTCTCGGCCCCCGCCGGTGAAGTGGTGCAGATCGACGGCCTCGGCTTCGCAGCGAAAGGGGGGCTCGGGGGCCAGGGTGGCCGCGTCGCCGGCGGCGGCGAGGACGGTGATGCCGTCGGTGTCGAAGGTGTGGGGACGCAGGGCATCGTCGAGGGTCGGGATCCGGGGCCCGACCGCGACGCGGACGCCGGCGGCTGCGGCCTGCCGCAGCCTCGTCCACACGTCGGGATCGAGGGCGTCCAGGGTGGGCAGCAGCACGAGACGGTAGGCGGTGAGGTCGCCGAGGGCGGAGGAGGACGCGCGGTCGTGGTCGACGCCCACCCGCTCCAGCGTGTCCGCGAATCCCCGCTCCCACCCGGCCAGCTCGTCGGCGTCGGGATCGTCGGGCTCGGCGAGCCTGCGGTCGACGGGCAGGAGCTGCGGGAAGCAGGGCAGGGCTTCGCCGAGGATCTGCCGGGCGTCGATCCGCCGTCGTTCGGTGCGGTTCTCCACGACCAGCACCGGAGCCGTGCGGCGGAGGTCGGACCAGCCGAGGCCGTCCAGGAGACGACGCAGCCGCGGGTACAGCGAGGCCGCGGGCTCCCGGCGGATCCCGTGGGCCGACAGGGGGCTCCCGTACCAGCGGTCGCGCTCCACGAGCATGTAGACGTTGACCTCCCGTGCTCCGGCGGCCAGCGCACGGAGGGTGACGTGCTGCTCGTCGGCGGGGCCGACGTCCATCGGCAGCAGCCACGGCAGGGCGAGCCATCCGGCCCCCACCTCGCCGAGGGTCACGGTGCGCGTCGATCCCGCGAGGTGGCGGACGTAGTCGCGGGCGAAGCGTCCGCCTTCCCTGGTGGTGTAGATGTCGCCGGCGGCGACGTCCACGGTGCCCGTGCGCTCGAGCGCACCGGTGTCCTGCGGGGTCTGCGTGCGGGGATAGTCGTTGTGGACGAGCGGGACGGTGATGCCGCGTTCGCGCAGCATTCCTGCGAGGGCGGCGAGGGCGTCGCGGAGGTGGACCTCCTTCCAGGTGACCCAGTCGATGCGACGCAGCTCGGGGGCCTCGGTGCCGTCCCGCGGCGGTTGGAGGTCGTCGGGACTGGAGCAGGCGGTGCCGTAGGCGGCGTTGACGGCGTCGAGGCTGCCGTAGCGCTCCAGGAGCCAGCCGCGCCACGCCGACAGCGCCTCCGGGTGGTAGTCGAGGGCGTAGGGGTGGGGCTGGAAGTGGTAGCCGAGCTCGTTGTCGACCTGGCATCCCACCACCGGTCCGGTGGGGGCCTGGAATGCAGCGAGCACCGGGACCACGGCGTCGTACCAGCGCCCGACCTCGTCGAGGGTGGCCCGGGCGGCGTAGGAGGGCATGAAGGCGTGGTGGGTGGCGGTGGCCAGCAGGTACGGACGACCGTTGGGGCGCAACGCCTGGCAGCGGGGATCGTCGAGGACGCGCCGCGGCCAGCCTGACGTCTCCTGCTCGGCCCCCGTGTCCGGGCCGGGCCGGACGAGCACCCGCAGCCCGCGGGCCGCGGCGAGCTCGAGAAAGCCGGCGATGTCCCGTTCGACGGTGAAGTCGAACGCGCCTGGGGCGCGCTCGTGGACGCCCCACGGGATATAGGTGGAGACCTGGTGGAAGCCGAGGCCGGCGACACGGTCGAGGATCGCTCCCCAGCGCATCGGATCGAGGCGCCAGTGGTGGACCTCCCCGGAGAGGACCATCCGGTCGTGGTCGTGTGTTCGGTCTGTCCCCACTCGGACTCCTGCTCGCTTGGCCGGCGACGCGACATCGCACGCCGGTCGGCGCGCGGGACCCACCCCCGCACGGCGCCACAAGGCGACGTTCTGCTAGGTTCGTTAAGAGCTTTTATCATTCCTGGGGGCCGTGACGCAACGCCGCTCCGGTCGCGCGGTGCCGCAGGCCCTGTAGGCTCGCTTGCGGGTGGGATACGAGAGGAGTGGCATGAAGATCACCGCGGTCCGCACGGCCGTCATCGAGGCCAACTACGACTGGACGCTGGTCCGCCTCGAGACCGACGAGGGCGTGTCCGGGCTCGGCGAGTCCTTCTGCGCCCCCGGCCTGACGGCCACCATCCGCGACCTCGCCGTGCTGCTGGTGGGCGAGGACCCCGTCCACGTCGAGCAGCTCGTCCGCAAGCTGCGACTGGCCACGGCCCACGCCGCATCCGGCGGCGGCACCGTCCACCACGCGATCTCCGGGATGGAGGCCGCGCTGTGGGACCTCAACGCCCGGGCGCTGGAGGTGCCGATGTGGCGGCTGTTCGGCGGACGCTTCCGGGACCGTGTGCGGATCTACGCCGACTGCCACGCGGGCGAGGCGCTGGAGAGCTACTCGTCGGTGCTCGTCTCCCGGCGGCCCTCGTGGGCCGAGGAGGTGCTGGAGCCCGAGGAGCAGACGGAGGTGCACTGGGCGCCGGTGGACCGTGAGGGCGTCTACACCCCGGAGGCCTATGCCACCCGGGCCCGGCGCATGGCCGAGCTGGGCTTCACCGCGATCAAGTTCGACCTCGACCTCCCGCTGCTGCCCGACGAGGACCTCTACGCCCGGACCATCGCTCCCGCCCAGCTCGAGCGGCAGGTATCGCTCGTCCGGGGTGCGTGCGAGGCGGTCCCGGGGGTCGAGATCGCCTTCGACTGCCACTGGCGTTACGCCCCCGCCGACGCGCTCCGGCTCGCCGAGGCGATCGAGGAGGCCGGCGTGCTGTGGCTCGAGGACCCGACCCCGCCGGAGGCGATCGACGTCCTCGAGTGGGTGTCCTCCCGCACCTCCACGCGCATCGCCACCGGTGAGAACCACTACCTGCTCTCGGGGTTCACGGAGATGATCGAGCGCGGTGCGGTGGACGTGGTGGCCCCCGACATCCAGAAGTGCGGGGGCCTGTCGGAGCTGCGGCGCATCGCCGCGCTGGCCGACACCCGGTACCTGCCGCTGGCGCCGCACAACATCTCCGGGCCGATCGGTACGATGGCCTCCGTGCACGTGTGCGCCTCGATCCCGAACTTCCTGGCCCTCGAGTGGCACGCGGCCAGCGTCCCGTTCTTCGACGATCTGGTCACCGGCCTGGACGGACCGATGATCCGCGACGGCTACGTCACCGTGCCCGACGCCCCCGGGCTCGGGGTCGACCTCGACCTCGACGCCTGCCGGCGGTACGCGCGCCGCGACGAGCCCTTCTTCGAATAACCGATGGACGACCTTCTGTCGGCGGACTCGGTCGGGCCCTACCTCGTCGGGCGCGGGGTCGTCGACGAGGCCACGCCGGTGGAGGCCGCCGAGCTCACCGGCGGGGTGTCCTGCGTGGCGCTGCGGGTCCGTGCCGGCGACCGGCATCTGGTCGTCAAGCAGTCGCTGGACCGGTTGCGGGTCGCCGACGAGTGGCTCGCTCCCCGGGAGCGGGCCGTGCAGGAGGCCGCCGCGCTCGAACTCGCCGCCCGGATCGTGCCCGGGTCGGTGCCCGGCCTCGTGGACGCCGATGCCGCGTCCTTCGCGCTCACCATCGAGCACGCGCCCGCGGGCTGGCGGACGTGGAAGGACGACCTGCTGGCCGGACGCGCCGACGAGCGCGTCGGGCGGGAGCTCGGGCGCTACCTCGCGGCGTGGCACGGCGCCACCGCCGGCGACGAGCAGGTGCGGGAGCGCTTCGACGCCCCGGAGGCCTTCGACGCGCTGCGGGTCGACCCCTACTACCGCACCGTGATGCAGCGCCTGCCCGACCTGTCCGGCGCCGTGGCTCCCTACGTCGAGCAGATGACGGCCACGCGGCGGTGCCTCGTCCACGGCGACTACTCACCGAAGAACGTGCTCGTCGGCGACGACGCCCGGCCCTGGGTGGTGGACTGGGAGGTCGTCCACATCGGCGACCCGGTCTTCGACGTCGCATTCATGTCCAACCACTTGATGCTCAAGGCGATCCACCGGACGCAGGACGCGGACGGCTACCGGTCGTGCGCGCTCGCCTTCTGGCGGGCCTACCGCGCGGCCGTCTCCCCCGAGGTCGCGCCGGAGGAGCGGTACACCATCGGGCACCTCGGGTGCCTGATGGTGGCCCGCGTGGACGGCAAGTCCCCGGCGGAGTACCTCACCGGCCGGGAGCGCGCTCTGGCCCGGTCGATCGGCAGCACGCTGCTCGCCGACCCGCCCGCCACCCCGGAGGACGCCTGGCATCTCCTCGGGAGCGTGATGGTATGAGAACCGAGATCACCGGGCTGCTCGCATGGGAGGCCCTGGATTCGCGCGGGACGCCCACGGTGGCCTGCGAGGTGCGGCTGTCCTCGGGTGCCACCGGGACGGCGATCGTGCCGTCGGGGGCGTCCACCGGCACCCACGAGGCGCGGGAGCTGCGCGACGGCGGCGAGCGCTACGACGGGCGGGGCGTCCGCACCGCCGTCGCGAACGTGAACGACGTGCTGGCCGGTGTGGTGACCGGCCTGGAGGCCACCGACCAGGCGGGGATCGACGAGGCGCTGACCGCCGCCGATCCGAGCCCCGGCTACGAGAAGCTCGGTGCGAACGCCGTGCTGGCGGTGTCGATCGCCGCAGCCGTCGCCGCCGCCCAGGGCACCGGCCGGCCGCTGTACCGCTACCTGGCCGGGGAGGCCGAGCCGGTGCTGCCGATGCCGATGGTCAACGTGCTCTCCGGCGGGGCACACGCCGCCCGGACGGTGGACGTCCAGGACTTCCTGGTCGTGCCCATGGGTGCGTCGTGCTTCGAGGAGGCGATCGAGTGGGCCTGGCGGGTGCGTCGCGGCACGGCCAGGGTCACCAACGAGCGCGGGCTCAACGCCACCCTCGTGGCCGACGAGGGCGGCATCGGCGTGCCGCTGCCCTCGAACCGCGAGGGCCTGGAGCTGCTCGTCCGCGGGATCGAGCGCTCGGGGCTGACCCCCGGCGACGACGCCGCGATCGCGATCGACGTCGCCGCGACCCAGTTCTTCCACGAGGGCCGCTACCACCTGGCCGCCGAGAACCGCACGCTGGACGCCGGCGGGCTGGTGGAGGAGCTCGTGGCATGGTGCGACGCGCACCCGATCGTGTCGATCGAGGATCCGCTGGCCGACGACGACTGGGACGGCTGGGCGATCGCCCACGAGGCCCTGGCGTCGAGGATCCAGCTGCTCGGCGACGACCTGTTCGTCACGAGCCCGGAGCGGCTCGAGCGCGGCATCGCCGAGGGGATCGGCAACGCGGTCCTCGTGAAGCCGAACCAGAACGGGACGTTGTCGGGGGCCCGCGCGGTGGTCGAGCGGGCCCAGGCGGCCGGGTTCGCGCCCGTGGTCTCGGCCCGTTCCGGCGAGACCGAGGACAGCTGGCTCGCCGACCTCGCCACCGGCTGGCGATCGGGCCAGATCAAGGTGGGTTCCACCACCCGCTCGGAGCGCACGGCGAAATGGAACCGGCTGCTACGGATCGAAACGGAGCTGGGGAGCGACGCGGTCTTCGCCGGCCGCACGGCACTGGCACCCTTCAACGGAGGTGGGGCATGAGGTTCGAGGACCGCAGCGTGGTGGTGACGGGGGCCGGATCAGGCATCGGCTCCGAGATGGCCCGGATGTTCCACGAGGAGGGGGCCGAGGTGCTGGCCGCCGACCTGCGCGTCGACGGTGTGCCGGAGGGTTGCGAGCCGCACGCCGTGGACGTGTCCGACCCGGCACAGGTGGAGGGGATGGTCGGCGCGGCCCTCGAGCGCTTCGGGAAGATCGACATCCTGTGCAACAACGCCGGGATCGGGTCCACCGCCGATGCGGTGTCCTGCTCGGTGGAGGAGTGGGACCGGGTCTTCGCGGTCAACGTCCGGGGGGTGTTTCTCGGCACGAAGGCCGTGCTGCCGCACATGCTGGAACGCGAGCACGGGGTGATCGTGAACACCGCCTCGGTGGCGGGGATGAAGGGCTTCCGGGACCGGGCCGCCTACTGCGCGAGCAAGGGGGCCGTGATCGCCTTCACGAAACAGGTGGCCGTCCAGTACGCGGGGACGGGGGTCCGGTGCAACTGCGTCTGCCCGGGAACGGTGGACTCGCCCTGGGTCGGCCGGTTGCTGGAGGAATCGGGCGATCCCGACGCGATGCGGGCCCAGCTGATCGCGCGGCAGCCCCTCGGGCGGCTGGGGCGGCCGGACGAGGTCGCGAAGGCGGCCCTGTACCTGGCCGGCGACGACGCCGGGTTCGTGACCGGGGAGGCCCTGGTCGTCGACGGGGGGATCATGGCCTGAACGTTGGTCCGGTTGGCAGGCAGGGGATCGCGGAGTTTCGGCGAAGGAATAGTTCACGGACCTGACGTACAGGAGGGATGTGACATGCGGATCCGACGCCTGTTCCTCGCGATGTGTCTCGCCGCCGGGCTGGTCGTCGTGCCGGCCGGGCTGGCTTCGGCCGACAACTGCTCGGGGAGGAGCAACCCCAACACAGAACGTGGGACCTCGTCCCCGGAGGTCCTTGGCTGGTGGTTGCAGTACGGATCCGAGAGCGACCCGTTCGTCGGGTACTACTACAGCGACGGCTACGGGTACGTCGATGCATCCGGTGGCAAGCTCGGCTTCCGGATCTTCGTCCCGTGGGGTAGGGGTTTTGTGGACCTGATGGTCACGGCGGATCCGGCCAACGCCACGGTGACGCCCTGCGAACACGTCCGGGAGCCGTAGACGGATTCGTCTGCTAGCTTGAAGATCCAAGACCGCGTCGGGTGCTCACCGCCCCTGAGGCCCACGTCCGCGGAGAACCGGAAGGTGTATGGCTGAAGCACGCAGACCCCGGGGGCCGGGCATCGTCTACGGGTCGATGGCCGTCGTGTTGCTCGTGGTCGTCGGGGTTCTCGCCTTGACCGCCACCCAGCCCCCGCCTCCGACGATCGCCGAGTTCGCTCCGCAGGCCGTCGAGCAGATCGAGGACGCTCCGGTCGAGCAGACCAGCGACTTCGGGACGGGTGACGGGGGCGCCACGCAGGACACGGCGGGCCCCGCCCCGACGCCGGCCGCCGAGCGTGAGCGGGAGGTCATCGATGTGGCCCGGGTCCGGCGCTGTGTGGGCAACCCGCCCCGGCAGACCGAGGATCCGCAGTCGCCGCCCTGCGTTCCCTTCTGGGAGGGCGACAACGGCGGAGCCACCTGGAAGGGTGTCACTCGCGACGAGGTCCGGGTGGTCATGGCATCCAACTACGACTTCGACGGGGATGACGATACGAGCCGGGCCATCCTGGCGCACTTCAACAACCGCTACGAGTTCTACGGCCGCAAGATCATCCCGCTCGAGCTGCCGAGCAGCGGCGAGAACGAGCCGACGGCCAAGATGATGGCCAATGCCGCCGCTGCCGACGAGGAGCTCAGGGCCTTCGCCTCCAACCAGTGGGGCGACGAAAGTGGTCAGGAGTACGTCTACTACGACGAGCTCGCCCGACGGCAGATCGTGAGCGTCAACGCGCGGCCGTCGATGCTCGACGAGCAGCGGCTGCAGCGGTTCCATCCCCACCAGTGGAGCTACCTCCCCGGACTGGACACGATGTCGCGGCAGATGGGCCAGTGGATCTGCCGGTCGCTGCACGGCCGCAACGCCGACTTCGCCGACGGCGCCGAAGCCGGGCGCGAGCGGGTCTTCGGCCTCATGACGTCGGTCACCATGGAGGGGGCCCGGCCGGATGTCACCCCGATGCGCGAAGAGCTCGCCCGGTGCGGTGCCGAGATCGCCGAAGAGGCCGAGATGCACAGCGACCTCAGCACGCGTGAGGGGTTCCAGCAGGCGCAGACGGCGGTGATCGCCTTCCAGTCCGCAGGCGTCAACTCGGTGATCTGCATGTGTCACACGGGGCACACCGGGCTGCGGCTGTATCCCGCCGCCAGTGCCCAGGGATTCATGCCCGAGTGGCTGATCTCGACCTACCTGTACCAGATGGAGGATCCTCACGCCCGCCAATGGGATGCGGCGCACGTGGAGCGCAGCTTCGGCTTGTCGTGGTGGAGCAAGCAGGTCGCGCCGCACGACTCGCCCTGGTACTGGGCGTTGCGCGAAGGGGGCTCCGAGGGGGAGAATCTCTACCAGGCCCGCTGGTACTACAACTCGATGCTGATGCTCGCCTCCGGGATCCAGCTCGCGGGTCCGGACCTGAACCCCACGACCTTCGCCGAGGGGCTGATGCGGGCGCGATTCCCGAACCCTCTGGCGGGCGACGCGCCGTACTGGCAGGGGCGCGTGGGCTTCGGGCCCAACGACCACACGGCGGTCAACGACGCGGCGATCGCATGGCTGACGCGATCGGAGCGGTCTCCCTGGGACAACCAGCCCGGGACCACCTGCCATGCCCTGCGGGGCCAGCGCTACCAGACGGGCGACTTCCCGTCCGGATACGCCGGGCTCTACGGGTCCCCCTGCAACTGAGGCCCCGCCGTGCGGCGCAGCCTGGATCCGACTGGACGACACGCGTCCCCCGGTCGTACTCTGTTTGCACACTTCTCATATGAGTGACATCGAAACCCGCAGGCCTCCCCGATGCGGAGAGCCCGTCTCCCCGGCGGGCTCTCCGCTTCTCGGGTGACGGGACAGGAGGAGCCATGTCCGAGCGCGAGGTGAGGTCGTCGACCCGGCCGCGCTCGACGGATGTCACGCAGGGCTACGAACGCGCCGGCGCCCGCGCCATGCTCCGGGCCGTGGGGTTCAGCGACGAGGACTTCTCCAAGCCGCAGGTCGGCGTGGCGTCGTCCTGGAACGAAGTCACCCCCTGCAACTACCACCTCGACAAGCTCGCGGGCTGGGCGAAGGAGGGCGTCCGCGCCACCGGCGGCGTGCCCGTGGAGTTCGTCACGATCGCGGTGTCCGACGCGATCTCGATGGGGCACGAGGGCATGCGCGCTTCGCTCGTCTCCCGCGAGCACATCGCCGACTCCGTCGAGCTCGTGATGCACGCGGAGCGCTTCGACGGCTCGGTCACGATCGCCGGCTGCGACAAGTCGCTGCCGGGGATGCTGATGGCCTGCGCCCGCCTCGACCTGGTGTCGGTGTTCCTCTACGGCGGGACGATCATGCCGGGGCGGCTCAACGGCAAAGCGGTGAACATCCAGGACGTCTTCGAAGGCGTCGGTGCGGTGTCCGCCGGGACGATGACCGAGGTGGAGCTCGACGAGCTCGAGCGGGTCGCCTGTCCGGGGGCCGGCTCGTGCGCAGGGATGTTCACCGCGAACACCATGGCGGCCGTCTCGGAGGCCATCGGGATGTCGCTGCCGCTCTCGGCGTCGATCCCGGCCCTCGACCCGCGCCGGGAGGCGATCTCGCGCGCCTCCGGAGAGGCCGTGATGCGCCTGCTCGAGATGGACCTCCGTCCGCGCGACATCATGACCCGCGAGGCTTTCGAGAATGCGATCGCCGTGTCATGCGCGATCGGCGGGTCCACCAACGCCGTGCTCCACCTGCCCGCGATCGCCCACGAAGCGGGTGTGACCCTCGAGATCGACGACTTCGACCGCATCTCCCGCCGCACGCCCCACATCGCCGACTTCAAGCCCGGGGGGCGCTGCGTGATGGTCGACCTCGACGCGATCGGCGGTGTGCCGGTCATCATGCGCGAGCTGCTCGACGCGGGGCTGCTGCATGGTGACGCCATGACGGTCACCGGCAAGACCGTGGCCGAGAACCTCGCCGACGTGGCCTTCCCCGACGGGCAGGACGTGGTCCGCCGCGTCGCCGAGCCGATCCACGCCGAAGGCGGGTATGCGATCCTGCGCGGCAACATCGCCCCCGACGGGGCGGTGGTCAAGATCGCCGGGACGAACATCACGGCCTTCCGCGGCCCCGCCCGCGTGTTCGACTCCGAGGAGGAGGCGTTCCGCGCCGTGGTCACCGGAGGCATCCGGGCCGGCGACGCCGTCGTGATCCGCTACGAAGGTCCGCGTGGGGGCCCGGGCATGAAGGAGATGCTGGCGGTGACGGCGGCGATCGCGGGGGCCGGGCTCGGCGACAAGGTGCTCCTGCTCACCGACGGCCGCTTCTCCGGGGCGACCAAGAACCTGTCCATCGCACACGTGGCCCCCGAGGCCGCAGATGCAGGACCCATCGCGCATGTGCGCGAGGGCGACATCGTCGTCCTCGACGTCCCGGCCCGCCGGCTGGACATCGAGGTGACCGATGCGGAGATCGCCGAGCGGGCGGGGGCGTGGACGCCACCGCCGCCCCGGTACACCACCGGTGTGCTGGCCAAGTACGCGCGGCTCGTGTCCTGCGCCTCCAGGGGAGCGGTCACGGGATAGGCATGCCGACAGGTCCGCACGCTCCGGAGCTCCTGCGGGCCGACCCGTCCGAGGTGGGTCTGGCCCCGGTCCTCCCGGAGAGGCTGCAGGCGACGGTCGACCGGCACATCGCCGAGGGGCTCACCGACGGCATGCAGGTCCTCGTCGCACGGTACGGATGCGTGGCCGTCGATCTCTGCCTCGGACGGGTCGCGGGCGGGGACCGTCCGATCGAGGCCGACACGCGCTTCCACGTGTTCTCGGCCTCCAAGCCCGTGACCGCCGTGGCCGTCCATATCCTGGCCGAGCGGGGCGAGCTCACCTACGCCGACCGGGTCGCCCGCTTCATCCCCGCCTTCGCCGGCCACGGCAAGGACGCGGTGACGATCCATCATCTGTTCTGCCACCAGGCCGGCATCCCCGACCACGCCTGGACGGTGCCGTTCGAGCGCCACATCTCCTCCGACGGCGGGATCCCCGAGATCTGCGACCTGCCGCTGGAGTACCCGCCCGGAGAGCGCGTCGTGTACCACCCGGTCACCGGGTTCGCGATGCTGGCGGCGATCGTCGAGCGGATCGACGGGCGACCCTTCGACGTCTTCTGCGCCGACGAGATCCTCGAGCCCCTCGGCATGACGCGGACCACGTGGAGGCTGCCGGCGGACCTCGAGCCGGAGGCCACCGACATCCTCGGCGCGGACGACGCCATGGAGGACGAGGTCCGCATCTGGCGGACGCGCGAGGTCCGCGACGCGGTGATCCCCGCCGGCGGACTGCACTCCACCGCACGCGATCTGGCTCGCCTGTATCTGATGCTCGCCGGCGGCGGCCGGCTCGGCGAGGTGCGGATCCTGTCACCGGCCACCGTCGCGCACGCCGTGCGGCTGCACGCCCCGATGGCCCCCGGGTGGGGCTTCGGGTTCGGCTACGGGTTCATGGTGGGGGCCCAGGCCGGCGTATTGCTGCGGCACGGGTCGCTGTCCTCGGATCGGGCCTTCGGGCATCCGGGGATGTGCTCGGCGCAGGCGTTCTGCGATCCCGTCCACGACCTCGTCGTGGTGCTGCTCGCCAACCGGGCCCCCGACCAGGAGACCAACGACCGGAGGATGTCGATCCTCAGCGACGCCGTCTACCAGGGGGTGGTCGAATGACCGAGGACCGGACATGGATCGACGAGTGGCTGGTCCGCGTCGCCGGACAGCCCGAGCACGCCGAGGTCGTACCGGGGGTGACCAAGGGGGAGGTGCTCGACCTGCTGCGCCGGCCCGCGACCCCGGACGGCGCGGTGTACCTGCCCGATGTGGTCTACGGGACGGCCGGAGCGGGCGGACGTCCGCTCACGCTGCACGCCTACGGCCGAGCGGACGCGTCCGAACGGGCCCCCGGGGTCGTCCTGATCCACGGAGGCGGGTTCCACGACGGCCATCCCAACATGCACATCCGCCATGCCGCCGAACTCGCCGCGCACGGCTACACGGCCGCCACGATCAGCTACCGGCGTGTCCACGAGGCGACGTGGCCCGCGGCGCTCGAGGACGCCAAATGCGCCGTTCGGTGGATGCGGGCCAACCACGAGCAGCTCGGGCTCGATCCGGAGCGGATCGCGGTCGCCGGCGGGTCGGCCGGCGGCCACCTCGCGGCGATGGTCGCCCTCACCCCCGGACGTTTCGAGGGCACCGGGGGCCACGAGCACGCGTCGAGCCGCGTGCAGGCGGCGGTGCTCTTCTATCCTGCGACCGATCTGAACCTGCCCGGCGCGCCGTCCGAGGTGCGGACCGCGATGGCGGCCTTTCTGGGGGCCGACACCGCAGAGCTGTTCGCCGAGGCGTCGCCCATCACCCACGTCCACCGTGACGCGCCACCGATCCTTTCGATCACCGGCGACGCCGATGCGCTCACCACGCTGCCGATGATCGAGGCGTTCCACCGGGAACTGGACGTCCACGATGTGCCCAACCGGCTCGAGGTGCGCCCCGGTGCGATCCACGCCTTCGACCTCGTCCGGGAGCAGGACTGGCGGTACGGATCCGAGCTGATGCTGAGCTTCCTCGCAACGCATCTCCAACCTACGGCGGACCGGTCATGACTGCGCTCGCGATCGCGCAGGGCGTCGTGGTCGACGGTGAAGTCCGTTGGGCGATCGCGACCGGAGCGGTCGTGCTCGTACTCGTGGTCGCCGGCACCCTGCTCTACGCACGGCTCAAACAGACCGACGCGTCGATGGTCGATGAGCCCGGCGAGGAATCGGCGGGTCCCGCACCCGCGGTCGAGGACGAGGACGAGGCGCAGCTGGTCGCAGACTACGCAGAGGGCAGGATCGACGAGGACGAGTTCCGCCGGCGCCTGGACGAGGTCCGGCGTCAGCGGCCACAACAGGAGGACGGATGATCGATCACGAACGACGCTGGATACGTTTCGAGGCCTGCCGGAACTTCCGCGACCTCGGGGGCTACCGGACCCGGGAGGGGGCCGAGGTGCGCCTGGGCCGGTTGTACCGCAGCGCCGCTCTCGGTGCCATGTCGGAGAACGATGTGCGTCTCGCCACCGAAGAGCTCGGCCTCCGGACGATCGTCGACCTCCGTCATCCGGGCGAGGCGGAACAGTACGGACGCGGGCCCCTGCTGGAGGCCGGCGTGGCCTATGTGAACCTGTCCCTCAACCGCGATGCCGGCGACGATCCCGACGACCCCGCTCCCGACCTGGCACGGCTCGATCTCTTCTACCTGTGGAAGCTCCGGGGGGAGGGAGGTGTCCTGGCGTCGATCCTGCGGCTGTTGGCCGACGAGTCCTGCATGCCGCTGGTGTTCCACTGCGCCGGGGGCAAGGACCGGACCGGGATCGTCGCCGCCTGCATCCTGCATCTCCTCGGCGTGCCCGAGGACACGATCGTCGCGGACTACGCGTTGACGGAACGCTCGATCAACGAGCAGCCGCGCGAAGACCTGGAGGCTGCGATGCGGATCGTCGCCGAGCAGGGACTGCCGGAGGAGGTGCTGTGGGCACGCCCGGCCACGATGGCCGGGTTTCTCGAGGGGGTCCACCACGCCTACGGTTCGCTGCGGTCCTACCTCCGGGAGCACGGTGTGGACGACGACCTGGTAGAGGCCCTGCGTGCCTCACTCCTGGAGCCGAGCTACTCGCAGGGCTGAGCCGCATGAAGGTCGAGCGCGTCCGTACCCGCAACATCGCGTTCTCGCGTGCCCCCGCCACCCTTCGGGCGAACCTCGTGTCCAACGCCACGCTCTTCGAGGACTTCGAGACGAAGCCGGGTGGCTGGTTCGGGCCCGCGTTCATGACGCTCGTGGAGGTCGAAGCCGACGACGGCACCGTGGGGGTCGGCACGGCGGGCGCCTTCCACGGCGCCGGGAAGGCGTTGATCGACGACTACTACGCGGATCTCGTCGTGGGGGAGGATCCGCGGCGTCACGAGTACCTGTGGCAACGCATGTACCGGACGACCGTGCGATTCGGCCGGTCCGGGTCTCCCGTGGCAGCTCTGTCGGCCCTCGACATCGCCTGCTGGGACCTGCACGGGAAGGCGGAGGGCGTTCCGGTGTACGAGCTGCTCGGCGGCCGAACGCAGAACTCCGTCCCGTGCTACGTGAGCCGGCTCTACGCCCTCGAGGATCTCGACGCGCTCGCCGCCGAAGCGCGAGGCTGGAGGGACGCGGGGTTCGTCCGCATGAAACAGCGGTTCGGGTTCGGCCCGAAGCACGGCCCTGAGGGCATGCGGCGCAACGTCGATCTCGTCCGGACGGTACGTGAGGCGGTGGGGGACGACGTCGAGTTGGCAGCGGACGCGTACATGGGATGGGACGTCGGCTACGCCATCGAGATGGCCAAGCTGCTGCGTGACTACCGGCTGTCGTGGATCGAGGAGCCGTTGATGCCCCACGACGTGGACGGCTACGTGGAGCTGTCGCGACGCTGCGGATGGCAGCGCTGGAGCTGCGGCGAGCACTCGTACACCAAGTGGGATTTCAAGGAGCTGATCGACCGGCGTGCCGTCGACATCCTCCAGCCCGACGTCAACCGCATGGGGGGCATCACCGAGGCGATCAAGGTCTGCGCCCTCGCCGAGGCCGCCGGACTCCCGGTCGTGCCCCATTCCAACGAAGCCCACAACCTCCACGTGACGTTCAGCCGGTCGCCGCAGGTCTGCCCGGTGGTCGAATACTTCCCGGATGCGGAGCCGGACACGGGCAACGAGCTGTTCTGGAAGGTGTTCGAGGGCAACCCCGAGGTGCAGGAAGGCCGGCTCGAGCCGCCGTCCGGGCCCGGGCTCGGGATCGGCGTCCGCGAGGACGTGGCCTCCGGGCTCGAACTGCCGCCCTGAGGACGGGCAGCAGCACGGTCCTATTATTTGTAAGCTTTCCTGATGAATTGACGGCCATAGCGGGAGAAGGAAGACCATGGTTCGGACACCGGAAGACCAGCAGGCCCCCTACCGGGACGCGTCCCTTCCGGTGGAGGAGCGGGTGCAAGACCTCCTCGGACGTATGACCCTCGAGGAGAAGATCTCCCAGATGGTCTGCGCGTTCGGTCAGTCGATGACCGAGGACGCGGACGGTGCCTCCTTCGACGCGACGGTCGGGGGGCTGAGCCATCTGATCAGGGCGGCGATCGTCTCCCCGCGCGAGGGGGCCCGGCGCGTCAACGCCTACCAGCGACGTGCTGTGGAGGAGACGCGGCTGGGCATCCCGATCCTCTTCAACGAAGAGGCGCTGTGCGGCCTGCAGGTGCAGGATGCCACCGTCTTCCCCCAGGCCATCTCGCAGGCTGCGACCTGGGACCCGGAGCTGATCGAACGGATGGCTACCGCCGTCCGCCGTCAGATGCTGGCGATCGGTGCACGGCAGGCACTGTCCCCGCTGTGTGACATCGCACCCGACCCCCGGTGGGGCCGCCTGGAGGAGACCTACGGCGAGGATCCGTACCTCGCCGGTGAGATCTCCACGGGGTTCGTCCGCGGGTTGCAGGGCGAGGATCCGTCGTCCGGGACGATCGCCAGCCTGAAGCACTTCATCGCCTACGGAGCCTCCGTCGGGGGCCGGAACTGCCATCCCGCCCATGTGGGACCGCGCGCGCTGCGGGAGCAGTACGGGCTCCCCTTCGAAATGGCCATCCGGGAGGGTAGCGCCCGCGGGATCATGAGCAGCTACAACCAGATCGACGCCGTCCCCGTGCAATCGTCGCGCGAGATGCTCACGGACCTGCTGCGCGGCGAGTACGGCTTCGAGGGCATCGTGATCTCCGACCTCGGTGCGGTGGAGCAGCTCGCGACCCGACACCATACCGCCGCCGACCTCAAGGAGGCCGCCGCCCAATCCGTCGAGGCCGGGCTCGACCTCGACCTGTGCAACACCTCGTTCGCCGGAGCGCTCGGCGAGGCCGTGTCCGAGGGCCGGCTGCCGGAAGCGGAGATCGACCGCGCGGCGGCTACCGTCCTCCGCTGGAAGTTCCTGCTCGGTCTGTTCGAGCAGCCCTACGTCGACGAGGACGTCCCCGAGGTCCTGGAGCGGCCGGAGGACCGCGACCTGGCTTTGGAGGTTGCGAGGGCGTCCATCGTTCTGCTCCAGAACGAGCCGGTGGACGGCCATCCGCTCCTGCCGCTGTCCGGTGATCTCGGCAGCGTCGCCGTCATCGGCCCGACCGCCGACCGCGCCCTCAGCCTGCTCGGCGACTACGCATACCCGGTGATCTCCAACGCCGTCGGCATCCTCACCCAGGCCTTCGATCCAACGGCGGTCCGTGAGGGTGAGGGGTTCCCGAAGTCGATCAGGGTGTCGCCGGACGACCTCACGATGCCGGAGACCACGCTGCCCATCCCCTCGGTGCTCGATGGCGTGCGCGCGGCTGTGGGGGATGGGACCGACGTGCGGTATGCACGTGGGTGTCCGATCGTCGGCCATGACGACCAAGGGATCGCCGAAGCCGTGGCAGCGGCGCGCGAGGCGGAGGTGGCCATCGTCGTCGTCGGGGATCAGTCGGGTCTGATCACCGCCGGGACGGTGGGCGAAGGGATCGACGGTGCGTCCTGCGAACTCCCCGGATTGCAGCGCCGCCTCGTTGAAGAGGTGGCGGCGACCGGGACGCCGACCGTCGTGGTCCTCACCAATGGGCGGCCCTTCGTGCTGGGCTGGATGCGCGGGCGGGTTCACGCGATCATCGAGGCGTTCTTCTGTGGCGAAGAGGCCGGGAACGCGATCGCGGATGTGCTCTTCGGGACGGTGAACCCCGGCGGGAGGCTGCCGGTGAGCATGCCGGCCCACGTCGGCGCGGCCCCCGCGCCCTACAACCGTGCGTTCGGTGTGAACACCTACTACGACGCCGATCTGGATCCCGTCTTCGCGTTCGGTCACGGCTTGAGCTACACGAGCTTCGCGTACGACGCCCTCGCGCTCTCAAGCGAACAGATCCCGACGGACGGCCTCGTCGAGGTGTCGTGCCGGATCACCAACACCGGGGACCGCGCGGGGGACGAGATCGTGCAGCTCTACCTCCGCGACCCGGTGGCCCGCACCTCCCGGCCGTGGATCGAGCTCAAAGGCTTCCAGCGGCTGAGCCTCCAGCCCGGTGAATCGGCGCGCGTGACCTTCCGTGTGGCGGCGGACCGCGTCGCGTTGTACGACCCGGCCGAGGGCTGGGTGGTCGAGCCCGGCGAGATCAAGGTGCTGGTGGGTTCGTCGTCGGCGGACATCCGCCTCGAAGGTTCTTTCACCATCACCGGAAGCACACGAGTGACCGGGCCGGGCAGGGAACTGCGCACACAGGTCGCGGTCGAGCGCGCATGAGCGAACGCCGCCGGCGCTGCCGGCACTTGAGCCCACCGTCCCTATCGGGTGTACGAGAGCACGTCGCCTTTGGAGCCGGGGAGGAATGAGCATGGACGGCGTCCTGCTGAACCGCGACGAGCTCCGGGACCGGATCTTTGGCTGCTGGACGGGGAAGAACATCGGCGGCACCCTCGGCGGCCCGTTCGAAGGACGGCGCGAGATCCTCGACGTCCAGGGCTACACGACGCCACCGGGTGAACCGCTGCCGAACGACGATCTGGATCTGCAGCTCGTCTGGCTGAAGGCCGTCCAGGACCGGGGGCCATGGGGTGTGGATGCGCGGGTTCTCGGGGAGTACTGGCTGAACTACATCCCACCCCACTGGAACGAATACGGGATCGGGAAGGCGAACCAGCGACTGGGGTTGGCGCCACCGCTGTCCGGCATGTACCGGAATCCCTGGAAGCATTCGAACGGAGCCTGGATCCGCTCCGAGATCTGGGCGTGTCTGGCTCCCGGCTGGCCCGACGCGGCGGTGCGCTATGCCTACGAGGACGCCTGCGTCGACCACGGCGCCGGCGAGGGCACCACTGCAGCGCTGTTCTGTGCCGCGGTGGAGTCGGCGGCGTTCGTCGTCGCCGACCGGGACGAGCTGATCCGGATCGGCCTGTCGAAGATCCCACCCTCCAGCCGGGTGGCGCGTGCCGTCGACGTGGTCCGCAAGGCGTACAGCGAGGGCCGTTCGTGGCAGGAGGCGCGTGAAGCCGTCGTGGAGGACTCCAGCGATCTGGGTTGGTTCCAGGCGCCGGCGAACGTGGCGTTCTTCGTGATCGGCTGGCTGTGGGGTGAAGGCGACTTCGGTCGTTCCCTGCGGATCGCGGTGGGCTGCGGCGACGACACCGACTGCACGGGGGCGACCCTCGGCGCGATCCTCGGTATCCGGAACGGACGGTCGGGGATCCCGGGAGAGTGGATCGAGCCCATAGGCGACCGGATCGTCACGAAGGCGATCGACATCGGCTCCTTCACGCCACCCCGCACCGTGGTGGAGCTGACCGATCAGGTGATGGAGCTGATCCCCGGGTCGCTGGCTGCGGCACGGGCGCCGGTAGCCCTCACCGAGACATCGACCGACTTGTCCGCCCTGGATGCACTGGACCTGGCCGCAGAGGCGGCGGCGAGCGACGTTTGGAGGCGGTCACCCTATTCGATCGTCCACGACATGATCCACGCCCGGGTGGTGCTGGACCACGGTCGTGAGCCGGAGGTGATGGAGGGTGAGCCGCATCCGGTCCGTCTGCGGTTCACCAACCTGCTCCCCGACCGGCGGTCGCTGGAGCTCCGGTGGCTCCTTCCCGACGGGTGGATCATCCGGCCCGCCGACCGGATGCGGGTGGACCTCGATAGCTACCTGACCTCCATCGGTTCGATCGAGCTGCTGGCGGGCGGCCGTCCCGACACATGGCCGCCGGTGACCGAGGTGGAGGTCGAGATCATCCCCGGCCCGGTTACCTCGGTCGTCGAGCGGGGGGTCCTGGAGATCGTCGCGCCGGGACGTCCCACCGTCGGCCTGGTCCCCTTGGTATTCCTGGACGGCCGGACCAGGCAGCGCACGCTTCCGGAGTAGGCCTTCCTTAAGTTAAGAATGTTGCGTATCCTGGGGGGGACCACCGAAGAAACGGGGCTGAGCATGGGGATGGCAGCGACGGACCGGTCCGACGACGGCGGACGGCGCGCGCCCCGGGGGCCGGGGATCATCTACACGGGACTGACGGCGGTGGCCGCCGTGGTCCTGGCCATCGTCGCCCTCACCGCGCAGCAGCCACCTCCACCCACCATCGCGGAGTTCGCTCCCCAGGCGCAGGAGCAGATCGAGGACGCACCTCTGGAGCAGGTGAGCGATTTCGGTTCGGGGCAGGGGGCGCCCGGTGGCGATGGGGGAAGTACGGGGCCGGCACCGGAGGAGGTTCCGGAGCCTGAGGTGATCGACGTGGCCCGGGTGCGTCGTTGTGTGGGCGACCCGCCGCGCCAGGTCGAAGACCCGCAGGCCCCACCGTGCGTGCCGTACTGGGACGGCGACAACGGCGGTGCCACCTGGCGGGGCGTGACCGGAACCGAGATCCGGATCGCACTTCCCACCAGCGGTGACGAGGAGTGCGGCTCCAGTCATCGGTCGATGGAGCGGTTCTTCAACACCAGGTTCGAGTTCTACGGGCGCCAGATCCGTCTCTTCTGCTTCGCGGCCAGCGACCAGGACGCCGCCACCGTCCGGTCACACGTGGAGTACGTGGACAAGGAGATCGGGGCCTTCGCCAGCAGCGACTACGAGGTGTCGGGGAACACCGAGATGATCTACTACGATGGGCTGGCCCGGACGCAGATCCTCAGCGTGGACGTCCGGTCCCTCGCCGACGAGGAGCACCGGAGCCGCT
This sequence comes from uncultured Actinomycetes bacterium, assembly GCA_964560135.1. Classification (GTDB taxonomy): domain Bacteria; phylum Actinomycetota; class JAICYB01; order JAICYB01; family JAICYB01; genus CAZLKN01. Next base: position 8,021 of record CAZLKN010000019.1, on the reverse strand, counting down.
TGCAGCCCTACCAGTGGGGCTACCATCCTGCCGTCGACCGGGTGGGACGCAACCTCGCGGAGTTCGCCTGCGCGGGCCTTCACGGCGAGACCGCGGAGCACGCCGCTCCTCCGACCAGTACCGAGCTGCGCAGCTTCGGGTTCATCTACGCGGTCAAGCATGGGTTCTCTCCGGATGTCGAGCCGATCCTCACCGGGCTCGAGCGCTGCGGTATCGATCCGGTGGTGGTTGCCTCCGATGATCCGGCGTCGCAGGCTCCCACAGTGATGACCCAGATGCGTAGTGAGGGTGTGACCTCGATCATGTGCTTCTGTCCGCCCTTCGATACCCAGTTCTTCCATCAGGCGGCGGACAAGCAGGGGTACGGTCCGGAATGGATCGTCACCTCGGCGATGCAGGGTGACGAGGAGCTGTTCATGAACCTCTCGTCGGCCACCCAGCGCGCGCGCATGTTCGGTATCAGCTTCTGGAACAAGCGCCTGCGCGCGCAGGATCTTCCTGCGTACTGGGCGCTCAAGGAGGTCAATCCCGATTACCAGGAAGTGGTGCAGGGCGGCACGTGGAACTTCGAGATCTACACCTACAAGCCGCTGCTGCACCTGGCGTCGGGCATCCAGATGGCCGGCCCGAACCTCACGCCCGAGACGTTCCAGCAGGGACTGTTCGGTGCCCAGTTCCCCAACCCCGGCTGTGGGGGGCCACCGTACTACCAGGGATGCGTGACCTTCGGTCACGGCAACCGGTCGATGAACCAGGACGCAGGGATGATCTGGTGGAGCGAATCCGAGTCCGGATTCGGGGGCCAGGGGTCCTGGTGCTACGCGCATGACGGAGAACGGTTCGGCGAAGGCTCCTGGCCGGAAGGCCGGCAGCCGTTCTTCGACCGTTCCGTTCCCTGCAGATAGCGGCGTCAGTGCACGATCGCTGCCTGGACTGTGCCGATAGCCTCCGTCGTGACCAGGATTTCGTCGCCGGGATCTACGGCATGGATGCCTAGGGGCGTACCGGTGAGCACCAACTGGCCGGGCTCGAGGCGGCGATCGTGGTTCCGGAGATGCTCGTCGAGCCAGGCCAACGATCCGGTGGGGCCCCCGGGGACACCCGAGGCCGGGCCCTCGTCCAGCAGCCGCCCGTTGCGGTGGATGCGGATCGTGCCCGGAGGGTCGCCGATCCACGGCCGACTGTCCGCCGGGAGCACGACACCGGCATGGATCGCGTTGTTGGCGACGAGTTCCTGCAACGTCGGGGGGTCGGACCGGAAGACGTAGTGGTGTAACTCGATGACCGGCAGGACCTGATCGGGTTCCCCGCGGGGGCCGATACGTACCGCGATCTCACCCTCGACGGCCAAGCTCGCGAACCGTGCATGGGACAGTGACACACCGGAGGGATGGATCTCACTGTCGAAGATCAGGCCTCTCACGGGGCCGTCCATGCCGAAAGTCTTCCTGATCCCCGGGCCGGTGCAGCCGACCTTGTACCCGACCACGCGTTCTCCGTCTTCGGCTCGCAGCCTCGCGACGGCGTCCTGGACCGCGTATGCCTCGTCCATGGTCAGCACGGGAGGATCAGTTCCGAAGATCCTGCCCGGACGCAGCACACGCAGATCCGTCAGTTGGCGCGCAGCCAGCTCCTCGATCGAGCTCTCGTTCATGAGGTGTGATCCCGACCTGCCGGAACGCCCGGGCTGTTGACCCTTCAGGCACAATGGTTAAGTATCTTTACCATATTGCGAACGTATACAGAGTGGAGGGAAATCACATGTCGCATCGGGTGAAGGCCGCGCTGGTGGCGTGCTGCCTTCTTGTACCGCTCGCCGGTACGGGACAGGTGGATGCCCAGGTCTTCGAACCCCGGCAGGACCTCGACTCCTTGGAGTGGTCGTTCGTGCCCGGGCACGACCCTGCCTACCAGACGGGTGGAGGGAGTGGCTGGGCGCCGATCGACATCGGGCAGGGATGGGGAGGCCAGGGCTACGAGGGCCACTACGGCCAAGCCTGGTACAAGGCCGACCTTCAGATCGATCCTTCGATCGTCGCCTCTCCTCGCGTGCAACTGCGGCTGGGAAGCGGGTACAACTCGGTCGGATGGGCCTACCTCGACGGCGAGTTGATCGGCGCTGTGCTCCATGACGAGCGGACCCTCGACCTGCCTCACGACAAGCTCGATCCAGACGGCAACCTGCTCACCGTACGCATCCAGTGCGACGGACCCGAGGGACTGATCGGTTATGACCCTTGCGGTCTCGTGGAGGACACCTACATCGAAGGCGGGTCGACCTCCCGCTCCGAGGTCCCCATGAACGTCGGCAGCGATGCCCTGGGCAACATCGCCGAACCCGGTACGCCGCTGGAACTGACGGCCACCGTCCTCAACAGCACCACCGAGACCCGGACGTTCTCCGTGCGCTTCCAGGCCGTCCATGACGACGGTGGTCCGGCGGCGCTCGACGAGACCGTCCCGCCGGAGACCCTGCAGCCAGGCGACGTCCATGTGTTCACGACTCTCTTCTCCTCCGAGCGCAGAGGCCTGTATGCGTTGACCGCCACCCTGAGCGACGAGGATGGATCCATCCGCACGCAGGACCTGCAGTTCGGGGTGGCAGATTCGCCCGGGCCGCCCGACACCCGGTTCGGAATCAATGCGGTCAACGCCTTCGATGTGGCCGCGTTCGCGCCCACGGGAGGGCTCACCCACTACGATCTGGCCGTCCGGGCCGGCGCGACCTCGATGCGCGAGCACCTGATCGGCTGGAAGTCGGTCCAGCAGGAACCGGACCTGTGGAACTGGAGCACCTACGACTTCCTCGTCTCCGAGGCGGACCGCACCGGAGTCGAGATCCTCTGGAACATCCTCGGCACGCCGTACTGGGCGCTCAACGCACCCGTGCCGAACCTCGCCACTGCTTTCCTCGCCTCGTTCCAGTACCCGCCGTTCCCCAACCACTACGACTCCAATGCCCAGTTCCACGCCGCAGCCGCCACGCGGTACCCCGGGAGCCTGTGGGAGATCGGCAACGAACCCGACAGCCCCATCCCCAACCGCTACCTCACCGTCGAGTACGGGGCCGAGGCCCCCCGTGCCTACATGGAGCAGCTCAAGGCGGCCAAGGAGGCGATCAAGGCCGCCGACAACACGGCGACCGTCGTGCTCGCGGGGTTGCAGGCCCCCGACGGGCGCCAGTTCCCGTCGGAGATCGTGGGCCCGACCTGGTTCGATCGGTTCGTGGAGGCCGGCGGCATGGAGCACTTCGACGTGATGAACTTCCACGCCTACGCGGGCAACTCGCCGGGGAACACCGGACGTCCGGAGGAGCTCGCGCTGCGGTGCTCTGACAACCAGGAGCAGCTGGCCGAGCTCGGGTACGCGGGGATGCCGCTGTGGAACTCGGAGACCAACTACAACGTCCCCGACACCGAATCCTCGCGGCGGGCGGCCACCCGCAACTACGTGGAGTCGCTGGTCGGCGGATGCGACCGCATCTGGTTCTTCCACATCGCCGACTACGCCAGCGAGCCGTTCGAGTTCGGCCTGTTCACCGTCGACGCGCAGCCGCGGCCCGCCTTCTTCACCCATCTGACGACCACCCGGCTGCTGTCCGGGCTCGACCAGATCACCGACCTGCGCCCCGCCGAAGAGGGCCCGGCGTTCTCCTTCACCGACGGTACGAGGACGGCAACGGTGATGTGGGACGACGACGAAGGGGGCCGGACGGTCACTGTGCCGGCTGGGACGACGCCGCTCGACGACGTGGGCAACCCGCTCGACCACGATGGAACGGTCGAGGTGGGCCCCCGTGCGGTCTGGTTCGTCGCCGGTTAGCCGACGATCGAGCACCTGAGGGCGGAGGGTAGACGTGCGGGGGATGAGACCCGGGATCGTGATCCTGCTTGCGTTGATGCTCGCATCCCCGGGGCTGGGGGCAGCCACCGGCACCGCCCAGGATCCGCACTGTTCCCCGAGTGTGGTGGAGGACCACCTGACGGATCCTGCCGTCTGGGCCGGGCGCTTCTCGGATCCGACGCCGTCCGCGTATCCCCAACCGATCTGGGTGATCGGCAAGGAGTTGACGGCGACCCAGATCGGTCGAGAGCTGGACCTGTTCGCCGGACACGGGTACTGCACGATCGTCGTGGTGCCGTCGCTCGGCCCCCCGTACCAAGCCGAGGAGGACGACCTGAGGCGTCCCGTCCTCGGGAACTTCTGGAGCCAGATGGGGACGATCCTCGATGAGGCCTCGGCACGGAACATCCGCATCTGGTTCCAGACCTTCCAGAAGCTGGACAAGGAGAACGCCGTCCTCGAACAGCACCCGCGATTCAGGGGACGGGTGCTCGTCGAGCGCTCGCGGGGTGAGGAGTACGACACGGAGGAGAGCGGCTACGACCGGCTCGATCCCGACGCGACGGATGCGCTGATCGACGGCTACTTCGGCGAGTTCGAGCGACGCTTCCCCGGACACTTCGGCACGACCCTTATCGGGTTCTGGGACGACGAGAGCGTGATCAACACCGCAGCCGTCACCGGCGATGCCAGACCGTGGTCCGAAGCGCTGCCGTCCGTGTTCCTCGAGGAGAAGGGGTACCGGATCGATGTCCCGGACCGCCAGCAGTGGCTGTTCCACGGTGATCATCCCGAGGCGCGGCAGACCCGGACCGACTACTGGGACGTCGTATCCGGGCTCTTCGTGAACCACTTCGGACGTATGCGCGGCTGGCTGGAGGATCGGGGGATGCAACTCGTCGTCCAGCCGCTCGCCGACAACGCCCAGCTCACCGACGACATGAACATGCAGGGTTCGTATTTCCGGATGCAGTCGGGAGCGTCGATCCCAGGTGCGGACATGCTCCGCACCGACGACGATCAGGGTGGGATCGGGAACGACTGGTACGGGATGGTGCTGAAGCAGACGAGCTCGGCGGCCCGGCTCACCGGACGGGTGGAGGCCCAGCATGAACCCTTCGGTCATGGGCAGCCGAGCTTGAACCTGATGCGCTACTACATGGACCGGGCTTTCGTTCGCGGCATCACCTTCATCCAGACCGCCTTCTACATCCAACGCGACGCCTCACCCGCCGACGTGAACGAGTCCATCCTGGCCCCCGATCTCTTCCACGACAACGTCCAATGGCCGGATCAGCCCGTTTGGGCGCAGTACACCGCACGACTGCGAACGATGCTGGCCGGCGCGACTCCGGCAACGGAGGTACTCCTGCTGTATCCGGTCACCACCTTCTGGGCCCAGGACCCGGAAGGGGAGGCGCCGGACTTCACCACCCGGACATACATGAACGTCGGCACGGCCCTCATCGACGGTCACCGGGCGTGGGATGTCGGCTGGGAGGAGATGCTGGCCGATCCGGACACGGTCGTCGACTCCGGCCGGATACGACGCGGCGATCTCAGCTGGGGGACGGTCGTCCTCCCGGCGGCGGACACGATCACCAACGAGACGGCGCAGCGGCTGCGGGACCTGGTGGATGCCGGCGGGCACGTGCTGGCCGTGTCGCGGATCCCGCACCGATCGGCCCAAGGCGACGACACCTTCGTTCGGGACGCGATGCAGCACGTCTTCGGACACGATCCTCAGACACCGATGCCCGACGGTGTGACCCGCAACACCCACGCTTCGGGCGGCACCGGTATCACGACCGGCGTGGATCTGGGCAGCAGCTTCGACTACCGCGAAGAGACGCGCGAGCGCTACGCGCAGCTCTGGGATGCCCTGGACCCCGTCGCCCCAGCCGTCGCGGAGCTGTCGGAGGAGAACCTCAACCAGACCTCCACCCTCACGTCCTCGGTGGGCACCATCGAGACCGGACAAGGGCATACGGCCAACGAGATCCTTCACGTTCGCAAGCACGACCGCGACGTGTACTTCGTCACGAACTACCCCGACGGCCACGAGCGCTTCTCCCTGGATCTCAACCTCACGCCACTGTCCCATCCGGCGCTCGACACCGTGCTCTCGGTCCCGGTGGCTGAGGGGGTCCCGCAGATCTGGGATCCGGAGACGGGAACGGTCGGCGATGCTGTCGCGTGGTGGCGCACCGGGGACGGATGGACGCACGTGGAGCTCCACCTGCCCCCCCAGGGTGGGCTCGGGGTCGTTTTCCGCGATGGAGACCCCGGCTGCCGGGTCACCGCCGCGGGCACGGGCGTCGAGCGGATCCTCACCGGCTCCGACCAGGTGCAGATCGAGGCGCTGTGGCGTGCGGAACCCCACGAGCTGTCCGTACCGGTCGCCTGCGGTGAAGACGTCCTGGATATCACGTTGACCTCCGATGTCGAGCTCGCGGACGTCCCGGTTCCGGGCCCGTGGGATTTCGATCTGCGCCCGTTCCGGACGCTCGCCTCCCCGGGATCGTTGCCGGGCGAACGCCGGGGGCCGGGGTCGTGGACCGAGGCCGATCTCCTCGGCCCAGGGCTCCCGCACATCGGGGTGACGGGAACCGGGAGCTACACCAGCGGCTCCGATCTCCTCGGGAACGGCTACGGGGGGCTGCGCGTTCCCGCGTCATATCTGCGCCCGGATGTGCGGCTGGAACTCGACCTGGGCACCGTGCGGGAACTCGCGAGCGTCTGGGTTGCCGGAGAGCCGGCCGGACGGCGGCTGTGGCCCCCGTTCCGATTCGATGTGACCGATCTGGTGTCCGACGGGGACAACGAGCTCCGTGTCGACGTGACGAACTCGATGGAGAGCACCGTGCCCGGGTTCGTCTTCAGCCCGGTCAAGCACTCGGGGCTTCTCACCGAACCCGTACTCGTGCCCCGAGTCGTCGTCACCGGCACAGCCGGCGTGAACTGAAGCGTATCGAGGAGGAAGACATGAAGCTCACCGACGAGCACCTCGCGGCCGGACGGATCGACGAGGACGAGGTGCGGTTGCTGCGAGAGGTGTGGGACGTGGCGGGGCTGATCTCACTGGAGGGCGTGGTCCCTGCGTCATTGCTCGCCGACACGCGGGCGAGGGTACATGAAGCGCGCGACGCGGATGGCACCTACATCACCCAGCGCACGCTCGACGGTGAGGACACCGGTGTGGGCTGCTCCTTCTTTCCTTTCGTGGCGCCCTTCGATGCACCGGAAGTCGTCGAGAACCCCATCCTGTTCCAGGTGGCGTCGGCGATCATGGGCGAGGATTTCGTCTGCAGGATCTACAACACGAACCTCTCGTCACCCGGGTCGCTGTCGCAGCCCGTCCATGTCGATGTTCCCAGCCTGACGCCCGACGGTGATCTGCGGGATGTGCCCCTCGTGAGCGCGCAGGTGCTGCTGTGCGATTTCACGAGCGAAAACGGCAGCACCGAGCTGTGGCCCGGCACCCACAAGGTGGCCACCGCCAAAGAGGATGCTCACGGTATGGCGCTCCGATCGCAGGAGTACCCTTCGGTCCGTGCGAACTACCCGGCGGGATCGATCTTCCTGCGCGACCCGAGTGTGTGGCATCGGGGGATGGCCAACCACACCCCGGAGTGGCGGGAGATGCTGTCGCTGTTCTTCGCTCCCCGCGGCACCGTGTACGCCGAGCAGACCTTCGGGCGGCCGCTGGAGATCCCCGAAGCGCGCTTGACTTCGATGTCCGATGGCTGGAGGCGTGTCTGGGACGTGAACCTGGTCACGGTCTAGTACGCTGTCGGATCCGTACGCGAGAAGCCCTTCGCGGCGAACCCCCTCCGCAGCATCTCGTCGGCGCGCTGCTCCGCCAGGATCCTCAGGCCGTCCACAGCGACACCGGATGCCCACTCGAGGAACTTGTCCAAGCGTACGTGCCCGACGGCGTCCCCCGGGTGGTGCGGCCCCCAGCGCATCGCGAAGAGGGCTGAGCGCCGTTCGAGCTTGTGGACGCCGTGCTCGGTGACCGCCACCCAGACCGACTTCCCAAGGCCCAGAGCGACCCCGTACACGAGGAGCTGTTCCCACTCACGGATCGACCTCGGCGGCTGCTCCCGCACCCGGGCGGGATCCGCGAGGTAATCCCGGTAGCCCATCCAGGCCGTCCACCAGTCTTCACGTCCACG
>CAZLKN010000018.1:0-57059 GCA_964560135.1 uncultured Actinomycetes bacterium | reverse complement strand
TCCGTCCCGGAGAAGCCACCGTGGACGTATCGATGCGGCCGGGGAGTCTCGCGTTGCTCGTCGACGTCGACGAACGGGGGCCCGAAGAAGGAATCGGTCACCGGGTCGTCCTCACGCGCATCGGCCGGCGGCTGGTCAGGACGGGTGGACCACCGGCCACCACCGTCCGTTCCAGGGGTCCCCGGGCCCACTGCCCTGAGCGCGCAGCAGCGCCATGTTGTGGTGCTCGAGCGGCGGCCTACCCGGTTCGGCCCGGTCGGCGTCCCGGGACACCACATCTGCTGCCATCAGGTGGATGGCGAGGGAGCGGCGGGGGCGTTGCGTCCGGTTGGGTCCGCTCCCGTGCAGCGTCAGGCAATGATGGAAGCTGACCTGACCGGCCTTCATCGCGCAGGTGACGACGTCGGCCTCGCGTCCGATCGCAGCCATCTGCGCGTCGCGATCCTGCCCGAAGAAGTCACTGCCCTCGAGGAGTCCCCACGTGTGGCTGCCGGGGACGACCTGCATGGCACCGTTGCGCTCGTCGACGTCGTCGAAGGCCACCCAGGCGGTCAGCATCGACGGGACGGAGCAGGATCCACCCCAGTAGTACCAGTCCTGGTGCCAGCCCACGTTGGTGGCGCCGGTGTCCGGGCCGGGCTTGAACAGGAGCTGGTCCTCCCACAGGCGCACGGCGCCGGCCTCGATGAGGGCCGCGGCGATCGCACCGATGGCCGGATCCCTGGCCAGGTCGGCGAGCACGGGATCTGCCCACCACGAGTTGACCGCCCGGCGAAACTTGCCGGGAACCTCCGGGCCCATGGCGTGGGGGCCGGTGCCCGCGCGGAACTCTCCCGCGAAGACGCGGTCCATCGCGTCGCGGCAGGCGTCGAGCCGATCGGCGTCGAGGACCTGGGGGCCGATCCAGTAGCCGTGGTCCCTGAAGGATGAGATCGCGTCCCCGTCCACCAGGGGTGGCTTCGAAGTGTCCATCTCGCTCTCCTGACGTTCGCCGGCGGTGCGGAATTGCCCTTCGAAGCAGGTTCGTTAACTGTTATACGAAATAGCGTCCGTCAACGCGATCGGGAGCCTTTGCGCATGGACACCACCATCCGCGTCGACCCGGAGGACGTGCTCGGCAGTGTGAACCGTCTGTGCCTGGGGCAGAACGCCGAGTGGTTCGACTTCACCGCACCGCAGCTGTGGGACGGGGCCGACCTGCGCCCGGAGGTCGTCGACGCCGTCCGGGAGCTCGGGCCGACCACCCTGCGATTCCCGGGAGGATGCCCGGGAGACCACTACCACTGGCGGGACGCGATCGGTCCCCGGACCGGGCGGAGAGCGGTCCTGAACCCCTTCTCCGAGGAGCGCCTGGAGCCATGGTTCGGCACCGACGAGCTGCTCGGCCTCTGCCGGCAGATCGACGCCACCCCGTGGCTGCAGACCAACCCCGTGGCGGCCTCCCCGGAAGAGACCGCAGCGTGGGCGCGTCACTGCCGTGACCGGGGCTTCCCCGTTCCCCATTGGGAGCTGGGCAACGAGATCTACCTGTCGCGTCCGGACAACCACGAACCGGGAGACGCGAACAACGCGCGGATCTGGGTGCCGGTCCACGATTACGTGGAACGGTCCCGGGCGCAGCTTCACGCGATCCGGGAGGTGGAACCGGATGCGGCCGTCGCAGCGATCGGCGGCTACTTCCCCGACGAGCTCAAGCACCTCCTGGCCCAGCCGGACTGGACCGAGGTGGTGCTGAGCGGGCTGGGAGCCGAGATCGATTCGCTGGCGGTCCATGCGTTGTACATGCCCACGGTGTGGGATGCCGCATGGTGGTTGGATCGGACGCCGGAAGACGTTCGGGCGCTCATGCTCGCTGCGGCGGGGGCCGGAGCGGCCGCTCGACGGACACTCGCCGCGAACCTCCGCATGGTCGACGAGCTCGTCCCGGGCCGGCAGCTCGGTCTGGTGATGACCGAGTGGCTGCCGTGGTTCGGGATCGCCGAGGACGCTCCCTTCTTCAGCGGGACCATGGGCTCTGCGCTGTACACCAGCGGAGTCCTCAACGCGATGTTGTCCGAGCCGCGGGTCCTGGCGGCGCACTTCATGGCTTTCGTCCAGCCGGCGTTCGGCGCCTGTCTGACGATGACGGCCGACGGTGTGCGTCCGTCCGTCCACCACGCGGTGCTCGGGCTGTACGCTCGCTACCTGGGGACCGAACGGGTACGTGTGGAGGTCGCCGGTCCGGCCTTCGACGCTGCGGCTGTAGGCAGCTTCCCGGGTGCCACCGGGATCCCGCTGGTCGATGCTCTGGCGACGGTGGATCCCGACGGAGGCATCGCCCTGTTCGTCGCGAACCGTGACCTCGACCATCCGGTCACGGTCCATGTGGATCCGGGGGCCCATTCCTCCGGCATCGGGGTCCAGCTCGTCTCAGCGGGCCATCCACTGGAGACCAACGGTCCTCTCCCTGCGGTCGCCGCTGGCGGGGATCCGGATCTTCACCCACGCGAGCGGCCGCAGGACGACCCGATCGTCGCCGTCACCGGACCGCCGCTCGAGGGCCCCGGACCGTGGGATCTCCAACTGCCGGCCTGCAGCGTAGGCGTCGTGCGATGGCAGAAATCCCCGAGGGCCGGGTCGCAGCCTTGAGCCGTGTCCTTCGAAGGTGAGGAGCCAGGATGTCGTTGTTCGTGGGTGCGCAGTACTACCGGCCCCCCTTCCCCGAGGAGCGGCACTGGCGCGACGACCTCGCCCGGATGGCCGACAGCGGGCTCGGTGTCGTGCAGCTCTGGGTGATCTGGGGTTGGGTGGAGGCGGAGCCGGACCGGTGGCGCTTCGACGACTACGACCGTTTGGTGGAGGAGGCCGACCGGGTCGGCCTCCGGGTCCTGCTTTCGACGGTGGCCGAGATCCACCCCTTCTGGATCCATCGCTTGATCCCCGACGCTCATCTCGTGAACCACCTCGGACACCCGGAACACTCGGGCCTGCGCGTGGAGGTCAACGTCGGACTCACCCCGGGAGGATGCTTCGACCATCCGCAGGTGCGGGACCGGATCGTGGCATTCCTCGACCGCACCTCCGCCAGGTACGCGTCGGCCTCCAACCTGCTCGGATGGGACTGCTGGAACGAAAACCGGTGGAACGTGCAGACCTCGGGGTACGTGTGCTACTGCCCGCACACCCTCGACGCCTACCGGCGGTGGCTCGCCGCCCGCTACGGCGACCTCGCCGGACTGGAGCGCGCGTGGCACCGGCGGTACGCCTCGTGGGAGGACGTGATGCCGCCGCGGGAGGGGCAGCGCCCGTACACCGACGCCGCGGCGTTCCTGCGGTTCCTGAGCGACCGTGCCGTGGAACACATGCAGCTCCGATTCGAGGCGATCCGCAGCAACGACACCGACCACCCCATCACCGCACACCCGGCCGCACCGTCTGTAGTTGACACCGGAGGCGGGTCGGAGCAGCCGTTGTGTCGGGGCAACGACTGGGACCACGCCGACCGGCTCGACGGCTATGGCTGCTCGCACTTCCCGGCCTGGGGCGGCTTCGATGCAGCCGCCTACGGTATCCGTATCGAGGCGATCCGCTCGGCCGCTCGCACCAGGCCGATGTGGGTGAGCGAGCTGCAGGGGGGCGCGGCCCGCGACGACGGGATGGGCGTACGCCGTGGAGTCACCCCGGCCGAACAGCAGCGCTGGTTGTGGGGCGCGATCGCCAGGGGCGCCAAGGGGATCGTCTTCTGGTGCTGGCGCGACGAGGTGTTCGGGCGCGAGTCGTCCGGCTTCGGGCTGGCAGGAAACGACGGCTTCGCGGAAGAGCGGCTGGAGGCGCTGCGGTGGACCGGCGAGCGTCTCGACGGCCACGCCGCGCTCCTGGAATCGTGGCAGCCGGATCCCGCGCGGGTCGGCATCTTCTTCGATCCCACCCCGGCCTTTCTCGACTGGAGCCAGACGGGGTCGGCCCGCCGGCCGGTCGCCCACCGCAGCGGCTACGCCGCAGCGCTGGAACGCCTCGGCGTGCCGTACCGGTTCGTCGAGTCGGCTCACCTCGAGGATCTCGACGACCTCGATCTGCTGCTGATGCCGTGGACGCTGGTCGTCCCGCCCGAGGCCGCGGAACGCATCGCCACGTTCGTGCACGACGGCGGCACCGTGCTCGTGGAGGCCGAGTGCGACGCCTTCTCCGCCGAGGGCTTCTACCGTCCACCGGGCGAGCGAGTCTTCGCCGGTTCCCTCGGCGTCCGCGATGTCGGGCGCCGCGTACCCGTCGGTTCGTCCATCGGCCTGCGATTCGGTGACCGGGAGCACGAGCTGCGTGTCGACACGCTGGTGACGCCGCTCGCGATCGACGAGGCGGAGATCCTCGGCGAGCATGCCGGACTACCGGCTGCGGTTCGTGTGCGGCACGGTAGGGGAACGGTCGTCGTGGTCGGGACATGGCTGGGCGCCGCCTACCACACCGATCCGTATCCGGACTTCGAGGGCTTCGTCGCCGACCTGCTCGACGTGAGCGATGCCGTGCCTGAGGTGAGCGTCGCCGTGGCCGGCGAGGCGTCGGGTCTCCTGTGGCGAACCGGTACGGCCGGCGGTGAGCGCGTTCTCTTCGTGGTGGCACCGGAGCGGGCCGGCGAGGTCCGCGTCGAGATCCCGTCGGCCTGGCTCACCCGCGAACGGGTCGAGTCGGTGATCCCGGGTCCGTCCGCGGAGGGGACACGCGTCGGGGACCGGGTGAGCTTCATCGCGCCCGTGGATGAGCGGGGGCCGGGGATCTACCTGCTCGGTCCCCCGTAGCCTCAGCGGGTGGAGCGAACCCGGAGATCGTAAGCGAGTCTGACGTACTACCGGTCGGGTCAGTCGAGATGAAAGACCTCCACCAGCGGGTGGCTCTCCGGGCCCCCGGCGGTGCCGGGCATGACGTCCTGCATGTACTCGGCCCACCTGCGGGCGACCTCGGTGGTCCCCATGCGCGCGAGCTGCTCCTCGCTCTCGGCCTCCAGGTAGCCGTACAGCTGGTTCGTCTCCGGGTCGTGGAAGATCGAGTAGTTCCGCACGCCGTGGGCGCGGATCTCCGCTTCGAGCTCCGGCCAGATCGGGTTGTGCCGGCGGACGTACTCCTCCTCCCGGCCGGGGTGGACGCGCATCACGAACGCTTTGCGGATCATGGTCTCTCCTCTCCGGTCCGGGCCCCCGGACGGTCCCGATGGCGGCTCGCATGGTTAACTTCTATAACAAGTGCGTCGACCAGGGAGGGTGTGCGTGCACAGGCATCCGCGTGAGATCCAGGACCGGATCCGCAAGCTCCTGGATCTGTACATCCGCCCTGCCGTCCATCCCGAACGGGCGGCGCTGGAGGTGGCTGCGCACCACGTCGGAGGTGAGCCGATCTCCTACGACGATGCGTCCACGCGCGCCTTCGAGCCCTTCGAGATCGGCGGTGCCTGGGGCGGGACCTGGGACACGACCTGGTTCCGCTTCACCGGCAAGGTACCCCCGGAATGGCGCGGGCGCGAGGTCGTCGCCCTGATCGATGTCGGGCGGTCCGACTTCGAGCTGCGCGAACGGATCGTCCGTGCCGCGCCCGGGTTCGGCGCCGAGGGCCTCGTGTGGGCCCCCGGGGGCCCGGTGCAGGGGGTCAACGTCAAGCACGACGAGGTCGTCATCGCCGGGTCCGCGGAGGGCGGTGAGCCCGTGGACCTGCTCGTGGAGGCGGCGGCCAACCCCAGCCCCCAGCTCGGCTCCGATCCCGCGCCGATCCTGCTCGCCGAGCCGGACGGTCCACCGTTGTACCGCCTCCAGCGGGCCGAGCTCGCCGCGGTGCGCCGCGACGTGGAAGCTTTCTTCCACGACGTCCGTATCTTGTTCGAGCTCTCGCGCGAGCTCCGCGAGGACGACCCGCGGGGCGCCGAGATCCTGCAGGCCCTCGAGGACATGGCCAACCGCCTCGACCCCGCCGACGTCCCCGGCACGATCGAGGGCGCACGCGAGGTGCTCGCCGGTGTGCTGTCCCGGCCCGCTGTGCCGAGCGCGCACCGCATCAGTGCCGTGGGTCACGCGCACATCGACACCGCCTGGCTGTGGCCGCTGCGCGAGACGGTCCGCAAGTGCGCCCGCACCTTTTCGACCGCGCTCGCGCTCATGGACGAGTACCCGGAGTACGTGTTCGCCTGCTCGCAGCCCCAGCAGTACGCGTGGATGAAGGAGCACTATCCGGGCATCTACGAACGGATCAAGGAGAAGGTCCGCGCCGGGCAGTGGGAGCCGGTCGGCAGCATGTGGGTGGAGCCCGACTGCAACATCCCCTCAGGCGAGTCGCTGGTGCGCCAGATCCTGTATGGCAAGACCTTCTTCGAAGAGGAATTCGGTGTGGACACCGAGGACGTCTGGCTCCCGGATGTCTTCGGCTACGCCGCGAACCTCCCGCAGATCATGAAGGGGGCCGGGATCCGGTACTTCCTCACCCAGAAGCTCTCCTGGAACCGGTACAACAAGCTTCCCCACCACACCTTCCTGTGGGAAGGGATCGACGGGACGCGGATCTTCACGCACTTCCCCCCGTCCGACACCTACAACGGCAGCTTCGAGGTGCGGCAGCTCCTGCACACCGTCCGCAACTTCAAGGACCACGGACGGGCCACCCGCTCCCTGTATCCCTACGGATTCGGAGATGGCGGCGGCGGGCCCACCCGGCAGATGCTCGAGTCGGCGGGGCGGATGGCCGACCTCGAGGGGCTCCCGCGCGTCGAGTTGGAGGGCGTCCGCGACTTCTTCCACAAGGCCGAGGCCGAGACCGGCGACCTGCCCGTCTGGGTGGGGGAGCTGTACCTCGAGCTCCACCGCGGTACCTACACCACCCAGGCCCGCACCAAGCTCGCCAACCGCCGGGCCGAGCAGGCGCTGGCCGCAGCAGAGCTGTGGTCGGCGGCCAGATCCGACGGCGTCTACCCGGTCGAGGAACTCGATGAGGCGTGGAAGCTCACCCTGCTGCACCAGTTCCACGACATCCTGCCCGGCTCCAGCATCAACTGGGTGTACCGCGAGAACGAACGGGACATGGGACGTGCCCTCGCCCTCGCCCACGATGCGATCAGCGACGCGACGCAGGCCATCGCCGACGAGGTCGACACCGACGGGCTGCGCGAGCCCACCATCGTGTTCAACCCCACCGGCCATGCGCGCACCGAGCTCGTCGAGGTGCGCTCGTCGACCGGTGCCGTGGCCGGGCCGGGGGGCGAGCCGCTGGCGGTGCAGCCCCTCGCTGAGGGAAGCGTGCTCGCGGCCGTCGAGGTGCCATCCTGCGGGTACACGGTGGTCGCCTCGGACGAGCAGACGGCCCGGGAGTCGCGCGGTGTCACCGTAGACGAGCACGGCATCGCCAACGACCGGCTCCGCGTCCGGTGGGACGAGCGGGGACTGCTGACCTCCGTCTACGACCTCGAATCCGGACGGGAGGTCCTGGCCCCCGGGACGGTCGGCAACCTCTTCCAGCTCCACCACGACTACCCCAGCGACTGGGACGCGTGGGACGTCGACCTCCACTACCTCGAGCAGGTCGAGGACCTCACCGATCTCGAGAGCCTGGAGGTTGTGAGCACCGGCCCCCTGCGGGGGGAGGTCCGGATGACGCGGCGGTTCGGGTCGTCGTGGATCGCGCAGCGGATCCGGCTCGACCGCGGCTCCAGGGTGCTCACCTTCGACACCGAGGTCGACTGGCACGAGGACCACCGGTTCCTGAAGGTCGCCTTCCCCGTCGACGTGCACACGCATCGCGCCACCTACGAGATCCAATTCGGCGTCATCGAGCGTCCCACCCATGCCAACACGAGCTGGGACCTGGCCCGCTTCGAGGTCTGCGCGCAGCGGTGGGCGGACCTCGGGGAGCCGGGCTACGGTGTGGCGCTCCTGAACGACTGCAAGTACGGCCACGACATCCGGGGCAACGTGATGCGGCTGTCGCTGCTGCGGGCTCCCACGGCCCCCGATCCCGTCGCCGACCGTGGACGGCATGCCTTCCGGTACGGCCTCATGCCGCATCCGGGCGACTTCCGGGAGGCCGGCGTGGTCCAGGCCGCGGCGGCGTTCAACGAGCCGCTGCTCGCGGTGGGGGCCGAGTCGGGTGCGGGTAGCCGTCCCACGAGCGCATCCCTGGTGGCGGTCGACCGTCCGAACGTCGCCGTCTCGGCGGTGAAGAAGGCCCTGCGCGAGGACGCTACGGTCGTGCGGATCTACGAGGCCTGGGGATCCCGGGGGCCGGTGAGGATCGCATGTGGATTCCCCGCCGCGGGCGCCGTCCGCGTCGACCTGCTGGAGCGGGAGATCGAGCCCCTGGAGGTCACCGACGGAGCCGTCGAGCTCACGATGGGACCCTTCGAGGTCGCGACGATCCTGCTGCGTCATGGGTGAGGCGCGGGTCGGCCTCTACCAGTACTTCGGCCTGTCGGACGAGGGCCTGGCCTTCGCGGCCCAGCTCGGCGTAAGCGGGATCTGCATGAACATGGTGCGGGTGGACGACGGCTCCGAGCTCGGCTACGCGTCGCTGCTCGACTACCGGCGGCGCTGCGAGGAGCACGGGCTGGCGCTCGAGGCGATCGAGAACGTCCCCCTCGACCGCTACACCGACGCCATGCTCGGCGGCCCCCGGCGCGACGAACAGATCGAATGGTACCGGGGGTTCGTTCGTGACATGGGGCGCGCGCAGGTGCCGACCCTCGGTCTGCATTGGATGCCCAACCTGGTGTGGCGGACGTCCCGGGAGACGTCGGTGAGGGGCGGGGCCCACGCCACGGCCTTCGACCTGGATCTGGTGGATGACGCCCTCACCCACGGTCGCGAATACACCGCCGAGGAGATGCGGACGAACCTCGAGGGATTCATGGATGCCGTCCTCCCGGTCGCCGAGGAGGCCGGGGTGCGGATCGCCGTGCATCCCGACGACCCTCCCGTGGCCTCGCTCGGTGGCGTGGCACGGATCCTCCGCAGCTTCGAGGACTTCGCCTGGGCGACGGACCGGTTCGAGAGCTCCAGCTTCGGCCTCAATTTCTGTATGGGCACATGGTCCGAGATGGGCCCGGGCGTGCTCGACGCCATCAGATACTTCGGCCGACGCGGTCGCATCGTGTACGCGCACTTCCGCGATGTCCGCGGTCACGTCCCACGCTTCACCGAGACCTTCCTCGGAGACGGCAACCTCGATCCGGTGGAGGCGATGCGCACCTTCCTGGATGCCGGTTTCGACGGCTTCTTCCTCGACGACCATGTCCCGCAGATGGTGGGCGAGGACGGGTTCAATTTCCGCGGACGGGCCCACGCGACCGGGTACATATCCGGCTTGCTCGACGCATCGAGGAGGAATCGATGAACGGTGACGGACGGGTGGCGCTCGTGACGGGTGCGGGAGGCAAGATCGGCGGCGCGATCGTGGATGTGCTGGCGGAGCGCGGCTACCGGGTGGTGGCCTCGGACGTGGACGCCGAGGCTCTCGAGGCCGCCCTCGGAGCGGTCGGGGGCGAGGTCACCGCGATGGTCGCCGACCTGCGCACCGTGCCCGCGGTCGAGGACCTGGTGCGGGAAGCGGCCGAGGCCCACGGGCGACTGGACGTCCTCGTCAACAACGCTGCGGTCCTGACCCCCGGTGGTCCGATCCTCGAATGCGACCCGGAGCTGTTCGACCTGACGATGGCGGTGAACGTGCGCGCGCCGTTCTTCGCCGTGAGGGCGGCGATCCCGTACATGCTGAAGGTCGGGGGCGGAGCGGTCGTGAACCTGGCTTCGGTGCTCGGTCTCATCGGGCTAGAGGGGTTCAGTTCCTACGCCGTCAGCAAGGGCGCAGTGGTCCAGCTCACCAGGCAGACGGCCGTGGACTATGCCCGGCACGGGATCCGGTGCAACGCGGTGTGTCCGGGGACGATCGTCCGTCCGGGTGAGTTCGATGCTCCCGAGCTGCAGGAAGCCCATGCGCACTGGGCGTCGAAGCATCCGGTCGGTCGGCTGGGGTCGCCCCGGGAGGTCGCCGAGGTGGTGGCGTTTCTGGCCTCCGACGCGGCGTCCTTCATGCACGGCGCGATCGTCACCGTGGACGGGGGAATGACGGCGGTGTGATGCGGCCCCTACCGGATCTCGAAGCTGACCTCGTTCGAGTACCAGCCGCCGTGACGGCGTGAAGCGGTACACGCTCTGCGGCGTCTTGTGGTGGGTCGGTCGCTGGCGTCGATCACCTCTACGAGCCGGGTTGCCGGGAGATTCGAAGAGATCTCGAGGCGCGGCTCGTGGAGCTGATGCACGAGACCGGCGACATGCTCCGGACGTGGACGGCGAACACACTCGGGTGATGGGGCTGTCACTCGTCCCCCGGCCGGGTCCGGGGCGGCTGGGCTTGGGAAATTGACGTTACGAATCGTCGTCCGGCAGATTCGAGGCCCAAACCCGCATCATTTGCCGGCGTTGCGAGAGGAGATCGGATGGCCACGGATCCCGGGTTTGCCCTGATCGGCTACCGGTTCATGGGCAAGGCCCACAGCCACGCCTACCGGAACGTGTCGGCCTACTTCCCCGGGCTGCCCGCGCCGCGCATGGTCATGCTGTGCGGCCGCGACGAGAAGGGTGTACGCGCTGCCGCGGGCCGGTTCGGTTGGCAGCGGTGGAGCACCGACTGGCGGCAGGCCCTCGACGACACCGAGATCGACGTCGTCGACATCTCGGCCCCCGGCGACGTCCACCACGAGATCGCCGTAGCCTCCGCGGAGGCCGGCAAGCACATCTTCTGCGAGAAGCCGCTCGCGAACACCCTGCCCCAAGCCCGGGAGATGCTCGATGCAGTGACGCGGGCGGGAGTGCGCCACATGGTGTGCTTCAACTACCGGTTCGTGCCCGCGGTGAGGCTCGCGAAGCGCCTCCTGGACGAGGGACGCCTTGGCCGGATCTACCACATACGTGCACAGTTCCTCCAGGACTGGATCCTCGACCCTGCCTTCCCGCTCGTATGGCGGCTCCGGAAGGAGGCCGCCGGCTCGGGTTCGCTCGGCGACCTCGGTGCGCACCTCATCGACATGGCCCGGTACCTCGCCGGTGAGTTCGAAGAGGTCGTGGGTGACACGGAGATCTTCGTCCGGGAACGCCCGCTGGCGACCGCCGAAGGGGAGGGTCTCGGTGCGAAGGGTAGTGGGGAGACGGGCGAGGTCACCGTGGACGACGCTGTTCAGTTCCTGGCCCGCTTCGAGAGCGGTGCGCTCGGCACGTTCGAGGCGACGAGGTTCGCCCCCGGCCACCGTTGCACCAATGCTTTCGAGATCAACGGCAGCGGCGGCAGCATCCGCTTCGACTTCGAGCGCATGAACGAGCTTCAGGTATACCTCGTGGACGACCCTCCCGACCTGCAGGGCTTCCGCACCATCCATGCCACCACGGACGACCACCCGTACGGCGGCGTCTTCTGGCCTGGCGGGCACAGCGTCGGCTACGACGTGGCGTTCACCAACGCGGTCGCGGAGCTGCTTGAGGCGCTGCGCGACGGCCGGCAGCCGGTGCCCGACTTCGGCGACGGCGTTCGATGCCAAGAGGTACTGGCTGCCGTCGAGCTCTCCGCTGAGGAACGGAGCTGGGTGAAGGTCTCAGAGGTCTGAGCTTGCCGTACGGTGCGGCGCGGCGTGTAGCCCGGCAGGTGGCAAAGGTAGGTGATGACCCCGGCGCCGATGATGCACACACGTGGGCGGTCCGCGGCCGTCATGCGCCGGCCCCCGGCTCACCGGCCTCGAACCAGCCCATGGGAGCGTTGCGGGAGGTTCTGCGGGGTTCCCGGTCATGGCGGTCCGTGTAGCACCACCGCACGGCGTTGGAGACGACCCGTTGGACCTCGGGCTGGTGGTAGACGGGGTAGGTTTCGTGGCCGGGGGAGAAGTAGAAGACCCGGCCCGCTCCCCTGGTGAACGCACATCCGCTCCTGAACACCTCGCCGCCGGGGAAAGAGCTGATGAACACGAGCTCGTCGGGTTGGGGGATGTCGAAGTATTCCCCGTACATCTCCTGTTGCGGGATGGTGAACACGGGAGGGACGCCGATGGCGACCGGGTGTCCGGGATTCACCGTCCACACCGCCTCTCGTTCGCCGGCCTCCCGCCACAGGAGGTGGCAGGTCGTTCCCATCAACCGCACGAATGGTTTCGAGAGGTGTCCCGAGTGCAGAACCACGAGGCCCATCCCGGCCAGGACGGCCTGGTGGACGCGGTCGGCGATCGCATCGTCCACCTGGTGGTGCGCCATGTGGCCCCACCACGTCATCACGTCGGTGTCGTCCACCACGTCGGTCGTGAGACCGTGCTCGGGCTGGTCGAGGGTGGCCGTCCGGACGACGGCCGCCTCCCCGAGGTGGCCGCGGATCGCATCGGCGATGGTCTCGTGCATGCCGTCGGGATAGATGCCGCCCACGACGTCACTGCGGTGCTCGTGGAGGTTCTCCCCCCAGACGGTGACCCGGATGGGCGCCGTCACGAGCTGAATGCGGCGTCGAAGGCGGTCGAGGACGGCTCGAAGTCGAGCTTGCGCAGGTGGGCGAGCGCCTCGGCGGCTCCCGCCTCCCGATCCATCCCCGAGTCCTCCCATTCCACGGAGACGGGGCCGCGGTAGCCGATGGTGTTCAGCATCCGGAAGATCTTGCCGAAGGGGACCGACCCCTGGCCCACGGACACGAAATCCCAGCCGCGATGGGGATCACCGAAGGCCAGGTGGCTGGACAGGATCCCGTTGCGTCCATCCAGCCGGCGGTCGGACTCTTTGCAGTGGACGTGGTAGATGCTGTCTGCGAACCGTTCGAGGAAGGCGAGGGGATCGAGGAACTGCCAGTTCATGTGACTGGGGTCGAAGTTGAGTCCGAATCCGGGACGGTGCCCGATGGCCTCGAGCGTGCGCTCCGTCGTCCAGTAGTCGTAGGCGATCTCGCTGGGATGGACCTCCAGCGCGAACCGGACACCCACCTCGTCGAAGACGTCGATGATCGGGTTCCATCGCTCGGCGAAGTCACGGTAGCCTGCCTCGATCAGCTCGGGACGGACGGGCGGGAACCCGGCCAGCATGTGCCAGATCGAAGATCCGGTGAAGCCCACCACCGTCTGGATGCCGAAGCGTGCGGCGGCGCGAGCCGTGTTCTTCATCTCCTCCGCCGCGCGGGTCCGGACCCCTTCGGGCTCACCGTCGCCCCAGACGTGTGGGGGCAGGATGTCCTGGTGGCGCTCGTCGATCGGGTGGTCGCAGACCGCCTGTCCGACGAGGTGGTTGCTGATGGCCCAGCAGCCGAGGCCGGCGGCTTCGAGGCTCTCGCGCTTCTGTTCCACGTAGCCGTCGTCGTCCAGCGCCTTGGATACGTCGAAATGATCACCCCAGCAGGCGAGCTCGAGGCCGTCGAACCCCCAAGCGGCCGCCTTCTTCATCAGCGTGTCCAACGGAAGGTCCGCCCACTGTCCCGTGAAGAGCGTTATCGGTCTACCCATCACCCACCCCTGATCGCGTGTCGATGACCCTGGTTCAACAGGGTACCGAACCAACAGTGTTTCATCCGGCGAGTGCTTCCTCGACGGCCTTCCCGGACCCCGTCGAGGTCGACCTCGGCGGGTGCGACGTTGGGCGCCGATGCCGTTGTCGCGGCAGTAGGGGAGGAGGTCCCGTTCGATGCCGCGGTGAGCAGGTCGTAGGGGGGCTGGGTCGAGTCGACGTGGCCCAGGGCCATGCACCGCTTGCTGAGGTCCACGTCGAGGTTCGAGACGCCGATGTGCCGGGTTTTGCCTTCGTCCCGGAGGTCGATCAGCACCTGCTGGATCCACGTCGGGTCATCGTCCTGGGATCCCCAGGATCCGGTCCACCCCGGGGCCGCCCAAGGCCCAGGTGCCGAGACCGCATCACTGTGAGCTCAGGTCCGTCGCGACCCAGCCTTCTGGTACGCATGGTCACATCCGTGGATCGTCGCGGGCGAGCGTCTCAGCGGTCGGTGGCGCAGCGGAAGCCGACGTTGCTGGACGAGCTGTCGGGCGTCGACCGGTGTCGGGCGGCGACGCGGTAACGGGTGCAATAGGAGTCGTGACACAGGAAGGATCCGCCGCGCATGACGCGGTCGGTGCCCGTCGGGGGGCCGAGCGGGTTCCGGCCCGGTGCGTCGAGATGCCAGTCGGGACTGAACCAGTCGGCGATCCACTCCCAGACGTTGCCCACCATGTTGTAGAGGCCGTAGGTGTTCGGTTTGTAGGTCTTCACCGGCGCCGTCCCCAGATGGCCGTCCTCGAGGGTGTTGTGCTCGGGAAAGGTACCCTGCCAGATGTTGCAGCGCCATGCCCCACCGGGACGCAGGTCGTCGCCCCACGGATACAGCTTCTGGGCGAGTCCTCCCCGGGCCGCGAACTCCCATTCGGCCTCCGTCGGAAGCCGCTTCCCCGCCCAGGTCGCGTAGGCCTCTGCGTCTTCCCACGCGACGTGTACGACGGGATGGTTCTGGCGGGACGAGATATCGGATCCCGGACCCTCGGGCTCTTTCCAGTACGCCCCCTCGACCTTCCACCACCAGGGTGTGGCGGTGGCGTGCTCGGTGACCCGTGCAGCGGCCGCACGCGGTAGGAGCTGAAAGAAGACGAACGACCAGCTGAAGCGTTCGGCGCTCGTGACGTAGGCGGTTTCCTTCACGAAGACGGCGAAGTCCCGGTTGGTGACGGTCGTGGCGTCCAGCAGAAAGGGATCGATCTGCACCTCGCGGACGGGTCCCTCCCCGTCTCCCGGTACCGCCGCCGCGTGGTCGGTACCCATGAGGAACGTCCCGCCGTCGATCTCGACCATGTTCCCCGTCCGGCGGCCCCGGGCGCGCTTCCTGACGGCGGGCTTGCCGGCTGCAGGTGGAGGGGCTGCACGGGAGGGGGCACAGCAGGTTCGTTCAGGTGCTTCACTCATCATGGCAAGTGTGTCATACACGTGAGGGCCCGACCAGCGTCGGGGGCGGAGGTTTTGCAGTTCCGGACGCGCGCGTAGGCTGGATAAGGGAGGACTCCTGACGGACCGACCGGGAGGGATCACATGCGCGCTGTCCGTTGGTGGGGCCGGGAGGACGTCCGGGACATGCTCGCTCTGCTGCTGGGGGAAAAGACGGTCCGGGCGTCGCTGTCGCACATCTGACCTTGCCGCGGTCGATCAGCAACACCGGATGTGGGATCCCTCATCACCGATCGCATCGGCTTAGAGGAGACCGTTGATCGTGGTTTCCTCCCTCTCATCTCAGAGTCCCAGGCCCACCTGAAGATCCGGTCGGTCGGCTGGGGTCGCCCCGGGAGGTCGCCGAGGTGGTGGCGTTCCTGGCCTCCGACGCGGCGTCCTTCATGCACGGCGCGATCGTCACCGTGGACGGGGGCCTCACCGCATGGTGAGCGATCTTGATGTAGAGGTCATTGTCCATCGTCTCCGCTCGGAAGCAGCCCATGGTCCACAAGAGTCTTCCGGAGCGACACGGCTGACTCGAATCGTACGCTGTGGAAGCCGAGTTCCCGCGCGGCTTCGACGTTGATCTCCGAGTCGTCCACGAACAGGCTATCGTCGGGGCTCAAGCCGAAGCGTTCACAGCAGATGTCGAATATGCGCCGCTCAGGCTTTACGTGGCGGACTTCACCCGACAACAGGATGCCATCAAACCATCGCAGGCAATCGTACCGGCGCTTGGCCAGCGGGAAGGTCTCCGTCGACCAGTTGCTCAACGCATACACGGGCGTCCCGCGAGAGCGCAGTTCGAGCAAGAGTTCCTGGGTACCCGCGATGACACCACCGAGCATCTCTTCCCAGCGCAGATGATAGGCAGCGATGAGATCCGCGTACTGCGGATATTCGCGGGCGAGGGCCGTGACGCCTTCCATGAAGAGGCGCCCACGGTCCTGGCAGGCATTCCACTCCGGCGTGCAGATGTTGGTGAGGAACCACTGCATTTCTTCTTCCTCCGCGAACAGCTTTCGGTACAGGTATCGAGGATCCCAGTCGATGAGGACACCGCCGAGGTCGAAGATGACTACCCGTGCAGGCCTGAGCATCAGCATGTCAGCGATCGCAGTCACCAGAGAAGAGTGGCGGAGCGCCCGAAGTCGACGTGGGCCTGAAAGAGGGGTGGCCCTCCGGCGTTGGGGTTCGGGAACGTGGTCTGTGTTCTGCGTCGATCATCTCGACGAACCCTCTCTGCGAGTAGAGCCAGCGAGCAAGCTCGTTCTGCTGGTCGGGCTGTTCTCAGCGGATCTCGAAGGTCACCTCGTTCGAGTACCAGCCGCCGTCGCGGTCGGAGAAGTAGCCGCGGGCCGCGTAGGCCCCCTGCGGGTGGAGGGCGCCTTTCTGTTCGTTCTCGCCGCACACCGCCGTGGGCCACACCGTTTCCTGCGTCCGTTCCTCGCCCGGCTGGTAGGTGACGGAGCCTTCGGCGCCGCGGAGATCCGCGCCGTGACTGTCCCGCCAGATCGCGTCGCCCTCCCAGGTGACCCAGACGTCCCAGTCGGGCTCGTCATCTCCCCAGCTCCGCTGCACCGGCTGGGAGCCCGTGTGCCGGAGCCGGAGGACGAAGGGGACCCGTTCATCGGCCGCGAAGACAGTCTTCGGGATCTCGAGGGTCACCTGGATGCCGGATGGCGCGGGTTTCTGCGCGTGGACGGGTGGACACGGCGTGAAGTCGACGGTCTGTGTCCGCGGCGTCGGCTGGACCGGCTCGGCTGCCGGTTCCTGAGTTGGGATCGGCGTCGCTTCGGGGGTCGCCGGCGCCGGGGTGGTGTCGACCGCCGCAGGGTCCGTGACCTCCGGCGCGTCGTTGCCGCAGGCCATCAGGATCACGCCGAGCGCGAGCCCTCCGGCCACCGTCCGTATGCGCATGACTCCCCCTGCAAGCATCGGGATCCCTCGATGCTATCGCGACGCACCGACCTTCGTGAGGATGGATGACTATCATCGTTGCTGAAGCGTCGGGTTGGGGATCGTGGCGGACGGAAAGGGAGAAACGCGATGCGGATCACCGATGAGCAGTTCGATCGCTGGCAGCGTGATGGGTACGTGATCGTGGAGGACTTCCTGACCTCCGACGAGGTCGCGGCTGCGCGCGAGAATCTCGCCCGGTACTTCCCGACGTGGGAGGAGCGGTCCGCAGCCCCGTACCGCTACACGAGCCTGCAACAGTGGGCAGAGTTCCCCTACGCCGGCGACACGTTGAACAACGTCGCCACACATCCGGAGATCATGGCGTACGTCGAGCGGGCCCTCGGGACCGAGGAGATCGCGCTCACGCAGTCGATCGTGTGGGGCAAGTACCCGGGAGGGACCAACTTCGAGCAGCCCCTGCACCTCGACTACGGCAACAACTCCCTCGTCGCGCCGCGGGACGACGGCCACTTCCGGCAGGTGCCCACCATGATCTACTACACCGATGTCAGCGAGGATCTCGGCCCCACCTACATCGTCTCCCAGCAGCACACGTCCCACCTCCCGCTGGTGCCCAACGCCATCTCCCGGGAGGACTACCCCGAGGTCTACGAACACGAGCGTCCGGTGACCGTGAAGGCCGGCACCGCCATCCTCTACAGCATGCGGACGTGGCATCGCGGCTCGCAGTTCCTCGCCAAGGAGGGGGCCCGGTTCAGCCACCACATCGTGTACCGGGCAGCGGCACATCAGTGGATGGGCTGGCGGGCCTGGCCCCGGCACGGGGACGACGCGGAGATGAAGTCCTTCATCGAGCAGGCGACGCCGCGCCAGCGTGAGGTTCTGGGCTTCCCGCCACCCGGGCATGAGTACTGGAACGAGGAGATGCTCGACGTGGTCGCCGCCCGGTACCCGGGGATGGACATCTCCCCGTACCGGGAAGCGTCGCTCAGCGGTGCCGCGAAGCGCTGATCACCGGCACGCCAGCTGAACGGTAGACAGACCCTCCGGAACTCTCGGGAAGGATGCGCGGGATGCGGTTCGCAGAGCAGGTGGCGCTGGTCACAGGTGGTGCGGCGGGGATCGGATGGGCGACGGCAGCCCGCCTCGGAGGTGAGGGGGCCCGGGTCGTGCTTCTGGATCGATCCGCCGAGGACCTCACGACGGGTGCGGCGGCGCTCGAAGGCCGCTCGGTGGATTGCCTGGCCGTGCCCGGGGACGTGTCCCGCGCCGAGGACTGCGACCGTGCCGTCGGGGAGGCGATCGCGCGGTGGGGCCGTCTCGACGTCCTCGTGGCCAACGCCGGGGTTCGGGCCTCGGGCTCGATCCTCGACGCCTCGGAGGCCGACTGGGACCACGTCCTCGGTGTCAACCTGCGCGGGGTGGCGTACTCGTGCCGGGCCGCCGCACGCGCGATGACGGGTGGGGGCGCGATGGTGCTCGTCTCCTCGCAGATGGCCGTGGTGGGACGGGCGTCGATGCCGATCTACGACGCCGCCAAGGCCGGCGTGCTCAGCCTGACGAGGTCGCTCGCGGTCGAATGGGCATCCAGGGGCATACGCGTGAACGCCGTGTGCCCCGGATTCACGGTGACCGACTACCACACCCGCCGCACCGAGGCGGCGGGTGGTTCGGTCGATGGCCTGCGCGCCACGAAGGTGGGGCTCCTCGGGCGTCCGGCGGATCCCGACGAGATGGCCTCGGCCATCACGTTCCTGGCCTCCGGCGACGCCTCGTACATCACCGCGACCACGCTGATGGTCGACGGAGGCGCGCATGCCACGGCCGGAGCCTGATCCATGGCGGCCTTCCCCGCAGTGCCTCAGAAGGACTCGATCTGCTCGCGATCCCAGCCCGTGACGCGAGCGGCCTCGTCGGATACCTCGAGCTCGGGCTTGTCGTACTTCGCGATCCAGTCCTCGAAGCCGTCGACGTCGCGGCTCGCGCTCGCGCACAGGTAGCCCCGCGAACCCTTGGCCACGATGGCCTCGGTGGCCTGTCCGTAGCGGATGTCGACGCTCCAGCGCACGTAGTCGGACACGTTGTCCAACGCCCGGTGCAGCATCAGCGCGTCGAACAGGAGCACGTCGCCGGGCTCCATGACGGCGGTGAACGTCTCCCGGTCCTCGAGAACCGCCGGATCGACACCGATGAGGTTGTTCCGCTCGACGCGCACGGGGGGGATGAAGCCGAGCTTGTGCGAACCGGGTGCCACCTGCAGGCAGCCGGAGTGCGCGTCGACGGGAACCAGCGGCATCCACGCGGTCACCAGGCGTCCGTCCGCGGGATCGAAGTCGGGGTAGTAGTGGGCGTCCTGGTGCCAGTCGATGGACTGGACCGGCTGCTGCGGCTCCCGGGGACGCGTGTTCCAGACACCGTGGGCGTAGATCTCGTCGCCGAGGAGGCTGCGGAGGGCGCCCAGCAGCTCCGGACGCTGCCACAGATCGTAGAGGGCCCGGCTGGCGACCAGGCGCTTCCAGGTGATGGGCGCGGTGGCCGGGTACTCGGCCCGCAGGGCCGCATAGCGCTTCTCGAAGGGAAGGTCCTCGTGCAGGCCGGTGATCTTCCCTTCGGCGAGCCATTCATGCGCCTTGTGGTCGACGGCGTGCTCGATGACCTCCTTGATGGGTTCGAAGGCCGCCGGCGGGAGCGCCTGGCGGAGCAGGAGGAACCCCTGCTCTGAGAAACGCCGGATCTCCGCGTCGTCCAGCCGGCCGTTGTCCATCTGGCTCATCGTCTTCTCCCACTCCGTGACGGTCAACACCTCATTCAGTTAGGATTCCTCACTAAACCGTCAGGCGCAAGGGGATATCGTGTCGTCCTTCACATTCGATCTCGACGGTGGTGCGATCCGCGTCGACGTTTCGGCACATGTAGACGCGACGGAGGAAGCCGAGCGGGCCCGTCTGCGGTTCCGTGGTTCCGGGCCGGTGACGCTGCGGTTCCCGCTCGCCGGCGATGAGCACCTCGTCGGACTCGGTGAGCGCTTCATGCGATTGGATCAACGGGGACAGCGCTACCAGGGCAAGATCTACGACATCTTCGCGGCCCGCCCCGACGACACCTACTACTACGTTCCGATGATGCTGAGCTCCCGTGGGTACGGCGTGCTCATCGAGTCGTACGCATACGCCGAGTGGGATCTGGGTGCCGGCGACCCCGCGGCATGGAGCGTGACGGTCCCCGCGGCGGACGTGCATCTCGTCCGCGGCGCCCCCAAGCGCATGCTCGAGATCCTCACCGGGATCACCGGGCGGCCTCCCCTGGCTCCGCCCTGGGCGTTCGGAGTGTGGAAGACGACCCTGAGTGGAACCGACGCCGTCCTCAGGCACGCGGACCGGCTGCGGGCCGAGAAGATCCCGGTCACCGCGTGCTGGGTCTACGACCACTACGACGAGGAGACCAACAGCGGATGCGGGATCGCGGGAACCTACCCGTCCGGCGACTATCCGGACCTGTCCGCGCTCACCGACGGATTGCACGACCGTGGGTACCGGGCGCTCGGGTACGTGCAGCCGGCCATCTACGCTGAGTCGCGACCCTTCGTGGAGGCCGCGTCACGCGGATGGCTGGTCAAGCGATCGGACGGCGAGCCCTACCGGATCGGGTACTTCAATCCCTTCACCAACCCCGGACGCATCGATGAGCAAGGTGAGGCCGCCTACGTGGATCTCACCGACCCCGAGGCGTCCGCGTGGTATGCGGGCCTGCTCGCTGCGACCCTCGACCAGGGTTGGGACGGCTGGATGCAGGACATGGGCGAGCACCTTCCCGACGACGCCGTCCTCGCCGACGGGACGACCGGATCCCAGACACGCAACCGGTACCCGTACCTCTACCACCGGCTGGCCCGCGACGTCTGGAGCCGCCGAGAGGCGATCACGGTCTTCGCCCGGTCGGGCGCGTTGGGAACGGCGGCGCTCGTCAACGCGATGTGGCCGGGTGACCAGCGCTGCGAGTGGTCGGCGGACCGCGGGCTGCGTAGCGTGCTGCCCGCCGGGCCCTCGGTCGGACTGACCGGAGTGGCGGCATGGGGGCCGGATATCAGCGGCATCATCGACGGAGCCGACGGCGCAGCCGGCGGTCTCGACGAGGAGCTGTGGCTGCGCTGGTGCCAGTACGGTGCCCTCAACCCGATCATGCGTGACCACCTGGGCTTCAAGTACGCCGCCTCCAACCCCGTCGATCTGTGGCACAGCGACCGCACCCGTGACACCTTCCGGAGGTACGCGGAGCTGCACCTGCGCCTCGTGCCCTACTTCTACCGGCTGGCCGAGGAGGCCTCGCGGACCGGGGTGCCGATCGTTCGCGCGATGCTTCTGGAGCATCCGGGCCATGCGGAGGCCTGGACGGTCGACGACCAGTACCTGCTGGGCGATGCCCTCCTCGTCGCACCCGTCCACGAGAAGGGTGCACGCTCCCGGCGGGTGTGGTTCCCGCCCGGCGAATGGGAGGACTGGTGGGATGGGGCACGCTTCCAGGGACCGTCCTGGGCCGAGGTCCCGGCCCCCCTCGATCAGATCCCGCTGTTCCAGCGCGCCGGAACGACGGTTCCGGTGGCGCGGGAGCCCGATGCGAGACTGGACCGTATCCCGCAGGATGTGGAGGAGCGCCGCAGATGAGGGCTGTGCTCCAGGGACGGTAGGTTGGGATCCAGAACTCTCAGGGAGGTGCGCGATGCGGGTGCCACTGAACGTCGCAGATTTCCTCCGCCGGGGCGCGACGGTGTACGGAGACCGGGTCGCCGTGGTGGACGAGCCGGGAGGCCCCGGGTCCCTTGGGGCCCTCACCTATGGTGATGTGGCCGCACGTGCCCGCGGGATGGCACTGGCGCTGGAACAGATGGGGGTGGGTCCCGGCGAGCGGGTGGCGATCGTGTCGCCGAACTCCGCGCGCTTCCTGACCGCCTTCTTCGGCGTGAGCGGCTACGGGCGGATCCTCGTGCCCGTGAACTTCCGGCTCAACGCCGAAGAGGTCGCGTATATCGTCGAGCATTCGGGCGCCACGGTGCTGCTCGTCGACCCCGAGATGGACGATCAGCTCGCCGGTGTGGGCGCGAAGCACCGTGTCCTGCTCGACGGGGTCCAGGACGCGGAGTTGTTCGCTCCCACCGACGAGGAGCCGTCCACCGTCGAGCAGGACGAGGACGCGACGGCGAGCATCAACTACACCTCGGGGACCACAGCGCGCCCGAAGGGTGTGCAGCTCGTGCACCGGGGGCTGTGGCTGAACGCCACCACCTTCGGCTGGCACACAGGGGTATCGGACCGTGACGTCTACCTGCACACCCTGCCCATGTTCCACTGCAACGGATGGGGGATGCCCTACGCCCTGGCCGGGATGGGGGCCAAGCAGGTCGTCCTGCGCAAGGTGGACGGCGAGGACATCCTCCGCCGGGTGGACGAGCACGGCGTGACGCTGCTCTGCGGGGCCCCCGCGGTGGTGGCGATGGTCCTCGACGCGGCTGGGGCGCGGCGGGAGCGCGGCGAGACCGTCCCGGGACGCGACCGCGTCCGCATGGTGGTGGCCGGGGCACCGCCGCCGTCGAAGGTGATCGAGCGCTTCGAGGACGAGCTGGGCTGGGAGTTCATCCAGATCTACGGTCTGACCGAGACCTCCCCGCTGCTCACCGTGAACCGGGCACCGGCCGAGTGGGACCGGCTCGACCCCGCCGAACGTGCGCAGCGGCTGTCACGTGCGGGCGCGCCGGCGATCGGCGTCGAGGTGCGCACCGACGACGAGGGCGAGGTGCTGGCCCGCTCCAACAACGTGTTCGCCGGGTACTGGGAGCAGCCCGACCAGACCGCCGCGGTCCTCACCGACGGCTGGTTCCACACCGGGGACGGCGGCTACCTCGACGGGCCGTTCGTGACGATCGCCGACCGCAAGAAGGACGTCATCATCTCCGGGGGCGAGAACGTGTCGTCCATCGAGGTCGAGGACTGCCTGTACCAGCATCCGGCGGTGGCCGAGGTCGCCGTCATCGGCGTCCCGGACGAGAAGTGGGGAGAAACGGTGCGGGCCCTCGTGGTCCTGAAGGACAAGGCAGAGGCCGGCGAGCGCGAGCTGATCGACTTCTGCCGGGAGCGTCTGGCCCACTTCAAGTGCCCGACGGGGGTGGAGCTGCGAGACGAGCTGCCCCGCACGGCCACGGGCAAGCTGCAGAAGTTCAAGCTCCGGGCTCCGTACTGGGAGAGCCAGGACCGGCAGGTGCACTGAGCGGGTCTCCGCCTCTAGTCCGCGCGGACGAAGGCGGGGAACTCGTCCAGCCCGCATGCCACCCGGACCCACGCCGGTCCCTCGACGGGGTCCAGCCCCATCAGTCCTTCCCAGCGTCCGGGCGGAGCCCAGAAGCTGCGATGGCCGCCGGGTTCGAGGATGGGGGCGACCAGGATGTCCGGTCCCAGCAGGTACTGGAGGTCGGCGCCGCGGGCCGTCCGGTCGCCGGGATAGGCCAGCGCCATCGGACGCATCATCGGCGTGCCCTGCGTTGCCGTACCTCGCGCGGCCTGCTCCAGGTAGGGCCGCAGGGACCTGCGGAGCCGGCATGCGGCGATGGCCACCGATCGCGCGGGCTCGGGGTAGACGGTCGGCTCGCGCCGTCCGGTGCCGTGGAACCGCATGACCGGGGACAGCGCTCCCCACTGCGTCCAGCGCGCGTAGAGCTCGGGTTCGACGTCGACGATGTGGTGGGAGGGATCCATCGTGTCGAACGAGCGGAGCATCGGCCCGAAGGACGCGGGGGTCCAGAATCCACCCACGTCGTGGGCGACGAAGCCGAAACCCGACAGGGACAGGGACAGGCACGCGCGCAGCGCGGTGACGAGGCCGTCCCAGGTCGAAGGTGTGTCCCCGACCCAGTGGCACGGGTAGCGGTGGGCGCCGGCGGTCCCCGACCGGCAGAACAGGGCGATCTCGTCGGTGCCGAGAGCCTCACGCATCGCTTCGTGCGTCGCCTGCTGGTAGCGGACGGCGTACTCGTTGCGGATCGCGCGACCGGTGCGGCCGTCGGCGGTGCGGGCGTCGAGTGGAACCTCCTCGCCGAAGTCCGGCTTGAAGGCGGCGTTGCCCTCCGACCGCAGGGTCTGTTGGACGCGCTTCTTCCACCACGCCACGGCATCCGGATCCGTGAAGTCGACCATCACCGAGCCGCTGTCGAGCGTGAAGGTGAATCCCCGCTCTCGTGCCTCTTCGGCGTACTGCCGTCCGGAGAACAGATGAGGGTTGTGCCACAGGCTCACGCGGACCCCGCGCTCGGCGAGTCTCCGCGCCCATCCTTCGGGGAACCGCGCCCGGTCCGGCACCCAATCGCAGGTTCCCTCGCGCATGAGCACCCCTTCCGCCCAGGCGTCCACGTGGACGACGTCCACGGGACAGTCCGCCTGCTCGTAGCCGTCGAGGACGCTGTCGATCTCCTCCGCGTTCAGGTACGAGCAGCGGCTCGTCCATGTGCCGAGCGCCCACGAGGGGAAGGCACCGGGCAGTCCGGTGACCTGGTGATAGCCGGACAGGATCGCCGGCGCATCGCCGGCGAACATGAACAGGTCGAGTTCGGGGCCCTCCACAGCCACCGCGGCGGCCTCGGAATAGGTTGCGGCGATGTCGGCGCGGACGGGTGCGCCCGAGTGCACGAGCAGTCCCCAGCCCGCATCGGACCAGAAGAAGGGGACGTTCAGGTAGGAGGCATCGAAGCCCGAGGCGAGGATCGGATCCATGTTGAAGAGCCGCCGGGTACGTCCCCGCAGATCGGGGCCCTGGAAGCTCTCGCCCCCTCCGTAGACGGCTGCGTCCGGCGCGAGATGGACGGCTTCGAGGAACCCGGCGGGCCCATCGGGCCCGAGGATCCGTCCGGCCAGCGGACCGAGATCGGGAGCCGGGTCGTGGGGCCATCGCACCGCGGAGGCCCGCCGGTACGGACCGAAGGTGAACGCTGCGTCCGCCGACCACGCCGCCTCCACCCCCGATCCGGTGACGCTGATCGATCCGTGTTCGTCGGTGGCGAGGCCGGCCGGATGCTCGTCGAAGTCGACGAGCATCGGAGAGGGGGCCGGGGGCCCCAGGGCCTCCCCGATGCGTACCCGGAGCACACCGGGGACGGGCAGCGTGCATCGGGCGAGCAGCCGGGCTCCACGACCGGTCTCGAGCCGGATCTCGCCGTCCACCAGACGGGCGGACCGCCACGCGTCGATGGCGAGGTGGCCATCGGCCAGGGGAGCGGGCCAGGACAGATGGCCCAGCGGCCGGAGGCGGTCACTGATGGCGTCTGGCCTTTCTCATCGACGAGCCGGTCAGTACAGCGGGAACGTGACGCTCTGCGGCGGGACGATCTCGTCGATGCGGGCCAGGAGGTCGTCGTCGAGCTTCACGTCGGCTGCGGCCAGGTTGTCGGCGAGCTGGGCGCGATCCTTCGGTCCGATGATCGGCGACGTCACCGCCTCCATGTGGTTGAGCCAGGCCAGCGAGAGCGCGATCAGGCTCAGGCCGGCGCCCGCGGCGAGCTTCGAGAGCGCATCGGCCTTGGCCACGGCGGATTTGAACTCCTCGCTCGACGTCCGGTCCCCCCGCGACAAGCGTGAACCCTCCGGGACTCCGCCGGAGTACTTGCCGGTGAGGATCCCCCAGGCGAGCGGACTCCAGGGGATGAGCGCCAGACCGTGCTTCTTGGCGAGCGGGACCAGGTCGCCTTCGATCCTGCGCTCGAGCAGGTTGTAGGGAGGCTGCTCGCAGACGGGGGCCGAGGCCAGGTGATGGCGCTCCGCGATCGCCAGCGCCTCCATGGTCTGCCACGCGGGGAGGAACGTCGAGAACCCCACGTAGTGGACCTTGCCCTCGCGGACGAGGTCATCGAGCGCCTGAAGCGACTCCTCGACCGGCGTGCTGGGGTCGGGGCGGTGGAGCTGGTAGAGGTCGATGTAGTCGGTGCGCAGCCGCTTGAGGCTCGCCTCGCACTGGAGCTTGATGTGCCGCCGGCTGTTGCCGTAGTCGTTCTGGCCCTCGTCGGTCATCCGTCCGTGCACCTTCGTGGCCACCACGACGCCGTCCCGCTTGCCCTCCAGCGCCCGTCCGACGACGGCCTCCGACTGTCCCCGCGAATACACGTTCGCCGTGTCGATGAAGTTGATCCCCGCGTCGAGGGCCGCGTCGATCGTCGCGACGCCCTCGTCGGCGTTGGCGTCGTTGAAGTTCATGGCACCGAGGCACAGTGTCGAAACACGTGTACCCGTCCGGCCGAGCTGACGATACTCCATAGCTTCCCTCCGATCGGGTTCGCACCCAACGCGTTGACTCCTGTTCCGTAAGGATTGTAAACAAACTGTAGAGGCGCGGGACCGAGGGATGGAGCCGACGTGGCGGGATCCGGAGGGCGGGGCGATGCGGGGAATGGCCCGGTGGAGGGCATGGTCGGCCGCGCTCGGGCGCAACGGGTGGACACCACCGCTGCGCGCGTCCCGGTCGACATGCGCGCCACGCCGGTCGCCGACGGCATCCATCGCCTCTCGGCCAGCGCTCCCGGCGCCTGGGCGGTCGAGATCGTGCTTCCCTGCGGGCTTCAGGAGCACTTCGTGGGCGGTGGTGAGCAGTTCACCCAGCTCGACAAGCGCGGGCGTGTGCTCGACGGCTGGGTCGGCCAGTCGCTCAACGCCGGACTCGCCTTCCACGGCCTCGACGGTGGCTACAAGGTCGGTCCGTACTTCTACGCCTCGAGTGGCTACGCCGCCTTCATCGAGACCAGCCGCCGGTACCGGATGGAGTTCGCCGTGCGCCGTCCGGACGAGGTCGTGCTCCGCGTCCCCGGCGAGGAGATCAACGTCGTGGTCATCGACGGCCCCCCGATCCGGGCCGTCCGGGTCCTGACCGAGCTCACGGGGCGTCCGCCGCTGGCGCCACCCTGGGCCTACGGTGTGTGGAAGGCGATACGCGGTGGCGACGACCTCGTCCGCGCGGAGGCCGGACGGATGCGCAGCGAGAGCGTCCCGGCGAGCGCCATCTGGCTCGATGCCCACTACCAGCCGGAGACCAACTCCGGATTCCCGGCCGCGGGCAGCTATCCGCTCGGCGAGTATCCGGACATCGCGGCGACGGTGGAGGCGCTCCACGACCTCGGGTTCCGCGTCCTGAGCTACGTGAACCCCTATCTGTACCGGGGCACCCCAGCTCACGACGAAGCCGTCGCGCGCGGCTTCGCCGTGCCCGAGGCTTCCGGCGGCCCTGCCTATGCCACCTCGCTGCACCCCTTCGAGGGCGACGCCTACGGGATGGCGGAGGCGACCGGGGTCCACAGCCTGGAAGACGGTGCCGCCGTCGTGGACTTCACCAACCCCGACGCCGTCGCGTGGTGGCAGGGGCTCCTGCGCAGGATCCTGCTCGAGGAGGGGTTCGACGGCTGGATGCAGGACTTCGGCGACGGCGTCCCGCCCGGCGTGCGCCTGCACGACGGCAGCACGGAGGCGGAATCGCACAACCGGTATCCGATCCAGTACCACCGTGCCGCCCTCGCGGAGATCCGGCGCACCAAACCCGACGCGTTGTTCTTCGCCCGCCCCGGCTACCTCGGTGCGCAGGCCCACGCCCCCGTGTTCTGGCCCGGGGACCAGACCCGCGACTGGAGCCGCGAGGCGGGGATCGGCGCCCTGCCGCCCTCGGGGATCTCGCTGGGGCTCATGGGGGTGGCGGCCTGGGGGCCGGACATCGCCGCCGTCGTCGGTCTGAGCGACCAGCATCCCCTCGGCGGCGGGACGCAGGACCGCGAGCTGTGGATGCGGTTCTGCCAGCTCGGTGCGATGAGCCCGGTGATGCGGGAGCACCTCGGCTTCTACGACGAGACGCCGGTCGACGTCTGGACCGACGAGGACACGATCGACTGCTGGCGGCGCTGCGCAGCATGGCACCTGGCGCTCTTCCCGTACCTGTACACCTGCGCGCACGAGGCATCGGCCACCGGCGTGCCCATCATGCGCGGACTGATGCTCGACGCGCCCGACCACCCCGAGGCGTGGACGCTGCCAGACGAGTACCTGCTGGGGCCCGACCTGCTGTGCGCTCCGGTTCTCGAGAAGGGAGCGCGCACCAGGCGCATGTGGCTGCCGCCCGGCGGATGGCTCGACATCTGGACAGATGCCCGCTACGAGGGACCGGGCTGGATCGAGGTCGAGGCGCCGCCCGAGCGGTGGCCGGCTCTGCAGCGCGCGGACGGGGTTGTGGCGATGCTGGCGGACGTCCCGCTCGACCTGAACGATCCCCGATACGCGGAGGGCGGGTTCGCGCTCGAGGTGCGGGCCGTTCCCGGGGAGGCCGAACGGACGCTCTTCGACGGAACGACGATCCGCGTGCGTGGTGAGGCCGTCGATGTGGCATCTGCTCGAAGCCGCCGGTACACCACCGCCACACCGGCGGGTGTGCGCATCGACGAAGCCGAAGGAACCGACGTGCGCCTACGACTCGCCTAGGAGGGAAGCGGCATGGTGATGGAAGCCGACGTGCAGGCACCGGTGCTGACAGACCGGGAGAAGTACCTGTTCGATCTCCAGGGATACCTCGTGGTGGAGAACTTCCTGACGGGCGACGAGGTCCGCCGGCTCAACGAGGCCATCGACGCGAACCTAGACACGCGAGTCGAGGACGAATCGTATCTCGCCGAGGCCAAGGCGCTGGAGGGAGAGCATCGACGGGGGAAGCTCGGTGGGATGCTCCTCTGGGATCGTCCGTGGTGCGAGCCCTTCCGCGACCTCATCGTCCACCCGAAGCTCGTCGGGTACCTGAACGGATTCCTGGGGCGTGGATGGCACATGGATCACATGCCGACGATCTTCCATTCGGTCAAGGGCACCGAGGGGCTCGGTTTCCACCTGGGGGATCCGCACTGGCAGGGGGGCGCCTACTACGTGTACCGCAACGGCGAGATCCGCAACGGGCTCATGGTGTTCCAGTACGCGTTGACCGATCAGCTGGAGGGCCAGGGCGGTTTCGGCTGCATCCCCGGGAGCCACAAGACGAACTTCCTGCGTCCGCTGGAGATCGACCGGATGGAGCGGGACACGCACGTCATCCGCAATCCGTCCGTCCGCGCCGGCGACCTGTTGATCTTCACCGAGGCGCTCACCCACGGAACGTTGCCGTGGACGGCGGACCACGAGCGACGCGCCGCACTGTACCGGTACGCGCCGAAGTGGGTGCAGTACGGGCCCGGGTTCCACGAGGCGACGTATCCGGAATGGGTGCAGGAGTTGACGGAGGTGCAGCAGGCGGCATTGGAACCGGCGTACTTCTACAACCGCCCGCTCATCGAGGACGACGGCGAGACGGTCATCCGTCCCCCGGTGGACGCCGACGAGCCCCCGTACCGCTACGGCGCAGACCGCCGCCTGTTCCGCTGAGGCGCTACGAGGTGAACAGCGGGGCGAGCGCCAGGTCGCGCATCCGCTCCTCGGAGGGTGCCTCCGTGAAGCGGGATGCGGCGTCCAGCACCTTCGGCAGCAGGGAGACGTCACCGACGGTGTTCAGGAACGCCTCCGGCCGTCCGAGGACCCAGTGGACGGCCGCGTCGATGTCCGCCTGCTCGGACAGCGGCTCGTACCAGGTGGTGGCGAACGGCGCATCCGTCCCCCAGGCCCCCCGGGCGATCGACTTGATGGTCTGGACGGCGACGCCGCGCTCGGCGCACAGGCCGAGGAGGCTGTCGACGTCGGCGGCGTAGGACGGGTTCTGCATCATCGGGTGGTTGTACGGGAACAGGACGGCGTCGAAGGGGAATCGCTCCAGGCTGCGCCGGTGCATGGCGGCGACCGTCGTTCCATGCCCGGTGACCCCGATGAAGCGGACCAGTCCCTCGTCGCGGGCCTCCACCGCGGCCCGCAGCGCGCCGCCCTCGCCGAGGGCGGTCTCCCATTCGGCGGGGTCGACGAGATTGTGGAGCTGGATGAGATCGACCCGGTCGACCTGCAACCGCTCGAGCGACCTGCGGATCTCGTCGCGCGCGGCCGCGTAGGTGCGCTCACCGGTCTTGGTTGCCAGGAAGAACCGGTCGCGGTGCGTGCGCATCCACGGTCCGATCCGATCCTCGGCGGCGCCGTAGCTCGCCGCCGTGTCGATGTGGTTGACCCCGGAGGAAACGAGCATCTCGAGGACGCGGTCGGCGGCCGCCTGATCGACGCCGGCGAGGGCGGCGGCACCGAAGATGGTGCGGGTGCTGCGGTGTCCGGTGCGTCCGAATGCGGCGTCGGGGATCATGGCTGGCCCTCCTAGGTAGTGGCCGGTTGATCGCTTCCAGGCATCATAGGCCCACGTCGTACCCGTCCCGGACCAGCAGCGGCAGCCGGTCGAGCGGAACTTGGAGACGCGCGGTCCCCGGGCCCTCGAAACGCTGCGACGTGAAGTGGTCGGTCCAGGCCCCCGGGGGGATGGAGATCTCGACGGAGCCGCCGGGTTCGAGCACGGGGCAGACGAGCAGCGCCGGGCCGAGCATGAACTGGGTGTCGACGTCGCGGACCCCGGCGTCTTCGGGGAACTCGAGGGCCAGCGGCCGCATCACGGGGCAGCCGGTTTCAGACGCCTCCCGGGCGCATTCGATCAGGTAGGGGCGCAGGCGGGTGCGAAGCTCACCGAACCGGCGGGCGACGTCCACGGCCTCGTCGCCGAAGGCCCACGGCTCGCGGGGGCCGACCCCGTGGAACCGGGTGTGGCTGCACAGCATCCCGAACTGCATCCACCGGACGAACAGCTCGGGATCGGGCTGGCGGATCCGCTCGCCCGGCTCCCCGGGGGCGTGCGGGTCGGTGGCGTAGAACCCGCCGATGTCCGACGTCCAGTGGGCGAAGCCGCTCCACGCAGCCGCGAGGCCGCCGCGCAGCGCGCCGGCCATCCCGGCCCACGTCGACTGCGAGTCGCCGGCCCAGTGCAGCGGGAAGCGCTGGCTGCCCGCCGTCCCGGCCCGCGTGAAGGCCAGAGGTATCCCCGCATCGGCGGCCGCGATCGACGCCAGCAGCGGATAGACGTTGTGGACCTCGGCCCCCGTCCGTCCGTCGGCCATCGCGGCGTTCGCCGGCAGGGCCTCGGCGAAGTCGAGCTTGAAGGCGTCCACACCCGCCTCGGTCAGCCGGCGGATCTCTGCCCGCCACCAGTCGGCGCCGGCGCCGGTGAGATCGACGAAGCCCCGGGTGGGGAAGGCCGGATCGCGGACGCGTCCGCCCTCGACGAGGTTCGACGCGACGAAGGCGTCCATCCCATCGGAGACGTGCGGGTTGACCCACAGGCACAGGCGAACGTCCTCACCGTGGATCCAGTCGATGAAGTCGTCCAGAGGACCGAAGGCGGAGGAGTCCCAGACGAAGTCGCAGGACAGATCGGAGCGGGCCTGGGGATGGGCGAGCCAGAGGGGGTCGAGGTTGACGACGTCGCACGGGATCCCGAGTCGCCGGGCGGTGGCGATGACCTCGGCGACCGTGGCCCGGTCCGGATACATGCACCGCGACATCCACACGCCGAACGACCAGTCGGGGGGGACGGTTGCCCGTCCCGTGAGGGCGGTGTACCGCCGGAGGATCGCCTTCGGGTCGTGGCCGCCGTCGGTGTCCCCGAGCATCACGAACAGGTCCAGCTCGGGAGCGTCGACCAGCACGGTGGCCGACGCGCTCGAGAGCGCGCCGAGGTCGAAGATCGCCTCCTCGGTGTGGTTGAAGAACACGCCGTACCCGCGAGTGGACAGGAAGAACGGCACGCTCTTGTGGACGCGGTCCGTGGTGTTGGTGCCGTACGGCTCACAGATCCAGTGGGTGAGCCGGCGCCCGCGTACGCCGGGGCCGAGGAACCGCTCGCCGGTGCCGTACAGGCGCTCGCCCGCGTGGAGCCCGAGAGTCTCGTAGGCCTGGATCCGATCGTCGTGCACGGCCCAGCCGCCGGGCCGCTGGACCCACTCGAAGAACAAGGCGTCCGCGGGCTCGGTGCGGTAGCCGCCGAACCGGACCTGCCACGGACGCCGCTCGAGGATCAGCGGAGGTCCGCCGGCGTGGACGACGACCCGCTCGGAGGACTCCTCGACGGTCAACTCCAGCTCCGGCGGGTCGCCGTCGAGCATCTCGGTGCGACGGGGGCCGGGCGGGGAGCCGAACGCCCATTGGATCCGGACGGTGCGTTCGTCGGCGAAGGTGACCCGCCCGTGCACCGGGGGCCCGTCTTCGGTGTCGAGGACGAGCTCGAGCTGACGCTCCCCGGGGGTGATGGCCGCGAGCGACACGATGGGATGGAAGCGGCGTGTTCCGGGGAAGATCGGCCGGGCACGTTCGAAGTCACCGCCGGTGATGGTCGGCATGGGTCTCCTTCCTCGGGCGCGGGCGTCGGGCGGTATTGTGTAAGGAATATAAACAAACCCCCGCTGGCGTACATCCGGTTCCGTCCGTTTCCGTCACCAATCGTGGATGCTGCCGTCCAGCCGGCGGGCCATCGGCAGCGCGACCGGCCGGTACGGGAATCGTCCGGCGGCGGTCTCGTCGACGTCCACGCCGAGCCCGGGATCGGATCGCACGTCGAGGTATCCGTCGCTGCATGTCGGGCCTCCACGGATCACCTCACGCACCGGGTCCGCATGCATCGACCATTCCTGGACGCCGAAGTTCGTGACGGCCAGATCGAGATGGACGTTGGCCGCATGGGTGATGGGGGAGATGTCGGCGGGACCGTGCCAGGCCGTCCGGACCGCATACAACTCGGCGACGGTCGCGATCTTCCGGGCTTCGGTGATCCCACCGGTATGTGCCAGGTCGCAGCGGATGTAGTCGATGAGCTGCCCGCTGATCACGGGCAGGCATTCCCATTTGCCGGTGTAGAGCTCTCCCATGGCCAACGGGACGGTCGAAGCCTGGCGGATGAGACGGAAGCTCTCGGCGTGCTCCGGACGGAGGAGATCCTCCACGAAGAAGGGCTTGTAGGGCTCGAGGTCGCGGACGAGTCGAGCCGCCTCGATGGGTGACAACCGCTCATGGGTGTCATGGCACAGTTCGACGTCCGCGCCGAACACCGAGCGCAGATGGTCGAAGAGGGCTGGCACCGCGCGCAGATATGGCTGAGGCTCGAAGGTCTCGAGCAGGGGCGGCAGGGATGCGGGATCCCAGCCGCCGAGGTGGGCGGGCGATGCTCCCTCGGAGCCGGCGCCGTAGGTGTTGCGCAGTCCGGGGACGCCGATCTGCACCCGGACCACCTTGAACCCGCGCTCCAAGGCGGCGCGCACGCCGTCCTCCACCTCCTGGACATCCCGGCCCCCGGCGTGGGTGTAGGCCAGGGCTCCGGCCCGCGACCGTCCCCCGAGGAGGTCGTAGACGGGCAGGCCGCTGACCTTGCCCTTGAGGTCCCACAGGGCCATGTCGATCCCCGCGATGGCACTCATGGCGGTCGAGCCCCCCTTCCAGTAGCCGCTGCGGTATAGCGACTGCCAGATGTCCTCCATCTGTGACGGATCACGTCCCAGGAGCAGCGGGGAGAAGGTGCGGAGGGTCTCGACGACGGCGTGCTCCCGTCCGGCCAGGCTCGCATCGCCCCACCCGTGGAGACCCTCGTCGGTCGTGATCTTCACCAGCACGAAGTTCCAGCCGCCGGGGTTCGTCACGGTGATCCCGACGTCGGTGATCTTCATCCCGCACCTCCGATCGTGCCCGAGCATGGCGTCCGAGGGATTCGTCACGGATCCTAACCTTCGGGGCGCTCGCCTGTATCCTTCGGGGATGCGCGTTCTGGTGGTCGGAGGGACCGGCAACATCAGCTTCGGGATCGTGGCCGCGCTCCTGCGCGACGGTCACGACGTATCGGTGTTCACCCGTGGGCAACGCACCGACGATCTGCCCGGCGAGCTCCGCCGGGTCGTCGGTGACCGTCGGGACCGGCCGGCGTTCGAGGCCATGCTGCGTCGGGAGCGCTTCGAGGCCGTCGTCGACATGATCTCCTTCGGTGCCGAGGACGCCGCCTCCCTCGTACGCGGCCTCGACGGCGGTGTGGACCACGTCGTGCACTGTTCCACCGTGGACGTGTACGGGGTGGCCCCGTCCCGGCACCCGACCCCCGAGGACGAGCCGCGGCGCCCGGTGTCCGCGTACGGACGGGGGAAGCTGGAGGCCGAGGACGTCCTCTTCGCCGCGGCCGAGCGCGCCGGCTTCCCGGTCACCGTGATGCGGCCCGCCTACACCTACGGCCGCATCCCGCTGCTCCGCCAGCTCGGCTTCGACCCGACCTTCGTGGACCGCCTGCGGGCGGGCCGGCCGATCGTCGTCCTGGACACCGCGGAACACACGCGCTGGCAGGCACTGCACATCGACGACGCGGGCGTGGCGTTCGCCTCCTGCCTCGGACGCGCGAGCTGCATCGGGAAGGCGTACAACGTGGTGTCGGGCGAGGTGATGACCTGGGCCGACTACCACCGGCGGGTCGCCGAGGCTCTCGGTGCCCCGGCCCCCGAGCTGGTGGGCCTCCCGCTGGACGCGATCGTGGCCGCTGGCGGGGACGAGACGGGGATCGTGCGCCACAACACCGCCCACGACCACTGCTACGACGTGGCAGCGGTCCGCGACGACATCCCCGAGTTCCGGACGACGGTGGCCTTCGAGGACGGCGTCCGTCGCAACGTGGAGTGGATGGAATCCCGTGGGCTGATCGCCGCATCGACCTCCTGGGAGGACGACCTCATCGCGTCCGCGACGCGCGCGTAGCCGTCCGGATCAGCCCTCCGTTCCGGTGGCGTGGCTCATCCACTGTTCGAACATCGCCGCGTACCGGCCCCCGCGGGCGGTCAACTCGGCGTGGGTGCCGATCTCGGCGATCGCGCCGTCATCGATCACGGCGATCCGATCGGCCCGCATGGCCGTGGACAGGCGGTGGGCGATCACGATCGCCGTCCGGCCCGTGAGAACCGTGTCCAGCGCCCGTTCGATCCGTGCCTCGGTGAGTAGATCGAGGCTCGAGGTGGCCTCGTCGAGGATCAGGATCCTGGGGCGGGCGAGGAACGCGCGCGTGAGGGCCAGGAGCTGGCGCTCACCAGAGGACAGGGAGACGCCGCGCTCCCGGCAAACGGTGTCGAGCCCGTCGGGGAGCCGGTCCACCAGATCGGCCACGCCGACGGTCCGGCATGCATCGAGGATCTCCTCGTCGGTGGCATCCGGGTTCCCGAAAGCGACGTTCTCGCGGATCGTGGATGCGAACAGGAACGGTTCCTGGGGCACGTTGCCGACCTGGCGGCGAAGCGAGGAGAGGGTGACGCGCCGTATGTCGTGTCCGTCGATGGTGAGCCGTCCATCGGTGACGTC
This sequence comes from uncultured Actinomycetes bacterium, assembly GCA_964560135.1. Classification (GTDB taxonomy): domain Bacteria; phylum Actinomycetota; class JAICYB01; order JAICYB01; family JAICYB01; genus CAZLKN01. The sequence continues at coordinate 21,898 of CAZLKN010000018.1, read as the reverse complement.
GTAGAAGCGTGGCACGAGTTTGGCGATCGTGGACTTCCCGGCCCCCGTCGGACCGACGAGCGCCAGGGTCTCCCCGGGATGGACGGTGAGGGAGACGTCGCGAAGGACCGGGCGCCCGGGCTCGTAGGCGAAGCTCACGTTCTCGAAGCGCATCTCGCCGCGCACCGGTGGCAGGTCGTAGGCCTCCTGGTGCTCGGGGACGGCGGGATCCTCACTGAGGAGGTCACGCAGCTTGAGGACCGCGGCCTTGCCGCTCTGGTAGGTGTTGTAGAGCTGCACGAGCTGCTGGATCGGTGCGAAGAACGCGGTCAGATACAAGACGAAGGCCGTGAGCTCACCGATGGTCAGGGTGCCGCCGAGCACCATCCGTCCGCCGATGATCAGGATCGCGATCTGTCCTCCGAGCCCGACCGCTTCGGTGGTGGGCCCGTAGATCGCACCGAGTTTGCCGGTGTACAGGTTCGCGTCACGGTACTCGCCGACCACGCGCCGGTGGTTCCGGACGTTGCGCGGCTGCCGGTTGTGTGCGGTCACGATGCGCGCGCCGGAGAGGCTCTCCTGGAAGTCGGTGAGGACGTCCGCGATCCGCTCACGGACCGTGGCGTACCCCCGATCCGACGCCTGCCGGAACCACAGCGTCATCACGAACATCACCGGAACCACGACCACGATCGTCACGAGCGCCAGCTGGGCGTTCATCGAGAACAGGATGGCCGCCACGACGACCAGCGTCAGCGCCTGGACGAGCAGGTTCACCAGGCCCTCCTGGAAGAGCGCCGTGAGGGCGTCGATGTCGCTGGTCATCCGCGTCATGATCCGCCCGCCCCGCTCGCGGGTGTAGAACTCGAGCGACAGCCGCTGCAGGTGGGAGAACACGCGCAGGCGGAGTTCGTACATCAGCCGCTCGGCGATGCGGGCCGTCCACGCCACGCGGCCCCAGCTGGTCACCGCATGCAGGATCACCGACGCCAGGTACGCGCCGGACACGATGAGGACCACGTCGAACCGGCCGGCGTCGATCCCCCGGTCGATCCCGATCTTGGTGAGCAGGGGACCCATCTGCATCGCCACCGTCTCGAGCCCGACGAGGAGCAGGGCCAGCAGGAGGCCCGGCCAGTGGGGGGCGAGGAAACGGCTGAGGGTGAAGGGTCGCGGATCGGCGCTGCGGTGTGAGAACGACACGTTCCCGACTTCCACGGGCGGTTCTTCGGCGAGGATCGCCTCCGCGCGGGATGCTAGCTCCGGTGGTATCCCGGTTTCCGAACCTGGGCCTCCCCGGGCTCCTGCGCGGCCGCCACCGTATCCCCTGAACATCACAGCCCGTACCCGTTCTCGTCGAACCCGGACGGGAAATCGGTCCTCGTGGGGCGCTGACCGTCGGGGGGCGTGGCGGCATCCGTCCGTCGACGCGGGACCGCCTCCTCCTCCTGCACGGACGCGAGCACCTCCGCGTAGCGGGGCTCGGTGGCCAGCAGCTCGGCGTGGGTCCCCGTCGCCACCACCCGTCCGGCTTCGATGAGCGCGACCCGGTCGGCGAGGCCGATCGTGGACAGGCGGTGAGCGATGACCAGGGTCGTCCGGGTTCCCAGCAGCACGCGGAACGCCGCGTGGATCTCCTCTTCGACCTGGACGTCCACGGAGCTCGTTGCGTCGTCGAGGATCAGGATCTCGGGGTCGTCGAGCAGCGTGCGGGCGATGGAGATGCGCTGGCGCTGGCCGCCCGACAGCGTGTACCCGCGCTCGCCGACCACCGTGTCGTACCCCTCGGGCAGGTCACGGATGAACGTGTCGGCTCCGGCGGCGGTCGCCGCGGCGACCACGGCTTCGTCGGATGCGTCCGGGTCCCCGTAGGCGATGTTGTCCCAGATCGACGCGGAGAACAGGAATGCGTCATCGGGCACGAGACCGACATGGGATCTCAGGCTGCGCTGGGTGAGATCCCGGACGTCGTGCCCGTCAACCAGCACGCCTCCCCCGTCGACGTCGTAGAAGCGCATCAGCAGCCGGGTCACGGTCGATTTCCCGCACCCGGTGCGGCCCACGAGCGCGACCTTCTCCCCGGGCGCCAGCTCGAGCTCGAAGTCGTCGAGCACTTGATGGCCGTCGTCGTAGGTGAATACGACGTTGCGGAAGGCGACCCGTCCCTCGCACGACTCCAACTCGATGGCATCCGGCCGGTCGGTCACGTCCGGCTGTTCGTTCAGGATCTCGAAGATCCGCTCTGCCGACGCCCGGGCGCGCTGGCCCAGCATGAGCAGGAACCCCAGCACCCGGAACGGAGCCTGCAGCATCACCACGTAGGCGCTGAACGCGAAGATCGCACCGATCGAGACCTGGCCGTCGATCGCGAGCCAGCCGCCGAACAGCAGCACGAGGACCAGGCCCAGCCGCGGGAGGTTCTCGAGGAGCGGCGCATGGCGAGCACGGATGTCCGCCTGACGCACCGCCGCCCATTGGAGCCGGCGCGCCGAGGTCACGAGGGTGCGGATCTGCTGGGCCTCCGCGGCGAAGGACTTCACGATCCTGACGCCGGTGACGTTCTCCTCGACGAGGGTGGCCACGTCGGCCAGGCGGGCCTGGATGATCCAGGAGATCGGGAAGATGAGCTTCCGCATGCGGATCCCCACCCAGACGACACCGGGGATGGGGATGAGGGCGACGAGTGTCAGGCCCACATGGATCTGGAACATCAGCACGAGCGCCACCATGAACGTGCCGAGCGTGACCGTGATGATCGGGACGAAGGTCAGAAACATGTGGACGGCACGCACGTCGGAATTGGCTCGTGAGATCAGTTGGCCCGTCTGGATCCTGTCGTAGTAGGAGAAGGACAGCCGGCTGATGTGCTCGAAGATCATGGTCCGGAGGTCGTACTCGATGCCGGTGGCGACGCGGAACAGGCCGTAGCGTGAGGCATAGCCGAAGATGATGCGGCCGACCGCGAGGGCGACCAGGATCCACGCAGCGGTCATCAGCGCCTCGCCGTCGGTTTCGATCAGCGAGTCGATCGCCTGCATCACCACCCGTGGTGCCAGGACCTGCATGAGTGAGCCGAGGATGGTCGCGGCGATGGCGAAGACGAAGGCTCCCCGGTGGGCGGCGACGATGGGCATGAGGCGGCCGATCCAGGATCTCGTCGTGTCGGGATCGACCCACGCGCGCGGAGGGGGATAGCGCCTGTCGTCGTGGACGGCAGGACGGTGTGGCGGTGCGGCCGTGGATCGGTTCACCGGGCTCCCTGTCTTCGCCAGACAGCAACATCTACGGGCGTCGCGCCTGGGACGCCTCCGTGTCTCTTCTCCTATTTGTAGCCGGTTCACACCGACCCTGCTCGCCCTCCACGCGTGCGGGTCTGGTAAAACATCCTTACGAATAGCCGTCGTGGAGGGGCCGGATGCAGATCACACCAGGGGAACGAGGCAGCGGAGCCCTCGGAGCCGACCGGCTCCGGGTCGCCGCTCTCTCCGTCGACCTCGTCGGCTACGTCGTCCTCGAGGACCTCGTCCCCCGTGAGGTGTGTGCGGAGATCCGCGCCGCCCTCCGGGAGCGCATCGCCGCCGGGGCAGGCAAGGCGTCGGAGACGAAGCAGACGTCGATGTTCCCGCCGTTCACGCCCCCGTTCAGCACCCCGGAGGTGGTTGCCAACCCGATCGTGCTCCAGGTGGCGAGGGCCGTGCTGGGCGCGGAGTTCGCGTGCAACTTCTACAACACCAACATCGCCTTGCCGGGGTCCAGCGAGCAGCACGTGCACGTGGACTACTGGAACAAGCCGGATCCGGCCGCGACGCCCACGATCCCGCACCTGGTGTACCACCTCGCCCTGTGCGACTTCACTGAGCAGAACGGCAGCACCGAGATGTGGCCCGGGACGCACCGCTATCCCATGACCAAAGACGAGGCCTACGAGCAGGCGCGTCCGGGCGGGACCCTCGACCAGCTCGCACCGCTGTTCGGGTCGGTCCGGGCCAACCTGCCCGTCGGGTCGGCGGTCCTGCGCAGTCCCTGCATCTGGCATCGCGCCATGCCCAACCGCACGGACGAGCCGAGAGAGATGGTCTCCCTGCTCTACATCCCGCCGTCGAATGGATTCGTCCGGGATCCCGAGGAGGCCAAGATCACGGAGATCGCCGGCGACGTGCTGGAGGCGCTCCCCGACGATGCGCGCCCGATCTTCGCCGGGAACCCGATCGTCTGAGACGCCGGCTCAGTCGGTCTGTGCGCGCAGCGTGACGGGGGGCCGGGACTGCTCGCCGGTGCGCTTGCCGTTCTCGTACACCTGGGTGCGGGTGTAGGCCGGTTCGAGCAGGGCACGCTGTCTGGCGGTCATCAGCGTCAGCACATCCTCGGGGTAGTCGTGGCGCTCGAAGGTCATGTATCCGGGGGTGTAGCGGTAGAAGAGCACGCGCCGCTCGGCGGGGTGCGTCCACGGCAGGGTGCCGTGGGTCAGCGCCTCGGTGAAGATGACGGCGTCGCCGGCCCGGAGCTCAGGCTGGACGACGATCCCGGGGTCACGTTCGAAGGAACGGATGTCCTTCGGGCAGTCGTAGTTCGCCTTGTGACTCCCGGGGATGCAGGCGAACCCTCCGGCGCCCGCGGGGGCGTCGGTAAGGGCCCAGCTCACGACGGTGAGTCCGCAGTAGGGCCGGCCGTTGCGGAACAGGTACGACGCCACCGGCTGGTAGGGCGTCCCCCCGAGATGGAGGTCGAGTTGCGCGTCCCCGGCGACCTGCATCTGCCCGTAGCACAGGTCCACGCGGACCGCGGGATCAACCCAGGCCTCCAGGTACGGAAGCACGCTGGGATGGTCGAGCAGGGTACGGAACCCCTCATGCCAGGTGAAGAAATTGGAGAGTCCCGTCCGGGTCCGTCCGTCGGCGGGTCGCTCGGCATGCCCGTCGATGGCTTCGTTCAGAGCCGCGACCTCCGTCGCCGACAGCGCTCCCCGGACGACCAGGAACCCCTGGAGGTCGAAGAGATACCGTTCTTCCTCCGTGACGGTCATCTGGTCTTCCTCTCTCAGGCGCAGGGTTGCGTGAACAGACCGAGGTCGTCGGTGGGCCACGTGCTGAGTGTGTACCGGCGACCCTGGTTCGCGTAGCAGAAGCGGCCGCCGAATCCGGTCACCGGCGAGGTCTCGCTGCGGTTCCACCAGATGATCGTCCCGTCGGTCTGCTGCCATGGGTTCCCGCCGCTGTAGTCGACCCGCGCCTGGTAATAGGGGAGTTCGCCGGCGCGCGGATTCGGGAACGCCGCTCGCATCAGGCCCGAACGGAAGCTGTCCGGGGTGAGTTCGGGGCCGGCCAGCTGGATGCCGGACGCGAGTTGGAGGAACACCTCGTAGTAATAGTGCGTCCAGTCGTAGGGTCCGTCGTAGGAGGGTGCGGCCTCCCGCACGGCCCAGTGCCAGGGCATGTCGGAGGCGTCCAGGTACTTGTTCGTGAAGGTGATCCCGAAGGCCTGGCCGGCCTGCTCCTGCGGCCAGGTCGATTGGGCGAACCAGTCGCTGTGGGTGTTCATGTAGTCGGCGAGCAGCCATTCGGGGAAGTATCCCTGGGAGCTCGCATTGGTCATGTGGACGTTCCCCACACTTCCCGGGTTGCAGAAGCAGATCACCGTAGTGACCCCGGCGGACTGCATCTGCAGGAGGGCGTTCCGTGATTCGCCCACGTCGAAGCCCGTGACGGCCGGAGTCGGCCCGACCTCCGCCCCACAGGCCTGCAACTCGGACTTGATCACCGAGATGTCGGGATACGTCGTTCCGCCGCTGGCCTCCTCCCCGAGCACGCCGAAGACGCGCGGCTGGCCCTCCATACCGGGCCCGGCGTGGTCGGCCGGCCGGTCCTTCAGGCCGCGGCAGATGAAGGCCGCGGCGTGCCGCTGGGTGGTCGCGAAGTCGGGGAAGTGATGCCACTGGTAGGGGGCCCGGGCCCGCGTCTGGCCGTCGGGGGTGTAGTTGGTCGTGTACCAGGCACTCAGGATCCCGCGGGCGGCGAGCGCGTCGTAGAAGGTGGTCTGGCCCCCGCGGGCGATGTCGATCCCGTACTCCGCGGAGGCGAAGGCGCCGATCTCCTCGTCGACCGTGACGGCATCGGCCTGCTGCTGGGCGTTGTCCCCTTCGTCGGCGATGTCGAACAGATGCGGGACGATCCGCCGGCCGTAGAACTCGAAGCGCCGGTTGAAGAAGGCCGCCATCGCCTCGGCCAGCCCCTCCGGCATCGGCTCCGATCTCGGGACGGCGACCGTGATCTCGTCGCGGGTGACGCCCTTCCACGTCGAACCACCGTTGTCCCCTTCCCAGTACGGCACGCACGGCGGGGACTGTGGATCCTCGATCTGACGTGGCGGGTCCCCGATGCAGCGCCGTACCCGGGGGACGTCGATGAACTGTTCCTCGCTGCCGCCCTGCTGCGGTGGCGGTGTGGGCAGCGCCCCGTCCCCCGCCCCGCCCTCGCCGGACCCGAAATCGCTGGTCTGCTCGACGGGGGCATCCTCGATCTGCTCCACGGCCTGGGGCGCGAACTCGGCGATGGTGGGTGGAGGCGGCTGCACGGTCGTGAGGGCGACGATCGAGATCACCAGGGCCATGATGGCGGCCAGGACGCTGTACACGATCCCCGGCGTGCGGGGGCGGAGTGCTCCGGTCTCCCCGCTGGGATTGCTCACCGCGACCCTCCGTGCGTCCGATCTGGCTACTTCGTAGCTTAGTGGAAGTCCCTGCTCCCACGCTTCCGTCGACATCGCTGAGAAGTGGTCACCTGGGGCACCGGTCGGCTACCGTGGGTTGCAGCGGCGCGAGGAAGGGCGAGGATGAGCGGGAACCCGGTCGTCACGGACGTCGAGCTCATCTGGTTCGCCTACGACCTGCCCGACCTCGGCCTCGATCCGATCCTCAAGGTCCCCCTCTACGAGCCGGGGGCCACCTGGACCCGCACCTGCTACATCGTCCGCGTCCACACCGACGCCGGCGTATCCGGTGAGTACGTGGGGGATCGCAACGCCGACGGCGATGTGATCCCACGGATCGCGCCCCTGCTCGTCGGCCGGGACGCCACCGACCGCCTCGGCTTCTTCGAGGAGGCCCGGCGGGCGCTGCTCATCAGCGGACACCTCATGGGGCTCGGCTCCCTGGACGTCGCTCTCTGGGATCTGGCCGGCAAGCTCCACGCCGCCCCCCTCTACGAGCTCCTCGGGGGCCGGCGCCGGCCGCTGCCGGCGTATGCGAGCACGCACTGCGGCGACCGCCGCCCGGACGGCTTCGGCTCCGCGGAAGCCTATGCCGACCACGCCGAGGCGTGCCTGGAGATGGGGTTCCGCGGCTACAAGATCCACCCCTGGCCCGACGGCCCAACCGAGGACATGATCGCGATCGTCCGCGCCGTCGGCGAGCGGGTCGCCGGACGCATGGATCTCATGATCGATCCCTTCAACTCGATCCGTACCTTCGGCGAATGCGTCCGGGTCGGCCGCGCGTGCGACGACTACGGCTACTACTGGCTGGAGGACCCCTTCCGCGACGGCGGGGTCTCGATCCACGCCCACCGCAAGCTCCGGCAACTCGTGCGGACGCCGATCCTGATGCTCGAGCACGTCCGGGGCCTCGAGGCCCACGCCGACGCCATCGAACGCGAGGCCACCGACTTCGTCCGCCTCGACCCGGACTACGACGGCGTAACCGCGACGATGAAGATCGCGCGCACCGCCGAGGGGTTCGGGCTCGACGCCGAGCTGCACGGCTCCGGGCCCGTGCGGCGGCACATCATGGCCGCCCTGTCGAACTCGAACTACTACGAGGTCAGCCTGCTCCATCCGAGGACGGGCCCCTTCCACCCGCCCGTGTACACGGCCTTCGACGACTTCACCGATTCGATCGACGGCGACGGGTGCGTGGACGTGCCCGACGGGCCCGGACTCGGCGTGGAGATCGACTGGGATTTCGTCCAGGCGCACCGGATCGGGCCATGAGCGATCACCCCACGATCACGCGGATCGAAACGGTCACGTACGTCTACGAGGCCCCCGACATGGGATGGGACGCGGCGACGCGCGTGTTCCTGTACGCACCCGGCGAGCGCATCACGCTGCCCGCCTACGCGATCCGGATGCACACCGACACCGGGATCACCGGCGAGTACGTGTATCCGTGGAGCGTCGAACACGCCGCCGTGGGCTCGCTGGCCGGCTGGCTGCTCGGTCGCAACGCCCTGGAGCGGGAGGCGTTCTACCACCACGCCAAGCACGCCACCCGGCATCACGCCCAGCTCGGGATGTCGGTCCTCGACATCGCTCTCTGGGACGTGGCCGGCAAACACTACGGGCTTCCCGTCCACCGGCTGATCGGCGGCGGACGCAGCCGACTGCCGGCCTACGCGAGCACCTACGTCGGGGACCGGGTGGACGGCGGACTGGACTGGCCCGGAGCCTGGGCGGACTTCGCCGAGCGCTGCCTCGACCTGGGCTACCGTGCCTACAAGATCCACGGCTGGTACCCGGGGACGGGCGACGAGCATGCCTCGATCGTCCGTGCCGTCGGGGAGCGGATGGCCGGACGCATGGTGCTCATGCACGACGCATCGAGCGTGCTGCCGACCTTCGCCGACGCGCTCAAGGTGGGCCGGGCCTGCGACGACCATGGCTTCTTCTGGCTGGAGGATCCGTTCACCGATCCCGGGGTGTCCGCCGAGGCCCACCGGCGGCTGCGGCAGCGGGTCCGCACGCCGCTGCTGCAGGGCGAGCACTTCCGGGGGCTGGAGAAGAAGGTCGATTTCATCGCTGCCGAGGCGACCGACCTCGTGCGCGCCGACCCCGACTTCGACGGTGGCATCACCGGCGCGCTGAAGATCGCCTCCGCGGCCGAGGCCTTCGGTCTGGACTGCGAGCTGCACATGTGCGGCCCGGCGAAGCGTCAGCTGATGGCCGTGCTGCCAAACTCGAACTACTACGAGATGGGTCTGGTCCATCCCGGTTTCGGAACCTGGACGGGGGTCGGTCCGGTCTTCGCCGACGGGTACCGGGACGAGCTGGAGGCGATCGACGCCGACGGGTGCGTCCCCGTCCCCACGGGGCCGGGTCTCGGTGTGACCTACGATTGGGGATTCATCGAACGTCACCGGACGGATGGGTCGGTCTGGGAGCTGTAGAGGAGAGGGGATGACGATGGAGGGCAGGAGACTGGGTCGCAGCGGGATCGAGGTCAGTCCGCTCGGGATGGGGTGCTGGGCCATCGGGGGCCCGGCGTGGCGTGACGGCCAGCCGATCGGTTGGGGGCAGATCGACGACGAGGAATCGGTCCGTGCCGTCCACGCCGCGCTCGATGAGGGCGTGAGCCTGTTCGACACCGCCCAGGTGTACGGATGCGGCCACTCCGAGCGGATCCTCGGCCGCGCCCTGGCGGGACGCCGCGACGAGGCCGTCATCGCGACGAAGTTCGGGTTCCTCTTCGACCCCGAGACCAGGCAGGCCACGGATCAGGACGCGTCACCCGAGGGGATCCGCCGTTCCTGCGAGGAGAGCCTGCAGCGGCTGGACACCGATCGCATCGATCTCTTCCAGTTCCACGTCGGAGACCACGATCCCGAGGCGGCCGTTGAGGTGCGCGAGACCCTCGAGGGTCTGGTCGCGGAGGGCAAGATCCGGGGCTACGGATGGAGCACCGATTCGCCCGAGCGCGCGGAGGTATTCGCCGGGGGGCCGAGCTGTACGGCCGTCCAGCAGCACTTCAACGTGTTCGGAGGCAACGACGAGACCCTGGCCCTGTGTGAGCGGGAGGACCTCGCGAGCCTCATCCGAGGTCCGCTGGCGATGGGGGTCCTCACCGGGAAGTTCACACAGGAGTCGTCGGTGCCCTCGGACGACGTCCGGTCGCGCTGGAGCTTCAGGGATGGACCGGTCGCCGACCAGTTGACGGCGCTGGAGGGGATCCGGGAGGTACTGTCCTCCGGCGGCCGGACGCTGGCCCAGGGGGCGCTGTGCTGGCTGTGGGCACGCAGCGACCGGACCCTGCCGATCCCCGGCTTCAAATCCGTCGATCAGGTGCGCGAGAACGCCGGCGCGATGCGGTTCGGGCCGCTGGAAGCCGACGCGATGCGGGAGATCGATACGCTGCTCGGTCGCGCGCCCACGGCGTCGTGATGATGGCCCGCCCCGGCCTCAGGGCAGGTGTGCCCCCGTCAGCGACATGAAGTGCCCGAGCAGGCGGGCCGACCCCCGCCCGATGTCGCCGGCGATGACGCGGCGGGGGAGCGTATCGCCGTGACGCAGGACCTCCCGGCTCAGGACGCCGGTCATCAGCGACCACTCGAGCGTCTGGAGCGCCGACCAGTACAGGACGCGGCGACGGTCCACAGGGCCGTGCCGTTCGTAGGCCCGCCGGTACCTGCGGGAAGCACGCCAGAGCACCATGCCCAGCGGCACCCGCAGGACCCTGAGAGGCGCGACCGCCGACAGGATCCAGAAGATGTTCCACGTGCGGGCGATGTCGTCGTGCGGGTCGCCGACCTCGGCGGCTCCCCAGTCGACCACGATCAGTTCCCCGTCCTCGGTGGCGAGCACGTTGCCCACCCAGTCCCCGTGGATGACCGACCGTCGTTCCCGGGTGACCGCGGTCCGGCGGTGGCGGAGCCAGTCGAAGGCGGCGTACTGGCGGTTCGTGCCGCCTCCGGCCAGCAGCTCTTCGATCCTGTCCAGACGCCGGTCCACCAGCGGTCCGTCGGCGGGCAGCGGCCAGGAGTCGGCGTCCACCTTGTGGAGCCGGACGTGCAGGTCGGTGATGAGGTCCATGGTCCGGCCCGGATGGCGCAGGTACTCGGGGCGGTCGAAGACCGGCACGGCGTCCACCCGTTCGGACATGAGCACCGGACCGAGGTCCGTGGAGCCGGACAGCACGGGACGCGGCACGGGGAACCTCTTCGCGGCCAGAAAGCGGAGCACGTCGGCCTCCCGCTGCGCGCCCGTGCCGTCGCCGGGGTCGCGGGGAAGCCGGACCACGAGCGGCCGGTGCCACAGACCTTCGGCCCCCGGAGCCTCCAGACGCAGCCCGTAGACGTAGGCCTCCCAGCCGCCCTTCATCCGCTCCGGCTCTTCCGCGTATCCGCGTACCCGCGGCTGATGCGCCCGCAGGAGGGGGAGCAGACCGGCGGCGACCGCCGCCGGATCCGGCGCCGCGGTGTGGATCTCTCCGGCTCCCTGCCTTTCCATATCTCGGGAGTATGTCACGCCATGCGAACCGCGGCCGGGCATCGGACCGCGGGCGTTCGGTACGGTACGAACTGATGACATCGTCGGTCGTGGTCGTCACCGGAGCGTCCACCGGCTTCGGCCGGGGGCTGGCCGCTGCGCTCCCGGGGGCCGGGCACCGGCCCATCGCGACCATGCGGGACGTCGACGGACGCAACGCCGACAATGCCGCCGCGCTGCGGCAGGCGGGCATCGACGTCGTCGGTCTCGACGTGGACGACGAGAGGTCCGTGGAGCAGGCCGTCGCACAGATCCTCGAGCTCGCCGGACGCATCGACGTAGTGGTGAACAACGCCGGATACGGCATCGTCGGTCCGCTGGAGGCGGCAACCGTCGAGGACCTGAAGGCGCAGTTCGAGACGAACGTCTACGGCCCGCACCGGGTCGTCCGTGCCGTTCTTCCCCACATGCGTGAGCGTGGTTCCGGGCTGCTCGTGTCGGTGTCGAGTGGAGCCGGGCGGCTGCCGATGCCCGGCTCCCTGGTGTACTGCGCGTCGAAATGGGCGTTGGAGGCGATGGCCGAGGGTCTGCGGTACGAGCTGGCGCCGCTGGGCATCGATTCGGTGATCGTGGAACCTGGTCCGTACGCCACCGAGTTCCACGCCCGCGTCCATCGGGTCTCAGACGAGGAGCGCGCGGGTGCCTACGGCCACGTCGCGGAGGCCGGACGCCGCCGCGGTGCCGACACCCGGATGGCCGACCCCCGCGAGGTCGTCGACGCGATCATCGGGCTGGTCGACGCGGAGACCGGTTCGCGCCCCGCCCGCGTCGTCTGCCACCCGACCCTGGGCGAGGCGCTCGGAGGGCTCAACCGGGCGCAGTCGGAGACGACCCGGGCGATGCTCGAGCTCTTCCGGACGCCGGAGCTCGGCCGGAACGGGACCTGAACGCATCCGCGACGAAGGAGAATCCCACCATGGAGTACGTCCAACTCGGACAAACGGGCGTCCGCGTGTCACCGCTGTGTCTCGGCACGTACAACTTCGGCGGGCCGACGCCGCGGGAGGAGTCCGTGCGCATCATCCGCGAAGCGCTCGACGCGGGGATCAACTTCGTCGACACCGCCAACGCCTACCACACCGGTGGGTCGGAGGAGGTCGTGGGTGAGGCGCTGGCCGGGCGGCGCGACGACGTGGTGCTGGCCACGAAGGTCCACCAGGCCATGGGCCCGGACCCGAACGACTGGGGAAACTCACGCCGGGCCGTCCGCCGGGAGGTGGAGGCGTCCCTGCGGCGACTCGGTACCGACTGGATCGACCTCTACCAGCTGCATCGTCCCGATCCCACCACCCCCTTGGAGGCCACCCTGCGAGCACTGAGTGAGCTCGTCGTCGCGGGGAAGGTCCGGTACGTCGGGTTCTCGAACTTCCCCGCCTGGCAGCTGACACAGGCCCGCTGGATCGCCGACCGGCACGGCTTGGAGCCCGTCGCCACCGAGCAGCCGCCGTACAACCTCCTCGAGCGTCGCATCGAGGACGAAGTGCTGCCGGCCTGCCGGGAGCTGGGGATCGGGATCCTCGCCTACAGCCCGCTGGCCATGGGCATCCTCACCGACCGGTACCTCGGAGGGGATGTGCCTGAGGACGCTCGCGCGACGCAGTGGTTCGGAGTGGGACGCCCGGGCTGGGAGGACGTGCTGGAGGCGGTCGGTCGGCTGGCGAAGATCGCCGGCGAGGCGGGGACGACCCTGGCGCGGCTCGCGCACGCGTGGGTCCTGGCCCGCGAGGGGGTGACCTCGACGATCGTCGGCCCCCGCACCGCCGGCCACCTGGGCGAGTGCCTGGGTTCCCTGGACGTCGAGGTGACCGGCGAGATGCTCCGGGCCGTGGACGACGTCGTGCCGCCCGGCGCGAGCATGTGGATCGGGACCGTCCGGGAGCTCCAGCGCCGCGCCGCGAGAGACGAAGGATCCTGAGGCGACCGGTTGACGGGAGCACCATCCTCGTTAAGAATTATTACGAATGCGAGGGGAGACCGATTCAGGCGATGCCAGGCGGCCCCGTGGACCGGGGTTGGTCTACTCGGTGCTCGCCGTCTCGATGGCCGTGATCGTCGGCGTCGTCGCGCTCACGGCGACCCAGCCCCCGCCCCCAACGATCGCGGAGTTCGCGCCGCAGGCGGTGGAGCAGATCGAGGAGGCGCCCTCGGAGCAGACGAGCGACTTCGGCTCGGGTGACGGCGGCGCGCCCGGGGGCGAAGGCGCGTCGCTGCCGACGCCACCACCACAGCGACAGGAGCAGGAGGTCATCGAGGTGGCCCGGGTCCGGCGCTGCGTCGGCGATCCGCCACGACAGGTCGAAGACCCACAGTCCCCACCGTGCGTCCCGTACTGGGATGGCGACAACGGCGGCGCCACCTATCGCGGCGTGACGCGAGACGAGATCCGTGTGGCCTTCCCCAACTACCAGGGGGGAGAGGAGGCCGAGGTCGACCAGTTCGCCCGTGCGATCGAGACGTTCTTCAACAAGCGCTTCGAGTTCTACGGCCGCAAGATCCGCCTCCTGCCCCTGACCACGAGTGGTGAGGATCCTCCCGGAGCGCGGGCCGATGCGGAGGCCGCCGCCGCCATGGAGATCTTCGGATCCACGGGCTACACCCAGCGGATCAACATCGACACCGTCTATTACGAAGAACTCGCCCGGCGCAACATCCTGGCCGCAGGCTACTTCCCCACACCGCATTCGCAGGAGGCCCTGTACGGGCGTCTGGATCCGTATCTCTACAACCGCCTTCCGGCCATGGACGAGATGCAGGCCCAGATCGCCGACTGGGCGTGCCGCGGGCTGGCCGGGCGGGACGCGAGGTTCGCGGGCGACGCGGTCACGCGCGGTCAGGAGAGGACCTTCGGCCTCGCCTGGACGGCGAGCGACGGCATCGAGCCCGACACGAGCCTCCTGGAGCGTCGGCTCGAGGGGTGCGGGTCGCCGGTGGCGCTGAAGCGGATGGCGCCCGAGTCCAGCAGCGCCGACGACCAGGCCACGTACCAGAACATCTCCATCCGGATGCGCGAGGCCGGCGTCACGACGATCATCTGCCTCTGCCACCTCAGCACCACCGGGTTCCTGATGCGTGGAGCGACCTCGCAGGGATACTTCCCCGAGTGGTATCTGTCGAGCTTCTACCAGCAGGACGAGGACGGCGCGATCCGGGTCTTCATGGGCAACACGGGCCAGGAGGAGTCGATCTTCGGGATGACCTCAGAGAACCGCCTGCTGCCCGCCGACGAGCAGCCGTGGGGCTGGGCCGCAAAGGAGATCGATCCCGGCATCGACGTCAACAACAGTCACAGTGCCGACCAGCACCGTGTCTACCGGAACCTCCTCCTGCTGGCGTCCGGGATCCAGATGGCCGGACCGGATCTCACACCGCAGACCTTCCGGGATGCCCTGTTCCGGACGACCTTTCCGAACCCGGGAGCCGGAGGCCCGCCCTACTACCAGGCGCACGTGAGCTTCGGCCCCCATCACACCTTCAACGACGATGGGGCGATCTTCTGGTGGGGGCCGCGGGATCGGTCCCATGAGGGACTCGCGGGTACGGTCTGCTACCTGAACAACGGCACGAGGTACCGGGCGGGGGAGTACCCGGCCACCGACGACGGGTTGTTCGGCCCGGGATGCCTCGACCGGTAGGAGATGCGAGCGGACTCGCCCATCACCCGAGCGCGCGGCGCGCAGCACGTCTCCACCCGCTGGTGCCCTGAGGCCCGGCCCCCGTTCGCGGAAGCCGATACCCTCTTCCTCCTCGACGCCGTCGACGAGGGCGACGTGCTCGCCCAGGGCGGACGGCTCTCCACCCAGATCAAGCACTACTTCGAGACCGACGCCAAGGTCGCGTTGGTGCCGGGCCCGTTCTTCCGCAAAGGCGTCGCCAATCCGTCCGGGGATCCGGAGGCCGCGCTCGTCCACCAGGTCGACGGGCTCCTGCCGCTGGACGAGTTCACGCTCACCTTCTGGCTGCGGTCGGCGGGATGCGACTATCCGGAGCAGCCGTCCGCCGATCCGATCGAGTTCCTGCGCCTCGGGCGCCACCTCAGCATCGGGAGGTCGGAGTCCGGTGATCTCCACGTGACCTTGCTGCCGACGGATACCGTCGTCCGGCTCGACCTGACGGCCGACGACATGCCCGCGGACCGGTGGCGGGCGGTCTCGGTGGTGTGGGACGGACGGACGCTCACCCTGATGCTGGGCGACGAGGAGAAGGTGGCGACGGCCAGCGGGGACGTGCCGGATGTCGGGCCCTGCTCGGGCGCGGACGGCGGACTGAACCTGCTGCCCGGCTCGGGGACTCCCCACACCTTCGAGATCTCCGACCTCCACATCAGCCGCCACGCGCGCACCTTCGGCGACGTGCGCGTGTTCACCGGCCCGACGGTGGTCGTGGACGCGTCTGAGTCGTCCGAGGCCTATCCGCGCTACATGGGAGGGGCCCTGGGGTTGTACGCGGGCATCCGCAACGGGTACGACGGCGTGGATCCCGACGTGGGCACGAAGGTGCGGGACGCCCAGTTCCTGGCGTGCGCCCGGGCCGGGATGCCGCTCGTGCGGATGAGCGGCCTGGTGAGCTCGACGCAGGTGACCGACCGGGGGCCGGACGCCGACCCGCGGTACGTCTACGACTTCGGCGCCGTGGACGACAAGGTCGATCTGCTGGCCCGGGAGGGGGTTGCCTTCCACGTCACCCTCGACTACAACCACCCGTTGACGACGGCTCCGGGCCCGGAAGGGCATCGCGCGCCCCCGAGCGACAACGAGCTCTACGCCGAGATCTGTTCGAGCCTGGTCGAGCACCTGAAGCAGCGATGCCGTGTCGTGAGCGTCGCGCTGTGGAACGAGCCGGACATCGACTACTGGCACGGGACCCCCGAGGAGCTTCACGCCCTGTGGAACGCGATCCAGCGCCGGTTCATGGTGGACCATCCCGATCTGCTGCTCGGAAGCGGTGACTTCGCGTTCAAACCCGGGATTCTCACGCACCTGGATGCCATCGCCGCCGAGGGCCTGCCGGTCAGTGCCGCTTACGTTCACAACTACTACCAGGACTTCTCGATGCTCCTCGAGGACATCCGCGACATCCGGGAGCGGATCGACCACCACGGCTTCGGTGACATCCCGATCCGATTGACCGAGTGGCACATGTGGCTCCCGCACCAGTGGCAGCGCTACGAGAACACCACGTCGGTGCTCCAGGCCTGGCCCAACCGCTTCCGGACGCTTCATGCTGCTGCGTACTGCCTGGCCTTCGTCTACGAGGCGATGGCCGCCGACCCTCTCGTGGACATGGCGACCTTCTCGTCGATCGGCTCGGTCGACTACGAGCATCTCAGCAGGTCGTTGCGGCTGTACATGATCGCCGACGAGGCCATGCTCACCAACGACGACCCTCCACGTCCGCTCCCGAGCTTCTCGGTGATGTCGCTGCTGTGGAAGCTGGGGGGTGTCCGCGTCCGCGCGGAGAGCACCTGGCCGAGCATCCGGGCTCTCGCCACCCGGGACGGGGACACCACGACCGTGGTCTTCGGTTCCTACCGGCCGTGGCGCAGCCGGGATCCCGTGGACGTCTCCTTGGAATGGGCGGGGCTCCCGGAGCGCTTCCGCTGGCGGCTGTGGCTCGTCGATGAGCGGACGACCGCCGACGGCCGGTTGATGCTCGCGGCCGAGGGCGGCGAAGGCGACGTACCCCTCGGCGTGCAGATCGAGGCGTTGGGGGCCGGGTGCATCGAGATCGTGCCCGTGTGAACGCCGTCGGGTGACCGTGTCGCAGCTCCGTCGAGCTGCGCCGGCCCCTCGGCCGGCGCAGCCGAACGGTGAGCTACTTGATGCTGGCGAACCGGTGGTCGGCCTTCGCGTAGACCGCCGATTCGCTGCAGTGCGGACACTTGTAGGTGTTCCCCTCGAGCAATCCGGCGTTGTGCTGGATCACCGAGGCGTGGATCTGTACCTCGCTGGGGAACTCCTGTTCGCAGGACTTGCAGGACACGAGCAACGTGTCGCCCATGGCACACCCACCTCTCCCCATATCCTCTCCCGATACCGGAAGCATACCCGCAGCCGGAGACAAAGCAAAGGACCGATTTGAGGTGAATGCCCGATCCGCAGAGCGTGAGATGCCAGGCCCGGGAGTATCGAGGTGACCGCGCAGATCTCCGCCGACGCCGGACGCATCCGGCGAAAGCATGGACTCGCGTCGTGCGCCCCGGCTGACCGCCGCGACCGGCGGGTTTCGTGGGACCCCGCCGACTCTGTTATGATAACGAACAAACTGCTCTGGGAGGTGGTCGAGTGAAGGCGTTGCGGTGGCACGGGCGCAAGGACGTCCGCTTGGACGAGGTACCGGACGCGAATGCGCCGGCGGAAGGAGAGGTCACCGTCGCCGTCTCCTGGTGCGGGATCTGCGGCACCGATCTCGAGGAGTATCTCGACGGTCCCATCGTCATCCCTACCGAGCCGCATGCGTTGAGCGGCCAGATGGCACCGCTGATCATGGGCCACGAGGTGGCCGGACGGATCGCCGCGGTGGGCAAGGGTGTCGACGGTATCCGGGAAGGTGACCTCGTGGCCGTCGACGGGTTGATCTTCTGCGGCGAGTGTTACTGGTGCCGCCGGCACCAGGTGAACCTCTGCGACAAGATGGCGTCGATCGGTCTCATGGCCGACGGCGGGCTGGCCGAGAAGATCACGGTGCAGGCGGCAACCTGTATCCGGGTCCCGGACGGTGTTGCCGACGATCACGCGCCGCTGGCCGAGCCGGTTTCGGTGGCCGTTCGCACGATCCGCCGCAGCCGCCTCGAGATCGGCGAGCGGATCGCGATCCTGGGCGCGGGAACGATCGGGCTGGCGCTGGTACAGGTGGCGCGGTTCAGCGGCGCATCAGAGATCGCCGTGGTCGACCCCATCCCCTTCCGGCGTGACCTCGCGACCAAGCTCGGCGCGGTGGCATTCGAGCCGGGAGACGGGCTCCCCGAGCAGCTCATCGACGGCGGCGTGGGTCCAGATGTCGTGATCGATGCCACCGGGCTTCCCAGTCAGCCGGGTGTGGCGGCCGGCCTCGTGCGGCGCGGCGGACGGGCGGTCGTCGTCGGGTTGCCACCGAAACCCTCGACCATCGACGTTCTCGATATGGTGTTGCGTGAGGTGGAGCTGATCGGAGCGCTCTCGCACATCTACGACGAGGACTTCAAGATCGCCGTCGACCTGATCGCCGACGGCCGCGTGGAGGCGGAGCCCCTGATCACGCACCGGATCGGCCTCGACCGCGTGGTGGAGGAGGGGTTCGGAGCGCTGACCGGCCCCCAACGTGAGACGACTCTCAAGGTGTTGGTCAACCCGTCGGAGGCATAAGTGCACTACGGCCCCGAGCTCACCCACGGCGCCAGGGTCGACGACGGCTGGACCTACCGGGGGCTGCGGACGGTCGTCCTCGAGAACGAGGTGCTGCGCGCGGTCATCCTCGCCGACAAGGGCGCGGACATCTCCAGCCTCGTCCACAAGCCGAGCGACACCGAGTTCCTCTGGCGCAGCCCCTGGGGCGTGCGCGACCCCCGCCGCTACGTCCCGACGGACGGCGACGGTCTCGGGGTGTGGATCGACCACTACGAGGGTGGGTGGCAGACGGTGCTTCCCGCCGGTGGGGGCCCGGTGAGCTACCAGGGGGCGAGCTTCGGGATCCACGGCGAGGCCAACCTCATGCCGTGGGATCATCAGATCCTCGAAGAGGGACCTCATGCGGCGTCCGTGCGGTTCCGGGTCAAGCTCGCGCGATCCCCGTTCGAGGTCACCCGGGAAGTGTCCCTGGAGGCGGGAAGGCCCACGCTGACGGTGCGCCAGTCGGTATCCAACGTCGGTGCCGACCCGTTCGACATCGTGTGGGGTGAGCACATCGCCCTGGGTGCCCCGTTCCTCGCCGACGGCTGCATCCTCGACCATCCGGGTGGGACCGTCCACGTGCACGCCTCCGACATGGGCCCGACGAGCCGTCTCGAGCCCGGGTCCGCCACGCCGTGGCCCCATGCGGCGGCCAAGGACGGCGGGAAGGTCGATCTCCGGCACATGCCCGGAGCGGACGCAGACCTGTTCGACCAGGCCTATATCGGTGACCTCGCCGGTGGCTGGTACGCGGTCACCAACCCTGATCGGAACCTCGGTTTCGCCGTGCGCTTCCCGGAGGATGTCTTCCGTTACCTCTGGTACTGGCAGGTGTTCGGCGGCGGTCACGGCTACCCGTGGTGGGGGCGCACCTACAACGTCGGCCTCGAGCCGTTCACGAGCTACCCGAACGACGGACTCGAGGAAGCGGTGCGCAACGGATCCGCGCTGCGTGTGGGGGCCGGAGAGACGATCGATGCCGAGCTCCACGTGACCGCGTTCGCCTCACGCGCCGGAGTGATCTCCGTCGACGACGATGGCTCGGTCCAGACCAAGAAGGAGTGACCCCCTCGTGGACGCCGCTCAGATCCTCGCCTCCGCACATGCGTTCCGTGTCGACGAAACCGCTGCGCATCTGCGTATCGAGTTGGCCAGGGACGCGATCGGCGAGGGCGTCCATCGACTGACCGCTCGGGCGGCAGGAGCTCCGGCGACCGGGATCGTCCTTCCGTGCAGCGTGGGTGAGCATTTCGTCGGGGGCGGTGAGCAGTTCACGCAACTCGACAAGCGCGGACGGATCCTCGACGGCTGGATCGGAGTGACGCAGAACAAGCCGGCAGAGTTCGCCCACGGGCTCGACGGCGGCTACAAGATCGCCCCCCTCTACTACAGCTCCGCCGGCTACGCCGCGTACCTCGAGACCACGCTGCGCTACCGGATCGAGTTCGCCGTCCGGGATCCGCACCAGGTCGTCCTCCGGGTGCCGGCCGAGGAGATCTCACTGGTGTTCGTGGACGGCCCGCCCCAGCGGTGCGTCGAGGTGGTGACCGACCTCACCGGCCGGCCGCCGCTGGCCCCTCCATGGGCCTACGGGGTCTGGCATGGGATCCGCGGCGGGGACGAGGCCGTGCGGAAGGAAGCCGCCCGTCTGCGTCACGAGGAGGTCGGGTGCAGCGCGATCTGGCTCGACGCCCACTACGAGGAGGAGACGAACTCCGGGTTCCCGGCGGCCGGGACCTACGAGCTGGGTGAGTATCCGGACATCGCCGAGACCGTGGCCGCGCTGCACGAACTGGGATTCAAAGCTCTGACCTACGTGAACCCGTTCCTGTACCGCAACACCCCCGTGGGGGAGGAAGGGGCCGCCCGCGGGTACGGGATCAACGACGCCGCGGGCAAACCCGTGTACATCCCGATGCTGCACCCCTTCGAAGGTGATGCCTTCGGCGTCTTCGAGCAGGCGGGGATCCATTCGCTCGCGGACTCGGCGGCGATGGTCGACTTCACGAACCCCGAGGCACGGTCGTGGTGGCAGGGGCTGCTCCGCAAGATCCTCGTCGAAGAGGGCTTCGACGGCTGGATGCAGGACTTCGGTGAAGGCGTTCCGCCGGGCGCCCTTCTGCACGACGGCTCGGTTCCAGGGACCGCGAACAACCGCTACCCGCTCCTGTTCCATGAGGCGGCGGCCGAGGAGATCGCCCGCACCAAGCCGGATGCGCTCTTCTTCGCGCGCGGCGGGTTCCTGGGGGCCCAGCGGTACGCCCCCGCATTCTGGCCGGGGGATCAGACCCGTGATTGGAGCGCGGAGGCGGGACTCGCCTGCGTGCCCGCGTCGGGGATCTCGCTCGCGCTGATGGGCGTGGCGGCATGGGGATCGGACATCGGGGCGAACATGGGTTTCCCGGCGCTCGGTGGGGGCCTGGGCGGCGGCAGCCAGGACAAGGAGCTGTGGCTCCGCTGGTGCCAGCTCGGTGCCATGAGCCCCGTGATGCGCGACCACCTGAGCTTCCACTCGGGGACCCCGGTGGACCTGTGGACGGACGACGACACCGTGGACTGCTGGCGCCGGTGTGCCGCATGGCACATCGGGTTGTTCCCGTACCTGTACACAGTCGCGCACGAGGCCTCGCGCCGGGGTCTGCCGATCATCCGGGGCCTGATGTTCGCCGATCCGGCGGATGCGGAGTGCTGGACGCTGGGTGACGAGTACCTGCTCGGCGACGCGATCCTGTGTGCGCCGGTGCTCGAGAAGGGGGCCCGGACCCGGCGAGTGTACCTGCCCGCAGGCGGCTGGACGGACGGGTGGACGGGGGAGCGCCACGAGGGCCCGGGCTGGGTGCAGGTGGAGGCGCCGCTGGAACGCTGGCCGTTCCTCCAGCGTGACGGGGCCGTGGTGGCGCACCTGTTGGAGGTGCCGTTGGATCTGAACGATCCCGCCTACGCGGAGGGGCACTTCGATCTGGAACTCCGGTGCGCACCCGGTCCCGCATCGGTGGAGCTGTTCGACGGGACGCGGATCACGAGCGACGGGACGACGGTGACGGTCGACGGCTCGCGGGCCCGCCGCTACGTGACGGCGACGCCGGATGGAGCGCGGATCGACGAGGGGCAGGGAACCCGCGTGGAGTTGCGCGCGCGCAGGTAGCTACCGGCAGTTGCCTTCGAAGAGGGGCTGCTCGCCCTGTGGCCAGGCGCCGGCGTGGAACCGCCGACCCGCATCGAGGTAGCACCATGCACCCCGCGAGTCTGCCGCCTGGTACGAGCGGGCCGAGGGGTCGAACCAGATCGTCGCCGCATCGGCG
>CAZLKN010000017.1:0-58027 GCA_964560135.1 uncultured Actinomycetes bacterium | reverse complement strand
CCAGGACTGGCAGGATCATGAGCCTCTTCATCTCGTCTCCTCCTCATCGCGGCGGCACACCCTCGTGCCGCTCGCGGCCCCAATCGGATCTCCCATAACCCGAGCGAGGAGTCCGAGAAGCGCGTGGGCCCGACCGTTGCGTCGGGCCCACGCTGCAGCAATCTTGCTGGGACGGATCGGTCAGTTCAGGAGCGAAGGTTGCACTGGAGTTGGCCCGTCGTGTTCGTCCCCCGAACGAAACAGCCGATCCGCACGGTTTCGAAGTCCATGCTGATCCCGGAGGCCCCGCCGGCGATTCTGACGTAGGCACTGGGCATCGGCCACGTACCCGTGACGGCGTTCTCCACCAGGTGAACGGGGTCTGTATAGACGGGTGGCGTGTAGTCGGACGGAAGGCTCAGCGAATCGCTGCCCCGCTTGATTACATCGCCCGTGTTCAGGTCGATGGCCCAGAAGTCCAGACTCGCACGCCATCCATCCTGGCCCGGGACCGGCTTGGCCGAGGCGTAGACGCTGAACGTACGCACCGCATCGGTCGGCACTTCGACCTCGCAATACCCGAAACCGTGCCAGTGGACGACCGTGCAGTTCGGCGAACCAAAAGCAACGGACGTGTCAACGGCCGGAGCCTGATGCGGCGGCAGCGACTGAGCCCCCGCGACAGACGCCACGGCCACCAGTCCAATCGACACGATCGACGCCATCAACACTCGCTTCTTCATGTGATCCCTCCCAAGCGGATCTCCCATAGCACGGCTGTGGATGCGCCCCGAATCACAGACAGCAAGAAGGGGGGCCCTTTCAACGGGCCCCCCTTCTCCTGACCTGGGTCGCTACGGAAGGAGCTGATCGAGGAGGAACAGCACGATCGCTTCCACGTCCCCGAGGAAGCGCTCTGGGTCCTCCACGATGTACTCGATCTCACTGTCCGAGCAGTTCATGAAGGGGCCGTTAGCGCCAGCAGCGACTGATACCGGGTATCCGTGGTCGGGGTTCACCCAGACTTCTGCCTCAACGTGTCCAAGGACAGGGTGCACCTGCGAGGTTGCATCGGAGTCGACCTGGACCTGAGCAACCTGGTTCCCCTCACAGTCCGCCGCAGCCTGCGGGGCCCCTGCAACCCCAAGACACAGACCGAGCGCGACTGCCACTCCCAATGCCATGAGCTTCTTCATGCCATCCCTCCAAGCGGATCTCCCATAGCGCGGTGATGACCCTGGAACAGGAAGTGACCCCGGCTTGCACCGGGGTCACTCCACCTAGCGCTCGGCGTAGGGGCTCTAGGGCAACTCGTCCATCACGCCCTCGATGGGCGCATCGGTGCACACGACGAAGCCGATGATGCCCGGGACGGGACCTGCGGAAGGTGTCCGACCGCCCTGCCAGCCGACGTCCACGTTGACGGGCAAGTACTCGCTGTCGTCCTGGACCTCCACCCAGGCCCGGTCCGTCCTGATCTCCTGGCCTCCCACGTCGCCGTCGACGGGGATGTGCTCGACGTAGACGCCGGCCACCTCGTTACCGTCATTCCTCGGGTTATCGCCGCCCGTGTCGCACGCCGCGTACGCAGGCTGCATCCCGAGCAAGCCCCCCACCACGGCGACCGCAACTGCAATGAGAAAGCGCTTCCTCATTTCATCCCTCCAATCGGATCTCCCATAGCGCGACCGGGGGTTACGGTGGACACCCCGAAGCCAGCGAGGACGCGATCCCGGCCTGCGACGACCGGGATCGCGGTGCCTGCCTACGTTGGATGATCGGACTGGTTCAGCCGTACTACCTCATTGGTCGAGAACCGCAGCCCAGATGTACCCGATGAAGTTGGCGTCCACCTGGATGAGGACATCCATGTCCCCGAAGCTGTCCGCGCGGTAGGAGTCGAAGCAGGACCAGCCGGCACCGACCACACTGAAGTTGACCACCGTGCTCGCGACGTTCTGAAGGTTGCCCTCAGGCCAGGTGTACTCGCAGTGCCTGTCGAGAATCAGTGCGTTGTCGTCGTTCAGGTCGTAGGCACGGATGTCCATCTCGCGCAGCCACTCGTCACCGTTGCCGGTAGGCAGCCCGTCCGTGTGGCCAGCGACCTGCAGCGTCCTAACGTCGGTCCCGTGGACTTCGCAGGAGCCATGAAGAACGAACCGGCCGTGGCAGACCGCGGTTGGTTCACCGCCGCCAGCGACGTGCGCGAGATAACCAACCGTTCCCAGCGCGTTGCCTACGGGGACGACCGGAGGATAGGGGTCCCCCGCCAGCGCTGCCGGCATCGGCATCGCCAGTCCTAGAACTACCGCGACGAGAATCAACAGTCGTTTCATCCGAACCTCCTTTGATGTCACGGGAACGCAACTCCATGAGAACCCCGCAATCGGATCTCCCATAGCACTAGCCCCGATGCGGACGTGCGCCGACAGTTCCGGTCCCCAAAGCGGGGCGGCGGTTTGCCAGCCCGCGTGCGGTCTCCGCGTCGCCCTGTGGGGCCCCCGGGAGGCCACATCCGGAGCCGGTCCTCTCTGAGGCGCGATTTCGCCCCATCCGAGGTCGGACTCGCACCCGGCAAAACCGCGCGCAGGAGGCCTTCTGGAAGCCGTGTGCAACCCAGTTGCAACCAAGCAGCTACCGGCATCCAAACCCGTTGCAACCAAGTCGGTTTCGTAGGCAGGAATCCAGTGGTGGATGGAGAAAGAGCCCAGGTAGGGGAAGGAAAACAAGGGGGAAGCGTGACTGAGGGCGAAGCGGGGAGACGGCGTCGGCGACGCCGGGGGCACGTCCGTCAGCGTCCGTCCGGTAGCTGGGCCGCGGTCATCTCGTATACGGACCCGGCAACCGGCAAACGCCGGCGGCGGTGGATCGGCAAGTGCTCCACAAAGGCCGAGGCGGAACGCATCCTGACGTCGACCCTGCTGGACCTGGACCAGGGGCGATTCACGGAGCCGAGGAAGATCACCGTCCAGGGGTTCCTGCTCGGGGAGGGAACCTCGGCGAGCCCCGGATGGATGGCCTCGATGAAATCCCGCGTCCGAGCCACCACCTGGCGGAGCTACCGGTCGAACATCGAGAAGCACATCCTCCCCAGGATCGGGGGCCTGAAGCTCCAGGCGCTGACGCCCGTCCACCTGAACGCCCTGTACAGCGAGCTGCTGGAACAGGGGCTCTCGCCCCGTACCGTGGGATACATCCACGCGATCCTGCACCGGGCCCTGGAAGAGGCCCTGGAAGCCGGCCTCCTGCCGCTGAATCCCGCCTCACGGTCGAAGCCGCCCAAGGCGGAGCGTCCGAATATCGCCGTACTGACGGTGGAGGAACTGGAGATGCTGCTGCGCACGGCGCAGGGGACGATCTGGGAGACGCCGCTGACGGTGGCGGTGGGCACGGGGCTGCGCCGCGGCGAGATCCTCGGCCTCCGTTGGGGGGACGTGGACCTCGACGATGGACGGCTCCGCGTCATGAATTCGCTGGTCAGGCTGGACGACGGCCCTGGCTTCGCGCCCCCGAAGACGGCCCGCGGCCGTCGCTCGGTTGCGCTGCCCGCCTTCGTCGTGGCCTCGCTACGGGCCCAGAAGGCGGACCAGGCGCGGCGTCGCCTCGCGGTCGGGCCCGCGTGGCGCGATCTCGATCTCGTCTTCGACCGCGGGGACGGCGAGCCCTTCGACCCCGACTCGTTCACCCACGCTTTCCGCAAAATCGCACGTCAGGCCCGGATTCCACACGCGCGGCTCCACGATCTGCGGCATGCGTTCGCCACGATGCTCCTCGGCAAGGGGGTCCATCCGGCGATCGCGAGCTCGATCCTCGGCCACGCCAGCCCGGGATTCACGATGCGCGTGTATCAGCACGTCGTCGAGGGGATGGACGTCCCCGCGGCAGACGCGATCCAGCAGGTGTTCTTCGAAGCCACGGAGAGGTGATCCGGTGCGAAGCGCAGCAACCCGATCAGCTACCCAGTTCGCCAAACAGGCCTTCGGAAGCTGCCTCGAGCCGATCGGAAGTCCGTTGAGACGTCTCCTGGGCGCCTTCGGGAGGCTTCCCGAGACCAGCCGTCGACCGTCGGTCGTGGCCCGCGTCGTGGTCCCGCTTACCGGCTCTGAGCAGGGAATTCAGTCGCCGGGGTGCACAGGTGCAGGAACGCACGCGAAGGCGCCCCTGGACATGCTTTCGGACCGAAACAGAGACGCAAAACTTTTTTTGGAGGAGAGGGAGGACTTTTGCATCCGGTGGCGTATAGCTACATACAGAAGCGTAAACGCCGGATACGGAAGTGCAGCGCGATTCGGGAAAGTGGGCGTTTACCTGGGACGATGGAAGGGGGGACGCGATGGGAGAGAGCTTCGCGAGGGGAAGGAAGGCCTCGTTGACCCATTGTGAACGAGGTGATCGTCGGATGGGAGATCCGATTGGTTGAGACGAGGAAGGGAAGCGAGACATGAGGAAGCGACTGTTGGCATTCGTGCCGATCGCGGCGCTTGTGTTCGGCGTGTTCACGTCGGCTCAGGCCGAGGAAGATCCCGCCCCCGTTCAGATCGAGGGCAAAGCGGTCAACTCCAGCGTGTTCAGCGTCCGGTGTGACTCAGACGCAGCCCCTCTCGGTCAAGCGCTGACCGCCGGAACGACCACCGGGGGGCAGAACGAGTTGAACTACGACCTCTTCAAGTTCACGGTGGAGCCAGGCACGACCACGCAACTGACGATGATGGGCGTGGCCAACCCCCCGCCGTCCTTCCCCAACACCCTGAACATTATCGCCACGCTCGAACAGCAACCCGACGGCACCACCAAGTGCACGCGGGTCTGGAGGGGGACGGTCGACTTGATGAGCCAGTCGCCGGTGCTCGGCCCGGGCGAATACTGGTACATCGTTGGCAACTCCTCTTGGGACACCGAGTACAGCGCGGTGACGCACACCTCCGAGGCGTAATCGAACGCACGGCTAGGCAAGAGCCGGGCCCGGCGGGTCGTTGATCCGGGCCGGGCTATGGGAGATCCAACTGGGACGGCGATGCGTCGCAGTATCGTCGGAAAGGAGTGAACATGATTAAGCGCACGGTCTTGAGAGCACTGCTGGCCCTCACGGTCGTTGCTGTGCCCGTCAGCACGGCATCGGCCGACCATGCCACTGATTCGCCGTGTGACAGCACGCACGACCTCGGCGCTGATGTCGTGAACGTGGTCTCCGGGTCGGTGACCGCGGCCGACTTCGACGTCTGGCGCGATCCGGACGGAATCGGGACCGGCAACATCCGCAGTGACTACATCGTGGTGGCGGACGGTCCCTTCAACGTCTCGAGCCACTCCGTTTACATCCCCGGAGGGTGCCTGCCGGTAGCTTCGTGCGAAGCGCTCACGGCTCCGTATGTGTGCCACATCGGCGCCGTCGCTTTCGGGTCGAAATACATCACCGTGTCGACCGGAGAGGCCACCGCGGTGAACTACGACCTCGTTCGCGTCACTCGATGAGAACAGGCGTCATCGACCAGCGACCTTGAGATTGGCGTGGGGCTGGAGCGCTCCGTTCCGGCCCCACGTCGACCTTCGGTGTACGCGTGCCTCTGGAGCGGCACGGGAGCTGGCGAGCCTGATCAGCGAGGGTCGGTGGCGCAATCGGTTCCTCAGCGACGTCACTGTCTCTGGCTCGTGTTCCGACTGTCGCCGCGGTCCTCCACCCCCGGGGCCATCATCCCGCAAGGTCGGGGCTCTGGGTGGTTCCAATTAAGGCCTGATACGACGCCCCGGCCTTGGGCGTGTTCCACGCCGAAACGGGAACTCTCGAACGCTGATCAGCGGTTCTTCCGGCGTTCGTCGGCCGATCCGGGCCGGTCCACAGTGTGGCTCAGGATGCCGGTCACGGGCACCGGTGCACCACAGTGATCGACTACGAGCTCGTGTTCGTAGGCGATGACGACCTGCCGTAGCGAGCCGGTACGTCTGAGCGCCAGGTCAACCGCCACCAGAGCGGATCGGGGCTGCACCCGAGGTGGCCTCGATCCGCGTTTGGCCGACGTCTCGTTGCTAGCGCGCATAGAGGAAGCACCCGCAGGAACGGCATCCTCGCGCCGAACTTGTCCTCGCGGATCAGGTTATGGGAGATCCGATTGGTCTGGGCTACTCGCAAGATCAAGGAGGCTCAACATGAAGCGTTGCACGGTGCTGCCACTCGTGATGCTTATTTTGACGGCGTTGGTGGGGACGGCTCAGGCCCAAGACCCCGGGGATTCATCAGGTTGTGGTGGGGTGTGGGTGAGTGTCGCTACGGGGGGCCCTCCCACGGTGAGCGGCGAGTGTGAGGGGAGCTTGGCGGGGGCGACGACTGTGTCTGGGACGGCTGAGGTCCTGGTGGGCACAACGTTGGGGAGCAACATGAGCGGCAGGGTGACGTTGGAGATCGAGGATCAGGACGGCAACCTGCTCGCCTCCTGCGACGACTCCCAGAACGGAGTCGATTTCGCGGACTGGTTCAACGGAGCCCGCCCCGGGTGCTCGACGGGCGACGTCGATGTCACGGGCTTGGGTGTTACCGATGTCACCTGCACCCTGACGGATGCCAATCGAGGGGTCGGCGTCTTCGAATGCGCCCTGTCGTAGGACATTCCCGATGACGGGTCGGTCGAGAGCGGCCCCTGTCCCGGATCGGAAAGGACCGAACATGCGAACGTCTATCAAGAAGCGGGGGGTGATGGCGGTCGCGGTGATCGCTTCGCTCGCGATGGCCCTTCCGGCCGCAGCGTCCCCCATCCCTGCTCATCAGACACCACAGCGCAACAATAGCCCTCTTGATGACCCGGGAGATCGGTCCTGTACAGTCGACCACTGGCATGACGTCGGTTACTGCGAGGTTGAGCACCCCGACCCGAGGCTCATGGGTGGGCTCGTATGGGCAAGGGCCGTGCCGACCGAGGACGGCTGGGTGGCGCACGCCCGCATGGTTTGGATCGATCTGCACACCGGGGACGTCATCCGGAAGGCGAGCATCTCCCGGGAGTTCCCGCTGGACTATACCCCGCACGTCCACACCGACCCCGTCCATGCCGTGGAGTCGGCGGTCGCGGACGGATGGCCACTGCCCACCGCGATCCAGCGGAGCGGCGGGTCCGCCCCACCTTCGGCGCCTCCTGGGGAGCCTGCGCGTGTCGGCTGCCTGGTGAGGGGTGTCGCCTCCACCGCCAGCCTTTCGTGCTACATGCTCGACTGAGGATCGCCCAACCAGAAAGGGTCCATGATGAGACCGTTCACCAAGAGGCGGGGGGTGGCACTGGCGGCGGTCATCGCTGCGCTGGCCATGATGGCTCCGGCCATGGCATCCCCGATCCCAGCCCACCAGACACCCGAGCGTCACAACACGCCCCTTGATCACCCGGACCGCCAGAAATGCGTTGTCGAGCATTGGCACGGCTGGGGGTACTGCGAGGTGGCTCACCCCGATCTGAGGCCGAGCATGGTGGGAGGGCTGACGAGCATCGCCCAAGTGAAGGCCATCCCGGACGAGGACGGCTGGAAGGCAGAAGGCCAATTCTGGGCGGTCGACCTGGACACAGGTGAGGTGGTCCGCTACCAGAGCGCGTCGAAGACTGAGCCGCTGGACTGGACGCCGAACGCCATCCCCCACGACCCCGCCGATCCGGTCGGAGCTGCTGAGCACATCGCGACATTCGCAGTAGCGGGTCACCATCTACCCACCGCCACTCTGGCCGCTGCCCCGGGCAGCACACGGTTCGATGGCCCAACGAGGGTGGGGTGTCTGGTGAGAGGAGTCAACACCACCGGAAATCTGGAATGCATGCTGCGGAACTGACCGGCGCGCAAGGTGTGGAGCGCGCGTCGATGCTCCGCGCTTGCGGTTCGCAATCCGGCCCTGTCAAAGGGGCGGACAGTGTTCGCGATGCGATGGTGGGGGCCGGGTGGTCGTCCCGGCCCCCATCTCCGCGGAGGAGAATGGGTCTCTGATGGAGCGTGATGTCCACACGAGCATTGGCAGGTTGGTTCAGACTCTTCCGGTGCTGGTTGCGGTCGCGCTTCTGGCCGCAGGATGTGCCGGCAGCGGCGAGCCAGCCGGGACGGAGGCGGGGACCACCCACGATGTCGCTGCCGGCACCGGACCGCAATCGGGCGAGTTCTGCGCGCTGGCGGCTGACGTGGCGCCGACCGCGGCTGCCTATAGCTCCCTTGCGGCCGTTGCGCCCGAGGAGGTGCGCACGGACTTGGAGCGCTTTGCCAAGTGGCTGGATGAGCTCCAGGCGTTGGACGAGTCTGAGTCTCGGTCGGCGGAAACGGCGTTGCGTTCCGAGCCGGAGTATCTCGAGACAGTGGGTCGCATCACGGGCTATCTCAGTGAGGCGTGCGGCATTGGTTCCCCTTCCGAGTCCGATCCCTCTTCCGCAGTGGATGGCGAGCAGCCCGCGGGCGAAGCCGATCGGGATCCCAGCACTCCGGATATCTCTCAGGACACGTTGGGAGGTGTTCCGGAGGACGAAGTGAAGGCGAAGGTGCGTGAGCTGTTCGGCGACCGCGTGTGGGGGACGTCGTTCACTGCTTCCCACGAGCAGCGGTACGAGTACGAGGCGAACGTCTACGAGCTCACGCCTGAGGAGGCGCTACCTGCATGCGAGGAGCTGTCAATGTTTCTCGCCGGCCACGCGCAGGCCGCCGGTACGGCGGTCCTGCGTCTCACCGACTACCCGCGCTCACGCGAGTTCAACGTCCTCGCGCTGAACGAGAGAATCATTCCTGACGAGCAGGGACGATGTGAGACGACTGACTGACCGACCGGATGCAGCTTTGCCCCCTCCCGCGGGCGTTGGGTGGGTCAGCCGGCGGGTCTTATCATCATCGACACTCGACGGAGGCTCGATCGGTTCAGCGATGACTGAACGATGGCACCCGCCTGATTGGGCTTGGGCTACGGTCCCCCGTGTGCCCTTGGATTGGGCGAGCGGTGATCACCCGAGCTGTTCGACGGGTGACATCGACATCACGAGGCTCGGGGTGACCGACATCACCTGCAGCGTGACCGACGCCAACCGTGGTGCCGGCACCTACGGGTGCGCTCTTTCGTAATTGCCGCCAGACAGCCTTCGATCGGCGGGGGCCGGGAAACCGGCCTCCGCCACGACCAACGGAGGAGACCATGCGATTCTCAACCATCAAGAAAGGGGCCGCGGCGGTACTCGCGGCCCTCGCCGTGACCATCCCGGCTTCGGCGTCAGCACTGCCTTCACACCAGGCACCACCGACCGGGAGTTCACCGCTCGACGACCCCGATGAACCTTCGTGCACCGTCGGCCACTGGCACGGCTGGGGTTACTGCGAGGTCGAGCATCCGAACATAGACCCAGATCGCGCTCCGATGCTGTCGACGTTCAGCGCGGTTCGAGCGGAGCCCGGCCCGGACGGATGGCGTGCGGAGGCCCGGTTGATTGCGTTCAATCTCGACACCGGCGAGATCATCAAGTCCACCGACGGGGCCAACACTTGGCCGCTCGACCAGACACCGCCGCCACCACATGACCCAACCGACCCTGCGGGAGTCGCCCATTGGGCGGTGGCTGACGTGCTCTTCGGTCACCCCATCCCCACCCTGACGCTCGCCCAAGGCGAGACCGGAGAACGACTCGAGGGCCACGTGAGGGTCGGCTGCCTCGTGCGCGCGGACGCCGGCCTGAGCGGCAGCCTCACCTGTCAGCTTCTCCACCGCCAGTAACACCAAGCGACGCTCGGTCCACGCAACGACGACCCCGGCCCTGCCAAGGCCGGGGTCGTCGTCGCGTTCTCGGCAAGCACGCGACGTGCCCCCTTACCCGTCATCGGGGTCGGGCTATGGGAGATCCGTTTGGTAGCGCGATGCGCAAAGCGGAGCTCGAAGTCCCGGAACGATGGCGGCGCGGTCGCCGGTTGGGAGGGAACATGAAGAAGTTCATCGCGATGGCTGTCGCGGTCGTGTTCGGTCTGAGCCTGAGTGTCGTGGGAGCGCAGCCGGCAGGTGCCTGTCACCAGGACGATGGGCAGGTCGCCGGCGCGTCGGTCGAGTCCAAGGCTGCCGGCCAGTCGTTCGAGGTCGGTGTCGGAGTGGACGAGGACGGCGACTATCCCGTGTCGGTCGGGTACGAGCACACCGTGCCGTTCCAGGCCCACAACTGCTCCGACTGGGTCATCGAATACCTCGAGGAGGACCCGGTGGGCGCGGTTGAAGAGACGATCGGTGTCCTGCTGATCATCATCGAGAGTCTGCTTCCCTAGGGCACGGCATCTCACGAAAGGGGGCCCCGGTCACTGCGACCGGGGCCCCTGATCGTGGATCCGCTAGGGAAGCAAGTGGCCCAGGAAGTCGATGAGCGCCTCAACGAACCCCTCAGGGTCCTCCGCGCCGTCCTCCACAGCCTGCACCGTGCCATCTGAGCACCAGGTAAGGGTCGTGAACTGCCCGGCCCCCACCGATGCCGGGTAACCCTCTTCGTTGACCGTGACCTCGGCGTAGAGGTTCACGTCTGCGGCATCAGACTCGACCGAGGCTTTCGCGATCTGGTCGCCGTTGCACGCCGCGGCCGGCTGCGCTCCCACCAAGGTCAGGCTGAGTCCCAGTGCGATTCCGAGTACGGCACCCAAGAGCTTCTTCATGTCTAACCCCCAGTTCTTTCGGAAAAGGCCTGGTCAGAGGCCCTTTAGCTGCCTGAAATCCCCGAAAACACAACATCTTGTGTCCCGAACGGATGTACCCACTAGATGTTGGTAAAAACCTTCGTGAGATCTCCCATAGCCCGATCGGTGGAACGGCGCTCGCGCGGACGGCCGCCGCGAGGGGGAGAGAGGCCGGCGGGAGGTGCGCTAGCGGACGGGGCCCAAGGCGGCGATGACGCCGTCGGCGCTCGCGGAGATGATCACCGAACCCACCGGGACGGGAGAGGCCGCCACCGCCGCCTCATGCGCTGCACGCCACAACGGCGTCCCGTCGGACGCGTCCACGGCGTAGGTGTTCGCGTCGTTGCTCCCCACGTACACGAGCCCCTCCACGGTCGTCGGCGAGGACAACACCGGACCCCCCGCCTCGAACCGCCACACCCGCGCCCCGTCCGCGACGTCGAACGCGTACAGATGGTTGTCGTCGCTGCCGATGTACACCCGTCCGTCCCGCACCGCCGGGGACGACTGGACGGGGCCCTCGGTATCCGCCGTCCACACGACGCTGCCGTCACCAGTCCGCAACGCGTACACGCGCCCGTCGACGCTCCCCACGTACACGACACCACCCACCACCGCCGGGGACGAGACCACCGCATCCCCGGCCCCCATCCGCCACCGCTCCTGCCCAGACCCAGCCGCGATCGCGTGGACGTTCCCGCTGTCACTGCCCACGTATACGACGCCGTCCGCAATTGCGGGGGAGGACCGCACGGACGCGCCCGTGTCCAACCTCCAACGCTCCTGCCCGGACTGCGCGTCCAAGGCGTAGACGAACCCGTCCCAGCCCCCCACGTACACCACGCCGTCCACGACCGCAGGGGACGAGCTCACCACATCCCCCGTCGCGAACCTCCACCGCTCCCCAGCCGACGCCGCGTCCACCGCGTACACATGGGAGTCCCCGCTGCCGACGAACACCGTCCCCCCAGACACCGCCGCCGACCCCGCAATCGCCCCACCCGTCTCGAAGCGCCACCGCTCCCCGCCGTCGCCGAGTCCCAACGCGTACAGCTTCCCCTCCCCGTCCCCGATGTAGACCACGTCCCCCACCACCGCAGCGGACGCCTCCACACCCCCGTCCGCCTTGAACCGCCACCGCACCTCCGGCGCCTGTCGCATCACCGGCCCCTCGTACGCGCCGCTGTGCTCGGGATCACCCCGGAACGCCGGACTCTCCAACCCCTCGGGGGACGACGCAGCCTCCTCTTCCTCCGGCTCCCCGGCCCCCGGGGACGGCGACGCGTCCTTGACCGACACCTCACCCGGACCCTCGGGCACGTCCTGCGAGCCGTCGCCGTCACGCAGCACCAGGACCAGAGCGATCACCGTGACCACCACGACGCCCACGCTCGCGAGCAAAGCGATCAGGGTGGAGCGGTCGAGCCTCATCCTCGGCCTCCCACCCGATGCCGCTCGGCGGCGCCCCCTCGGTTCGGTCAAAGGCATGTGTCACTCAACATACGGACCCGTATGCGGCTGCGCCATTCCGCAAGCCGTCGCCACCACACGAGGACGGCTCCGAGGGAGCCCCCGGAGCCGTCTCGAGTGAGCTGCGCAGCGACGCCCCCCTGATCCGGGACGACGGCCCCGGTGTGCACCGGCGCCGTCGTCCATTGCTTGGCACCCGAGGCTTGCTCTCTATAGATCGCCGCCTCCGACCTCGATGCAGCCGATGGCCCGACTTTCACCTTCGGCGCGGCCACAGGAGTTTTCCCCAGCGCTATTCGAGGCGCTGCCCGCGGCGCTCACCGCGACGCAGCCCACGGCCGCGCTGTCGAAGGAAATGCCCTCCTCGTCCTGCGGCTCAGCGTTACCGCAGGAGTCGTCGTCGGCCGAGTTCGAGGTGTTCCCGACGCCACTGATGGCGACACAGCCCACTCCAACAGCGAGCCCGGACGAAACCCCACAGCCGCCGAGATGAGACCGGCCGTCTTCAACGTCGTCAGGGTTGGAAGACTCGTTCGACGCGTCGCCGAGGGCGCTCACCGCCACACACCCGATTGCGACTGCCGGAGCGCTCGATCGGCCGCACGAGTCAGGGCCGGTCGTGTTGGACGCGCTTCCGGCTCCGCTCACCGCGACGCACCCGACGCCAACGCCCGCACCGGCGCGACCACAGGTCTGGCCCCACTGGGTGTGCTCTACGTTGTTCGACGCGTTGCCTCCGGCGCTCACCGCGACGCAACTCGCGCTCACACCGCCGACGGCTTTGCCGCATGCCCGGTCGCTTGTGATGTCATTTGATGCATCGCCGGTGCCGCTCACCGCGACGCATCCAGCCGATACTTCGCGGCCCCCGCAGGCACCGCCACCGGTTGTGGTGCTGTTCGACGCATTGCCCGTTCCACTGACCGTCACGCAGTGCAAGGCGAGCGGAGCGTCGGTTTGGGGGCCTCCTGAACGCGTGCAATTGGTTCCAGAAGCGTTCCCTGTGCCCGACACCGCCAGAGTCGACGAACAGGCGTCCTGATCGACCTGTACATCGGGATCCTCGCTACATTCCTGCGCGTCTGCTATCTGGCCCAGGGATGGGACGGCGATCGGCCCCGCGCCCCCGAGGATCAGCGCGGTCACAGCCAAAATGACAAGTCGTCTCATACTGCCCTTCCTTCCTTCGCTCCTGCGTGACGACAACCGCCACGCCCTCGTCACAAGCGGATCTCCCATAGCCCGATCCGGGACGACGGCCCCGGTACACACCCGGGGCCGTCGTCAATTGCTTGGTATCGGAGGCTTGCTCTCTAGAAGTCGCCGCCTCCGACCTCGACGCAGCCGACGGCCGCGGCGAGGTCGCCCTCTGTGTGGCCGCACGTGTTGTCGCTGTCCGTCGTGTTCGAGGCGCTCCCGGTGCCGCTGACCGCCATGCAGCCCACAGCTCCCGACGGAAGTGCCGGAGACCCCAAGATTCCATTCGAGTTCGCGGAGCCGCATGAGCGATCGGCGTCAAGATGGTCACTCCGGTCGTCCGATGCCTCGTTGGAGGCATCTCCGTCGCCGCTCACCGCTATGCAGCCGAGGGCCAGCGAGGGATCTTGGGCCATGCCACACGAGTTGGATCCGGTTGCTTGGTTGGATGCGTCACCGGTTCCACTGACCGCCAGGCATCCCACGGGCACACCGGCGCCAAGCTGGACGCCTCCACAGCCCCAATACCCGCTGGTGGTGTTCGACGCGTTTCCGGATCCGCTCACCGCTACACACCCAATGCCACTACCACCGAGCGCGTTTCCGCAAGACGCAGAGCCGGCGCTATTCGACGCGTTCCCCTGGCCGCTCACCGCAATGCACCCGGCCGTGACGCCGAACGCGGCATATCCGCAGGAGTTTTGATGGTCACTGGAGTTTGATGCATCCCCGCCAGCGCTCAGCGCAACGCAGCCGGCAGAAATCCCACCGGGGGCACCGGTGGCGCCGCATGACTGTCCTGCGGCTGAGTTCGAGGCGCTGCCGGTCCCGCTCGCCGCGATGCATCCGGCCGAGGGCGTGCCGACATTCCCCAGCTCTGGAAGGTCCTCAATTAATCTTCCGCCACCGCACGAAGACTCACCGCCCGAATTCGCGGCATTGCCGGTGCCGGAGACGGTGATACAGCTGACCTCCGCGGTGCAATCGGTTCCGGCCGCGTTGCCGGCCCCCGAGACCGCGAGCGTC
Source organism: uncultured Actinomycetes bacterium (assembly GCA_964560135.1). Lineage (GTDB taxonomy): Bacteria > Actinomycetota > JAICYB01 > JAICYB01 > JAICYB01 > CAZLKN01. The sequence continues at coordinate 43,711 of CAZLKN010000017.1, read as the reverse complement.
TTCGCGCACGCGTCCTGATCGGCCTGCACGTCGATTTCGTTACCACAGTCCTCCGCGCCGGAACCGCCGACGCGAACCTGCGCCTCGGCAACTTCGCCGAAGAACGGGACGGCGATCGACGCCGTGACCGCGAGGATCAGCGCCGTCACCGCCAAGGTGACAATTCGTCGCATTTGTCCTTCCCTTCCTTCACTCGCCCACGACAGTCGTGATCACAACGCCCCTACTCGTCCCAAGCGGATCTCCCATAGCCCGATCGGGTCCCGTTGCGTGCGCGGAAAGCGGAGAGTTTGGCCCTACCCGGAGGCGAGCGCTTCGCGCAATGCGGCAGCGAAGCCGGAGCCGGCTGCCCTCAGCTCTTCGGGTCCGATGGCGGCCTGCGCTGCGACGCCGCTGATCGCGAGGTGGCGCGCGGCACGGGTGGCGTCATCGACCAATGCACTCTCGACGCCGTCCGCCACCAGTCGCCCCAGCACCACAACCGACGAGAGCTCCACGCTCGCCGTCCGCCAGTCGGCCGCCTGGAGGGCCCGGTACAGGTCGAAGACGTCCGACGCCCTCTTGTCCTGGGCCCCGACCCGCCGAGACAGGACTGCGTGCAGCTTCGTGGCGACGAGCCCCGACGAGCGCGCAAGATGCGCGCGTACCCGCACGGCCCCGACCGCCAGCTCGACGAGCTCCGCGGTCTCGACGGCGAAGCGATGACCTCCGACGAACAACGCGTCCCGTGGCGGGAGTTCGTCGAGCGAGTCCAGCACCGGATAGGTGTCGATCACGTCCACCGGAACCCCGTCCACGTCGATGCGCTGCGGGGCCGGCGGGCCGAGCGCGCGTCCGACCCCGGCCCGATCGAGCAGAGCGACGGTGGGTTCGTCCTCGACGGGGACGTCGACCGCCGCGTCCAAGTCACGCGTGGCCCGCTCAGCGAGAGCCACCCTCGCCATCACTGCGATCCCGCCGATGAGCACGGCGCGCCGTCCTCGTTGCTCCAGCGCTGAAACGATGGACCGCAGCGCCCCGAGCACCGCCTCCGCCGCCGAGGCCTCGGGACCTCCGATGACGATGGTGGGGACGTCACCGCCAGACGACATGGCAATCCTCGGGATCGAAGGTCGACAGGATCTCACGGCCTCGACCCGGATCACGGGCGAGATCCAGAGCGACAACCAGCGGATGCGCGCGGGGAAACGGACTCGGCCCCGCCGCCGGCCGCCGGATCAGCACGGCCAGGCGTGTGGGCGCGACGGCCATCCGCGCGACCGGCTGCCGACCGGGAACCGGCGGCGCGGTCGAGCCCTCGATCAGATGCCACGCATCTTCGGGAACGAGAACCTCCGGTACCGCGCCCGCGCCGGCGACGACGTCCGCCCCGTAGGTCGCGGCGGCCAGCGTGCCCGTCAACGCCCAGCCCGAGTGCGGATCCCGTCCCTCGGATGGACGGCCAGGGCGGTACGCCGCGAGCGCCTCCTCGATCCCTTCGAGCAGCGGGACGTCCAGCCGGGCGCGGAATCGCTGCTCGAGCGCGAGCGCATCGGCCCGTTCGGCCCCGCCCGGCCACACGGGGAGATCGGCCATCGCCGGAGCCCATTCCTCGGCAAGAGCCCAGAACAACTCCGGGACGAGGGGTCTGCCCTCGACATCCACCAGCCGGGCATCCTGGAGCTGCCCCCGCGCCTTCGAGATCGCGCCGACGCTGAGCCCGCTGATCCGTTGCATCTCCCGCACGCCCGGCGGCTCGTCCGGACGCAGCAGCAGCGCGAGCGCGACCGCGATGCCCGACTCCCCCCGGATCCCGCCCTTGGGTGCAGGACGCCCTGCGCGCGGCAAAGCAGGAACGTCCGACTGGACAAGGATCCCCGGCCCGACCAGCACGAGATGGCCTCGACGGTCCAGGAACGAGATGCCGGCTCGCGCAAGGGCCGGACGTGCCTGCTCGGGAACCGCATCAGCGACGAGGATGCGGACGTGGCCGAAGCGATTCGGCCGCCACCGGCGGACCAACCCCTCGAGCTCCGTTGTGGTCGGGTGGGCGAACGACCGCACCTCGGCCAGGAACGTCTCCCCATCCACCAGCTCGACCTCGAGGTCGGCCCCCTGGTCGGTTTCTGGCTCGGCTACCCGGCGCACCACGTCCATCGAACCCAGCACTTCGGAGAGTGCGCGGACCGCCGAAGCCTCATCGACCATGCGCTCATTGTATACCCCGCAGTGAACAGTGAACACCCTCAATTCCCTCAGGACGGGGGTGGGCTCGAGGGCGTTTCCTACACTCCCGGGTCACGCGCAGGGCGGCCCGGCGGAACACCGCCGGGCCGCCCTGCGTGCTCTTCTAAGCCACCTCTTAAGAGCCCTCTTAGGAAATCGTGCACCCGTAGGTACCCGCACGCACAGCGTCGGACACCACATAGGGTGATGGCCGCAAACGGATCTCCCATAGCTCGATCAGTGGCCCTGGCAGAGCCGCGGCCGCACCGCCGTTCGAGTTCGGGTCGACTACGGGAGTTGGTCTTCGACGAACTCGAGGATGACGTCCGAGCACGTATAGGTCAGGCGGCGCAGATCGTCATCGGCATGCCCATAGCCAGCCTCGACGCTCACCGGGGTGTACTCGCCGTCGTCTTGCACTTCGACGTACACACTCTCAGGCGTTCCGATCACCGGGACAGCGCCTTCCCCCAAGATGCTGGTCGCCACGGTAGTCTCAACGTAGAGTCCGACAATCTCATTTCCGTGGCCACTCGGATGCGCGGGGAACCCCGCATTATCGCTGTTAGCGCCGTCACAATCCGCCGCTGCTGCGGGTTGCATCACGAGCGCACTGCCGCCGATGAGCAGCCCCACCGCTGCAGCCAGAGCCAAGAGTCGCTTCCTCATTTCACTTCTCCCTCTTCTGTCGCAATCGGAATTCCCATAGCCCGATTAGCGGCCCCGGCAAGAGCCGGGGCCGAACCGCCGTTCGAGTTGGGGAGGCTACGGGAGTTGGTCTTCGGCAGACTCGATGATGACGTCCGAGCACGTGAAGGTCAGCTTCTTGCCGTGGTAGACGCCAGCCTCGATGTTCACCGGCGCGTACTGGCCGTCGTCCTGCACCTCGACGTACGCGCCATTGGGCGTTCCAAGCTCGGGCACCGCGTCATCGCCCAGGACCTCTGACGTCGCTGAAGCATCGACATAGACACCAATCAGCTCATCGCCGTTGCCGGCCGGGGTTAACGGCGACGTCCCGAACCTCCTGCCGTCACACGTAGCGGAGGCCGGCTGCATCCCCAGCATCCCTCCGCCGATGACCAACCCGACTACCGCGATGAAGGCTAAGAGTCGCTTCCTCATGTCACGCTTCCTTTCCTCGTCTCGTTCCCAATCGGATCTCCCATAACCTGACCCGGGCGATCCAGGCGCGTCTGCATGGCCCTTGACCGGCCACGTCGTCGGGATGCGCCGCCCTGTGGCGATCACGCTCCGACCGTTCAGATCCATCGGCCCTGGCCATCCCGTCGCAGCATGTCGCCCAGACGTTCGTCGAAAGGCTTGTGAATCAGCGCGCTATGCGCTACTATGCATGCATGGCGACGATCCAGATCCGCGACATCCCTGAGGATGTGCATCGCACCTACCGCGAGCGTGCAGCCGCGGCAGGCATGAGCCTGCAGGAATACCTGCGAGCCGAACTCACCCGCAACGCGAAGTTGCGAACTCCCGACGAGATCGCAGCCCAGGTCGCCGATCGGCTCAACATCGAGGGCCCAGGCGGATTCTCCGAGCAATCGTCGGCGGGAGTCGTGCGCGCCGACCGCCACTCACGTTGAGGGTCTTCGACGCGTCGGTCGTGGTCGACGCGCTCGCTGTGTCGGGCACGACAGGCGACAGCGCACGGCAAGCACTGCGAGGAGTCGACGTTCTTCTGGCCCCCGAGATCCTCACCGCAGAGGTCGTGTCGGCCCTGCGGGCCCTCACACTGAGGCTCGACCTCGACGGCGGGCGCGCACGAGCCGCCATCGACGCGATTCGCTCGATGCGCAAGCTGCTCTACCCCATCGACCCGTTCCTGGATCGGATCTGGGAGTTGCGGGAACGCGTGACGGTCTACGACGCCTGGTACGTGTCGCTCGCCGAACATCTCGGCACCGAACTCGTCACCGCGGACGAACGGCTCGCGAAGGTCGGGGGCTTCCGCTGCCCGGTCCTGCTTCCGGCGGAATCCACCTGACGTACCCCCGGCCTCCACGCAAACGGGGCCCCGAGACTCGGGGCCCCGTCACGCGAGTGCTGTTCTACGGAAGCGGCGGAAGCAGACTCTCGATGATCAAGATCACGAGCCCGACCGCATCCTCGACGGTACCTGCAGGGTCATCGGTCACCGCATCCAGGGGGCGATCCGTGCAGTTGACCACGTCCACACCGCCACCGAAATGGTAGTACCCGACGCTCACGGGATAGTTGCTGGTCTCCGATGTGGAAACCTCGGCCCCCGCGCCGGCATCCGCTTCCTCCGATTCGACGTCCACCCGCACATAGTTGGTCCGATCATCGTTACAGGATGCCGAAGCCGGCTGCACCGACAACAGGGTCACACCCAACACCATGGCCAGAGCAACAGCCATCCCCACGATCCTCTTCATCTTTTCAGCTCCCTTCTGGCGACGAGCCCGCCGCCACTCCGTCGGAGTCCGCCGGAGAGCTCCCCGGGAGCCCTCGACCTCCTCAAGCGGATCTCCCATAGCCCGATCCCCTGCTCTTCCCGCGAGCGTGGGGCCGCTGCCTGGGGCCGTGTTGCAATCTGCTACACTTCGACGTAGGAGGCTGACATGGCCAAGACCTCACCGACGCGTATCGACGACGAGCTCTACGCCGCAGCGAGGATCGTCGGCCCGCTGATGAGCCGCAGCGCCGCCCAACAGATCGCCCACTGGGCTCGCATCGGACGAGAACTCGAAGCGGCGGACAGCATCTCCCACGGCAGCATCGCGGACGTGCTCGCCGGGCGGCGAGACTACGACCAACTGACTGCCTACGAACAGGCGATCGTCCGTGCCGAGTGGGCCGAGCGGATGGACGCCCGCCGGCAGGACCTCGACTTCGATCGCGCATTCTCGGAGCAGGGCCGTTCCTATGTCGAGCTCGACGACGGCCGGGTCGTACGTCGAGAGCCGCCCGTCGAAGACGCCCGCGGCACCCATTGAGCTTTGGCCGACCCTGTCCTCAATGTCATCGCCGGACCGAACGGCGCCGGCAAGACGACCTTCTACAACGAGATCCTGGGCCCGGTCACCCGCCTCGAGTTCGTCAACGCCGACCTCATCGCAGCTGAACGCTGGCCGGACGCCGCCGCGGAGCACTCCTACGAGGCGGCCCGGATCGCAGACGATGATCGGTCCCGGAGGATCCAAGACCGACGATCATTCGCGACCGAGACGGTCTTTTCGCACGAGTCCAGGATCGAGCTCATCAGAGAGGCCGAGGAGGCCGGATACCGCGTCACCCTCCACGTCGTCCTCGCCCCCGAGGCCCTCGCCGTTGCGCGGGTGGCAGAGCGAATCACCCACGGCGGACATCACGTCCCCGAAGACAAGGTGCGCAGCCAGTTCGGCCGGCTGTGGCGGCACCTCCGTCAGGCGATCGACCTGGCCGACGACGCCTACGCATACGACAACACCAAGGCAGCCGAACCGTTCAGACGTGTCGCCGTATACATGAACGGCCGACTCATCGGCACCCCGCAGTGGCCCCCATGGACCCCATCGGAACTCCGAGAAGCCGGACGCTGACGACGCGCCTGCGACCGTCGTTGAGGCGACGGAGCCCGGGGGAGGGATCAATCCCTCCCCCGGTCAGACCCCAAGAGCCCGACAGTTCACGCCCTCGAACGTCGTCGCCTCACCTCAGAGTGGCGAGGTGTCCGCCTGGGACCGCGCAAGCGCGTACTCGACGGGGTCCGGTCCGCCATCATGCTCGACCGACACCCAGACCTCACCGGGCCCGACGGAGCTGAACGTGCAGACGAACACAGCAACCAGCGAGATGCAGTCCGGCGGGACCCGCTCCTTGCAGCTGGGATTCCCCCACCGAGTCACCTCGACGGGCCCGTCAGCCACCAGGACGAAGTCCTTCCGGGAAACGAACCCTCCGCCTCCCGTTCCGGGGACGACCCGGGGGTCATGCCAGACATCGCTGTCTCCGGCATCAACCGAGCCCGTGACCACGTCAACCGGGTTGGTTCCGATGCTATGGGTGCCGTCGCAGGCAGGATCAGCCGGGTGCTCAGCCTGGACCGGCGGAACAAAACCCGAGAACACCATCGCAAGAATCGGCAGGATTATCCATCGCTTCATCTCTCATCCTCCTCAGCCTTGTGGCGGGCACCACACCCCGCGCCAACCGGCAAGCACCCGGCCGGCGCAAGCGGATCTCCCATAGCCTGATCCGGCCCCCGATCGCCCCGGCGATCCCACTTGCGCCCCACCAGGCCACTGCGACCACGACCGGTGGATGCCGTTCGTCACGAGAACCTGCTTCCGAGCGTTGCAACTGACGGATGCGTATGTAGACAGGCAGAACCACATCTGGGAGGATGATCCTCGGCACTCAAGGGACGGGGGAGACGGGGATGACCGAGCGGGAGTCCGAACGGCTTCGGGCGCAGGCCAAGGAGGCGACTCGGCAGGCGCTGCTCGAGGCGGGGCTTGCGGAGATGCTCAACCGCGGGGGGTTGGAAACACCGAGCATCGAGACGATCTGTGCGCGGGCCGGCTACACGCGCGGGGCGTTCTACGTCCACTTCGACGGTCGCGAGCAGTTCGTCGCCGAGCTGCTCGAATGGGTCCTCAGCGACATCGTCGAAGCCCTCTTCGAAGGCGCGACCGACGAAGCCACCGGTCTCCGCGACGTGCTCACGCGCTTCAACGAGACGCTCGACAGTCACCGGTGGCCGGACGTCGACCACAACATCCGCGCGGCGTACCTGGGCGTGATGCGCAGCGTGCAAACCGGCTCCCGCGTGCGCGAGCGTCACGCGGACTTCATGAAGGAGATCATCGCCCGCCTCGCCGCGGCCATCCGCAAGGACCAAGCCAAGGCCGACCTCCGCGCCGATCCGGATCCGCACGAGCTCGCCACCATCATCGTTCTGATGAGCGTCGGCATGGTGATGTGGGACGACATCGGCATCCCCTTCGACGCGCCCGCCCTGGGCCGGACGCTACTGAACCTCATCGAGCTCCCGCCTCTGGAGATCGCAGCGGTCCCGGACCCTGTGCTGGACACCCCTCAGCCTGCTGAGCCCTCCGAGGACCACTGACGCTTCGCATGCCTCCGCGTCATTTGACATCCATTTACGCATCCCGATAGACACATGCGTATCTTCCGGCCGGAGGTACAGCCGCAGAGGGGTGCGCGATTGCCTGGAGACGGGGGTCATGAAGGACTTGCCGAACGACGTCGCCTCCTGCTGGAGGTCGGCCTCGAACTCCTCATCGAAACCGGCGGAGCAGAGGTCCCGAGCGTGCAGGCTGCCTGCGTCCGGGCCGGCTGCACGCGCGGGGCCTTCTATGCGATCTTCGACACCCGCAAGCGCTACTTGAACGAGCTGCTCGGCTGGATTCTCACAGACATCGTCGGCGATGTGTTCGTCGAAGCGACGAAGGGGGCCTCGGACCCCCAGCAGGTGGTTTCCCGGCTCATGGCGAGCCTCGTTCAGGACGAGGCCCCTTCTCCTCGGCACCGCGTCCGAGCCGCCTACATCGCGGTGCTGGCCGCGCTCCCCCACGAACCCGGCATCCGCGAGAGCCACGCACGGTTCATGCAAATGGTCATCGACCGGCTCGAGGAGAGCATCCGGGAGGGGCAGAGCGCGGGCACGTTCCGGACGGACGTCGATCCTCGGGCCGCAGCGACGGCACTCGTTCTCGTGGCGGTGAGCACGCTGTTGTGGGGCGAGCGGGACGTCCCTCTCGACGTCGCGGGGCTCGCCGATTCCTTCCTCGCGCTTCTCGGGAATCCGGACGATACGGACAAGTGACGCGAAGGCCCGAGCCGGGCCCCGAGAGGGCTTCGAACACCCCCGTAACCTGATATACAGGTGTGCATGGAACAGCCTACCGCCGCCGAGCGGATCCGAGCACAGGCCAAGGAAGCCACCCGTCGGGCCCTCCTCGAGGCGGGGCTCGCCGAGACCATCGACCGCGGCGGCGAGATCCCCACCATCGAGACGCTCTGTGCCCGAGCCGGGTACACCCGCGGCGCCTTCTACGTGTACTTCAAGGACCGCGAGCACTTCATCAACGAGATGTTCCACTGGCTGCTCACCGACGTCATGCACACGATCTTCCTCACGGCGACGGAGGACGCAGTCGACGTACAGGACGTGATCGTCCGGTTCAACGACGCCCTCGTCCGGGGCGAATGGCCGGATCTGCACAACAACATCAGGGCCGTCTACCTCGCGATCCTGCGGGAGCTCAAGCCGGGGTCGAGCGTGCTCGAGAAGCACGCGGAGCTCATGCAGGACATCGCCGACCATCTGGAGCGCCTGATCCGTAGCGGCCAGAAGGCCGGGCGCATCCGCAAGGACGCCAAAGCGCGGGAGGTCGCGGTCCTGTTCCAGCTCACCGCGGTGGGCGCCATCATGTGGGACCGCGTGGGTATCGCCATGGACGGCAACGCGATCGGGGCATCGCTCGTCAAGCTCCTGGATCCCGCAGCTGTCACGTCGAAGCAGGCGGCAACCTGATATACAGGCCCATGGACCAACCAACAGCCGCCGAACGTATCCGCGCCCAAGCCAGGGAAGCCACCCGCATGGCCCTCCTCGAGGCGGGGCTGGCCGAGACCATCGACGAGGGCGGCCAGATCCCCAGCATCGAGGCGATCTGCCAACGCGCCGGCTACACCCGCGGCGCGTTCTACGTGTACTTCAAGGACCGCGAGCACTTCATCAACGAAATGCTCGACTGGGTGCTCAGCGACATCATCACGACCCTGTTCGTGACCCCCACCGCCGGCGCCGTGGACCTCGCCGAGGTCATCACCCGATTCAACGAGAACCTCGCCCGAGGTGAGTGGCCCGACCTGCAGAACAACATCCGCGCAGGCTACCTCGCGGTCCTCCGGGAGCTCCGCCCGGGCTCCAAGGTCCGCGAGCAGCACTCGGAGCTCATGCAGCTCATCGCCGACCGCCTCGAGGAGCTGGTGCGCGAAGGCCAGAAGGCGGGGACGGTCCGCAAGGGCGTGCCGGCTCGTGACCTCGCGATGCTCCTGCTCCTCTCGGCCATCGGCTCGATCATGTGGGACGACGTCGGAATCCCAATGGACTCCCAAGCGATGGGCAAGTCGCTCCTCAAGCTCCTTTCCCCGCCTGCGTGAGCGCCCGCGTCTGGCCGCCCAGAATTACCGATCCCGGCGCCGCCCGTAAGCAGACAGAAATGACCATACGCGGGTAGTCACATCGGGCCCTTGTGAGGGTCTACGCAATAACGTACGGTTTGCCACATGTCGGGCTACACGAGTCTCCAGCGCATCGCCGCCGGGCTCCTCCCACATGGCCGGAGGCTCGCTCACGAGCAGTGGCATCGTCGCCACACCGCGATCCTTGCACTCTTGTGGCTCCATGTCCTCGTGGTTCCAGCCATCGCATGGCTCCTCGGCAGCTCGGTCTGGCACATGATCCAGGAAGCTGCGCCTCTGGCTGCGGCGGCGTTCATCGCGGGGCAGAAACGCCTTTCGCGCCGGACGAGGGCTCTGGCCACGAGCATCGGGCTGCTTACTGCGTCCGCGGTGCTGGTCCACATCACCGGTGGCCTGATCGAGATGCACTTCCACTTCTTCGTGATCGTACCGGTGATCGCGCTGTATCAGAACTGGGGTCCGTTCCTCGCCGCCGTCGGATACGTCCTGGTCCACCACGGCGTGATGGGGGCCATCAGCCCGGAGTCGGTGTACAACCATCCGGCAGCGATCGCCTCACCGTGGCGCTGGGCCGCCGTCCACGCATTCTTCATCGCAGGGCTATGCATCGTATGCCTGGTCACCTGGCGGTGGAACGAGCTGGCCCTCGATCAGCGCGAGCGGACGCAGGACTCTCTCCTCGAAACCCTGTCCGTGTTGTCCGCCACCCTCGAGTGCACGCAGGAGGGCATCCTCGTCGCCAACTCGCAGGGTCAGATAACCAACTACAATCAGCGCTTCCTGCAGATGTGGGATCTGCCCGAGGAGCTCATCCGCTCGGGCGACGACGATGCGGCCATCGCCATGGTCCTCTCACAGTTGACGGATCCTGATGCATTCGTCGCGAAGGTGCGGGAGCTCTACGGCGACCTCGACGCCGAAAGTGTCGACGAGCTCACGTTCAACGATGGCCGGGTCTTCGAGCGGTACTCCTCTCCACATCGGGTGGACGGTGTCAGCGTGGGCCGGGTATGGAGCTTCCGCGACGTCACGGAACAGAAGTCGAATGAGCGGGCGCTGCTCGAAGCCGCCAAGCGGGACCGGGAGACGGCTGCACGCCTCGAGAGCCTGGACGAAGCAAAGACACTGCTTCTGACGGCCGTGTCCCACGAACTTCGGACACCTCTCCAGTCGATCACCGGGTTCGCTCGCATCCTGTCGCAGCACAACCAGACGCTGGACGCCGCGCAGCGTGGTGACTTCCTCGAGCGGCTTACCCGGAACGCCGAGCGTCTCGAAGGACTGGTCCTCGACCTCTTCGATATCGACCGGATCTCCCGGGGGATACTCGAGCCCCGCAGGCACCCGACGGACGTTCTCGAGCTCATCCAACGCGTCCTCGCCAACCTAGGTGCCAAGGACGGGCGGGTTACGGTCGACGCCGAGCGCATCGTGGCCGACATCGACCCGGGGATGATCGAGCGCGTCGTGGAAAACCTGGTGGCGAACGCTCTGAAACACACACCCGTCGACACGTCGGTCCACGTGAAGCTGTGGTCGACGGAGGAACTGCTCGAACTCGCTGTCGAGGACGACGGACCGGGCATCGCGGACGGGATGAAGGTCGCGGTGTTCGAGCCCTTCCAGCAGGCCGGGACCCCGTCCCACGCCCCCGGAACAGGGATCGGCCTCACAGTGGTGGACCGGTTCATCGCCCTCCACGGAGGGCGTTCATGGGTCGAGGACCGGATCGGCGGCGGGGCCTGCTTCCGCGTCTCCCTCCCCGTCGCCGGGGCCGAGCTCGTCATCGAAGGGGTAGGTGCGGGGGGCTCTTCCGGTCAGGCCAACGGCAGTATCCGGAACACGAGGCCCCCGAGCGAGATCACGTAGAGCTCGCCGTCGTGGTCCTCGCCGAAGGACACGACCGATGGGATGGTGACGCCGAGCTCCTCGTCCTCGACCACCACACCGTTCTCCTCCCGGATGTAGCGCAGGCGGCCGTCGCACCAGTCCGAGTAGACGTAGGCCCCTTCGAGCCACGAGATCGCTTCGCCGCGGTAAGTGTAGCCGCCGGTGATCGAGCACGAGCCCGTGAAGCCGGTGTTCGGATACACGTGGATCGGCGGCACGTGATCCGCCGGCTCTGTGGCCCCGTCCGGGCGGTCCCCGTACAGCTCGAAGCCCTCCATGTGGTTCCAACCGTAGTTCTCGCCGCCGGTCGAATCCGCGCGCTGGAGGTCGATCTCCTCCCAGCTGCCCTGTCCGACGTCCGCGGTCCACAGGTCACCGGTGGCGCGGTCGAACGAGAACTTCCAGGGGTTTCGCAGCCCATAGGCCCAGATCTCCGGTCGCACCCCCGCCTCACCGACGAACGGGTTGTCGGCCGGGATCGTGTAGGGATCGGCTCCCGACGGGCGCGGATCGATCCGCAGCATGTTCCCGAGGAGCGACGTGCGTCGCTGTGCGTGGTAGTCGGGATCGCCTCCGCTGCCGCCGTCGCCGAGGCCGATGTACAGGTACCCGTCGGGCCCGAACATGAGCGTGCCGCCGTTGTGGTTCTCGAACGGCTGCTCCACCGCCAAGATCTCGCGGCGTGACCCGGGGACCACGGCACCGTCGGCAAAGGCGAACTCGAGGATGCGCGTGGTGCCCCCCTGGTTGTCCGTGAGGTTCACGTACATGTAGTCACCGTCGGGGGAGAAGGCGAGGCCGAGCAGTCCCTGCTCGAGACCGCCGGACACCTCCGTGGAGACGTCCAGGACCGGGATCGGATCGTACAGGAGGCCGAGACGGAGGGCGCGGATCCGGCCCGTCTTCTCGACGATGTAGAGGTCGTCGCTGTCGGGATGCTGCGCCATCGCCACCGGCAACTCGAACACCCCGGGCATGGGCACCAACGCGACCCGTGGGAGGTCCTCCGGGCCCCCGGGGACCTGGGCCGACGACGTACCGGCCCCGACCATGACGAGCACCAGCGAGAGCAGCGCGAGACGACGCATCGATGTCCTCCTCGAGTACGAACAGGCTGATGGCCTCTGACTTCGCCACCGCTCGACCGTCTCCTGCCTGTCTCATTCCCCCGACGGCCGGAGCCCGGCGCCGGTGCCGGATCAGACGGCGGGTTGACGTCCCCGGGGGACGGGAAGCGGGGTCAGACGGCTCTCGAGCTCCGCCCGGAGGTGCTCGTAGTCCGGGGGCAGCGAGAGCCCCTCGCCGAGGCTGGAGAGCGGCTCGTCGGCGGTGAATCCCGGGCCGAGGGTCGCGATCTCGAACAGGACGCCGCTCGGCTCCCGGAAGTAGATCGACCGGAAGTAGAAGCGGTCGATCACCGGAGTGACGGCGAGGCCTCCGGCGTCGACCCGCTCGCGCCAGGCGTCGTGGTCGTCCATGGGGCTTGCCCAGGCCACATGGTGGACGGTGCCCGCGCCCTGCAGCCCGCGCGTGGTCGACCGGTCGTAGGCGTAGAACGATCCCCGGCGCCCCCCACGGCATTCGAACGCGTCCGTCTCCACGGGACGGAACCCGAGGGTCTGCTCCAGCGCCGTCAGGCTCCGTTCCGGATCATGGGTGAAGGCGCGTACCCCGTCGAAGCCCTGGAGAGCGAAGCCTTCGGGTACCTCCGGGTGACGCGCCACGAGGGCCTGGTCGCTCGTCTCGACGACCCGGAGCTGGAGTCCCAGTCCCTCGGGGTCCTCGAAGGACACCGCCTCGGGTTCACGCTCTACGGTGACCCCCACCGAGCCCAGACGGTCGGCCCAGAAGTCCAGCGCATCCGTGGACGCGACACGCCACACGATCCGGTGCACCATGCCCGCGCCCGCACGTCCCCGAGGTGCACCCGGGTACTCGAAGAAGGTGATGTCCGAGCCCGCGTTGCCTTCCTCGTCGGCGTAGAACAGGTGATAGATCGTCGGGTCGTCCTGGTTGACGGTCTTCTTGACCATGCGCAACCCGAGCACTCCGGCGTAGAAATCGACGTTGACCGGAGCGTCTCCGGTGATGGCTGTGATGTGGTGGATCCCCTCGAGCTTCATACCGCTACGTTACCCCGCCCGGCCCGGACTCTCCCGTGTTCGCCGCAACCGGACGCCGGGTAAGGTCGGCCAGATGCCCGGATCCGACGTTCAACCGAGACCCGAACCACGCTCACGACGTCCAAGGGTCGTCGTGGTGGGTGGTGGTTTCGCCGGCGTCGCCGCCGCGCGCGGACTCGCCGACGCTCCCGTCGATGTGCTCGTCGTGGACCGGAACAACTTCCAGACCTTCCAGCCCTTCCTCTACCAGGTCGCCACGGCGGGCCTCCAGCCGGCCGACGTCGCCTACCCCATCCGCGGCCTGCTGCGCCGCCAACCCAACGCCTCCTTCCGTCTCGGGACGGTTACCGACATCGTTCCGGAGGACCGCCGCGTCGTCCTGGACGATCGCGAGCGGTTGCCCTACGACTTCCTCATCCTCGCCGCGGGTGCTGTCCCGAACGACTTCGGGATCGACGGTGTCCGTCGCCACGCGCTCCCGCTCTACACGATGGAGGACGCCGTCCGACTGCGGAACCACATCCTGCACCGGTTCGAGGAGGCGGACCGCCGCGACCCTCCCGACGACGGCACCCTGACCTTCGTGGTCGTCGGAGGCGGTCCGACGGGGGTGGAGATGGCCGGCGCGCTCGTGGAGATGATCCAGATGATCCTGGCCCGCGACTACCGAACGCCGAACCTCGGACGGGTCCGCGTGGTCCTTCTCGAGATGCTCGACACCGTTCTCCCGCCGTTCCCCGAGCCCTTGCGCCGGCATACCCTCGAAGCGCTCGAAGACCGCCGGATCGAGGTGCGCCTCGAGTCCTCGGTCGCCGCCGTGGACCCCGGCGGCGTGGAGTTGAAGTCCGGCGAACACATCCCCTCGAGGACGGTGATCTGGGCCGCTGGGATGCGGGCCGGGCCCCTGGCCCCCGCTGTGACCACCAAACAGGGCAAGCAGGGCCGGGTGCAGGTCGAGCCCGATCTCAGCCTGCCCGGCCACGAGAACATCTTCGTCGTCGGCGACACCGCGGAGTCGCGTGGACCCGACGGATCTCCGCACCCCCAGCTCGCACCGGTCGCGATCCAGCACGGCGAACACGCCGCGGAGCAGATCCGGCGCCGCCTGGACGGGCGATCCGGGAAACCGTTCCGCTACCGGAACCGCGGCATCATGGCCACCATCGGCCGCCGGTCTGCGGTGGCGCAGCTGCCCACCGGGCTCCGGCTCCGGGGCACCGTCGGATGGCTCGCCTGGTTGCTCCTGCACCTGATCTTCCTCGTGGGCGCCCGCAACCGGCTGTCGGTACTCGTCAACTGGGCTTGGAGCTACATCTTCTGGGAACGGGGGCCGCGGATGATCTTCCCGCGGGAACGGCGCCCGTACGGGGAGCTCCGGGAAGCGGAGCGTCGCGAACAGCGGCAGGACGCCGGCGCCCGGCCTTCCGGCTAGATGCTGCGAGGTGCTCGCGCCCGACCGGAGGCGCACACAAACGGCCGATCTGCCCGATTCGTCCGTCCGGCGTTACCACAGACGGACCATTTCGGATAGTCCACGCGGGGCATCGATGCTCCGCAGGCGGCCGCGTAGCGTTTGCCCATGGACACGCGATGGTACCGACGGCACCGGACGATCCAGACCCTGCTGTGGCTCCAGGGCATCGCCGTGTGGGCGTACGCGCTTCGGCAGGGCAACCCCTTCGGCCAAGCGGTGACCGACGCCGCGCCGGCGATCGCGTCGGCCGCGCTCGCCACACTCCCCGATGTCCGCCGTGTTTGGCGTTCGGCGACGGCGGCCGTCGGCTTCCTCGCCGGCGCCGTGGCCTTCGTGTATCTGTCGGGCGGCGCCGCAGGGGCAACGCTCTACGCCGTGGCGGTCGTGGCATCGATCTCGGCCGCGCTGTACCGGGCCCCCCGGCGCGCCGTTTCCACGGCGGGCCGGTAGCGGTCACGAGCTCGCCGGCTTGGGCTCCTTCGGGAGGCCGAGAACCCGCTCCCCCACGATGTTCTTCTGTACCTCGGTGGTACCGCCGCCGATGGGCATGGCCTTGGTGGCGAGCATGCCGTGGGCCCACGAGCCGCCGTCCATCGCGTGGGCGCCCTCCGTGGGCAGCCCACGCAGGCCGAGGATCTCGCTGGCGACCTCCTGGGCCTGCTGCGCCCAGGCATCGCCGACGAGCTTGAGGATGCTCGCCTCCGGACCCGGCATCTCGCCGCGGAAGAACGCCCGCAGCGAGCGCTGTGTCGTCCAGCTCCCGCAGGCCATCTCCACGTACAGGTTGGCGAGCCGCTGCCGGATCCGCGGGTCCTCGATGGCCGGACGACCGTCGCGGTCGAGGGTGCGGGAGGCGCGCAGCACTCCCTCCCAGGCCCCCTTGGCCATCCGCATCAGCCCGCCGCCGCCCGACAACGCGATGCGCTCGTTGAGCAGCGTGTGGATCGCGACCTGCCATCCCAGCCCCTCCTCGGCCACCCGCCAGGACTCCGGGAGCCGGGTGTCGGTGAAGAAGACCTCGCAGAAGTCCCGCTCGCCGGTGATCTGCGTGATCGGACGGATCTCGATGCCGGACGAGGACATGTCGCAGATGAAGAAGGTGAGGTTCCGGTAGCGGGGGCCCTGGGGGTCGGTGCGGACGAGCAGGATCCCCCACTCCGCCCAGTGCGCTCCTGAGGACCAGATCTTCTGTCCGTTGAGGATGTACTCGCCGTCCACGCGCTGCGCGGTGGCCTGGACCGCGGCGAGATCCGAGCCGGCGTTGGGCTCGGAGAACATCTGACACCAGATCTCCTCGCCCCGCAGCATCTTCGCCACGTGCGCGTCCTTCTGCTCCTCGGTGCCGTAGGCCAGCAGCGCAGGCACGCACCAGCCGAGAGTGATCGACATGTTGAGGTGCCAGGGAGCCCCCGCCTCGGCCTGCTCCTGGGCGACGATGAACCGCTGCACCCCGCTGCCTTCGCGGCCCCCGTAGCTCTGCGGCCACCCGATCGCGCCGTAGCCGGATGCGAACAGCTCCCCCTGCCAGTCGGCGGAGATCCGGAGCCGCTCCTCGGAGTCACGGGTCTTCGCGTACGCCTCTCGGTACCGAGGAACGGCGCGGTCCAGCCACTCCTGCACCTCGGATCGGAAGGCGGACTCCTCCGCGGTGTCTCTCGGGTCCATCGTGCCTCCGTGGATCGTCCAGGGCTACTCAAGGCCAGCGTATACGTAGCGCGCTCCCGGGCGCCGCGCAGGCCTGCGACGGTATGGTCGACGAGAACGTCACGCGACGGGGAGGTGGACGGACCGGTGAACATCGCACGCATCGCCCAGGAGGGCCTCGAGCAGCTCGAGCAGCCTGGCCGGCTCATCTACGTCGACGGGATGGGCTCCGATCAGGAGTTCAACACCGGCCAGCTGCACACGGTGGGCGTCCGGTTCGCCGCCGCCCTGACCGGGCTCGGCGTGCGCCCCGGGGACCGGGTGGCGGTGCTCATCCCCAACCATCCCGAAATCGCCGCGATCTACCACGGCATCAGCCGGATGGGCGGCGTGGTCCTGCCGATCTTGTTCCTGCTCGCGCCGCCCGAGGTGCGGCACATCCTCGCCGACTCCGGCGCGTCGGTGATCCTCACCTCACCGGAGTTCCTGGGCTCGGTGCAGCAGGCCGCCGAGGGGCTCCCCGACGTCGATCACATCATCACGATCGAGGGCGATGCGCCCGAGGGGGTGCTGTCCTTCCGTGAACTGGTGGACGCCGCACCCGACGACACGCCCATCGTGGACCGCTCCGAGGAGGACCTGGCACTGCTGATCTACACGGGCGGGACCACCGGACGCCCCAAGGGGGTCATGCTCAGTCACGGGAACCTCACCTTCACCTCGGACGTCGCCGCGCAGGTGTCGCTGGCCAACGTCCGCAAGGCGGGCATGGACCCCGGGCAGGCCACAGGGATCTCCGCGCTGCCGCTGGCGCACGCCTTCGGCGTGATCGTGTCGCTGGTGGGCCCGAAGGTCGCCAAACTCGCCGGCGTGAAACGCGGCGGAACGACCGTACTCCTCAAGTGGTTCGACCCCGAGCAGTACTTCCGCTGCATCCAGGAGTACCAGTGCCGCACCACCGCGATGGTGCCGACGATGATGACCTACCTGCTCGACCACCCGGCCGGCGACACCCACGACGCGTCCTCGCTCACCCTCGTGATCTCGTCGGCTGCACCCCTGCCGGTGGAGGTGCTCCACGCCTTCGAGGCCAAGTTCGGCTGCATCGTGCTCGAGAGCTGGGGACTCACCGAAGCGGCCCCGCTCGGCACCACCAACCGCGTGGACGCCCGCAAGCCGGGCTCCGTCGGCCTGCCGTACCCGGGCATCGAGGTGGCGATCAAGGATCCTGACGCGGGCGCGGAGCTTCCGGCCACCGACCCGGGCGAGATCTGCCTGCGGGGGCCGAACGTGATGCAGGGCTACTGGAACCTGCCCGACGAGACGGCCAAGACGATCCGCGACGGGTGGCTGCACACCGGCGACATCGGCTACAGGGACGAAGAAGGCTTCCTGTACGTGGTCGACAGGGTCAAGAACCTGATCATCCGTGGCGGGCTCAACATCTATCCCCGCGACATCGAGGAGCTGCTCCACCGTCACGAGGCCGTCCTCGAGGCAGCCGTGGTCGGCGTCCCCGATCCGAGGTTCGGCGAGGAGGTCGAGGCGTTCGTCGTCCGCAAGGCGGGGGCCGAGGTGGCCGAGGAGGATCTGCTCGTCTTCTGCCGGGAGTCGCTGGCGAAGTACAAGACCCCCAGGCGGATCCACTTCATCGACGCGCTGCCGAAAAGCGGCGTCGGTAAGATCCTCCACCGCGAGCTGCGCGAGGAGGCCGATCGGCGCCGGCAGGGTGCGGGAAGCTCGTAGCGACGAAGCGGAAGGGGAAGCTGGGATGAAGATCGGGATCATGTTCTCCAACGTGATGCTGTTCGGGACGCCCGAGGGCGCGCGCGCCCTCGCGGAGGCGGCCGAAGAGGCGGGGATCGAGTCACTGTGGACGGTCGAGCACGTCGTCGTCCCGGCCGGCTATCAGAGCGAGTACCCGTACTCGGAATCCGGACGGATGCCCGGGGGCGAGGAGTCCCCCATCCCCGATCCCCTGGCCTGGATCTCCTACATGGCGGCGGTCACGACCAGCGTGCGCCTGGCGACGGGCATCCTCATCCTGCCGCAGCGCAACACCGTCATCCTCGCCAAGGAGTGCGCGACGATCGACGTATTGTCCGGCGGACGGCTGACGCTCGGCGTGGGCATCGGCTGGCTGCGTGAGGAGTTCGAGGCGATCGGCGTTCCGTTCTCGGAACGGGTGGACCGCACCGAGGAGCAGATCGAGGCTCTGCGTGCGCTGTGGTCGGCCGACGAGACCTTCGAGGGCCGCTTCCACCGCTTCCGCGACGCCCGCTCCTACCCGAAGCCGGTGCAGTCCGGCGGCATCCCGATCGTGATGGGTGGACACTCCGTCCCCGCCGCTCGCCGGGCGGGCCGCCTGGCCGACGGGTTCTTCCCGGCCCGCAGCGAGAACCTGGCCGAGCTCTTCGATGCCTGCCGCAGCTCCGCCGTGGAGGCCGGCCGGGACCCGGAGAAGATCGAGCTCACCGCCGGCGGGATCCCGTCCCTGGACTTCGCGAAGTACCTGGCGGACCTCGGCGCCGACCGCATGGTCGTGGCACCCCCGACCTTCGACCCCTCGGACCTCAAGCGGGCGTTGGGGGAGCTGTCCGAAGACCTGATCCAGAAGCTCTAACGCTCCGGACAGCGCGGCGCAGGATCGGCGAAGACGTCGGCACGCAGACACACCACCACCTGGGTGGTGTAGTTGGCGTACGGGCCGGGGTCACCGTGGCAGTGGTACAGCTGGAGCTCACCCCACACGCCTCCGGCAGCGTTCAGCGAGCAGGTGTACGGCGGACCGCCGTCGACGTCCCCGGACTCGTACTTCACGTTGGCGTCGCCCCACACCGCCGAGCCCCCCGGGCTCCCCGCGCAGGCGTGGTTCACGACCACCCCGCGACGGCGCAACTCGTCGTCCACCACCGGGTAGCGGTCGTAGCAGACGAAGTCGGCCGTCGCCGGAGCCGACGGCGTCAGGAGCCCCGCGGCACAGACGGCCACCAGAACTCCGAACCGCAGCGTCGACCGCATCGCCACGCCTCCTTCCTCTCGCTACACCCCCGAGGGAAGGGTTCGCTGCGGGCCCGCCCGGTCCTGCCTACTCCTGACCGGACTCCTCGTCCGGAGCCTCGTCCGGCTCGGGCTGCTCGGGTTGCGGCTGCTCGGGTCCGGCCGGCGGGGACGGTGCTTCCTCGGCCTCCACGAGATCGACGACGAACACCAGGGTCTCGTCAGCGGCGATCACCGGCGGGGCCCCCTGCTCGCCGTAGGCCTTGTCCGGCGGGATGATCAGCGAACGTCGTCCACCGACCCGCATCCCGAGGAGGCCCTCGTCCCAGCCGGGGATGACCTGGCCCTGTCCGATGACGAGGCTGATCGGCTCACCCCGCTCCCAGGAGGCGTCGAACTCCTCGCCCGTGGACCAGGAGATGCCCACGTAGTGCGCGGTCATCAGCATCCCCGCCTCGAGCTCGTCCCCGTCGCCCTCGACGATGTCCTCGACGACGAGTTCCGTTGGGGGCTCGCCCTCGGGCGCGGTCATCGCCGGCTTGCTGGTCGTGTCGGTGTCGGTGGTGGCGGCGTAGCCGCCGCCGGTGCCCTCGCCGCAGGCCGCGACGACGAACGTGAATGCGGCCAGCAGCATCGCCATCCTCCGGATGGGGTGGGTCACGGGATCTCCTCTCGATCGGCGAGCCGACGGCTCAGGTCGGCGGGCCGGATCCCGCCCACCTGCAAGTGGTCGTCGGGATCCAGCTCCAGCAGGAACTCGCGGCAGCGCCGCGCCTCGACTCCCTCGCCGATCGCGGCCGCGGCCACCATCAGAGCGTACAGGGAACGCAGGAAGCCGCGGTTGCCCTCCGCGTGCCAGGGGGCCGGACCGCTCCCCCGCCAGCCTGCGGCGCGCAGCCGGTCGAGGCCGCGGTGGTAGCCGGTGCGGGCGAACGCGTAGGCGGCGACGTCGTCGCCGCCGGCGTAGGCCAACTCCGCCAGGCGCGCCCAGGCATCCAGGCAGGTCGGGAACCGCCGGGCCGCGTCCCGCAGCGCCACCGCCCGCTCGGACCCCTCCAAGTCTCTGGCGGCCGCCACAGCCTCCACGGCCTCGCCGGGATCGGGCAGGATCTCGACCGGCTCGGGCCTGGTGCTCATACGGCTCCGGGCCGGACCACGAGGGTGTCGTGCTCGGCGGACACGGCGATCTCGACCTCCGGGTGGGCTTCGGCCACCGATCGCTCCACGAAGACCCGGACGTCGTCGGTCTCGACCACCACATCGTCGGGTTCGGGGGCCGGAGCGAACCGTGGCCGCACCGCGCCGCCGGCTACTCGGAGCCGCACCCCCATCTGCGCCGGGTCGGCCCCCGCCAGTTCCAGCGAGCGACGGATCACCTCGACGGCTTCGGCGGTGAGGGTCACGGCCATCCGACTACCCGACGTCGACCGGACGGCCAGAGGGCAGCAACTCGATCCATGTGTTCCCGGGGGCCAGCAACAGTGGTTCCCCGTCGGCGTCCACGAAGTGTGTCGGCTCCCCGACCGAACCGCGGATCCATCGGCCGGAGAACACGTGACCGTCACGGAAGAGGAGCGCCTCACCCTCACCGAGCACCTGGGTCGACGAGGCCAGACGCTGGACGAGGACGTTGCGGGCCGTGACCTGGTCCCCACCCTCCACGGTGTGGGGGGTGTTGCGGTGGGATCGCACATACAGCTTCTCGCCGGCTTCATAGCTCCACCGGACCTGCTCGGAGTTGTTCGCGAACGCGAAGGTCGCGCTCGCCGCGGATTCGCCTCCGGCGGTGGGATCGGCGTCTTCGGGCAGGAAGGAGAACATCGGCTGGGGCGCGTCGCCGCCGTCGCGGCCCTCCCGCAGCGCCTTCGTCGAGCTGAAAAGGTTGTGCGGTGAGTTCCGCTCCCGGTCGCGGTAGTAGGCACCGGGGACACGGTCCACGCCGACGTCGGTGATCTGGACAACCGCCCGCAGCGCCTCGATCACCGGGGGCACCGCCCCCGAATAGGCGAACAGCGGAGACAGCGGTGTCACGATGTCCGGATCGACGTGGCGGGCGCTGCGGATCGGCCCGATGCGCTCGGCTCCCCGGGTGTGGAAGACGACGACGAACCGCGTGATCCCACCTTCCACGAGCTCCTCGTAGACGAGGTCGGCCTGCTCGAGGCCGGCCTGCGGACGGGCCGCGGCGGAGTTCTCGATCTTGACGGCGAGCGCGCGGCGCTGCTGCCAGTCCTGCGGCCCCTCGTAGGCGACCCCGGTGATGGGGTGGGTGAACACGGGTACCGGCGAGGGGGTCGGCCTCACGTCGACGTCGTCGCGCTTCACCCGGACCACGTCCACACCGCCTGCGGTACCGCAGGCGGTGGCGAGCGCAAGCAGGGTGAGTACGAGCGCCGAGAAGCGGGTGATCCGATGGTGGTGTGGTGGCATCCGGTCGGCGAGCCTATCCCAGGCCCTAGGGTCCGTCCAATCGTTCGGGCCTCAGCATACGGGCAACCGGCGACAAACGTGGGGGCCGGTGGATCAGAGGCCCGGAACCTGGTCCCAGGCGGCCCGCGCCTCACGCAGCTTCACCGGACCCAGGGCGCAGATCCGGCTCCGCAGCAAGGCCTTCGGAAGCGTCAGAACGTTGTCGAACGACAGCGCGCACGCGTGAGGCATCCCGTCCTCGGAGTCGAGCGGCACTTCGGTCGGGATGCCGCGGACCGTCCGCGTGGTGGGAACCACGGTCACCCGCGTCCTGACCTCGATGGCCACCTGCCTAGTCACGATCAGGACCGGCCGCGGCCCCGCCTCGGGGAGGTCCGCCCACCAAACCTCCCACTGGTTCACTCGTCGAGGCCGGCCACGCCGATCCGTGTGGCCTCGTCGAGCCACGGATCGGACTCTTCCGGGATGCGTGTGTATCCGTCGACGGTGGCCGTATCGGCGAGCATGCGTTCCCCCTCGCGAACGAGATCCTCCAGTCCGGCGGCGAGTGCCGTGGCCACATCGGGGTACAGTCCGGCCCGCACGAACTCCTCCAGCAACCCGCGGACGGCTTCGCGGAGGGCGTCCGTGCTGGAAGCGAGAACAGCCACTGGGTCGCCGTGCCGCGTGACGAGGAAGACCTCACCTAGCTCGACGCGCCGCAGGTACGTCGAGGCGTTCTGTCGGATCTCCCGAGTCCCGATCCTCTCCATGTGCTACTAGGGTAGCACTTAAGTCCTGCCCGCACACAGGGAAGCGCATTTGCATGACGACTGGACATCTCAACCCGCTAAATTGAGGGCTGCGGAGGCAACTCTCGGCCCGCCG
Organism: uncultured Actinomycetes bacterium; assembly: GCA_964560135.1. Taxonomy (GTDB): domain Bacteria; phylum Actinomycetota; class JAICYB01; order JAICYB01; family JAICYB01; genus CAZLKN01. The sequence goes on along the minus strand of CAZLKN010000017.1, from coordinate 20,884 downwards.
CCACAAGAGCCATGACTCCCCCGGCGATCAATAGCGGCCCACCAATCACATAAGCTGCAGAAATCGCGACGAAACCTCCTACACCGCTGAAGAGCATAAGCATTCCAGCCACTTTCGGCCTTGCAAACGACAAAGCCCCACCGACTATTCCGGACAGAGCAAGAAGCAACGCCACCCAACTGAGCGCAGTGACCGTACCTGCTCCCTCAGCAGCAACCACCGAACCGAAAGCACCCACTATGAGACCGAATACGGCCCCCGCAGTCCCAGCGATTCCTCCGACAATTCCCAGAACTAGGGCGCCAACTCTCACTAGACTGTAACTTTCCAGATTCCACGATCAGGCTTGATGTCGGGCTTCCACAAGATAAAGAAGTCACCCCGCTCATCGCCAACCTCAAAAATGACGTTCCCGGAGACAGATCCGCCTTGGACGATATCTCCAGAGTCTAGTTGGTCTCCACAAAAGCACGGATCGAGCACCTGCCCACCGGGTGTTTGAATCCGCCAGTTGAACGTATTATAAGGGCGAGCTCGATCACCTGTGTTCTGCAAGTTGACGGAAATCACTAGATAGCCGTCATCCTCGAAATCATTGATCTGCTGCTGAAACTGCCCCTGAGTGACGACTGCATCGACATCATTGATTGACGCGGCCTCTCCCAAGTTTCTTTCTTGGTCGTTCGGCTGTGCATCTGGGCGCCCTGCGAAGAGAACCTGCGCCCCACCGTCAGACTGATCAGCCTGACCGTTCGCCTGGTCCCCCCCCGGAGAGGTTGCATCTTCTCCTCCCGAAGAAACTATAGCCAGCAAGACGATCACGATGAGAGCTATAGGCATCAGAAAACGCTTCTTCTTGTACCAAGGGCGCATTGCCTTCGCCCGAGCCTTGTCTGCAGCGGCTTGAGCCTTCTGGTCAGCAGCAGCCTGCCGTGGATCGTCAGACATCGCTAGTCCTCCCCCTTGATCCCGACTTCCGGATTCAGTTTGACAGGACGTCCAACCTTGAGTCCAGTCAACCCTCTGCACGCCAGCAGCCAATGGCGATAGCCCTATGTACCCTCTCTCCGGGGGACACTTGCATATCCAGTCGGCGCAAATCCCTTGAGACACATCCCTTCTAACAAGCTCTTGAAAGCCACCGGGGTCCACACCCCGAACCACACCGAGCCCGATACCGTCGACCAGCGCGGCGATGAACCGGATCCCGAAGCTCGCCCGCGGACCCGAGCGCCCCTCGGGATGGAGTGGCCGGAGGTGGTGTTCTAATCTGGTCTGCCATGCGTTCCCGCTTCGCTACCTGGTACCTGAAAGCTGGAAGACCCACATCACGCCCGGTAACGCCTTCCTATCCCGGCCATTCCTCCACCGGGTAGGACGCTGCCGGGACGACGACGGTTCCGGCGATCTTGTCGTGCCACGTCTGCTTCTCCGAGTCCCACAGCATCCAGAAGTACCCGAGGAGACAGGGGATCCCCGAAAGGTACCGACCGATGTAGCGGATAAAGGCCTTCGTGTAGTCGATCCTTCCGCTGGTGCGGATATCGAGCACCCTGATCCCGAGCGCCCGCTTCCCGACCGTCTGCCCGGAGGCGCTGCCCTCGAGATACACGTAGTACGCGATCCCCACGACGAGGCCGACGAGCCCGCCGACGACCTCCCCCACGATCAGCCGGATGATCCATCCGACGACGCCGAGCAGGATGAAGTCGACCAGGGCGGCGACGAACCGGACGCCGAAGCTCGCCCGCGGACCCGAGGGCCCCACGGGTGGGGGGGCCGACGGAGGCGGCGTCCCCATCTGATCTGACATGCGTTCCCCTTTCCCTAAAGGATCTGGTACCGGAACAGTTGGAAGACCCACATCAGCGCGAGCGTGCCGAGCACGAGCGGCACCGGCACACGGACGCGCTCGGGTCTGCGGATCACCAGCAGCCCGACGGCCGCCAGCACCAGGAACACGCCCGCAGGTGCGGCACCGAAGGCGTCACCCAGACGACCCTCGAGGGTGGCCACGACGCTCGTGGTCATCCCGCACAGTGGGCAGGGGATCCCGGTGACCGCGCGCAGAGGACAGATGAGCCCCGGATGTCCGGGCAGGCGCGAGATCACCAGGCCGGCCCCCAGCATCAGCGTTCCGGCGAGGCGCAGTTCGCGCAGGTCGAGCACGAACCCGCGGGTTCCCTCCCGGCACCTGTGGTCGTGCTCCGCGCACGCGGGGCCGGGATGCACGCCTGCTCGCTGCATGTCACCACGGTACCCGTCCGGGCCCCGTGAACGTAAGCAACTGGCCGGCCTCAGCCGCGCGACCGCTTGGCGGCCTCGAGGGCTTCGAGGAACCGCTCCGGTGCCATCGCCTCGGGGGCCCCCACCACCCGGGGACGCAGCCGGCGGGCCAGCTCCAGCGCCAGGCGGGCGCGGGCGTCGGCCTCCAGGCCCTCGCGGCGCAGCAGAAACCGCCGGACGGCTGACAGATCCGTCTCGCTGACATCCGTCACGTCCCAGTCCGGCAGCTCGGAGGGAACCCCGGCGGACGGGGTCTCACGACGGCTGGGCGCAGAGGCGGCCCGCTCACGGACCACGATCGTGCCCGCCGCGAGGTCGCCGAGGCGCTGGTTGCGCGCGGTGGCCAGGATCGCTGCCACCCCCGCGACGTAGCCGGTGACCGGGCCGTCGACGATGCGGACGATGTTGCGCACCGCCGCGTCCCGGAACGCGATCGGCCCCCCGTCCGCCCGGACCACCCGCAGCCGGGCAAGTCGTTTGCCGGGGGTGCGTCCAGAGGTCAGGGTTTCGAAGAAGATGTGGTAGCCGAGATGGACGAGCGCCGCTACGACGACGTACACCGCGACGAGGAAGGGAGCCCCGTGCATGGGACCGACCAGGAACGGGAACACGAGCGCCACCGCCAGCGCGGCGAGCACGGCCCACTGGATCGCGGTGTCGACCAGCAACGCGGCCATCCGTGAGCCGAGCCCGGCGAGGGTCAGCTCGAGGTCGACCCCCTCGGGGGTGGCGATCGTGATGCGGTCCTCGTACTCCACGAGATGAACCTAGACCGTTTCGTCGTTCAGCGGGAAGACACCTGGGACGAGCTCGAAGGGCTCGTCACCGCGGCCGGACGCCGGCCCGAGCGCCTGGGGCCCGAGCACCTGCGCCGGATCGGCCGGCTGTACCGGCAGGTGGCGGCCGACCTGGCGATCGCTCGCCGCAGCTTCCCCTCCGACCCGCTGGTGGACCGCCTGACCGATCTCACCGGCCGGGCGCGGTCGATCGTGTACGAGGTCGGGCCGCGCCGTGAGGGCGTCGTGCGCTTCTTCACCAACGGCTACTGGCGGCGGGTTCGCGAGCGCCCGGTGCTGCTCGCCGTCGCCGCTGCTCTGCTCCTCGCGCCGGGCGCACTCGCCGCCGTCTGGGGACTGGTCGATCCGGGCGCCGCCGGGCGCTTCGTGCCGCCGGCCTTCCGGGCGGTGACCGAACCCCGTCCGCCCATCGCAGGCCAGATCCCGATCGACGAGCGCACCGCGTTCGCCACGGGGATCTTCGTCAACAACATCCGCGTCTCGCTGCTGGCCTTCGCCGGCGGGATCGCCGCCGGCCTCGGCACGGCGCTCGTCGTGGTCTTCAACGGGGTGCTCCTCGGCGCGGTCACGGGCCTGGCGGTGGGCAGCGGCAACGGCGCGGTGTTCCTGGAGCTGGTAGCTCCGCACGGGGTGCTCGAGCTGTCGTGCATCGTGGTGGCCGCGGCCGCCGGGCTGCGGCTCGGCTGGGCGATCGTGGCCCCCGGTCTCCGGCCCCGAGGTGAGGTGCTCGTCGAGCAGGGACGCCACAGCGTCGAGATCCTGCTCGGCACCCTGCCGTGGCTGGTGGTCGCCGGACTGATCGAGGGGCTCCTCACCCCCACGCACGTCGGGGTCGGCCCCGCCCTCGGCGTGGGCATTGGAGCGGCGGGGACGTTCTGGGCCCTGGTGGTCGTCCGGGGCCGCGCGGACGACTCCGTTCCTCAGAGCCGGGCCCGGGCCTTGGCCCGCAGGTAGACCCGCACGCATGCGGACCCCAGATGCTCGGCGGGGGCCTCGATGACCTCGGCGCCGGCGCGTCGCAGGCCCGCCATCACCCGGGCCCGGTCGTCGAGGACATCCAGGGCGACCGCCGCGGTGAGGACGTCGTGGCGTCGCTCCGGCGGGCGGCGTACGTAGCCGAGGACGTCGCTATCGGTCACCGAGGCGACGGCCACCACATGGCGGCGGGCCAGGACCCCCACAGCGTCGAGCAGCGGGCGCGCCGCCGAGATCTCGAGCACGTCGGTGAGCACGAGGACGAAGGCGCGCTTGGCCCGTCCGACGGTGCGGAAAGCGAGCTCGTAGTCGCTGTCGCGGGCCGATGGCTCGAGGTCGTAGACGGTGCGGATCACCGCGTCGCCGCCCGCTCGCCGGGCGGGCAGCCGCCGCCGGATCCGGTCGTCGAAGGCGACCACGCCGCAGCGGTCCCCCACCGCGTCGGCGACGGCGGCCACCGCGGCCACGGCGTCCATGGCGGCGTCGAGCCGGGTGCGGTCGCCGATCGGCGCGGCCATCAGGCGTCCGGTGTCGAGCACACAGAGCACCTCGCGGTCCTGTTCCACCCGGTACTGGTTGCTCATCGGGCGTCCCACGCGCTGGGTGGCGAGCCAGTTCACCTGCCTGATGTCGTCGTCCGGCAGGTAGTCGCGGACGCGGTCGAACTCGGTGCCGAGGCCCAGCGGCCCCCGGGCTGAGCGGCCCGGCTCCCGGAACCTGCCGCGCCGGACGGCGAGCGCCAGCCGTCGCGCAGCGGGCAGGTCGGGGTAGACGGTCACCTCGTCCTCCGGGCCGCAGTGCTGGTGGTGCCAGGCGCCGAGGCCGAGCGGACCCACCAGTCGCAATGCCGGTGCGGGCAGCGGGTGGCGTCCGCGTCGGGTGGCCACGAGGCGCGCGCGCAGGCCGTCGAGCGCCTCCGGCGGCTCGCACACGAGATCCCGGCCGACCGGCTGGCGGATACGCACCTCCGAGGCGCCGGGGGTCTCGACGGTGACCGCGATGTCGGCGGGGACACCACGGGCCATGATCCGCGGCGCGCTGCGGCGCACCGCTGGTGGACGCCGGAGACCGCCGGCGTCGGCCACCGCGGCGGCGGCGACGGCAAGCATCAGCACCGCGGCGATGCCCACAGGCAACAGCAGCAGGGTGAGGGCCGCCACGCCGAGCAGCACCGCCGTGCGGGTGGTCGGCGTCATCGCGGGACGGGCACCCCGGACAGGGCCGTGGCCACCGCCTGGTCGGGGGTGTAGCGCTCGAGCTCGGCCTCCGGACGCAGCAGGATCCGGTGGCGCAGCACCGGCGGCGCCATCCGGGCCACGTCGTCGGGGGTCACGAAGTCGCGTCCCTCCAGCCGTGCAGCGGCCTTCGAGGCCGCCAGCAGGTGCACCGCCGCCCGCGGACTGGCCCCCAGCTCGACGCTCGGCAGCTCGCGGGTCTTGCGCACCACCGCGGCGACGTAGGCCACCACCTCGTCGGCGACCGTGGTGGCGTCGACCGTGGTCCTGATCCGGACGAGCTTGCGCGCCGTAGCCACCGACTTCACCTCGGCGAGGGTGACCGGCGTCACGCCGCGGTGGGCGATGTGCAGCATCGCAACCTCGTCGGTCTCGTCCGGATAGCCGAGGTCGAGCTTCACGAGGAACCGGTCGAGCTGGGCCTCCGGCAGCGGGTAGGTTCCCTCGTATTCGATCGGGTTCTGGGTGGCCACCACGAGGAACGGGTCGGGCAGCGGGTTCGGCTCGCCGTCCACCGTCACCTGGCCCTCCTGCATCGCCTCCAGCAGCGCAGCCTGCGTCTTGGGCGGGGTGCGGTTGACCTCGTCGGCCAGCAGCACGTTCGTGAACACCGGTCCCGGCCGGAAGGCGAGCTCCCGTCCCCGGAGGGCCATCGTTCCGGTGAGGTCGGAGGGGAGCATGTCGGGGGTGAACTGGACCCGCCGGAAGGTGACGCCGAGCGTCTTCGCCACGGCGTTGGCGAGCAGCGTCTTCGCCACACCCGGGACGCCCTCCAGCAGCACGTGGCCGCCGACGGCGACGGCGGCGAGCATCATCTCGACGACGTCGTCTTGACCCACCACGACCTTGCCCACCTCGGTGATCACACGTTCGCGGAGCTCCTCCATCATCGGTTCGCACCTTCCTCCAGGGAGGCCAGCGCGCGAGCCAGCGCGAAGGCGTCCTCGTCACTCGAGTCGTCCCCGACGACCGCCCGGATCTCGCCCGGCCCCAGGCCGGCGCGCCGCGCGGCCTCGGCGATATCTTCCGCGGACGCGTCCGCACCGAGACCCGAGCGCCGCAGGATCCGCTCCCGCACCCCGCGGCGCAGACCCGTCAGCGCCTCGGAGGCCGGACGCGAGCGGGCCAGCAGCGCCGCCATCGCCTCCACATACTCCCGGCGGGGCGGGGGCAGCCGCCGCGCCGCCGGCTGTGGGGGGCCGAGCCGGCGACCACGGGCCCACATCCAGGCCAGGACCGCGAGCAGCAGGCCCGCGGCCGTCCAGCGCCACCGTGCCGGGATCGCCCCGAACCCCTCGCGGGCGCCGAAGCCGTGGACGGCCTCGGCGAAGACGACCGTCCGTCCCGGCTCCCCGGCGAGGGCGAGCCCGAAGGCGGCGTTGTCGGCGTCGGCGAGCAGGCGGTTCTGCAGCGGCGAGGCGTCGGCGAGGAGCAGCGCCCGTCCGGGGCCGACGGAGGCCACCGCCAGCAGCGTGGCGGTGGACGTGCCGACCACGGGCAGCGCAGGACCGACCTCGCCCCACGCGCCCTCGCCTGCTGAGGAGACGGTTCCGATGGCGTCGGTCTCGGGTACCGGCACCAGCGGGCGCCACGCCCGGCCCCCCGCGGGCATCCAGACGGGGGCGGTGCCCAGGGCCTCACGCAGCCAACCGGTCCCCCGTCCGCCGGCCACGAGCCGGCCCCCGGCCTCCAGGTACGCGCGGACGGCTCCCGCTTCCTGCGGCGGCAGACCTTCGGCGTCGAGGACCACGAGCGTGGCCGCGGGATCCGGTGGTGAGGCGTCCAGCGGCTCGCGCAGACGCGTCACCGGGTGTCCCGCCTCGACGAGGAGGTCGGCGTAGGCGGCGAGGCCCCCGGGGGCCGTGGCGAACGACGACGAGGCCGGCCCGGCCGGGTCGGGGCCGCCGGCGATCTGCTCCACGCCGTACAGGAGCGCGTTCAGCACCACCAACACCGCCACCACACCCAGAGCCAGACGGGTGAGAGCCGATCCCGGCCTCACGGTCGCTCCTCGGTGAGGACGGTGGTCCAGCCCCGCCGGGAGGCGTCGGCGTCCTCGGGGGAGGCTTCGCGCCCGCCGTAGACGATCTCGTCATGGGCCCGCGCCAGCGGCGGGAAGGCGCGGGAGCGGACCCGTCGCCGTACCTCTCCGGTGGTGAGCGAGGGCCGGTAGGTGATCCGGCCCGCCACCCCGAGCCGCAGCAGCCCGGCCCGGAACCGGAGGCGGACGGCGGCCTCGTGATCGCCGCGCCCCTCGGCCTCCTTCGCCAGCCGCTCGAGAGCGCGGGGATCCTCACCGCCGGCAGCCGCGGCGGCGCGGGAGCGTTCCACCGCCACCGCCGTCCGGCGGCGCGCGAGACGCAGGGCGACGAGCGCGGCCGCGGCACACACGGCGACGGCGATGATCGTCCAGAGGGTGGCGTCCCGTCCGGGGAGGCGCCGCGCGACCGCGTCGAACAGCGCCGCCAGACGGTCGCCGGCGGCCTCGAGCACACCACGGAAGGGCCGCGGGAGACGGCTGTGCTCGAACCGGCGTCCGGAGAGGATCTCGCCGGCCCGGTCGCGGGCGGCGGGGGCGTCGATCCGCCGGGGGCCGGGGCCGGCGTCGGCGAGCAGCAGCAACCGGTCTGTCAGCTCCTGCCCGGCGGCGCCGCCAAGGACCCGGTCCACATCGACGGCTCGACCGTCGATCTCCCGGACCTCCCGGAGCTCGGCGAGGGCGCCGGGGTCCTGCACCGCCTGCCGCGCAAGGGTCCGGAACTCGTCGACCCCGACGTCGCGGGCGGCGGCCGGCGCGAGCGCGAACAAGGCCAGGAGCAGCGCCGGGAGGCCCGCACCCACGGCCCTCACGACGGTCGCCACGGGTCCCCCGGGCCGAGGTCTCCTGGTGCCTCACCCACCTGCCGGGCCAGCAGCTCGAGATCGAAGCCCTCCTTGCGGACACGCAGGTCGACGTAGAGAACGGCGATCACCGCGGCGAGGAACGGCGTGGTGAGCACGGCGGCGATGGCATTGCCAACCGCGCCCGACAGGAACGCCGCGAGAAGGCTGTCGGTGGCGGCGGGGAGGGCGAATCCGAAGATGCCCCCGATGATGCTCTGCACGATCATCGCGACGATGTAGGCGAGGATCAGCACGGCGAACGTCATCCACCAGCGGCCGCGGACGAGGCGGTAGGAGCGGACGAGTGCCCCCCATCCCCGGATGTCCTCCAGCAGCAGGGCGGGGACGGCCAGCGACCACGAGACGAACAACCAGGCCCCCGAGGCCACCGCGCCGATCCCGCCGAAGATCCCGAAGACCACCGCCAGCGGCACCGACCCGGCCCCCCAGCCCGCGGCGAGGGCGGGCAGCACCCACACGCCGACCGCGACGCCGAGGAGGACGGTGGCCAGCAGCGCCACCCACAGCAGCGGCAGCAGCCTGGCCAGAGCGAACCGGAGGGACGTCCGCCAGTCGGGACGGCGGCCGAGGTACGCCTCGCTGACGGCCTTGAGGCTGGCGCCGGTGGCGAGCTGCTGGCCGACGATCTGGATCAGCGTGCCGACGACCATCGCCACCACGAACACCGCGAGGTCGCGGGCGGTGAACGGGAACGGATCCTGCGGGTCGATCTGGGGCTCGGTGAAGGGCATGCCGGCGAGCGGCTCGGGGACCGCGGAGGCCTGGACGAAGGCCGCGAAGAGCTGGAGCGGGACGACTACGACAGCCACGAGCTTGGCGAGCGTCACGAAGTGGCGGAGGTAGATCTTGATGGACACGTCCACGATCTCGCCGATGTCCAGCGGGCGCAGGTCCGCGACGGGAGGCGGGTCCGCGGGGGCCGGGGCGGTCGCGGTCGGGTGGCCGCACTGGGGGCATGCGGGGGCCCGGTCGGAGAGCTCGTGGCCGCAGGACGCGCAGTAGGGCACCGGTCACCTCCCCGTCGAGCCGAACCCGCCGGTGCCGCGTTCGGTGGGGGGTAGCTCGTCGGCCTCCACCACCTGCGCCCGGGCCACCGGGACGATCAGCAGCTGCGCGACCCGCTCACCGCGTTGCAGCACGATCTCGTCGCGGGGGTCGAGGTTGACCAGGATCAGCCGGATCTCGCCGCGGTAGCCGGCGTCGATGACCCCGGGGGTGTTCGCGATCCCGAGGCCGAGGCGGGAGGCCAGCCCCGAGCGCGGCGTCGTGAGCCCGCAGTAGCCCGGCGGGATCGCCACGGCCATTCCGGTCCCCACCATGCGGCGCTCGCCGGGGGCGATCCGGACGTCGGCGGCGGTGACCAGGTCGAGCCCCGCATCATCGGGCCGCTGGTAGGCGGGCAGCGGGAGATCCCGGTCGAGTCGCTGCACCGGCAGGCACAGGCCCCCCGGGGGCCGGGCCTCGCTCGCGCTTCCTTGACCCTGGACAGGCACCCGATGAGACTACCCTCGGCGGAGGACGGCTCGGAGAAGGGGGAGCCACGTGGCGTACTGCGTGCACTGCGGGCAGGAGGTCTCGGAGCAGGCGGTGACGTGCCCGCACTGCGGGAGGCAACAGCCGACGGCGGCAGCACCACCACCGGCCGGGTACGCGCCGGCGCGGAGAACCGAGGGCCTAGCCGTGGCCTCGCTGATCACGGGGATCGCCGGATACGTCACCTGCCCCCTGGTCCTGCACATCGTGGCCATCGTCCTCGGGAATCAGGCTCTCGGGCGAATCAGATCCGACCCGTCGCTCGAGGGCGACGGCATGGCGAAGGCGGGGGTGATCCTCGGATGGATCGGGGTCCTCATCGGTGCGGCCTTCCTGGTGTTCGCCATACTCTTCGCCATGGGCGCGTTCCTGTCCGCGTCGTCCGGATGAGCGGTGTCCATGCGTGGATGCAACCGAGCGATAGCACATCGAGGATATGAAGCGACGGGGCCCGGCTGACGCCGGGCCCCGTCCATCCTCGTCGGGATGTGGACTACGAACAGCCGCTGGTGCTCCCGCACGACTCGCAGGCGAAACAGTTCCCCGCGGGCCGCATGCGCACCCCGCACGTGGAGCAGATCGGCGCGTCGACCGCAGGCTTGGTGACGAGCTCGGCGGTGGAACCCGCCCCCGGAGCCTCGGCTTCCGGCTGCTCATCGACCTTCTCGAACTGGGCGGGGGCGGTGTTCATCCCGTTCAATCCCTGCTCCCGCTCCTGCACGGTACGGATCCCGAGCGCCTCCCGCTTGTCCCGCGGCAGGTATTCGAGAGCGAGCTTGCGGAAGATGAAGTCCATGAGCGAGGCCGCGAAGCGGATGTCCGGGTCGTCGGTGATCCCCCGCGGCTCGAAGGTCATGTTCATGAACTTCTCGACGTAGGTCTCGAGCGGCACCCCGTACTGGAGCGCGATCGAGATCCCGATCGAGAAGGCGTCCATGACCCCGGCGAGCGTCGAGCCCTGCTTGGCGACCTTGATGAAGATCTCGCCCGGCTCCCGGGTGTCGGGGTACAGGCCGACGATCACGTAGCCGTCGCAGTCGGCGACCCGGAAGGAGAAGGTCTCCGCCGGACGCTTCTTCGGCAGCCGCTTGCGTGTGGACTGCACCGGCAGCTCCACGGACACCAGCGACTCGATCTTCTTCTCGGCCGACAGCGGCTGGTCGGCCTTGCAGTTGTCGCGGTAGATCGCCAGGGCCTTCAGGCCGAGCCGCCAGCCCTGCATGTAGATCTCCTCGACGTCCTCTGCCATGGCCTCCTCGGGAACGTTCACGGTCTTGCTGATCGCCCCGCTCAGCAGCGGCTGGACGGCGGCCATCATCTTCACGTGGCCCATGTCGGCGATCAGGTTGTCGCCGGTGAACGAGCATGCGAACACCGGGTAGTGCTCGGGCTTGAGGGCGGGGGCCCCCACCACGGTGTTGTTCTCGTCGATGAAGGCCACGATGGCCTCGATCTGCTCGTCCTCGTAGCCGAGCCGGCGCAGCGCCCGGGGGACGGTCTGGTTCACGATCGACATCGTCCCGCCGCCCACGAGCTTCTTGACCTTCTTGAGGGCCAGGTCGGGCTCCACCCCGGTGGTGTCGCAATCCATCATGAAACCGATCGTGTTGTGGCTCACGAACCCGTTGGCCACATAGGTCACGTTGTCGGGAACCGACAGGTCGTAGGTGAGCTCCTCCCCGCCGAGCTCGGCGGACGAGACCCGGTCGTAGAAGAACCCGAGGAGACGGCCGAGCTCCGGATCACCGCTGCGCTGGTGGAGCGCCGAAGCGGCGCGCCGGGAGACCGCTCCGTCGCGGCTGATCTGGAGCAGCAGGCTCCGGCGGAGCCCGTCGTTCATCGGCGCGAGGCGGTCCACCATCGCCCGTGCCATGGGGATCTTGTCGCCGCGGGCTGCCTGCTGCAAGTCGCTTGTGTCCACGCGGGCGTTCTTGCGTCCCCCGATGAAGCCGATGTCCGTCAGCCAACGCTCGTTGTACGACCGGTTCAGCAGCCGCAGGCCGGTGCTCGGCCCGCCCCACCCGGTGGCGCCGAGCACCTTGGTGGTCGGATACCCGAGGAAGAGCAGCATCGCCTGGACGTCCTCTGCGAACGCCGAGGACGTCGTCATCCAGTGGGGGTATCCGGAGGTCACCGTTCCGTCGGCCTCGAACAGCCCCCGCAGGAACGCCCCGTAGACCTCGGGGTCATTGGCGTGGAGCACGGCATCGGGCACGCTCGGGCGGTAGCCCTTCCCGGTGTGACCCTGGGTCGGTGCCTCCTTGGCGAAACCGCATGCCTCCCACCACAGCACCAGCCGGACTGAATGGAAGGCCACCTCCGTGTAACCGGTCTTCTCGGAAACGTGGGCCTCCAGCCCGAACAGGCTCTTGCCCAGCCGCGCCAGGTGCTCGACCACGTCGAAGTCCTCCGAGGCGACGCAGAGACGGATCCCCTTCGCGTGCAGGGAGCCGTCCCCCATGAAGTACCCGACGAACTCCGCGAGCTCCGGCGTCATCTCCCGCGGGACGCGCGCGGTGTGGTCGGAGGTCCAGTAGGCGTCCGGCAGCGGCGGGAGCGGCACGGCCCGCACCTCACCGACCCGCTGGTCCATCGCCAGCGGTACACGGTCCCCCTGCTCCAGATCACAGAACCGCTTCCAGACCCACTCGCCAGAGGCGTCGACCACCTTGATCCGGTGCTCGGGCGTCCCCTTGATCCGGTAGCCACGCTCCGTGGAGACACTGACCACCGGCGAGAGTCCGTTGATGAAGAACCGGGTCGCCTGTCGCGGCCCGTGGTCGGTCATGACCTCGGCTTCGAGGTCCTGCCACCGCTCCCCGCCGGGGTCTCCGAGGGACCGCAAGCGGACGAGGCCACGATCCGTCGCCACGAGGCTGCCACCCACCAGGCACCCCGTCGGAGCCAGGACCGAGACCTGCGAGTTCTCCACCCCGTGGCGGTCGGCCAGCTCGAGGCACTCGTCCCAGACCGCGTTGGCCCGGTCCAGCACCCTGGCCAGCTCGGGGTCGGCGGCCACCGGCGCGCCCGCCCCCACGACCTCGTCGCGGTACAGGTCGAGGCGCTTGTCCAGGCGCCGCTCCTCATGTGTGGCGGGCTGCGCGATCGTGCGCGAGTAGGCGGCGTGCTTACGCAGCACCCGCAGGGTCGCCTCCCGGTTCTCGGGATGCGCGAACCCGGGCAGCTCGTCGGTTCCGGGGAACGGACCCACCACCCGCGCGAACTCCGCGGAGGCGCGGTACGCGGCCCCCTGCATCAGCGAGGTCACGGCGGCGGCCCAGGCCCGGCCCTCCTCGGAGTCGTACGGAACCCCCACCGCCATCAGAAGCGCCCCCAGGTTCGCGTAGCCGATGCCGAGCTCCCGGAAGCCGCGGGCGTTGCGGCCGATCCGGTCCGTCGGGTAGTCGGCGGCCACACACAGGGTGGCCTGCGCCAGCAGAACCATCTGGACGGTGTGCTCGAAGGCCTCGGTGTCGAAAGAGTGATCCTCGCGCAGGAACTTGAGCAGATTGAGGGAAGCCAGGTTGCAAGGCGAGTTATCCAGGTGCATATATTCACTACATTGCGCGACAATCACACCACTCACAGTGATGGTGTGGTTCCGCGGCTCCGTGAGGTTGTACGTCGTCTCGAAGCCGATGAACGAACGGTCCTTGACCTTCGCGTATCCCCGGTTCCGGTAGAAGCCGTGGTCGACGCACATCTGGCAGAGCTTCAGCGACTTCTCGGCCAGATCGAAGCCGATATCACCGGAGAACGTGATCACGGACTCGCCCATGATCCGCAGGTCGTAGCAGTCCTTGGACTCATACGAAGCCTGCGATCCGTCCTTGCGCGTGTACGTGAAGTCCTCCGATCCGGTCTTCTTCATCGTGTAGCGACGAGACTGGATCCCGAACGTGGAGAGCAGCGACTGCACGCCTCGTGAAAGCTCCTCCGACACGCTGGCGAAGCCCACGTACCGGGTCGTCTTCCCGGCGTAGGCGCAGCCGTCGGCGTCGTAGAGGCCGCGCAGGAACGCCGCCACGATCGGGGTGGGGGCCTGGAAGATCGACCAGGGGACCTCCTTGTCGTGCGCGCGTCCGTCGGTCACACCGAGCGCCCGGAAGAACTTCGCCAGCGCCCGGCGGGAGAGCCGGAGCTGCACCGTGCCGTTGTCCATCTCGCAGGGCTTCGGCGACCGGCCCCCGTTTAGCGACGTCACGACCTTCATGTGGCGCTCGAGGACCTCGTCCTTCTCGGCCCCCGCGTAGACGGTCGTGATGACGTCGCCGGAGATGCAGCCGTCGCCGACGAGCCAGCCGAGGTAGTGGGCGAGCTCTTCGTCCCACTTCTCCGGCAGGTTGAGCTCCAGCGACGTCCAGTCGCCGGTGGCCAGGTACTCCTGCAGGTCGGTGGAGACCGGCAGACGCCAGTCGGCCATGACCGCCGGCGTCGGGACGTTGAGCAGCTTGATCTCGTCGTCCCCGGTGAGCTCCCGTGCCTCCACCATCCCCCGGTTCATCGTCCAGAAGCGGTGGTTCGGGGTGCACTTGATCTCGGTGCCGTTGTCGAGCTCGACGCGCCACACCTCGTTCACGCCGGTGACCATGTAGGCCTCCGGCGAGGTGACCTCGACCCGCTCGGCCGGCTCGTCGGGATTGGTGGCGTCGTGGGTGTAGACCCCGAAGGTCTCGCCGTGGGCCGACCGCTGGACGAGCTCGTCGAAACGGATCAGGCCCTTGTCGGTGTGGACGAGGGTGTCGCCGGTGAAGCACGGGTTGCTGGCCGTGATCGGCCCGGCGGCGGGCGCGGTGTGCCAGTCGTTGATCGTCGTGTGGTACTGGATCCCCGGGTCGGCGCATTCCCAGGCCGCCTGCGCGACCTGCTTCATCACGTCGCGGGCCTGGTAGGTGTTGATCACGTCACCGGTGGTCACCGAGCGCAGGTGCCACTCGCGATCCTCGAGGTAGGCGTCCATGAACTCGTCGGTGATCCGCACCGAGTTGTTCGCGTTCTGGTACTGGATCGAGTAGGCGTCCACGCCGGAGTCGACGTCCATGTCGAAGCCGGCGGCCTTCAGGGCCCGGGCCTTGCGCTCCTCCACCGCTTTGCACCACACGAAGCCCGGGGAGCCGTCCCGCAGCTCGATCAGGTCGGGGTGGTCGACGTTGAACACCACCATCTTGGCCGCCCGCCTGGTGGCCCCGCCGGACTTGATCGTGCCGGCGGCGGCGTCGGCGCCGCGCATGAACGACACCGGCCCGGACGAGTACCCGCCGATCGCGAGCTGCTCGTAGGACGAGCGCAGGTTCGAGACGTTCAGACCCGAGCCGGAACCGCCCTTGAAGATGAACATCTCGTCGCGGTACCACTCGGCGATCGAGTCCATCGCGTCGTCCACGTGGAGGATGAAGCACGCCGAGGCCTGCGCGGCGCGCCCCGGGACACCGATGTTGAACCACACCGGCGAGTTGAAGGAGGCCTTCTGCGTCACGAGGATGTGCTTCAGCTCGGCGGTGAAGGCCTCACGGTCCTCCTCGGCGGCGAAGCGTCCCTGCTCCTGGCCCCACGCCGCGATGGTGTCCACGACGCGGTCGACGATCTGCTTCACCGACCACTCGCGGTTCGGCGTGCCGAGCTTCCCCCGGAAGTACTTCTCGGCGACGATGTTCGTGGCGTTCAGCGACCAGCTCTTCGGGAACTCGACGTCGGCCTGCTCGAAGGAGACCTTCCCGGACCGGGCCACGAGCGACGCGGTCCGGCGCTCCCACTCGATGTCGTCGTAGGGATGGACACCGGCTCGGGTGAAGCGACGCGGGATCCGCAGACCGCGGAGCAGACCCTCGTCCGAAAGCACCGTCCGCTCGCCCTCCGTGCCACGTTGCCCGGTGGCCGTGGAGCCACCGTTGTCCGCTCGTCGCGAACGCCCATCCGCCATGCGATCGACCTCCTTCTCGAACCGTCCTACCCCGCAAGGGGGCAGAGCCTAGCCCCGGCTACCGACACCCCCGTTACGACGCTTGCGGGCCTTGGGCGGACTGGTCTTCTCGAGTTCGCGGATCACGGTCGCGAACTCCTCGACCCCCTGGAACTCCTTGTAGACCGAGGCGAAGCGCACGTAGGCGACCTCGTCGAGATCGCGCAGGCGCGTGAGCACCTCGCGACCGACGTCGGTGGAGGACACCTGGCCCCCCTGCTGCCGGCAGACCTCCTCGACCTCGTCGCAGACCCGCAGCATCGCCTCGTCGGGGACCGGGCGGTTCTTGCACGCCTTGGCCAGACCCGACACGATCTTCGCCCGGTCGAACGGCTCCACCGAGCCGTCTCGCTTCACCACCAGCAGCGGCATCTCCTCGACCCGCTCGAAGGTGGTGAACCGCCGGTCACAGGACGTGCACTGCCGCCGCCGCCGGACGGCCGAGCCGCTGTCGGCGTCGCGCGAGTCAACGACCTTCGTGTCGTCCTCCCGGCAGTACGGGCACTGCATCCGTGTCCTCCTTCGACCCACCGTAACCCCAACATCTTGGGGATGAGCCTAGGATAGACTCTATATATTGTATGTCAACACTAGTGTAATTACGCGCCTGTGACCTGGGAAGACGCCCTCAGCGCCCCCCGGGGCAGGACGCATCGTCGGCCCCCAGCAGCCGCCCGTCACGGTCGTTCGGGACCCAGATCGCCATCCCCGGTGAGATCCCGGCCCCCTGGAGACGGTTGTGGCGCACCACCCGGTGGACGGCCTCCCGCGGGTCGGCGTCGCTGCTCTCCAGGGCAAGGCCCCACAGCGTGTCTCCCGCCCGCACGGTCACGCAGCGCCACTCGGCGGCGTGCGGCCTGGTGGCGGCCGCGCCGGCCGCCACCGAGGCCGCACCCACGGAGAACGCCATGATCAGCATCACGAGCCGTCCCAGCGGCGTGAGTCGGGTCTTGTTCATCCTCGATCCCTTCTGAGTAGAACATCTGTTCGATTCTACGAACGCCTGTTCCTCGCGTCAAGACCCTAGGACATGCCACCGACAACGCATCGCGTCGGCCCCGGCGGCGATACTCGGGACCCTTCCCCGCGCCATCGGAACCGTCCCGCGAAAGGAGGGCCAATGCGAGCGGCGGCCGTGATCCTGTTGGTGGCCCTGGCGGCGCCGGCGGCGGCTGATGCCCCCGAGGACGCTCCCGTGCCCCGCGAGGGGGCCGCACACGCCGTGCCGCTGTACGGCGACCTGCTCCGCCCCTATGACGCGCCGGACAACCCGTACGCCCCCGGGCACCGGGGGATCAAGATCGGCAGGCCGGTCGGCACGGCGGTGCGCTCCTCCGGCGACGGCGTCGTGTCCTTCGCTGGTTCGGTGGCCGGCAATCTCACGGTCAGCATCGACCACGGCGCCGGCTTGATGACCACCTACACCTACCTCGGATCCATCGCCGTCACCGGGGGCCGGGCCGTGGCCCGCGGAGACGTCGTGGGCCTCACCGGCGAGGGGAAACCGGACGAGGACCTCCCGCCCCACGTGCATCTGTCCGCCCGCCACGACGGGGTCTACTTCGACCCCCTGGCCCTCTACGCGGGCCGCGCGATCGATGACCTTCTCGACCTGGTCGCCTGAGGCGACCGCGGGGTCCGCCGGTGTCAGTACGCCGGCGTGCTCGCCGGAGTCGGCGTGGCCCCAGTCGTCGGTGTCGCTTCCGCTGTAGGCGTGGGTGTCGTCGTCGGCGCCGCGGGTGCGCCGCCCCCGGTGCCCACGGCGACGTTCACGGCCTGTGCCGCCAGGACGCAATCTTCCTCGAGGCCCGCGTCGGGCGTCGCGTCGTCCGGGCCGGGGGTCGCATCGTCGTCGGGGCTCGGCGTGGGGGTCGCATCGTCGTCGTCGCGCAGGATCGTCCCGAGCACGGTCACCTGCGTCCCCTCGAGGATCGAGGGGAAGTCGTCGGACTCTACGGTCTGCGGGGGCGGAGCGAAGCGGGTGTCGATCGTCCAGTACACGGTGACCGTGTCGTCCTCGGAGATCCCGCACTCGTCCCCGAGCGCCTCCGAGAAGCTCTGCACCTCGACCGTCATGGAGCCCTGCTCGTCGGGGGTCCGGTGATCGTCCCAGCCCGGCTCGGGCGTCACGTCGGGGAGGGGGTCGGACAGAGGCTCCTGCGAGCTGTCGCCCTCGTCGGTGGACTGCACCTCCCCCACCAGCCGGAAATCACCCGAAACCGACAGCGCCGCGGGGCTCGGCGTCGGCTCGGGAGTGTCGTCGGTACCGGTGACGTCGGTGTCCTGTCCACATGCAGCCGCGGCCAGGACCGCCATGACCGCCAGCGTCCCGAGAAAGGCTCGTCGCATCTGAGACCTCCTGCCATCGTGGTCGGGTGTGCGCTGACTTTCCCGAGGCAAGCACGTCAAAACACCACGATTACCGCCGGCCCGTCTCTGGTAAGAGTGTGCGTAGGACGAGGACGAGGAGGCTGCCATGACGCATCACGGAGAGCACCCCCTGAAGGGCAAGCGGGTCGCCTTGCCGATCGGCCCGATGTTCGAGGACGTCGAGGCCACCTATCCCCTGTACCGCCTCCGCGAGGAGGGCTGCGACGTCGCCATCGTCGGCCTCGAGGCACGGGCCGAGGTCACCGGCAAGAAGGGACAGGCCCTGACGACCGACGTCGCCGCCGCCGCGGCGAAGGCCGACGACTTCGACATCCTCGTGCTGCCCGGCGGCTACGGCCCGGACAAGCTTCGCACCGACGAGGACATCAAGCGGCTGGTCCGCGACATGCACGAGCAGGGCAAGCCGATCGCGTTCATCTGCCACGCGGGATGGATCCCGATCTCCGCGGGCATCCTGCGCGGGAAGCGCTGCACCTCCTACCACGCGATCGCCGACGACATGCGCAATGCCGGCTGCGAATGGGTGGACGAAGAGGTCGTCGTGGACGGCAACCTCGTCTCCTCGCGCCATCCCGGCGACCTGCCCGCCTTCATGGCCTCCCTGATCGAGGTCGCCGCCAAGGCTCCGGTCCGCGCCTGAGGGTTCTCCCGCAGGAATCGCCCGTCCCGGCGTCGAAGGCTGGGGTACCCCCCCGCCGAACCGACGACCAAGGGAGACCGCATGGCGATCGCACCAGGCGACGACACGCACCCGACCATCGGGCGCAGGGACCTTCTCCGGCTGGGGGCCGCAGCAGCCGCCGTCGGCGGCGCGGGCGCGCTCGGCGCGGGGGGCCTCCTGGCCTCACCGGCGCGGGCCGACGTGACCGACGACGGCCTGCGCCTGCGGGTGGAGATCGAGGAAGCACCCGACGCGAGTCACAATGCCGTGGCCCTCGAGATCGGCGACCTCACGATCGACGAGCGCCGCCTCGGCGCCGGCATCCGCGCGGTGGAGCAGCACGTCCACGGTCCCGGCGACGCCCATTTCGGGTCGATCACGATCCGCGTCCATCAGGGGGCCGGCGGAGAGCTCCACCGGTGGTGGATGGACTGCTCCGCGGGCTCGAACATCCGCAAGAGCATCAGCGTGGTCGCGCTCGAGCGGGACGGATCCGAGGCGCGCCGCTGGAACCTGATCGACTGCTTCCCCGTCTCCTATTCCCCGCGGAACCACGACGCCGGAAGCAACGTGGCCTGCGAGACGATCGTCTGCAAGATGGGCCGCGTCGAGCTCGCAGGCACCGACCCCGGCACAGGATCCGACCAGCCGCGCCTCGTCGTTGATCTCTACGACGAGATTGGCCGCCTGCTCGAGCGCGATACCGATTGGGAAGGCTGGCACGGCGGCGGCGACCTGCTCGTGCCCGCGGGAAGCCGTGTCCGCGAGGACACCTGCGGCCCGGGCTCCACCGAGGTGGCCCCCGTCGTGCTCCGGGGCCCGCTCACCGCCGGCCGCAAAGCGCTCTGCCAGTGGATCACCGACACCGTGCGTGGCGAGCCCTGGAAACGCATCCTGGTCGTCAACGAGATCCCGAAGGACGGCACCGCCGGGAAGAGATTCGTCTACCACGACTGCTTCCCGACGCGATACGTGTTCCCGGCCTTCTCGGCCGCGGGGGGCGGCAACCCCTACGAGGAGGTCACGATCAAGCCGATCCGCATCGAGATCGGGTAGAGAACGGGCGTACGCGCGAACACATGTTTGCGCACCGGTCCCCGGCGTGCTAGGCTCCCGCCGGAGCCGATCACAGGAGGTAGCGATGCCGCGCCCGAGTCGCGTGAAGGACCTTGGTCCCCGTCAGAGGAAGATCCTCGACTACATCCTCCAGACCGTGGAGAGCCGCGGATACCCGCCGAGCGTGCGGGAGATCGCCGACGCCGTCGGGCTGGCGTCCCCGTCCACCGTCCACGCCCATCTGTCCGCCCTGGAACGCAAAGGCTACCTCCACCGGGACCCCTCCAAGCCTCGGGCGATCGAGGTCCACTACGCCCCCGAGGTCGGGCCGGTGGCGAAGCGGTCCAACGTCCGGCACGTCCCGCTGGTGGGTCGCATCGCGGCCGGCACCCCCACCCAGGCCTTCGAAGACGTCGAGGACGTGCTCGCCCTGCCCGCCTCCATGGTCGGCGAGGGCACCTTCTTCATGCTCCGCGTGAAGGGCGACTCGATGATCGAGGCCGGGATCAACGACGGTGATCTGGTGGTGGTCCGCAAACAGGAGGAGGCCGACCACGGCGACATCGTGGCCGCCCTCCTCGAGGACGAGGCCACCGTCAAGACCCTCGTGCGCCAGAACGGCCAGACCATCCTGCGACCGGAGAACGCGGCGCTGGCGCCGATCGAGGTCACCGGCGAGAGCCGGATCCTCGGCAAGGTCGTGGGCCTGCTCCGGTCCTACTGACGCCGCTAGCAGGTGGCGGGCTCTTCGACCTGGACCGGCTCACCGGTGGACTGCAGCGCGACGTTGAACGCGTAGCGTCCCTGGAAGCGCGACTGGGGCAGCGGCACGTAGCCGACCATGATGGTCGCCATACGCTCCACCTTCACCGCGATCATCACCGTGGCCTGCTCGTCCTCGTCGCCCATATTGGTCTCCTGGCAGACCTGCAGCGTCCACCCGGACTGCCCGAGTTGTTCGGCGAGGAAAGCCCGCAGATCCTCGTAGGCGAGGTCCGAGTCGAAGAAGACGACCTGTGCCCCTTCGGACACCACGCTGTACACGACGCGGTTGTCCTCGGGCAGCGGGAAGTCGGATGGGAAGTTC
>CAZLKN010000016.1:54637-60424 GCA_964560135.1 uncultured Actinomycetes bacterium | reverse complement strand
TTCAAGGAACTACACGAACCCACCCCATCCCAGCTTCATGACGAAGAGCCAGTTTGGTCGATCGATAGCTCTCCGTTCGACAAAGCTTCTGATGTCTTGGGAAGGTCGGCTAATGCGCGTCCCATCCGTACGTATTCGCGAACGGTGTTCTTCCGGACACCAAGCCGCATCCTGGTCCAGTCCTCTATGGATGGGACGTGGTCTTCGAGGTGGACGCCGCGTTCACCGCACACGTCGAGGAGCCTGACCAGCAGCGCCGTCAGGGCGCAGATCAGGGCGTAGACCTGCTCGACCATGTCCGTCAGCACCGCCGACGGCAGCACCGCCAACGCTTCGCGATCCACCAGGGACACCTCTCCCAAAGACGGAGAACCAGATACCCGAATCCTAGCAGCCACCACTGACAAAAAAGGGCCCTATTGCTGGTTCCGTGGGTGGCGATCTTGCGACTCGAGCGTGGCTGCGAGAACGTTGGGAGAGGCCGTGCCGAACACCGGCGCCCAGGTGGCCCATCGACGCGACCCTAGATGGCGGCTCGGCCCCGTTCCAATCCCGGCCCGGGCCTCCGTCCTCCAGTTCGAGCCGAATACGGACCGGTACTGGAGGCTCGGCCCCCGATACCCGTCCGCCGAGACCCCGAGTCACCAGTTAGCGCCGGAAGAGGCCAACGACGGTTGGTGGACAACCCCTGCCAAGAACAGGAAGGTCCGGGCGACTATCCCGCGGACCTCGTCGCATCGGACCGAGGGACCCCCGAGGGCGAAGCGGCCGGGAGCGACAGCAGGCTCAGACCGAAGAGCAGCCGGCGGCAGACGCTCCGCCACAGAGGACCAGGCCGATCACAGCGGTGTGGTGAGCACGAACACCGAGTGCCACGCGGTGAAGAACGAGTCGAGCCCGGTGTTCACGCGGGCCCATGCGTCGAGGGAGACGCCGGCGGTGACCCAGCATCCGAGCAGCGCCGTCACCGCGTCGCGCCGCATCAGGCCCCCACCGGCCCGAGGACCCGGTCCAGGTACGCGTTGCGGAAGCGGCCCCGCGGATCAAGGCGCGACCGGACGCGAGCGAAGGTGTCCCACTCGGGGTAGGCCCCCCGCAGCGATGCCGCCTCCCGGTAGTGGAGCTTTCCCCAGTGCGGACGGCCCCCGAGGCTCGTCATCAGCTCCTCCACGGCCCGGAAGTACGGCTCGTGGTCCATCCCGCGGTACAGATGCACGGCGACGTAGCAGGTCTCGCGTCCGTGGGATGGGCTCAGCAGGATGTCGTCGGCGGCCACGAAGCGCACCTCCACGGGGAAGTTCACGAGGAACCCGTGCTCGGCGATCAGCGACCGGACCCCGAGCACCGCCTCGGCGGCGCGCTCCCGCGGGATCGCGTACTCCATCTCCGCGAAGCGCACGTAGCGGGGGCTCGCGAACACCTTGTGGCTCTGCTCCACCACCCGCACCCGGCCCAGCCCCCCGGCCACGACCCGTTGCATCAGCTTCGGGATCAGCTCGGGACGGGCCCGGCCCACCCGGCACACCGCGCCGAAGCCGACGTTGGACAGCAGCACGTCGTTCACGAAGCTCTTCACCGGCTTGTAGGGCTTCAGGGGATCGTCGGTGCGGTTGTTGCGCTTCATGTACACCTGCGTGGTGTGCGGGAACCAGAAGAACTCGAAGTGGTCGTTGCCGTCGACGTGCTCGTCGAGGCGGTCGAGGACGTCGTCGAGCTCCGCGGGCTCCTCGAGGGCGTGCAGGCGGAAGGCGGGCACGCAGCGCAGCGTCACCGTGGACACCACGCCGAGCGCCCCCAGCCCGACCTGGGCGGCCCGGAAGGTGGTCGGGTCGGCCTCCGGCGAGCAGTGCATCGTGCTCCCGTCGGCGAGCACGAGGGTGAGGTGCGCGATCTGGGTGGACAGGTTCCCGAGCCCGGCCCCCGTCCCGTGGTTGGCGGTGGACGTGGCCCCCGCCACCGTCTGGTAGGCGATGTCGCCGAGGTTCGGCAGCGCCAGGCCCTCGCGGGCCAACATGGCGTTCAGCTTCCCGAGCGTGATCCCCGCCTCCACGGTCACCAACCCTGCGTCCCGGTCGAGGTGCAGGACGCGGTCGTAACGGTCGAGCTTCACCATCACCCCGTCGGTACACGCGATGTCGGTGAACGAGTGCCCGGAGCCGACGACCTTCACCCGTCGCCCGACACGGCCGGCGTCGGCGAGGATCGCGCGGATGTCCGCCTCGTGTGACGGCCGCTCCAGGCGCGCCGGCGTGCAGGCGTGGGTCCGTCCCCAGGTGCGCCAGGTCGTCATGGCGTCAAGCCTCCCCCATCCGGGCTTCGCGGCGCAGCTCCACACCGGGCCCTCCTGATAGCGTGTCCGCACGATGGGTGCGGACAAGGACGCCTTCCGCGCGGTCATGCGCCGCTACCCCACCGGCGTGACCGTGGTCACGACGCGGGCCGGAGAGATCGACCACGGCATGACCGCGAACGCGGTGGTTCCCGTCTCGCTCGAGCCGATCCTGTTCCTGGTGTCCGTCGACCACTCCGCCCGCCTCCACGATCTCGTCCCGGAGGCCGGAGGGTTCGTGGTGAACATGCTGTCCGCCGAGCAGGAGAAGGTGTCGCGGACCTTCGCGCTCAAGGATCTGTCCGACGAAGAACGCTGGGCGACGGTGACCACCCATCCGAGCACGGTGGGTGCGTTGCGCATCGACGGCTGCGTCGGCTACCTCGACTGTCGCCTCACCGACTCCTTCCCCGGCGGCGACCACACCCTGTACCTCGGCGAGGTGGTCGAGGTCGTCGCCGGCGCCGACCGGCCCCCGCTGGTCTTCTACGGCAGCGCCTACCGCTCGCTGGCCCCCGAGGAGCTCCCCTAGGACGCGAAGCGCAGGATCAGCTCGCGCGCCAGCATCGCCGCGGCGGCCTGGGTGATCCCGGACGGGTCCAACGGCGGCGAGACCTCGACGATGTCCACGGCGACGACGTCGAGACCCTCCAGAGCCTCCAGGGCCCCCAGGAGCTCGGAGAAGGACGGGCCCCCGGGCTCGGGATTGCCGGTGCCCGGCGCCGCGGACGGATCGAGCACGTCGATGTCCACCGTCACGTAGACGGGGCCCCGCTCGAGGCGCGCGCGGACGTCGCCGGGCACCACGAGCTCCGGGGAGCAGTGCCGGAGCACCTTCGGGGCGTCGTCCCATTCGCTGCGGGCCCCGGACCGGGGGCCGAGGACCACACAATCGATCCCGCGGTCGGCGATCCGCCGGTAGGTGCAGGCGTGGTCGCCGGGGTAGTCCTCCCGCAGATCCAGGTGGGCGTCGAAGCCCACCACCGACAGCAGCTCGGTGCGGGAGGCGACGGCCCGCACGAGCGGCGGTGTGACCGAGTGGTCGCCGCCGAGCGAGACGAGCAGCGGCCGTCGGTCCCCGCGAAGCGCCGAGTCGAGCACCGCCCGCGCGGCCGCCTCGATCGTGTCCGGCGCCCGCGTGTGGTCGCCGAGGTCCACCACCCGCAGATCCGTCAGGTCGCGCCGTACCCGCGGGCTGTAGCTCTCGATCGACTCCGAGAAGCGGCGAATCCCCTCGGGCCCTTCGGCGGCACCGGGCCGGAAGCTGACACCGCCGTCGGTGGCCAGGCCCCAGACGAGCGCGCCGGCGTCCGGCGTGGGCTCGCCGGCCTCAGCCGCGAGGAACGGATGGGGCTTCGGAGCCCGCACGGGCCTCCTCCACGAGGGCGGCGACGAAGGGGGGCAGGGCGAAGGCTGAGGCGTGGACGCCGGGGGCGTAGGCCCGGGTGGTGATCCCGCGCCCGGCCAGGCGCCGCTCCACGTCGGCAGCCTGCGTGGCCGAGGGGGCCGCGCCGGCCGTCCCGACGGTGTAGGCCCAGAAGACGCCGGGGTAGGTGGGGACGAAGCCGTGGTAGACCTCGACGGTCGGGAACGCCTTCGACATGTTGCCCACCGCGAGCTTGAACTCGCGCTCCTGGTAGAAGGGTGAGCCCGACTGCGCCACCAGGATCCCGTCGGGCTTCAAGGCCGTACGGCAGGCGGCGTAGAACTCCTCAGAGAACAGGATCACCGCCGGACCAACGGGGTCGGTGGAGTCCACGATGATCGCGTCGAAGGCGTCGGTGTGACGGGCGACGTAGGCGGCCCCGTCGTCGTAGAGCAGGGTGGTGCGGGGGTCGTCGAAGGCGTCTGCGGCCAGCGCGGGCAGATGCTCGCGGGACACGCGCACCACCGCCTCGTCGATCTCGCACATCACGGCCTCGGCCGGGTCGTGCATGAGCACGTGTCGCAGGGTGCCGCCGTCCCCGCCGCCGATCACCAGCACCCGTTCGATCGGCTCACGGGAGCACAACGCGGGGTGCACCAGCATCTCGTGGTAGCAGAACTCGTCGCGTTCGGTGGTCTGGACGACCTCGTCGAGCATCAGCATCCTGCCGAAGTGCTCGTGCTCGTAGACCTCCACGAGCTGGAAGCCGGACCGCTCGCGGTGGAGCAGCCGTCCCCGGAAGACGTGGTCGAACCCGGCGGTGACCGGCTCGCCGTAGGTCTCGGTCACTGCACGAGTCCCCGGCGGACCTCCATCACCTGCGTGCGGGCCGGCAGCAGGTGCTTGGCGAGAGCCTCGATGCCGGCCTGCACGTCCGCCTCCAGATTGCAGGTGAAGATGTCGACGGCCGCGTAGCCGTACTCCGGCCAGGTGTGCACCGCGATGTGCGACTCGGCGATGATCGCCACGCCGGTCACGCCGTGAACCGGGAAGGAGACAACGCGGACGTCGAGCAGCGTGCCGTCGATCACCTCGACGGCCTCACGCAGGCCGAGCTCGAGCGCTTCGGCAGAGTTCAGGTTCTGCGCGTCCCACATCTCCACGATCAGATGCCGACCCAGCGCCTTCATCCACGTCACCTCCCTTCATCCCGGACCGGGATCCCGTCCAACAACATGGCCACCGCCACGGCGCAGCCGAGGCGATCGACCTTGTGCTCCGCGGTGACGAACGTGACCTTCTCGAGGGTCCATCCGCGCCGCGCGAAACCTTCCTCGACCATGTGGCCCACCACACGCTCGGCGTCGTCCGCCGGACCGCTGTGGTGGTACTCCATGAGCACCCCGCCCTCGGAGCCGACCCCCGCCCCGATGCAGGCGGAGATCATCTCGCCGGGCAGGTTCGAGACGACGTCGGTGTAGACGGTGGGGACCACCGCCCCCACCGGGAGATCCGGCAACGGTCCGAAGCGGGCCCCCTCAGGCACGATCGACGACACCCGGACGAGGTTCACGTTGTGGACGCCCGCGTCGAGCAGGGCGTTGTCGAACGCGTTGAGCGGGGTCGTTCCCTCCGCTGTGCCGCGGGCGAGGTGGATCAGCCGCGGGACGAAGATCATCGGGGGAAGGCGGGGTCGTCGGAGCGGACGTGGCGCGGTGCACTGCGCCGGGTGCTGAACCGGATCTCCATCTATCACTCCCTTCGGGGCTACCGGCGCTGCCCGGGCACCATACCCGGGACCTCACCTGCCCACCCGCACCATCGCGGGCGAAACGGTATCCGACACGCGAAAACCCACCCCCTGCAGTCGGTGGGCCCGGCAAGCGACCCTACCCCGCATCAAGAGCGGGCACGGCGACAAGTATAGGACAAAGGTCCGCGGGGGTGCCGCGAGCCCTACTCGATCGACCAGGGGGAGTCGGAGGGCGCTTCGGATTCCGAGGAGGACGGCGCCGGGGGCCGTTCCTCCGACGCCTCCCGGGGGGTTCCGCTGTCGGGCCGGTCGCGCTCGGCGGGCCGGTCGCGCTCGGCG
>CAZLKN010000016.1:0-54537 GCA_964560135.1 uncultured Actinomycetes bacterium | reverse complement strand
GCGCTCGGCGCCTTCGCGGGGCGCACCGGACGTCCGCGGGCGCCCGCCGCGGGAACCCCGCCGCCGGCTCCCGCCGCCACTGCGGCCCGAACCCGACCGCGGGCCGCGGTCCTCGCCGGCCTGCTCGGACCGACGGGCATCGCCGACGTCCTCCCCGGAGACCGGTGCCGGCTGGTCCTGCCGGGGGCGCGGAGTGGCCTCGGGCGTCCTGACCGCCTCCTCGGCGGGCTTGTCGCCGGACTCGGGACGGCGGCTGCGGGGACGGCGGGTGCGCGCCCTGCCGCGGCCACGTCCGTCCTCACCTTCGGTCGCCGCGGCACCGGACAGGGTCCGCACCGCGGTGATCGAAGCGTTGGGGACGAACACCCGTGACCCGTCCCTCTCCCGGATCTCGGTGACGCGCAGGCTGGCGCTCTCGACCACGCCCTGGACGTCGGCTCCGGACAGGTAGACCCGGTCGCCGGGGGCGAACTGGCCCTCGAGCCGGATGGCGAGCCCGGCGGCCACGTCGGGCAGCAGGCTCCGGCCGACCAGAGCGGGCACGAGCACCGTGAAGGCGACGAGGACAAATGCCGCCACCACGCCGCCGGGCAGACCCGCGGCGGGCGTGATCCTGACTGCTTGGAACACGACGGGGTAGGCCAGCAGGGCCACCACGCCCACGACGCCGACCCACATGCGGTTGAGGGTCAGGCGCGCGCTGCGGGCGCGGGCGCGGGCCTCGTCGCCGGCGGAGGCGACGGGCGAGCCGGCACGCCCGAGGAGCGCGCGGCCGACACCGTAGAGGACGAAGGCCCCCACCAGCACGATGAGGGCGGGGACGCCGTACCGAACGAGTTCGGTCATGACGTCGAATCCGATTGGGTCAGGCACGATGACTGCACTTCCTTCCCTACGCGAGGAGCGGCGCTCCGGGGTCCGGGCGCCACATCTGGATGTCCTAGTGCTACCATGCCCGCGCCCGGCGCACCAACGGCCGCGGCGCACCATCCGCCCACATCCGAATAAGGAGGATCTCATCGTGGAGGTCGTCATCGGGGTCCAGTTCTCCAGCCGCGAGCTCCGCCTCGAGCTCGCCGATGAGCCCGAGAAGGTCACCGAACTCGTCGAGCAGGCCTTCTCCGAGGGTCACAAGCTGCTGTGGGTGACCGACAAGGGAGGCCGGCGCGTCGCGGTCCCCACGGACAAGATCGCCTACGTGGAGGTCGACGCCGGCAAAGCGGACAAGCAGGTCGGGTTCTCGGTCCGCGTCGAGAGCTGAGCCCGTGCGCGCCGCGGACGCCGTCCTGAGGTATCTGGAAGGCGAGGGGGTCCGGTACGTGTTCGGGAACCCGGGGACCACCGAGATCCCGTTCATGGACGCGATGGTCGACGCCGACCTCGAGTTCGTCCTCTGTCTCCAGGAGAACGTGGCCGTGGCCGCCGCCGACGGGCTCGCGCAAGCCACCCGCCGGCCACAGGTGGCCAACCTCCACACCGGGCCCGGGCTCGCCCAGGCATTCTCGGCCCTGTACATGGCCTCCAAGCACCGCTCGCCGGTGGTGGTGACCGCCGGAAACGAGGACACCCGCTTCGCGCTCACCGAGCCGCTGCTGCTCGCCGATCTCGTGGGGATGGCGCGGCCGCTGGTGAAGTGGGCCTACGAGCCGACGTCGGTGGACGACGTGATCCCGTCGCTGCGCCGCGCCTTCAAAGTCGCGATGACGCCGCCCACGGGGCCGGTGCTGCTGTCCTGGCCGATGGACGTGCTCGCTCGAGAGGTCTCCGACGATGTCGACCTGCGGCCCGCCGACGTGCCCGCGGGCCCGGCCCCCGACGCCGGTGCCGTGGAACGCGCCGCGGACCTGCTCGCCGACGCCACGGCCCCCGTGATCGTGGCCGGGGACGACGTGGGACGCACCGCGTGCGTCGGGCAGGTGGTGGCGCTTGCGGAGGCCGTGGGGGCGAAGGTCTACACCGCGCCGCTCTCGTTGACGCAGGGGTTCCCCAACACCCATCCGCTCCACGGCGGCGGGCTGCCGCCGTTCCCGAACCTGGCGCGCTCGTTCCTCGCCCCCCACGACGTGGTGCTCGTGCTGGGGGCCCGCGCCTTCTTCCTGTACTACTACCAGCCGGTAGACCCGCTTCCGCCTGAGGCGAAGCTGATCCACGTCCACCCCGATCCCTGGGAGGTCGGCAAGAACTACCCGACCGAGGTCGGAGCCGTGGCCACCGCCGACCGGTTCACCGCGGCGCTGCTGGCGGCCGTGGACGGGTGGACGGAGCAGACCGCTTCGCGCGCCGCTTCGCAGCGCGCGAAGCTCGAGGCGGACGGCGCCGGAGCCCGTCCGGGCACCATCGCCTGGGGAGAGGCCGAGCGCGAGAAGACACCGCTGACCCCGCCCGGGATCCTGTCCACGGTGGTGGAGCTCCTCGGCGACACCCCGCTGTCCGTCGTGGACGAGTCGGTCACGAGCTCCCTGGCCTCCCGCTCGATCCCGGCCCTCGAGGACGCCGACTCCTTCTTCGGTCACAAGGGCGGCGCGCTCGGCTGGGGCGCGGGTGCGGCGGTCGGTGTGGCGCTGGCCCAGCCGGGACGCCGGGTCGTGTGCACCCTCGGGGACGGCAGCCTCATGTACTGCCCGCAGGCCCTGTACACCGCCGCGAGGCGGAGGCTGCCGATCCTGTACCTGGTGATGAACAACGGCGGCTACCAGATCATCAAGTCGGGGACGCGCGCCGCCAAGCAGCGCGCCTACGAGACGGACACCTACGTCGGGATGGACATCACCGACCCCGAGGTCGACTTCGTGTCGCTGGCCCACGGGATGGGACTGGGGGCCGCGACGGCCTCCGACCCCGCCGAGCTGCGCGCCGCGGTCACCGCCGCACTGACTCACGAGGGCCCGTACCTCGTGGAGTGCGTGCTGGAGCGCTCGATCCCCGATCTGCCGTTCTGAGGGCAGCCGCCGCCCCGCTCCGGATCCCGTACCCTGAGGTTCATGTCCGAGCCGATCATCCGGGCCTCCGAGCTCGTCCGCACCTACGGCCGGTTCGTGGCCGTCGACGGGGTCTCCTTCGAGGTCGCGCCCGGCGAGGTCTTCGGATTCCTGGGTCCCAACGGTGCCGGGAAGACCACCACGATCTCGATGCTCTGCACGCTGCTCGCGCCCTCGGGGGGCCGGGCGTGGGTCGCCGGCTACGACGTCGCGACGCAGCGCAACGAGGTGCGTTCGTCCATCGGGATCGTGTTCCAGGATCCCTCCCTCGACGTGTACCTGACGGCCTGGGAGAACATGCGCTTCCACGCCGACGTCTACGGGATGCCCCGTTCGGTGGCCGTACCGCGGATCCGGGAGCTCCTGGAGGTCGTGGACCTGTACGAACGCCGCAAGAAGATCGTCCAGACGTTCTCCGGCGGGATGCGCCGGCGCTTGGAGATGGCGCGGGGGCTGCTGCACCGTCCAGCCGTGCTGTTCCTCGACGAGCCCACCATCGGCCTCGATCCCCAGTCCCGCAAGCATCTGTGGAACTACGTCCTGGAGCTCGCCCGCGAGGAGCAGATCACGATCTTCCTCACCACCCACTACATGGAGGAGGCCGAGCACTGTCACCGCATCGCGGTGATGGACCAGGGCAGGATCATCGCGCTCGACTCCCCCGAGGGCATGAAGCGTGCCCTCGGCGGGGACGCACTCACGCTGCGGACCTCCGACGACCAGGCCGTGATGCGCGTCCTGCGGGAGCGCTTCGGCTACGAACCCACCGACGTGTCCGACGGGATCCATGTGGCCGTCCCGGACGGTGAGGCGGCCATCCCGCGGGTGCTCGCCTCGCTGGACGTGGAGGTGCAGTCGGTGAAGCTCACCCGTCCGACCCTCGACGACGTGTTCATCGAGCTCACCGGCCGGCACCTTCGCGACGAGGAGGCCGGGGCGAATGAGTCCTTCCGTGCCGCCGCGGCGTCCCGGATGCGCTCCGGGAGGGCGATGTGAAGACCGTCCCCGGACACGACACGCCCGGGGCGCCCACGCGGCCGTCGGCGACCGCCCGGTCGGCCCTGCGTCGCGACGTCCGCGGCGCCGCGAGCATCTGGCAGCGCGAACTGACGCGGTTCGTCCGGGAGCGCACCCGCATGGTGACCTCGTTCGTCCAGCCGCTGCTGTACCTGCTCGTATTCGGAACGGGCCTGGGCGCATCGATGCGGGACGACATGGTCGCCGGCGACTACCGCGTCTTCCTGCTCCCGGGCGTGATCGTCATGACGTCGCTGTTCACCTCGATGTTCGCCGCGGTGTCGATGGTCTGGGACCGCGAGTTCGGATTCCTCAAGGAGATCCTCGTCGCGCCGCTCGGCCGCTCCAGCGTGATCGCCGGCAAGGCCGCCGGCGGTGCCACCACCTCGGGCGTGCAGGGCATCGCGATCCTGCTCTTCGCCCCCGTTGTGGGCCTGCACGTGGAGACGTTGAGGATCCTGACCGTGGTACCGGTGCTGGTGTTGTTCGCCCTGTCGATCAACCTCCTCGGGATCGCCCTGGCGTCCAGGATCCAGACGATGCAGGGCTTCATGGTGATCATGAACTTCATCACGCTGCCGCTGTTCTTCCTGTCGGGTGCCCTGTTCCCGCTGGACGCCGTCCCGTCGTGGCTGAAGGGTCTGGCGATCCTCGACCCCGTCACCTACGCGGTGGACGCGATCCGTCGCATCCTGATCCCCGATTTCCCCCCGCAGGTCTTCTGGGGCGGCAACCCGATGCCGATCGCCGGTGATGTGGCGGTGCTGGGCCTGTTCGGCGTCGTGATGTTCGTCTTCGCGGCCCGGGGGCTGAGCCGGCAGCAATGACCGCCCCGATCGCCTACGACGAACTCCGGGAGCGCATCGCCCGGTCCCCGTACCACACATGGGCGGGTGCGACCCTCGAGGAGGTCGAGGAGGGCCGCGTGGTGATGCGGGTGGACCTCGAACATCACCACCTGAACCCGCAGGGCATCGTCCACGGCGGGGTGATCGCGGGCCTGCTCGACTCGGTCTGCGGGCTGAGCCTCCGCACGATCCTGCCCGCCGACGTGACCCACCGCACGGTGCAGCTGTCGATCACCTACCTCAAGGCTGCGAGGACCGGCGTGATCCGCGGGACCGGCACCGCGGTCCACGAGAGCCGCCGGGTGGGATTCGCCGAGGGCGAGGTGCGCGACACCGACGACAACCTGCTCGCCCGCGCGTCAGCGACCTTCTTCAACCTCCCGGGCTGATCCCGGTGCGCTCCTCCAGCGCCCGGAAGGCCTCCGGATCGGACAAGCAGGTTCCGGGCCAGGTCCCCTCCCGGCCGTGACAGTCCGAGCCCCCGGTGGCCACGAGGTCGAGCTCCGAAGCGAGCGCGCGCAGCTCATCGCGCACGTCCGGCGGATGGTCCGGATGGTCCACCTCGATCCCCGCCAGACCGTGTCCGGTGAGCTCCTCGATCAACCCGCCGGGGGCGGCCAGGCGCGGTCCCTCGTGGTGAGCGGCTCCCGGATGCGCGATCACCGCCGCCCCACCCGCCCGCCGGACGAGATCCACCGCCTCCTGCGGCGAGAACGTCCGCCGGGCGACGTCGGCCCGGCCCCCGTCGGCGATGAGGTTCGAGGTGAAGGCCTTCCGCACGCTGGACACGTGTCCCCGGTCGACCAGCGCCCGGGCCACGTGGGGGCGGGCCACGATCCGCCCGCCCGCGTGGCGGAGGACGTCGCCGTAGTCGAGGGCGTAGCCGAGCTCGTTGAGCCGCTCCACCATCATCCGTCCACGCTCCATGCGCTCGGTGCGGAACGCCTCCAGGACCTCGTCGAGCACCGGCGCGTGCGGATCGATGAGCAGCCCGAGCACGTGAACGCTGCGATCGGCGTGCCGGCACGACAGCTCGATCCCCGCCACCACCCGTACCCCGAGCTGGGCCCCCGCCGCATGGGCGTCGAGGATGCCGTCCACGGTGTCGTGGTCGGTGACGGCGATCACGTCCACCTCACGCTCGAGCGCGAAGGCGACGAGCTCGGCGGGGCCGAGGGTGCCGTCCGAGGCGGTGGTGTGGGCGTGGAGGTCGATGCGGTCCATGCTCCGCTACTCTAGCCGGGTCACCCCGGCCCCCACGCGAAGGACGCAGCGATGACCGTGACGAAGACCGTGGATCTCTCCGGGAGATCCACCGAGTCGATCGAGGCCGCCATCGAGGCGGCGATCTCCCGCGCCTCCCTGACGATCAACGAGGTGGAGGAGTTCGAGATCACGAAGGTGACGGGCCACGTGGCCGACGGACGCGTCTCCGAGTACCGGGTCTGGCTCCGCGTGACCTTCGTGGTCAAGGAACGGCTGCACGAGTGAGTGCCGGTTCGCGGCGATGAGTGACCGGCCGTTCTTCTCGATGCCCTATCCGGGCATCTTCCGGGTCACCTGCCCCACGCCCTTCCCGGGGCTGCCCCACGTCCACGCCTACCTGGCCGAGGGCCCGCAGGGCGGCGTGGTCCTGATCGACACCACCCTCGGGTTCGAGGGGTCCTTCGACCGGGTCGAGCAGGCCGTGCGCTGGATGGATCGGGATCTATCCGACGTCGAGACCATCTACCTCACCCATGCCCACCCCGACCACGTGGGTCTGGCGGCGCGGCTGTGCGAGGCCTCCGGCGCCCCGGCCGTCTGCCACCCGATCGCCGAGCAGGGCCTGGACGCGATGGCCACCGGCGAGCGCTGGCAGGAGATCGCCGCCCACTACGTCGAACACGGCCGGGACCCCGAGACCCCGCGCGAGCCGTCGTTCACGATCCCCAAGCCGGCCCGCCTCGAGCACATCGAGGCCGGCGACCACGTCACCTTCGCGGGCTCCTCCTGGCAGGTGCACTGGACCCCCGGCCACGAATGGGGACACGTGGCCTTCTTCCGTCCCGGCGACCGCCTGCTGATCTCCGGCGACACGCTGCTCGGCAAGATCACACCGCACATCGGCTACACCATCGAGCCGTCCGACCCGCTCGGACAGTTCCTCGAGAGCCTCGACGCCCTCGCGGCGTTGGAGCCGAGCCTCGTGCTGCCCGGCCACGGCCGCCCCTTCGAGGAGGGGGCCGAGCGGGCCCGGGTGATCCGCGCCCACCACGAACAGCGCCTCCGGCGGACCATCGAGATCCTCGCACGGCGGGGGCCGACCCACGCCCTGGACGTCTCCCGGGAGCTGTTCGGCCGCGACCTCATGTTCTTCCAGGAACGCCTGGCGATGGCCGAGACCCTCGCCCACCTCGAGCACCTGCGCCTCACCGGCCGCCTGGAGCGGGATCTCACCGAGGGCGTCTGGCACTACCACATCGGCAAGGTCGTCCCGTGACCGAGCAGGCCGCCCGCCGGAGCCGAGCCGCGTAGCGGGCTGCCGCCTACGAGATGCGGAGGGCGGCCATCAGGCCGTCGCGGGTGGGGACGATCACCGAGACGAAATCCGGGTCGGCGGACACCAGGCGGTTGTGCTCGTCGATCGCGGCGGTCCACTCGTCGGGCTGGTCGTCGAGCACGCGCCCGGACCACAGCGTGTTGTCGCAGATCCACAGGCCCCCGGGCCGGATCCGGTTGCGGGCGGCCCGCCAGGCTTCGGGGTAGCCGTGCTTGTCGATGTCGCAGTAGACGACGTCGAAGTCGCCGTCCACCGCGGCGAAGGACTCCAGCGCGTCGCCGACGTGGAAGGTGACGCGGTCCCACACCCCGGCACGTTCGAGGTACCCGCGGGCCTTGAGCTCGTTGGCCGCATCGCCGTCGGTCAGGTGGAGCTCGGCCTCCGGCCCGCAGGCGCGGGCGAACCAGTAGGCCGAGTACCCGTACCCCGAGCCGAGCTCGAAGACGCGGCGCGCCCCCACGGCGCGGGCGAGGATCTCGATGGTGAGGCCGCACAGCCGCCCCACGATCGGGAACCCGTGCTCGGCGGCGTGCTCCTCCATCTCGACGAGCACGTGCTCGTCGTGGCGGGCGGCCAGGCCGCGCATGTAGTCCTCGATGCCCTCCGGCACGATGTTCATCGCGACCCGAGCCTACCGCCCTCGGGCGTCGGGCCGCTCGGATAGACTCCGCGGAGGCGACAAGGAGGAACGATGCAGGACGCCGTCACCGCACTGCGGTCCGCGATCGACGAGCTCGCTCAGGCCCGCGAAACGCTGCCGGAGGATCTCGCCGAGGAGGTCGCCGCCGTGATCGAACAGGCCGGGTCGGTGCTGGAGGCCATCACCGTGAAGCTGGGGGCGGAAGAGGCCTGAATCAGCGCCGTGGATCCATGCGGGCGAAGAACGCCTCCAGCTCGCGGTTCACGAAGTCCGGCGCCTCCAGGGGCGTGGTGTGCCCGGCCCCCGGCACCCGGACCAGCGTCGCGTCCTTGATCCCGGCTACGAGCCGCTCGGCCTGCGCGACCGGGATCGACGCGTCGTGCTCCCCGTGGATCGCCAGCGTCGGGACGCGCACCTCGTGGAGGCGATCCAGCACCGAGTCGCGCCCGGTCAGCGCGCGCAGTCCCTCGATCAGCGCCTCCCGCGGCATCTCCTGGCCCCGGGCGACGTGGACGGCCACCCCGTCGCGCTGCTCGGAGAGGTAGCGCTCCCCGTAGAACAGCGGCAGCGTCGCCCGGATCAGATCGTCGGTGACACCCTGCTCTTCGATCACCTGCGCGAAGGCCCGGTACTGCGGGATCTTCTCCGGGTCCTCGGCGTCGGCGGACGCGTCGATCATCACCAGCGACCGGACGAGCTCCTCGCGTTGTAGCGCGATGCGTACCGCGATCATCCCGCCCCAGGACATCCCGACGAGGTGGCAGGGCGCCGCATTGAGCTCCTCGATGAAGTCGATAGCGTCCACGACGGTGTCCTGCATCGTCCACGGGCCCGGCGGACAGTCGCTCCGGCCGTGCCCCCGCATGTCCCAGGCGAGGCAGCGGTAGTGGTCGGGGAGGTCCTCGAACTGGGGGGCGAACATCGTGTGGTCCATCACGAACCCGTGCAGGAACACGATTGCCGGGCCTTCGCCCTGCTCGACGTAGTTGATGCGGAACCCTCGTCCGTCGAAGTGTGGCATGCGTGCGTTGACCTCCCTAGAAGACGACCGGAACCCCAGGGTAGGGGGACCGTGCACCGAACTCCAGGTGGGAGCGTCCCGACAGCTCGTGGATCTCGGTCTGGCGCCAGGCCCGGCCGTAGCGCCGGTACACCTCCACGACACCGTCGGCGACCTCGCTGTTCGCGCAGTACGCGGGCGAGCCGTCCGGATCGTGGTAGGTGACCTGGATGAAGCGCCGCTCGGGGGCCCGCACCGAGACCTCCAGCCGGATGTCCGGGCCGCGCAGCGACAGGTGCCACACGGGGAAGGTGTAGCGTCCACGGGCCCGCCAGGGCCCCGCCGGGCCGAAGGTCTGGGGGGACCCCAGGAGGCTGACCACCGCGAACGGCAGGGACGGGAGCCGACGGCCGATACGGGCTGCGGCGTGGGGCCGGGCCTGGATCGCCTCGATCACGAACCCGTCGTCCACATGCAGGTGCATCCACGCCCACGCGCCCGCGTGGTGGCGACCCCAGACGTGGGATTGGCCCATCGGCTCGGTGTCGAGTTCCAGGATCCGGTCGCCCACGTTCACCGTCCCCGACGCCCGCACGTCGAGATTGGGGTTCAGGTAGTACGACGGCGTCACCCGCTCCAGGGCGTGCGGCAGCGGGCCCACCGCATCCTCGGCGGGGTCGAAGGACAGATCCCAGGTGAGGACCCGGCCCCCGTCGTCGGTGAGGGCCCCCGCGAGATGTCCCTCGGCGAGCAGCGCGTCACCGACCCGCATGATCGTCTCGCCTCCGAGCCGCACGGCGGTGAGCGGATGGTCCTGCCGGGCGGCGAACACCGGCCCGTCGCGGTCGAAGGCAACCCCCCAGATCGTGGCGTGGCCCTCGGCGTCGGCCGGGACGTGCAGCGTGTAGCGCAACCACAGCGCGGTGCCCGAGGGGGCGTGGTTGGTGGTGGCGTACCAGACCTCGTACCACCCCCGCCGTCCGTCCCAGCGCGGAAGGTTCTCGGGTTTGGGTGAACGCATCGTGGACCGAGCGGCCGGTGCCTCCGGCATGACGACCACCTCCTACATCGGGTTCAAGCCGAGCTGGCGGGACAGGATCAGGTGCTGGATGTCGCTCGTGCCCTCGACGATCACGTACATCCGTGAGTCGCGCAGGATCCGCTCGATCGGGAACTCCTCGGCGATGTAGCCGTATCCCCCGAAGGTGCGCATCGACTCGCTCGCGGCCCGCACCGCGGTCTCGGTGGCCACGAGCTTGGCGATCGCGACCTCCTTGGGTGTCTCCTGGCCGGCATCCCACAGGCTCGCCGCCCAGTAGACGGTGACCCGTGCCGACTCCACCTCCGCGGCGATCTGCGCGACCCGGAAGGCCACGGCCTGGAAGTCGCCGATCGACTTGCCGAAGGCCTGCCGCTGTTTGGCGTAGTCCACGGACACGTCCACGGCTGCCTGCGCGGTGCCCAGCGCCCCGCCGGCCACGATCAGCCGGCCCCCGTTGAGGGTCCGGGCGGCCCGCTGGAACCCCCCGGTGGGCTCGCCGATGAGGCGGTCCTCGGGGATCTCCACGTTGTCGACCACGACCTCGCCGAGCTCGCTCGAGCGGTGCCCGAGCGTCTTCAGGGGACGGACGGCGTCCGCCGGGAGCCGGTCACGTTCGAGGATGAAGTTCGCGAGGCCCGTATGCCCCAGGGAGCGGTCGGTGTAGGCGGTGAAGATGAAGAAGTCCGCCGAGGGGGCGCAGGTGATGAACATCTTCCGGCCGTTGAGCACCCATGAGCCGTTCTTGCGCTCGGCGGTGCTGCGGATGCCCTTCACGTCGGAGCCGGCCTCCGGCTCGGTGAGCGCGAAGGCCGTGATCCACTCCCCCGCGGTCACCTTCGGGATGAACTCCTGCTGCTGCTCGGGAGATCCGAACTCGTAGATCGGGAACGAGCCGATGTTGCCGGGGACCGACAGCACCGACCCGATCCCGGCGTTGGCGTAGGAGGTGGCCTCCCGCCACAGCACCTCGGCGGTGATGCCCGCATCGGATCCTCCGAGCTCCTCCGGGTACCGCATCCCGATGAAGCCGGCCTGCCCGGCCTTGCGGAACAGCTCCCGCGGGAAGGTCTCGGTGGCCTCGGCTTCGTCGGCGACGGGACGGATCTCCCGTTCGGCGAAGGTCCGGGCCGACTCGCCGAGTTGCTGGAGTTCCGGGGGCAGGGTGAAGGCCGGCTGCATGGGCACTACCTCCTGGTCGACGGGTGCCAATCATACGAGCGGCGACCCCGCCCCCGCCGAACCGGCCCCGTCACTTCCGGCCGATACCGATGTTCACCTCGGCATCGAGCACGGCCGGACCGCTCCCGCCGGCGTGCTCGCGCAGCATGCCGTCCAGCACCCGCTTCACCTCGGTCGTCGTCTCCGGGGTCAGGTCCGCGGTCAGCATCGACGCGATCGGATTGCTGGTGAGTATCGCGTTCCAGAAGTGCGCCCCGGAGTGGAACTCCATGCGGTGCGTCGTCGTCTCGACCCTGACGTCCTCGAGGCCGGCGTCGGTCAACGCACTGCCCAGCCGCTGGGGGTCGGCCACCTGGAAGGGCAGCGGCGGAGGATCCATGGGCAGCCCGGTGAAGCCGGGGACCACGGCCTTCAGCGCCCCGAGGAAGAACCCGAGGAACTCCAGCTTCGGCGGGGGGCCGAAGGCGATCACGACCGCCCGGCCCCCGGGCTTCGTGACGCGGACGAGCTCACGCAGCCCCAGCGGGAGGTCCGGGAAGAGCATGATGCCGAACTGCGATCCGGACACGTCGAAGATGTCGTCGTCCAGGTCGAGCGCGTGGCCGTCCATCACCCGGGCCTCCAGGTTGGTGATCCCGTCCCGCCGCGCGCGCGCCTGCAGGTACTCGATCATCGCCGGCGAGATGTCGGTGGCCAGCACCTCGGCACCGCGGGCGGCGGCCGGGATGCTGAGGGCGCCGGTCCCCGCCGCCACGTCCAGGAACCGCATCCCCGGACGCAGGTCGACGCGGCCGAGCGCGTCCTCGCTGAGGTGCATGTTGATCGGGGTGAAGTACTCGTCGTAGCCTGCCGCGAGGGCGTCCCAGACCTCTCCCGGACCCTGAACCTCTTGCGTGCTCATCGTTTGTCTCCTTTCACTCATAGTGAGATCGTCAACAGTCCCCAGGCCACGAGGAGGACCCCCGTGGCCCGTCCGATCCAGTGACCGGCGGGCACTACCTTCTCCAACAGGACGTAGGCGGCGATGCCCGCCATCCAGAGCAGCTTCATCGCCCCCCCGACGAACATGAGGGCCATCAGGGCCCAGCAGCACCCGAGGCATGCGGTGCCGTGCTTCAGGCCCATCACGAGACGGCCGCGGACGTCGTCGCGCCACTCCCCGATGAGAAACCCCAGAGGGGTGCGGCACTGCCGCAGGCAGGCATCCTTGAGCGGCGTCCACTGGAACACCCCGGCGGCCACGAGGATCAGGCCACCGAGGGCAGGGACGGCGCCGTCCATCCTCGAGGGAAGCAGCGACGCCTGATGGAGCCCCCACTGGGCCCCCGTGGCCAGGAGGGCGAAGCCGGTCCAGACGGTGAGGTAGCCGAGCAGGAAGACACCGACGGGGACGTACGGCAGCTCCCGCTCACGCTGCCGACGGTTGATGCCCACCAGCATCAGGACGACCGGCGCGACGGAGGGCACCATCATCGCGACCATCATCACCGCCCACATGGTGAAGGTGAGGGCCAGATCCGCCGAACCCCACGGGCGTGCGGGGGCCATGGTCATCTCCCCGGCCATGGCCCCCATGTCCCCCGCGGCGCGGAGCAGGTACGCCCACGCCAACGTCACCACAGCCGCGAGGCCGGCCAGCACGACGGCGCGATCCCGCCGCAGGGCCGCCTCGAGCATCGTGTGCTGACCCACTACGGCCCCGCCCAGGCGAACGTGCCGATGTAGCCCTGCTGCCCGGTGAGGTCCAGTTCGACGTCGGGGTCCGTGCAGACGGCCTTCGAGGACCGTCCCGCCCGTCCCGACACGCAGAACGGATCCATGCTGTTGGTGACCATCACCTCGTGCTGCTGCTTGGTGATGGGGTTGACGAGCGGCTCGTTGGAGACCTCCAGAACCCCGGGGATGGTGAACGACCGGGTGTCGCCGTTCGTCTCCATCTTCACCGGAGCGAACTTGACGCCCCGGTTGTCGGTCACGAAGGTCGCGATGACCGCCCAGAATCCGCCGGCGTCGCCCGACAGGATCGTCCCGAGAGCCTGCCGCTGCTCGTCCGTCGCCTTCTCGTCGACGTAGAAGGTGCCGGTGATGTTGCCCTCCCACGGGGCGCTCGGCGCCTTGATCATGCCGGCGAACCCCAGGCCGCCGAGGTCCACCTTCCCGTAGGTCCCCTCCTTGATCTCGAAGGCGAGGATGCCGTGACAGTGCCCCTTCGTGGGCTGGGCCCCGAACTTGCACGGGCATCCGGCGTCACAGCTACACGCCTCCAGATAGTCACCCTTCAACGACCACTTCGCATCCGCTGCCATGGTGCTCCTCCTTTCCTCGCGACGACGGTCTGCACTGCGTTGAGACGTCACGGGCGGATCATCGGCGCCTCGACGGCGTGCCGGGCCCGCAACGCCTCGTCCCACTCGCCGCTGCAGTAGACGACCACTTCGGTGATGCGACCGTCCCGGACCTCGCAGAGGAAGATGCGCCGGGCCGACACCACCCCGTCGGGCGTGTCCTGCCACTCCTCCTGCTCCGTGACGAATCCCGAGTCCGTCGGGACCGTCCGCAGGATGTCGCTCCGCGACGGTCCCTCGTTGATGGATCGGAGCTGTGCGGCGAAGGCCTCCGCACCCTGGAGCTGGAACCGCCACACGGGCATGTTCAGATCGCAGAACACATCCGGCGCGAACAGATCACCCGCCTCGAAGGTTCGCATCACCTCGGCCAGCCGGTTGGCCAGTCGCTCCGCCGTGGCCTGGTCGATCGATGCCTGCCTGGTGCTCATCCCGTCCTCCCTTCGCTGGACTCAAACCTCAGCAGCCGGTCGTCTGAGGCTCAGCGCATGCGTAGTCCCCGGGTGGGCCGTAGACGGGCGAAAGGCTGCTCGTCGTAGGCCGGAAGCTGTGACCACGACGCTACGCAGCAGAGGGTCTTCACGCTTCGGGCAAACCGTGCACATCCGCACCCGGACCGAAGATGGGTGATTCTGTGTAGACGGTGTCGTCTGCCCGTTACACGGACGGGTTGCGGCCCAGCAGCCCGAGGAGCTTCGCCTGGTCGTTCGCGTCTTCGCCGACGGCCACCTCGGCACCGAAGATCCCGGCCTGCCGGGCGCCGTCGATCGCCTCACGCGTCCCCGCGGACAGCTGGTAGGCGACCGCGCAGGCCTCGGGGTCGAGCGACCTGTCCTGACCGGTAGCCACCGCGAGGTCCCAGGTGTGCACCAGCGCGTCGACGAACATCTGCCCCAGGTAGTGCTCCACGGGCATGCGGCCCTGGGACGTGTCGATCTCGGAGGCGTGGTCGCCTTCGAACGTGGACAGCGACGCCGCTGCCGCCTGTTCCACCGTCGCCTTTGGGTCCTCCCCGAGCAGGTCGCCCTCGAAGCGGTCGCCGACGTCGGCCATGGTCTGTCCGCGGCCGAGCTCGACGGACCACAGCAGTTCCCCCGCCAGGTGATTCACCAGGTCACGAACGGTCCAGTCGGTACACGGCGTGGGACCGTCCCACTGGTCGTCGCCGATCCCCCGGACGCGCTCCACGAACCCGCCCACCGCTCGCGCATGCAGCTCGTTCACGTCCATGCCAGCCCTCCCAGCTCGCGGCCTCACCCGCCGTCACTGTAGTGGCGACCGCCGCGGTACGGCTACTGCGGCGGGCCGCCGACGAGCTCGTGCTCGTAGGCGTAGGCGGTCGCGCCCGCGCGGGACGAGACCCCGATCTTCGTGAAGATGTTGCTCAGATGACGGGCGACGGTCTTCTCGCTGATCACCAGGTCGTCGGCGATCGACCGGTTCGTCTTGCCCGCCGCCACGAGCCCGAGCACCTCCACCTCACGCGCCGTCAAGCCCCCCGACGGCCCGGGTTTCGCCTTCCGGATGAGCTCCTCGACGCGGGTGAGATCGGGCATCGCCCCGAGGCGGTGGAAGGCCCAGCGCGCGGCGTCCAGCTCCATCTCCGCGGTGTCGTCGTCACCGAGCTTGCGGTACGCGATCCCGACGAGCACCCGGACACGCGCTGCCTCGTACGGCGCCTCCAGCTGCTGCCAGGTCGACCACGCCCGGCGCAGCGGCTCGAGGGCCGCTCGAGGGTCGCCCTCGGCGAGGAGGACGGCTCCCTGCGCGTGGGCCGAGGTGGCGTACAGGAG
Organism: uncultured Actinomycetes bacterium; assembly: GCA_964560135.1. Classification (GTDB taxonomy): domain Bacteria; phylum Actinomycetota; class JAICYB01; order JAICYB01; family JAICYB01; genus CAZLKN01. The sequence goes on along the minus strand of CAZLKN010000016.1, from coordinate 39,153 downwards.
CGGCGCGTCGACGTCGGATGCGATCTGCGACAGCTCGTCGCTCGCGCCGCGCGCGGCCTGGACGTCTCCCGCGGCGATCGCGATCTCCACGTAGGAAGCGAGCATCTTCGACCGGGTCACACGATCGTCGGACTCATCCAGCACGCGACGCATCGCCGACCGGGCCCCCTCAACCCGCCCCTGAACCAAGCGCAACAGCGCCAGGCCGGGATGTGGTTCGCGTCCCCAGTGGGCGGCCTCACGGTACGCCTCCTCGGCGAGCGCGAACTCGCCCCGCAGTCGACGCAGTTCGCCGCGCTGGTACCACGCCATCCCGACGGCCGCTCGGGGTGGATCCGAGAGCCGGTCGCAGGCCCGCTGGGCCTCCGCCAGCGCGTCGGGCCAGGCGCCGTGCATCTGCATGAGCTCTGAGCGGTGCACGAGGCACTGTCCCCGGTAGGGCACGAGGTCCGGCTGCGTGTCACACCAGCGACCCAGCGCATCCGTCCACTCCTTGGCCCGGCGGAGATCGAAGATCTCCTGACAGGCCAGGATCACGGCGCAGTAGATGATCCCGGCGGGGATCGGTGTGACCTCGCCGGAGGTCACCGCGACCATCGCCTCGTCGAGCATCGCCACGGCCTCAGCGGTCCGTCCGAGGTGGATCAGCGCCTGCCCTCGGCCCAGCCGGCACAGCGCCATCAGATCCCGGTCCCCGAAGCGCTCGGCGCACTCGGCCCCCTGTTCGAAGGCCGCGTACGCGGCGGTGGCATCTCCCTCCTCGAGGCTGTGGAGTCCCGCGGGTATGGCCATGTAGCCACGCTCCGCGCAGTCGTGACCGTGGTCGGCGAGCGCGGCTTGCGTCCGGGCAAACCAGCCGCTACCGGGAGCCATCTCGCCCCGCAGCATGAGGCTCGTCCCCGCCCAGAAGGCGCATCGGGCGGCCCGCGTCGGCTCGTCCCGACCCAGGAACTCCTGGTGCGCGCGGGCCCAGCCTTCGACGCTGTCCGTGTCCCTGCCCGTCAGGTAGGCGGCCTGCGCCAGGCGGTCGAGATCCTCGGGGCCGAGCGGATCCTGGCCGTCCGCTGCGGAAAGCTGGGTGAAGGCGTCCTCCCAGGCGCTCCGCTCGAACGCCTCCCGGCCGCGAGCAAGGGCATCGCTCATCGTCTCCAGTCTAGACCTCGGCCCTTCAGGAGACGATCTCGAAGGCCCAGATGCCGCTGGCCGGTGACAGCGCGTGCGCTCCGAGCGCCGGCTCCGCTCCACCGGCTCCGAAGGCCTTGTATTCGGCGTCGGTGGTGCGGGTCCCGGCCCCCAGATAGACCCGGTCGCCCACCACCACCGGGGTGGAGGACGGCGCACCGTTCAGCGGCAGGCTCGCGAGCGGGAGCCCGGTGTCGGCGTGGAAGGCCTTCAGCGCCAGGCCGAAGGTGCTGGGGACGAGCACCACCCCGCGGCTGTAGACCGGTGCGCCGTACGACTGCCTGGCCAGCGGCGACCGCCAGAGGACGCGGCCGTCCACGGCGCTGATCGCGTGCAGCGACAGCATCCGCCCCGGGTCGGATGCCAGTGAGGTGTCGACACTCTGGGGGCCGCCCACGGGCTCGGCGAACGGCGTGGACAGCGCCGTGGTGGCGAAGACGGCCGGCTCGCCGTCCACCTCGCCCACGGCGGCGGTGCCGATCATCCCGCCCACGGAGAAGTCGGGGGCGAGGCGTCCGGGCTGTCCCGCCTGCGACACCCACAGCGGCTCGCCGTCGCCCTCCAGATCGAAGGCGTAGTAGCGGCCGTCCTTGCCCCCGATGCCCACACGGCCCCCGGGCAGCAGGGTCGGCGACGCACCGAAGTCGTCGTCGAAGTCGTTCAGTCCCCGCGGCGCATACGACCAGACGGCACCGCCGTCGCGTAAGCCGGCCGTCCACACCGCCTCGCCGCCGATCTCGCCGGGGGGCATGGTGTCGGCGGTGCAGTTCGCCGTTCCGAAGACCACGAGCTCCCGCCGGACGTCGACGGCGGGCGACGACCACACACCTCCGCAGCCCGACCCGGCGCCGGCGTCGTGGGTCAGCGGGTCGGTGACGTGGACGAAGCCCGGCTCCCCCGCCTTCGCCGGGTCGGTGGTGTAGGTGAGGGCGGTCTCGGGGTCGAGCTTCCACAGCGCCTCGAGGTCCCAGGCGCTCAGCCGCAGCGCGACCAGGCCCGTGCGACCGACACCGGCGCGGTTGTGGACGCTGTGCCCCACGAGCACCCACGTCTCGCCGTCCACCTCGACGACCACCGGCGAGGATTCGATCTCGATGTCCGCATCCGATCCGCGGCAGCGCACCGGATCGGCCGGTGGGTCGGGATCGGTCCGCGGGTCGAGGCAGGCCCGCGTCAGCTCGGCCCCCGTGGCGGCATCGAGCACGTAGAGGGTGGAACCGCCGCCGAAGATCACGACCCGCGTCCCCGCCACCTCGGCCACCGTCGCGGACGACACGATGCGCCCGAAGGACACCTGGTTGGCGTCGTCGACCTCGAAGGTCCAATGCTCGGTCCCGTCGTCGGCGTCCAGGGCGTAGAAGGTGCCGTCCCAGGCCCCCACGTACACCACCCCGTCGACCACCGCCGCCGACGCCGTCACCGAGTCGTGGGTGGGCACCACCCACTTCGGACGCATCCTGGGCGCCGTGGAGACGGTGACCTCCGAGCAGGCCTCGGGGACGGCGAACGAGCGGCCGGCGTCGCGGCCGTAGGTCGGCCAGTCGCAGTCGGGCTCGGACGCCGCCGCTGCGGGCAGGGGCGCTGCCAGCAGCGCCACCACGAGCAGCCGTCGCATCTACCCGTCCCCCGGGATGGCCTCACACCAGGGTGTGTCACTACCGGGACCGTACCCGCAGAGGTAGCGCCGGGGATCGGCGACGATGAGCTCGATCGCGTCCTGCGAGTTGTCCATCTGCCGGGCGGTGTACTCGTCGTCGAAGGGACGGACGATGTGGTACTCGTCGATGCACGACACGATGGGCACGATCATCCCGCACGGGAAGTGGTCGATGATCGTGACGCCCGCCTCGGTCCCCTCCATGCCCTCGCTGCAGCGCCTGCTCTCGGCGTTGGGGGTGAGGCAGATCGACACGTACAGCGCGCCTCCATGGGTGTCGTGGACGCCCTCCTCCTGGGACGCGTCGTGTTCCTCGCACTGATGGGCGAGCTCGAACAGGAAGCAGTGCGTCGCGGCGACCCCCAAGTGCCATTCGTTGGGCGAGGCATCGCCGTCGTCGGGGACGACGCTGAAGCCGCCGTAACTCCACACACACATCTGCCGGTGCTCGCCGTCGCGCTGGCACTCCTCGCGCCAGCGTTGCGCGTCCCGGCGCTGCTCGGGATCATCCCGGTCCTCGAGGTCGAACAGCGGGATGTAGTTGTCCCGCCAGTTGTCCACGACGGGCGTCTCCCGGCACTCCTCGGGATGCTCCTCGTCGTATCCGCACTCGTGGGCGAGCACCTCGGGCAGCCCGCCGGCCGCCGGCCCGAGCACGAGCGACAGCACGATCACCGCGACGAATCTCTTGCGCACGTCGACCCCCTCCGTCTCGCAGACATCTCCTGCGGCATCGTTCGCCCCCGCGGGCCCGTGTCCTGCCGCCGGGGATGTGTCCCGGCCCCCGGTGGACGGGTACGCTACTGGCATGTCCGGTGCGATCGACGATCTCCTCTCGCGCCGCGTCCTCTTCGTCACCGGCAAGGGCGGCGTGGGCAAGTCCACCGCCGCCGCGGCTCTCGCGCTGCTCGCGGCGGAACGCGGCCGCCGCACGCTGCTGATCGACGTGGAGGCCAAAGGCGACGCCGCCCGCTTCCTCGACGCCTATCCACCGCGCTACAAACCCAAGGAGGCCCTCGACGGCCTGTGGCACCTGGCGCTCGACCCGGAGAACGCCCTCGACGAGTACCTGCGGATCTCGATCAAGCTCCCCCGGTTCTACCGGGCGGGGCCCGTGTCCAAGGTCTTCGACTTCATCGCCAACGCAGCCCCGGGCGTGCGGGAGGTGCTGATCGCCGGCAAGGTCGGCTTCGAGGAGCGCGCGAAGGAGGACGGACGTCCCCGCTGGGACCAGATCGTGGTCGACGCCGCGCCCGCAGGCCAAGTGCTCAAGCATCTCCGGGGGCCGAAGACGCTGCAGGAGCTCGTCCAGGTGGGGATGATCCGCAACCAGACCGACTGGGTCCGGGAGATCATCGAGGATCCGCAGCGTACCGGGATCGTGGTGGTGGCGGTGGCCGAGGAGATGCCGGTGCAGGAGACCGCCGAGTTGCTCGAGGATGCCCCGGAGCAGGTGGGTACGCCGGTGGTGGGCATCGTGGCCAACCGGGTCGTGGCACCCCCCGGATCCCCGGAGGCCGTGGAGGCCCTGACGTCGAACCGGGACGCCGCCGCCGAGGCGCTCGGGGGCCGGGTCGACCTCGCCGCCGACGCCCTCGACCTCTTCGCGCGCCTGGCCCGCAACCAGGCGCCGCATCTGGAACGCCTCCGCTCCCTCGGCCCCCCGGTGCTGGACATCCCGTTCATGCCCATCGGCCGCCACGAGCTGCGGTCGACCAGGGCGGTGGCCGCAGCGCTGGACGGGCGCACCCCCGAACCCGCCGAGGTGGCGCCCGCGGGAGCCGGCCGATGAGCCTGCGCACGGACTTGGAGAAGAAGGAGATCGTGGTCGTCACCGGTTCGGGCGGGGTGGGCAAGACCTCGGTGTCCGCCGCGCTGGCGCTGGCGGCCGCCGCCGACCGCCGGACGATCGTGCTCACGATCGACCCCGCGAAGCGGCTGGCCGGCGCGCTCGGACTCGGCCGGGAACTGGGGCATGCGTCCAGCGAGGTCGAGCTGCCGGAGGGCTCCGGCTCCCTGGAGGCCTCGATGCTCGACATGAAGACGGCCTGGGACGAAGTGGTGAACCGCCATTCCCCGTCGAAGGACGTCTCCCGGCGCATCATGGAAAACCGCTTGTACCAGGGGCTCTCGGAGCACTTCGTCGGCTCCCAGGGCTACATGGCCATGGAGCAGCTCGCCCAGCTCCACCGCTCCGGCGACTACGACCTGATCGTGATCGACACCCCGCCCACCCGCAGCGCCCTCGACTTCCTCGACGCCCCGAAGCGCATGACCGATTTCGTGGGTGGGAGCCTCCTGCGCTGGGTCGCCAAGCCCTACGCCGCCGCCGGGAAGGTCGGTATGAAAGCCTTCAACCTCACGGCCAGTCCTTTCCTGAAGGTGGCCGACCGGGTGCTCGGCTCCCAGGTGCTGGAGGACCTGTCTACCTTCGTGATGGACTTCCAGAACCTCTACGACGGCTTCAAGGAGCGGGCCGAGGAGGTCCTGGAGCTGCTGCGCGCCCCCACCACAGGCTTCGTGGTCGTCACCACCCTCGAAGGCCCGCCGCTGGGTGAGGCGGGGTTCTTCATCGACCGGCTCGTGGACGAGGGCCTGCCGCTGGCCGGGGTGATCGCCAACAAGGTGATCGATCCCCGGTTCGCCGACCCTGAAGCCGACGGGGAGCTGGAGCGGCTGGACGCCGCCGATCCGGCCCGAGTCGCCGAGGCGCTGGGGATCGGCACCGACGACGCCCGATCCGCGCTCACCGAAGGGCACCGGGCCCTCACGACGCTGGCGGGCCTGTCCCGGCGCGACCGCAGCCGCCTGCGGGATCTGGGACGCCGCGCCCGGAGCACGGTGTCGGCCGTGCCGCTGCTCACCCACGACGTCCAGGACCTGGACTCGCTGCGGGCGCTGGCGGATCACATCCTCGAGGAGTAGCTCAGGCCACGTCGCCGGGATCCGGGGGGCCCGGAGGCGGGGGTTCCTCCTGCTCGTCGTCGGCCGACAGCAGGGTGCTGATCGGCCGCGGATACAGCCGGAAGTACAGCAGGCAGTAGGCCATGCTCAGGGTGGCGAGGACGGTTCCGTTGACCGTCCCGAAGTCCTCCAGCGCCGTGCCCACGATGAACACGATCGCCCCGATCATGGGCTGCGCGAACAGCACGACCAGCAGCCCGCGGTTGCGCATCGGATGCGCAGCCGCGAGCACGTACCCGAGCCCCATCGACAGCATCACCGCTCCGTAGAGGCGCGACAGCCCGATGAACCCCGGCGCGTCCCGCTCGACCGTGAGCCCCAGGGTCCCGTGGATGAATCCCCCACCGAACAGACCCCAGATCGCCAGCCCGAGGGAGATCACCGCCCCGGCGGCGAGCAGCACGCGGAACCCTGTGAGGTCCTTGTCGCCGTTCGTCTGCATCCGGATGCCAGCGTAGCCGACCACCCGGAGGCGGGTGCGTTACTACATCAGGCGGCGTGGCGGACGGCTGCGGGGCCGGGCGAACCGTCCGAGGCCACCGACCTCCGCCCCGGTGTCCTCCACCACCGCCACGTCGTCGTCCACGGGGGCGCCGGCGACGGCCGGGCGGCGCTGCTGGCGGCTCAACGCCCACATCCCGGCGGCCATGGCCGCCAGCAGGAAGACCGCGACGGCACGGGTGGCGGTGTCGTCGGTGGCCGGGATGGAGGTGTCCTGGACCGGAACGGGCGGTTGGGCCTCCGCGCGCTCCGCCGGTACCTCCGTAGGCTCCTCCTCCACGAACGGCGGCGGCGTGGACACGAAGCCGCCTGCGTTGAAGTCGTCGAAGACGAACGCGTCGTCGGGGTCCCCGAAGTCGCCGTCGGGCTCGAAGGGCGGTGGTGGCGGTTCCTCGGGGAAGTTCCCCTCGCCGGAATCCACCGAGAACGAACCGCCGTCGGGGGCCTCGAACGCGACCTGGAAGGGGGCCGAGCCGGGGCCCGGCTCGAGCACGAAGCTCCAGTACTCCGGGAAGACCTGGTAGTCGGCGACCAGCTTCCAGATCATCGACTCGTTGGTCCCCAGCACCTCACCGGGAACCGCCAGCGAATCGCAGTCCCCCTGCGGACGGTTCTCCCACAGCCCGCCGGATTCCGAGGCGAACGACCCGGTGGTGGGACACGCCACGATCGAGGCCCCCTCGGGGACCGCTCCGGAGGAGATCTGCAGCTCGAATACGGCGCCGGGACCGTCCTCGGACAGGAACAGGAAGGCGGCGATCGCCAGCGGCCCGTCGGGATCAACATCCTCGGCGACGTACACCCCGTCCTCGGGGACCGACGGCGGCGTGCGGGGTACCTCGTCCAGAGGCGGCGGGAGCACGGTCGTACGGCTGTTCAGCTTGTACCACCAGCCGTACTCGATCGGCGCGTCGGCGGTCGCAGGGGCGGGCCAGGCCGCGGGGAACCCGAGGGCCAGCAGGCACACGACAAGGATGCGCGCGGCGCGGGCGGTCATGTCGCCGCCTTCCCGGGGCCCGTAGGCCGCTTGTCCCGCATCGACCTGCTCGATCCCGAGCGGTGGATCACGTCGAGGTCACCGCCGAGATAGGACTCCACGACCCGCGCGTCGGACATCACCCGCTCCGACGTGCCGCGCAGGACCACCCGCCCCAGCTCCAGGGCGATGATCTCGTCGGACACGAAGTTGATCAGCGGCATATCGTGCTCGATCACCAGCATGGCGCACTTGGTCTCGTCCTGGATGCGCCGCAACAGGGGGCCGAGCGCCTCCGTCTCCTTCTGGGCGATCCCCGAGGAGGGCTCGTCGAGGAGCAGCACGGAGGGATCGTGGGCGATCGACATCGCGAGGTCGACGATGCGCCGGGAGCCGGTGGAGAGCTCGGCAACGAACTTGTCGCGGAACGCGCCGAGCCCCATCAGTTCGATGAGATCGTCCACGGTCCACCCCACGTCGTCCTCCGATTCCTGGATCGCGGGCAGGTCGAGGATCGCCGCCAGGTGGTCGCGTACCTCGATGTGCCGCTCGAGGCCCAGGGCGATGTTCTCCGACACCGTGAGCGACGGGAAGATGCGCGCGTCCTGGAAGGACCGGCCGAGACCGAGGGCGGCGCGACGGTCCGCGCTCCACTCGGTGACGTCGATCCCGCGCAGGTAGAGGCGTCCGGCGTCGTGGCGCAGGTGGCCGGAGACCAGATCGAAGATCGTGGTCTTGCCGGCGCCGTTGGGCCCGATGAGCCCGAGGATCTCGTTCTCCCTGAGGACGATGTCCACGTCGTCGACGGCGGTGATCCCCCCGAAGCGCTTCGTGAGACCCCGCAGGTCGAGCACCACCGGCCGGTCGTCCGGCGTGATCTCCTGGGTCTCGTCGGACGCGCGCGCCGCGCGGGCATGCTGCTTGCGCTTGGCGGACGTGTCGCCGTCCGTCGACGCCGCTCCTTCCAGGAACACCGATCGCAGGATGTCGCCGCGCTCCAGAAGATCCTCGGTCGGGCCCTCGAAGCGGACCTCGCCCTTCTCCATGAAGTACGCGCGGTCGGCGACGGTGAGGGCCACGTTGATCGACTGCTCGACGAGGACGATCGTGGCGCCAGCCTCGTGGATCCTGCGGACGATGGCCAGGAGCTGCTCCACCACGGTGGGGGCCAGGCCGAGCGAGAGCTCGTCGATCATCAGCAGCTTCGGCTTGGCGATGAATGCCATCCCGAGGGCGAGCATCTGCTGCTCCCCGCCGGACATGTTCCCCGCCATCTGGGTCCACCGCTCCTCGAGGCGGGGGAACATCTCCAGCACGTCCTTGGTGGCTCGGGCGACCTCCTCGGGCCGCTTGGCGTACAGCCACGTGGCGGCCTTGAAATGCTCGGCCACGGTGAGGGTCGGGAAGATGGCCTTGCCACCGGGGACCTGGACGATCCCGGCCTTGGCGGCCTGGACCGCGTCGGCGTGCGTGATGTCGCGACCCTCGAAGAAGATCGCGCCGCCGATGGGATCCACCAGCCCCGACACGGCCTTCAGCAGGGTCGACTTGCCGGCCCCGTTGGTGCCCAGGAGGGCCACGATCTCGCCCTCCTTGATCTCCACGTTGACCCCGAACAGCACCTGGACCTGGTCGTAGGCGACCTCCACGTCCCGGCAGACCAGCAGCGACCGGGTACCCGCCGAGCGCATCTCGTCGTTGAGCCGTACGGCCGTCTCGAGGGTCTTGGCAGCTTGCTCGATGTCGCGTCGCACGAACCGGACGGCGCTGACGCCGATCAGCGCGGCCAGCGCGACGACGACCGATAGCAGGATGATGGCCAGCCGGTAGCCGGAGGTCTCACCGATCTCGGCGAAGGGGATCCCGAGCAGCCCCCCGGTGCCCACGATGAGCACCGCCCAGGCGTAGGCCTGGGAGCGCACACGCGGCGGGGAGACCAATCCGACCAGGGAGTAGTAGGCGGGCTGGTAGGCGCCGATGCCGATCGACAGCACGAAGGCGAAGGCCGCGGACACCCCCGCCCAGGGGACGACGGCCATGGCGACCAGCCCCAGCGCGAAGGCCAGGAACGACAGCGCCGTCACCGTAGCCAGATGCTGGACGCGGCCCCGGGCCACGACCCGGTTGGCCAGCCACCCGCCCAACAGCAGGCCGACGGCGATGCCGGCGTTGCGCAGGAAGGTGATCAGTCCCCGGCCCTCGGGCCCGAACCCGTACACGTTCTCGAAGAACAGCGACAACAGGCCGCCGATGGGGATCCACCCGACCCCCAGGAAGAACGCACCGAGCCACAGGCGCTTGAGCGTCCGCACGGCGAACAGTTGCCGGCGCGCCTCGGAGAACGGGATCGCCCCCTCCTCGGCGGCCAGCCGCTCGGCGAGGTCCTTGTTCACCGATTCGCCGCGGACCGGCTCCCGCAGCCGCGCCGCCGCGAGCAGCAGCAGGAAGGTGGGGATGGCCAGCACGTAGAAGGCCCACTCCCAGCCCATACGCGCCGCGATCACCCCGGCGATCAGCCCCGACACAGCGCTGGTCGGATTCGCGAACCGGTGGATCCGGAACACCGACGGATGCGCCTCGGGACGGTAGTAGTCGCCCAGCAGCGAGGGATGGATCACCTCGTTGGAGATGCGTCCGATGTTGGCCAGGAGCCGGACGGCGAACAGGAACCCCACCCCGAGCGCGAGGGTGGAGGCCAGGCCCGTGGCCACGGACATCGACCCCCAGAGCAGCGCCGACAGGATCGCGATCCGCACCCGGCTGAAGCGGTCGCCCAGGAAGCCCACGGGCAGCGCGGCCACCAGCGAGAGCGCACCCCCGACGACGATGATGGCGAGGATCCCGGCGTCGCCGAGCCCGAAGGCCTCGCGGATCTCGGGGGCGAGCGTCTCGAAGGCCAGGCGGTCGAACTCGTCGACGAAGTTCAGGCCGAACAGCACCAGCAACGGCACCGCGGAGGCGCCGGCCGTCCACCGCCGCAGTCCTGCGGGCTGCTCCGCGGTGGTCTCCGGGGGGCGCTCGGATACGCGGCTCATCGTTCACCACCCCGTGCTCCGAGGACGGCCTCGAAGCTCTCGCCCGACTCGACGGCCGTACGCTCGGCCTCCTCCAGGAGCCCCTCCGCCTCGTCGCCGCGGACCAGCTTGTCGGCCACCAGCGACGGCACGTGGAGGTCGTGACGCTTGGCCACCCAGCGCAGGAACTTGTCGCGGGTCTCGTAGATCACCTCGGCGAACCCGCCGGGGATCACCATCAGTACCACCAGGAGCCCGACGCCGGTCACGAGCACCTCGATCCCGGACAGGAGCTGGCCGCCCATGAGCCGGATCGACTCGATCACCACGGCGCCCACCACGGCACCGGTCAGCGAGGTGAGGCCGCCGATCACCGCGATGATGAAGATGTAGATACTGGCCTGGATCGAGTAGGTGCCCGCGTCGATGGAGCCGTTGAAGTACGCCATGAGCACGCCGCCGAGCGCGGCGATCGCTCCGGCGACGGCGAAGGCCGCGAGCTTCGTGCGGGCGGGGTTCACGGCGTAGCTGGAGGCGGCGCGGGTGTTCTCGCGCACGGCCATGAGCACCCGCCCGGCGCGGTTGCGCCGGTAGGCCCGTGCCGCCAGCAGCGTAAGCACCAGGAAGCCCAGGCACAGGTAGTAGAAGGCGATGCCGGGCCCGTTGACGCCCTCGAGCGTGATCCGCTCCCAGAGCACGGGCAGCTCGATGCGATTGGCGCGGTCGGGACGCAGGATCTGTCCGATGCGGTAGCTGTCGTCCAGGAAGTAGAACTGGACGGCGGCACCGAAGGCCAGGGTGGCCACCGCCAGGTAGAGCCCGGGGATCCGCAGCGCCGGCAACCCGATGAGCACGGCCACCGCTGCCCCCGCGAGGACCCCGGCCACCAGCGTCACGAAGAAGTCCTGGTTGAAGTCGGCGGCGAGCTTCCCGGCGACCGTGGCGCCGATGCCCACGATCCCGAACTGCCCGAGGGAGATCTGGCCGGCCCATCCGGTGAGGATCACCAGCGACACGACGATGATCGAGGAGATCACGACCAGCTGCAGGAAGGGCAGGTTGCCGCCGTCACGGATGAACGGGAGGTGGGGGGCGAGGAACGCCACCAGGCCCACCAGGCCCAGCGACCCCCAGCGCAGCGCCTGCACCTCGCGCAGGCGCGTGAGCTCGAGCGGGATCGGACGGAACTCCTTCACCGCCCGCCAGCTCGACACCCCCGTGTCGTAGGCCCGGGACAGCTTCCCCCGCTGGGCCATCAACGCTCCGAGGATGACCACGAGCATGATCGCGCTCGCCAGCGAGTCCTTGCCCGCGTAGACGACGGAGGCCTCGCCGAGGATCCCCACCGCCATCCCCGCGACCAGCGCCACCGGGATCGACTCCATCCTCGCCACAACGGCCGCGGTGAGCGCGAACAGCAGCACCTTCGGACCGAGCGAGCCGTCGGTGGGCACCCCGACGATCGCCGCGCGGAAGAAGATCGTGGCCCCCGCGAGCGCTCCGGCCAGCACCCACGCCACCGTCTGCACGCGCTTCACGGGGATCCCGAGCAGCGACGCCCGGTCGGCGTTCTCCGCCGAGGCCCGCAGGGCGATGCCCATCCGCGTGTAGCGCAGGAACGCCGCCAGGGCGAGGACGACCACGATCACGGCGGCGATCGTGAACGGATGGTCGCCGGTGAACGGGCTGTTGCCGATGCTGAACCGGAACCGCTCGCTCTTGAAGGGGGTGGGGACGAAGGAGATCGGACGCCCTTCGCTTCCCAACCAGATCGGGATCATCAGCGAGAAGAAGGCCAGGAGCTGGGCGAGACCGATCGTGGCCACCGTCAGGATCAGGCGGGGGGCCGAACCGAACCGCCGGATCACGATCACGTCGGCCACGCCCCCGAGCAGCGCGCCGCCCAGCACGGCGATCGGAAGGCACACGTACCAGGCCCACGGGATATGCGACCAGGTGATGACCAGGAGCAGCGCAGCCAGCACCCCGGGGACGGCCCCGAGAGCCGCCGCGGCGAAGTTGATGATCCGGTTGGTCCGGTAGATCAGGATGATGCCGACGCCCAGGATCCCGTACAGCGTCCCCACGGCCAGACCGTTGAACACCACGCCCCGGCTCACGTCGAAGATCCTGAACGAGGCGAACAGGATGGCCACCGCGGCCAGAACGAGTTTCACCACCGGGCCACCGATCCGGTGGTTCCAGACGGCTACGGCGTAGCCCGGCGCGGACCTGAGCCTGTCCACCTGTCCCCTATCTCGGCTTCGGCGGCAACTGGAATCGTCCGGACGGGAACTGGCCCTTCTCGTACCAGCGGCCGTTGTTCAGCGAGACGTAGGTGCCCTGCTCGCCGTTGCGCCGCGAGGTCTGCTCGGTGCTCCAGTAGATCTCCCGCAGGGTGTCCTGCCAGGTGTAGTCGCCGGGACTGAACGACCGTTGGTTGAAGTCCTGGTTCTGGTTGTTCCCGGGCGCGATCGCTCCGGCTCGGAAGGCTCCCTGTTCGACGGTTTGCGGGTTGAGGTTCGGCCCGGCGCTCTGGAGCATGAAGGCCACCATGCCCACGTGGTCCCAGATCGTGAAGTCCAACGAGGGGTGGGGTCCGCCGGAGCGCCCCGTGTCCGCCCATACCCGGTGCGCCATGGTGGCGTTCTCCGGCTCCTGGTAGGGGCGCTGCGCCAGCCCGAAGGCGTTGTGGAACTGGGTGCCGAAGGGAGGCAGCGTGTTGTCGTAGGCCTGGGCGGCGGAGTCGTGGTCCATCAACCCGGTACCGACCATCACGTGTTCCGGGTAGTACTCGTACTCTTCGCAGGTCTGGTACAGGAAGATCGGTGCCACCAGGTCGCAGAAGCACATGATGGTGGTGGCCATGGGCTCGCGGCGCATGGTCTCCACCCCGGCTCGACGCTGCTGCTCGGCCGTGGTGATGTCCTGCGAGTAGTAGTACTCGTGGGTGACCTCCGCTCCGCACGCCTCGAGGTGCCGCTTGAACTCGGTGATGGCCAGCTTGTTCTCGGGGTCGTCGGTGGAGATCACGCCGAGGACGCGGTCCCGATCGCGGAGATCCTCGTCGGGATTCTGATCGCCCGCATGGATCGCCTTCCCACCGTGCATCCGGCCGCAGTACCACTCGGCCACCATCTCCACCTGCTGGGTGCCGCCCATCATCAGGTCCCAGGAGTAGGGACGGCGCTGCTGGCGGAAGACGTCGCGGAACCCCCAGCCCCCGGAGTTCATCACCTTGAGGTTGCTCAGCTCGTCGAAGGCCGGCGAGGCCAGCGAGGTGTTGCGGACCACCCAGAAGGGCTCGTGCTGCTGGACGATGCGGCGCATCTCGCCGCGCAGGCACGGGTAGTCCGGCGGTACCGACTGACACTCACCCTTCCAGAAGATCAGCTTGACGTTGCGTCCGTAGAGCTCGTAGCGGGAGTTGACGAACTCTTCGGCGGCCGCGATCATGTCCCGCCACTGCTGGTCCGACGCGTTGCCCCCCTGGGCCTGCAGGAGGCGGTCCACGGCCTCGCCGAGGTTGTCCCGGTAGATGACGACGCGGATCTCCTCGGCCTCCACCCCGCGGTAGGTGGCGCCGCCGTTGTTGCCCCCGAACTTCGGTGTGCAGCGCGGCGCGTAGGCGTAGATCTTCGGGTCGTACTGGCGTCCGTCCACGCAATGGCTGGTGTCGCCTGGGGGCCGCTCGTCGTCACCCGTCCCGCCGCCGCCTCCGGTGCCGGTCCCGGTCGAGCCGCTTCCGTTGGTCCCGCCGGCGGTCCGCTCGCCGGTCTCGGGATCGATGTCATCGAGGTCGTCGCCGAACGGATCGGCGAGCACGTCGCGGTCCGCCACGGTGGGATCCGATGCCCCGGTCTGGGGGCCGAACCCGCTCAGCTCGGCCGGCGACTTCGACGGCGCGATCGCGATGATGAGCACCTGGATCACCACGACGGCGGCCAACGGCAGGTAACGGTACAGCAGGACACGGCCCTTCATGCCTTCCCCTCCCCTGGAGCACGATGGCGCGGGCACCGCCCGCATCGCTCGCATGTCTGCACGGGTTCCCTCCCCGAGAACCTCGACCACAGATCCCGACAACGTCTACCACACGTCGCCGGAGGCGACGAAACCCTCCGGTCCGACGGGGACCTGTCTGGGGCGGCTTCTATCAGGTCCAACGCCACAGCGTACCGGGGGGTTCCTCCCCTGTTACCCATCCATTCTGCGGCATGGGGCCCCGTCCTGCCGCAGGAGTCGGTTTGGTCACGTTCTGTCCGGAAGCGCGACGCTCAGGCGCCGAGCGCTCCCAGGATCACCTCCATGTCGGGGTTGTCGGCCGCGTCGGCTCCGTAGTGAGCCAGCCGCACCGTGCCCCCGCGGGCGACCACGAACGTCCCGGGCATCTGGCGGACGTCCTGTCCCGTGTGCGGCAGACCCACGGCCACGCCCCTGCGCAGCAGCCGGGCCCCCTGGCGCACGATGTTGGGATTGAGCAGCCAGCGGGTCGGGGGGCCCGCCGCGAGCCCGAAGGCCCGGTAGGCGGCCCGGTCGGGGTCCGCGTAGCACGCGAAGGAGGTCCCGCGCTCGCGGCAGAAGTCGCCGACGGACGCAGGCGACCCCATCAGGACGCCGGCGACGTCCGCGCCCGCCTCCATGATCCGTGTGTGCTCCTGACGCAACTGCGCCAGATGGTCCTTGCAGAACGGTCACCCGAAGTGCCGTAGAAACGCGATCACGACGCCACCGTCACGCCACAGGCGCGAGCTGCGCACCACGGTGCCGTCGGTTGAATGCAGCTCGACGTCGGGAGCCGTCATGCCTGGAGCCAGTCTCCGTCCGGCGTTCATGTCCTCAAGGGTACGATGCGCAGCATGTCGGGCGAGCCGGTGCTCGGTGTCTCCGCATTCGTCGTGCACGACGGACGCCTGCTCATGGTGCGTCGCGCCCGCGGCACCTACGCCGGACGGTGGTCGCTTCCCGGGGGCAGGGTGGAGCCGAGGGAGCGCCTCGCCGCGGCCCTCCGGCGGGAGGTGGCCGAGGAGACGGGGCTGCGCATCCGCGTGGGCGAGCTGTCGAGCGTTCGCGAGGTGCTGTCCGGAGCCGACCACCACGTGATCTTGGTGTACCGGGCAAGGGTGACCGGCGGCGAGTTGCAGGCGGGCGACGACGCCGCCGCGGCCGAATGGGTCGCGCTGGACGCGGTCCGCCGCCGCACCACCACCCCCGGCCTGCTCGCCCTGATCCGCAGGATCGCCTGACGCGTCAGGCGCCGCGCAGGCGGGTGCGCTTCGACTCGAGGAAGTCGAGCAGCACGTACTCGCCCAGGTGGTCGGGGGAGGTGAAGAAGGCCCGGCCCCGGTTCAGGGTCGTCATCCGCTCGACGAAGCCCATCAGGTACGGGGAGCGGTCGAGCATGAAGGTATTGATCGTGATCCCCTCCTTGGTGCAGCGCACCACCTCCTTGAGGGTCTCCTCGAAGGTGCGGGGGACCGGGGGCCAGGCGAAGAACACCTCCTCGCCCTCGAGGTGAGCCGTCGGCTCGCCGTCGGTGACGAGCAGGATCTGGCGGCTGGCGCCGCGATGCCGGGCCAGCAACCGCCGCGCGATCAGGAGCGCGTGCTGCATGTTCGTCCCGTAGACCTCCTCCCAGCCGAGGCCCGGCAGCTCCTCGGCCTGCACGCGCCGCGCGTAGTCGCTGAAGCCGACGAGGAACAGGCGGTCCCGCGGGAACTGGGAGGAGATCAACGCGTGCAGCGCGAGCGCGACCTTCTTGGCTGCCACCCAGTTGCCGCGCATCGGCATCGACAGCGACAGGTCGATCAGCAGCGCCGTGGCGGCCTGCACCTTGTGCTCGGTGCGCTCCACCTGGAAGTCCTCGGGACGGATCTTCACGGGCGTCCCGGCCCCCGAACGGCGGACGGCCTCGAAGACCGTCTCCTTCACCTGGATGTGGAAGGGGTCGCCGAACTCGTAGGCCTTGAGCTCGCCGGTGATATCGCCTCCCTGGCCGATCGTCGGCTGGTCGTGCTCGCCGGCCAGCGCGCTCCGCAGCCGCTCGTACACCTTGCCGAGGGCCTGCTTGCCGATCCGCCGCACCCCGGACGGCGTGAGGTCGAGACGCCCCGCTTTGCGCTCCACGTACCCGGCCTCCTCGAGCATCCGCTCGATCTCCCGTAGGCGGCGCAGGTCGCGGGCCGCCTCCTCTCCGAGAAGGTCGGCGACGCGCTCGAGGTCGACCTCGTTGAGATCGCTCGGGCGCTGGGCGCCGCGCAGGTACCGTTCGAGGTCCTCGGCCTCCTGCATCCGCTCCATCACCTGCATCGCCTCGAGCATCTCGAGCGGCTCCTCGCCGGAGAACGGGTAGGCGCGGTCCCACCCCATCTGCGGGACGGCGCTGCGCAGCGCCTGCCCGAGCTCGCTCATCCGCTGAGCCAGCTCGGCGTCGTCCAGGAGCGCCTCGACGAGCGACGAGAGACGCTCGCGCATCTCCGGGCTCATCGAGGCCATCATCGACTGCGCCATGGCCATCCGCTGCGCCAGGATCTCCAGCAGCTCCTCGAGGTTGCGCGGGTTCTCCGGGAAGAAGTCACCGTGGCGCTGCATGAACCCCTCGAAGTCGTAGGGCTCGCCGGCCTCGTGGCGGTGGATCATCTCCGTGAGCTCGGCGATCATCTCCGCCATCCGCTGCATGTCCTCGGGAGTCATGTTGGCCAGCGCCTGCTCGGCCCCCTTGAAGTACTGCTGGAGCACCTGCTGCCGGAGCCGTTCGGTGAGCTCGTTGAACTTCGTCTCGGCCTCCGGGGACAGGAAGTCGTAGTTCTGCAGCCCCCGCAGCGCGTCGGCCGGACGGTCCTCGAGCCGGTCCAGGTAGTCGAGTCGCGGCTCGAGGCGGTTCCCGAAGGGCGGTTCGGCGTATTCGCGTTCGAGGGCCGCCAGCGGGTCGTCGGGGTCCGCGGGCTCGGCCGCGTCGCCCGCCTCCCGGCGCAGGTCGAGGCGTTCGGTCACCTCGCGTCGCTCGAGCTCGCGGACCTCCCCGAGCGCATCGGAGATCTGTCCGACCACCGAGTCCATGTCGAAGCGGCGCAGGTCGCGCTGGCGCATCCCACGGAGGCGTTCGGTGAGCGACTGCAACCCGGTGAGCCGGCGTCCCTCCTGGCTGAAACCGCGCTGCAGCATGCGGCGCAGCGCCTGCTCGAGGTCCCCGAACTCCAGGAGATCGTCGCCGAGGCCCTCGAGGATGTCGTCGGCGTCCGCCCAGGGATCCTGGGTGCCGTCCCAGCGGGTGTAGCGGTACCGGGGGCTCACATCCCCACCCTACCGCGGTCCGGAATCCCGTCCTCCCCGTGGTACGGTCGGCGCCTACGGGAGGCATCCGTCGGCGGACGCCAGGGGAGGTGCGGCATGGCCGTGAGAGCGACCACCTATTCGTCGATCTCGGGACTGCGGACGGACACGGTTCCGTGGCGCTTGTGGATGAAATCCAAGAAACGCCTCTGGGACCCCGCAGACATCGACTTCTCCCAGGACGCCCGGGACTGGGCCACGCTCGCCGACGACGAACGGCGCTACCTATCGCGCCTCGGGACGCTGTTCATGGTCGGCGAGGAGTCGGTGACCCTCGACATCCTGCCGCTGCTGCGCGTCATGGCCGGCCAGGGACGCCTCGAGGAGACGATGTACCTGACGACCTTCGCCTTCGAGGAAGCCAAACACGTCGAGTTCTTCCGGCGGTGGTTCGACGCCCTCGGCGTCCACGACGGCATCGAGGAGGAGCTCACCCCTGCCTACCGGAGGATCTTCGACGACGAGCTGCCCCGGGCCATGCAGCGGCTCGACGACGACCCGTCTCCGCGCAACGTGCTCGACGCCGCCGTGACCTACAACCAGTTCATCGAAGGCGTGCTCGCGCTCACCGGCTATCACTCCTGGAGCGCCGCCCTCGATGCCCGCGACCTGATGCCGGGCTTCCGCGAGGGCCTGGCCGGGGTGCAGCGCGACGAGCGCCGCCACATGGCCTACGGCACCTACGTGTGCCGGAGGATCGTGGCCGCCGAGCCCGAGCTGTGGGACTTCGTCCAGCAGCGGATGGGCGAGCTGCAGGAGCTGAGCGTGGCCCTGATCGAGGAGGGGGCCGAGATCTTCTCGGAGCCGTACCCGTTCGGGGTCAGCCCCCAGGTGACGATGGAGTATGCGCTCACCCAGGTCCCCCGGCGCCTGGAGGTGATCGAGGTGGCCACGCGCACCCGCGTCGAGGACGTGGAGACCTCCAGGGTGGCCGAGGAGCTCGAAGAGGAGCTCGAGCAGGTCTGAAGGTGGCGCTCAAGGTCCGGCCTCCGGCTGCCGAAGACCCGAACAGGGGAGTTGTCGGCACGATGGAGGGCCGGTTGCGCCGAGCACGCGACATGCTGCGGGGGCCGTTGTGGTCGGTGCCTCTGATCGCCGCCTCGGGAGTGGTCGCCTACCAGGTGACCTACCTGGCCGGCGGGACCCGTACCGTGTTCCCCCACCTGTTCTACGTGCCCGTGGTCGTCGCTGCCGCGGCGTGGGGACCCTGGGGTGGACTGGCCACCGGCGTGGCGGCCGGGGTGCTGTGCGGGCCGCTGATGCCCCTCCAGGTCGACGTGGGACTCGGACAGGAGCCGGCGCAATGGCTGGTGCGCATGCTGTTCTTCGTGGCGATCGGCATGCTCACCGGGGGACTCACCAAGTCGGTCCGCCGGCAGGTCACCCGGCTCGAGCAGCTGAACGACGAGTCGATCCGGGCCTTCGTCCACGCCATCGACGCCAAGAGTCCCTACACCGCACGCCACTCCGAGCGCGTCGCCGCGTTCGCCGGGCATCTCGGGCGGGAGATCGGCCTGAGCGACGACGAGGTCAACCGGCTGCACTGGGCGGGGCTGCTGCACGACATCGGCAAGATCGCCATCCCCGACGGGGTGCTGAGCAAGCCCGGCCGGCTCACGGCCGAGGAGTGGGAGTTGATCCGGCGCCACCCGCTGGAATCCGTCCGCATCGTGCAGGGGGTCAAGCGCTTCCGCCCGCTGCTGCCGGCGATCCGCCACCATCATGAACGCATAGACGGCCGCGGCTACCCCGACGGGGTCTCGGGGGACCGGGTGAGCCGGGACGCGCGGATCCTGGCGATCGCCGACGCCTTCGAGGCGATGACCTCCGACCGGCCGTACCGGCCGTCGATG
The DNA here is from genome assembly GCA_964560135.1 of uncultured Actinomycetes bacterium. Lineage (GTDB taxonomy): Bacteria > Actinomycetota > JAICYB01 > JAICYB01 > JAICYB01 > CAZLKN01. The sequence goes on along the minus strand of CAZLKN010000016.1, from coordinate 19,674 downwards.
TCCGAGGCCGCGGCCCTGGAGGAGCTGCGCGCCGGTGCCGGCACCCAGTTCGATCCCGACCTCGTGGACGCGTTCATCAGCTCGCGGGACGCCGTCCCGCACGGCGGGATGCTCCGCCAGCACCTGCCGGTCGTGCTCACGCAGTCGCCTCGGCCCAGGCGGTCGAGGAATCGCGGGTCCTACAAGACCTCGGGGAACACCGGATAGACGTGCTCCCCGGCGCGGTCGGGGACCCGCCCGCGCACCATCGTGTTCCCGACCCCCTGCGGCGTCATCCCGCAATCGGCGAGGACGTCCAGGGCGTGCCCGTTGGCCGGGCAGCGGAGCATCAATCCCCCGGCGGGAAGATCCTGGAGCGCCGCGGCGAGCAGCGCCGCCAGAGCGTCGCCGTCACTGGCGGCCCCCGGCCCGACCCCGAGCGCCCGGCCGAGCCTGGTCGCGATCAGGTAGCCGTCGCGGTGGAGATAGGCGCGGCCCATGCGCGCGAGCATCTCCAGATCGCGTGACCGGTCCACGCGGGCCAGCTCCCGGTCCAGCTCCTTGATCCGCTCCAGGTCGCGGGTCCCGGCCTCCTCCACCCCCGGCGGGGGCGCCGGTACGCGCGGCGGCACACCGACGAACCCGCAGTCGGCGTGCAACACGCGGAACCCCGCCCGCCGGTAGAGCATGAACGCCCGCGTGTTGACGCCCGCGTGGGACAGCACCATCCAGGCGGCGTCGGGGTTCGCCTCGATCAACCGCAGCATCAGCCGGCGGCCCACGCCGCGGTGCTGGACGATCGGGTGCACGGCCACCGGCCCGATCGACAGGTACTCCCCCCGCCGGTACCCGACCGCCATGCCCACCACCTTGCCGCGGTCGGTGACCGCGCCCCAAACACCCTGCGGATCCGAGGTCAGCGCCATCTTCACGGTCGCCTCGGCCTGGGAGAACGTATGGAAGGGCGGCGGGAACCCGTGCGCGGCGTCGAACTCGTTGAAGGCGCGGATCAGTACCTCGACGCATCCCGCGACGTCGTCGGAGCCGAGGCGCCGGAGGGTGATCTCAGGCTCGTCCGTAGCGGGCGCCACCTTCGGTGGGTGCCTTGTTCAGCCGCTTGGACAGGTGCAGACCCTCGCAGACGAACTCCAGAGCCGAGGCGGTGGTGGCTGCCGACTCCCCGGCCTCGAGCCGCTCCAGGGGACCGACCATCCCCCTGAGCTCACCGAACTGCCGGCAGAAGTCCTCCGAGCTCATCGTGGAGGACGCGTCGACCTCCAGACCCTCCTCCTCGAACCGGCGGACCAGGTCGGTGAAGGGCTCACCGCGCATCGTCCGCTGGAAAACCGCGTGGACGGCCTGTCGCAGGAGCTTGCGGAGGATGTCGTCCTCCCGTCCCTCCTCGAGGGCCTCGACCTCGATCTTGCCGAGCGTGGACGCGGCCACGGCGTCGAGATCCGAGATCCGCGGGACGGCCTCCGGCTCCCCCAGCCGGACCGCCCGCTTCGTGGCGTTCGCGGCCACGGTCTCGTGGTTGCCGATCGACAGCCGCACCGACACGCCGGACCGCTGGTTCACCTGCGGTGACCGCCGGGCCTGGTGGGTGATCTCGGCCACCAGCTCCCGCATGAAGCGGGGGAACCGCAGCACGACCCCGCTGTCGGCGACGGAGGCCTCCTGCTCGACGATCGACATCTCCTCTTCGATCAGCTTCGGGTAGTGGGTGCGGATCTGGGCGCCGAAGCGGTCCTTGAGCGGGGTGATGATCCGTCCGCGGTTCGTGTAGTCCTCGGGGTTGGCGGAGGCGACGAGGAAGATGTCCAGCGGCAGCCGTACCTTGTAGCCGCGGATCTGCACGTCGCGCTCCTCGAGCAGGTTCAACAGCGCCACCTGGATCCGCTCCGCGAGGTCGGGCAGCTCGTTGATCGCGAAGATGCCGCGGTGCGTCCGCGGGATCAGGCCGTAGTGGATCGTGAGCTCGTCGGCCAGGTACCGGCCCTCGGCGACCTTGATCGGGTCGACCTCACCGATCAGGTCCGCCACGGAGATGTCGGGGGTGGCGAGCTTCTCCCCGTAGCGGTCCTCCGGGCCGATCCACACGATCGGGGTCTGGTCGCCCTGCTCCAGCACGGCGTGCCGGCAGGCGCTGCAGATCGGCGTCAGCGGGTCGTCGTTGATCTCGCACCCGGCAATGGTGGGCACCTCCGCATCGAGCAGGTCCACCAGGGCACGCATGATCCGGGACTTCGCCTGGCCGCGCTCCCCCAGGAACACGATGTCGTGGCCGGCGAGCAGGGCGTTCTCCACCGACGGGATCACCGTCTCCTCGTATCCGACGATCCCCTCGAAGACGCTCCGGCCCCCACGGATGCGCTCGAGGAGGTTGTCGCGCAACTCCTCGCGAACGGAGCGGCGGCGGTACCCGGAGGCCTTCAGCTGGCCGAGCGTAGCTGCGCGGGACAACGCTTCTCCCCTCTCCCTTCCAATATGGAAGCGTCCGACGGGCGGGGCGTGGGCTCAGTATAGTGAGGTCCGAGCGGTCCTCGAGACGGAGGTGGAACGTTGGCCTACGTGATCTGCGAACCATGCGTCGACATCAAGGACCGGGCCTGCGTGGAAGAGTGCCCCGTTGACTGCATCTACGAGGGTGGCCCGCAGCTCTACATCCATCCCACGGAGTGCGTCGACTGCGACGCGTGCATGCCCGTCTGCCCCGTGGACGCGATCTTTCCGGCCGACGACGTGCCCGGAGAGTGGAAAGAGTACACGGAGATCAACTCCAAGTTCTTCGAGGACAACCCGGACGCGTCGGGCGGTGCCTCCCAGAGCCCCTTCGCGCCGGCCCTGGAGGGGTAGGCGATTCCGGTCTCGATCCGCCCCGAGGACGTCGGCAAGCGGGTCACAGTGCAGTTCTTCCACGAGGACGGCTCGCGTGAAGAGGCTGTGGGGACCTTCGAGCGGGCCGAGAACGTCGAGGGCCGGGTCGTGTTCCACGTGCGCAGGCGCGACGACACCCTGGTGAAGGTTCCGCTGAACCGGATCCGTCACGGCAAAGTCGTCTCCCCCCCGAGGTAGGCCTTCGGTGATCGCCGCGCCCGGGATCGGAGAGATCGAGGAGGCCGCGGACCTCCTGGCCGGCGTGACCCACCGCACGCCGTTGCTGACCTCGTCCGCGCTGTCCCGGCGCGTCGGCGGCGAGCTCGTGCTCAAGGCCGAGCATCTCCAGCGGACGGGCTCCTTCAAGATCCGCGGCGCCTACGTCCACATCGCCAGGCTCCCGCCGGAGGGCCGCACCAACGGCGTGGTGGCCGCCAGCGCCGGCAACCACGCCCAGGGCGTGGCCTTCGCCGCCTCGGCGATCGGCGTCGGTTCGACCGTGGTCATGCCCGTCTTCGCCTCGCTGGCCAAGGCCGAGGCCACGAGGGGCTACGGCGCCACGGTGGAGCTGCACGGTGAGACCTTCGAGGAGTCGCTCGACCACGCCCGGCGGATCGCCGAGGAGCGGGAGGCCGCCTTCGTCCACGCCTTCGACGATCCCTGGGTGATCGCCGGCCAGGGCACCGTGGGTCTCGAGATCGCCGACGACGCCCCGGACGTCGACCGGGTGATCGTCCCGGTGGGCGGGGGCGGCCTGGCCGCGGGCGTCGCCGTGGCGCTGCGGGCGCGGCGCCCGGATGTGCCGGTGATCGGCGTGCACCCGGCGGCCTCACCGGTGACGATCGCCGACGGAGCGGCCGTCGCCGAGCGGGGGCGCCACACCGCACCGCTGCTCTCCGAGCTGCTCACCGACGTGGTCGAGGTCGGCGAGGAGCCGATCAGCGAGGCGATCCTGCTGCTCCTGGAGCGCACCAAGCAGGTGATCGAGGGCGCGGGCGCGCTTCCGCTGGCGGCGTTGCTGGCCGGCGCCGTGCCCGCCACCGGGCGCAGCCTGCTGGTCACCTCCGGCGGCAACATCGATCCGGGGCTGCTGATGCGGGTGATGCGCCACGGCCTCGGGGAGGCCGGGCGCTACCTGTTCGTCCGGGTTCTGCTCGAAGACCGACCGGGGCAGCTCCAGCGCATCGTCAGCCTGCTCGCAGACATGCTCGTGAACATCCTGTCGGTGGTCCACCACCGGGCCGGGGCGCTGCCCGTGGGCGCCGTGGAGGTGGAGCTCACGCTCGAGACCCGCGACCGCGAGCACGCCGAGGAGATCGTCCGGGCCCTGCGCGAGGCCGGCTACACCGTGGGCACGTGAACCCCCCGCGAAGCCGGGAGCGTTGGTAGACTTTGGTCCGTATGACCACTCGTCAGCAGCGGCGCGCGAAAGAGCGTGCCCCCTTCAAACCTCGGCGCAGGGGACGGCTCGCGTTCCTCGCGATGATGACCGCGCTCGTCCTGTTCGGGGGCCTGGGCGTCGCGCTCGTCCGCGAGAACCCACCCGAGCGCACCCGGGGTGCGATCATCGGCGAGCACTGGCACGCGTCCTACCGGGCGGAGCTGTGCGGGCGGATCCTGGCCCCCTTCCCCTTCGTGGAGGGCGACATCCACAGCCACAACGACGGCCAGGTCCACATCCATCCGACGAGCCAGGCGACCGCCGGCGACAACGCCAACCTCAACGCCTTCTTCATGACCTACGAGAGCTTCCTCGGTGAGATGCCCACCGGCGAGCGGGCGATCGTGCTCCCCGACGGCACCCGGTTCATGGACGGCGACGAGTGCCCGGACGGCGACACCCACGAACTCGAGGTGCTCGTGAACGGCCGGGCGATCGACGGCAACCCCGGACACCACGTCGTCCACGACGGCCAGGAGATCATCGTGCGCTTCGGACCCGAGCCGGACGACGACGCGGAGATGATCATCCCCGAGGGGATGTACGAGCAGCAGCAGCCGCCTCCCCAGGAGATGCCCCCCGGCGATCAGCAGTTCTCCGACGAGCAGCCCCCCGGCGAGCAGCCCGGAGACGGGTCCTAGCCGGCCGGTGCCCTCCGCGCTGAGCTCGACGGTGTAGGTCGCAGGCGACGAGGGGGAGAAGATGGGCACGGACGATCGGCGCACGCTCGACATCTCGGATCTGGAACGGATCGATCGGTTCAAGCGTGCGGGCTACGGCGGCTCGGTGTCGGATGCGCTCTGGGCGCTCGGGGTCACCGACACCGTCCTGTCCGACCGGTTCAAGCCGCTGCGGCAGGGGATGCAGATCGTGGGTCGAGCGCTCCCGGTCAAGCTGCATTCTCAGGTCGATCCCGATCCGGAGCTCAAGGCCGCCATGGAGCAGCGCTGGGAGCAGGAGGGCGGCCATCCGCAGAAGCGGATGATGCGCCGGGTCACGGACGCCGAGGACGGCTCCGTCCTGTGCTTCGACTGCGGCGGCGACCTCCAGCCGGCCCATTTCGGGGAGATGAGCTGCCAGCTCGCCTACGCCCACGGCTGCCGCGGGATGCTGCTCGCCGGGAACTGCCGCGACACGCAGTACATCCTCAAGATGGACGACTTCCCGGTCTTCAGCTTCGGTACCCGGCCCAACGCCTTCGGGGGGTGGCTCATCCTAGAGGTCGACGTGCCGGTCTATCTTCCCGGTCACATCACCCACTACGTCACCGTGCGACCCGGTGACTTCATCTTCGGCGACAACGACGGTGTGCAGCTGATCCCGGCGGCTCTGGTGGACGAGGTGCTGCTGCGCGTCGAGGAGACCTTCGACAAGGAGAACGAGGAGCGCGAGCAGCTCGCCGCCGGCATGCCGATCGACGAGGTCTACCGCGTGTTCGGGATCCTGTAGGGATGGGCATGATCCAGATCGCCGAATGGCTTCCTCCCGAACCCGGGCGGCTGGGGACGCTCATGCGGCAGGCCGGCGTCGAGCACGCCGTGGGGATCCTGCCGGGGGTGAGGCCGGGGGCCGAGCCCCCCTGGGCATTCGCCCCGCTGCTCCACCTCAAGAAGAGCTACGAGGACGCCGGGTTCACGCTCGCGGTGATCGAGGCCAGCCCGCCCATGGACCGGATCCGCCTGGGGGCCGAGGGCCGCGACGAGGAGATCGAGTGGTTCTGCACGCTCCTGCGGAACATGGGCGCCCTCGGGATCCCCGTCATCTGCTGGAACTTCATGGCCGTGTTCAACTGGACCCGGACGTCGATGACGGCCCGGGGCCGCGGCGGCGCCCTCGTGACGAGGTTCGATCTGTCCGATGTCGAGCAGGCCCCGGCCCTCGACCCGGTGGACGAGGACCACCTCTGGGAGAACCTGGAGTACTTCCTGCGCCGGGTGGTGCCGGTGGCCGAGGAGGCGGGGGTGCGGCTCGCGTTGCATCCCGACGATCCGCCGCTGTCCCCGATCCGGGGAGTCGCCCGCATCATCCGCAGCCTCGACGCGCTCCAGCGCGCGGCGGAGCTGGTGCCGAGCGAGTACAACGGGATCACCTTCTGCCAGGGCAACGTGGCCCTCATGACCGACGACGTCCCCGCGGCGATCCGCCGCTTCGGGGAGCGGGGCCGGATCCACTTCGTCCACTTCCGGGACGTGCGTGGGGACGTCACCAGCTTCGAGGAGACCTTCCACGACGAGGGCCAGACGGACATGCTCGCGTGCATGCGCGCCTATCGGGACATCGGATTCGACGGCGTGCTGCGCTCCGACCACGTCCCCACGCTGGACGGCGAGACCGTGGACATCCCCGGCTACGGCGCCCTCGGACGGCTGTTCGCCGTCGGCTACATCACGGGTCTCCGGGAAGCCGCCTACGCCCAGGTAGCGGGTCAGAGTAGGCAGTCTTGAGGTTCGCCTCTTGTCGGGTTCTTGATCCTGTTCGCCCTTTGGGATTTCTGGGTCAACCCGATCCGGTGAGGTTCGCGGCTGCGTGGCCCTCTGCGCCTGTGAACCGGTCCGCGATGGGTTCCGCGCTGCCGGTTCCCGGTATGCGGACATGGCGAAGGCGAAGACAGCCGCGTGCATCGCCGGTGGGTTGTTCGAGCCATCGGCTTTTCGCGTGAAGGTTGTTCGGCGATTCTTCGGCCGGCGTGCGCCGGCCTCAGGCCCCCGGTGATCGGGCGCGTCGGCTGACGGGCGACGGACGGTACACAGCCCCGTCCGGACCGATCCAGGTGCCCCTTCCTTCGGCGTCGCCCACGACCCGCCAGCCGTGACGATGGACCTTGATCTGACGGCAGATGACGCACAAGAGCAGCAGGTTCGACGGATGGTGGGTGCCCCCCGCGAACGGTAGGGTCGGGGCGGAGCGCGGTGCTCACGTTTCCGTGGGTCCGTTTCTCTGCCCTGCACCTCCGAACCGGACGTGCGCGGTACGGTAGGGGAGAGGCGCGCCTCCGACCGAAGTCGATGCATTTCCTCCACCCCCCCCCATCGAACGGCTCGTGAGGTTTTCCCTCAAGCCGCTTACCGACAGCGTTCACCGGCAGCATTACGGCGTGACATATTGGACGTGGCCTCGCCGTATGTAGGCAAGGCCCAGCTTCTCGTACAGAATCCGGTCGGGCTGAGGTGACCCCCCGGTGTCGGTCCAACCGGTGAGAGTCCTTGTTGCCCGATGGACGGGCAGGACGGAGGATCATCGAGGTGAAGGGAGGCAGGCATACACCGGATCAGATCATCCGCAAGCTACGCGAGGCTGACCGGCTCCTGGGTGAGGGCGTGAGCTCGCTGAGGTAGCCAAGCATCTGGAGGTGTCGGAGGCGACGTTGGCACGCTGGCGCGCTCAGTACGGGGGGTTGAAAGCCGACGACGCGAAGCGGCTGAAGGAGCTTCAGCGGGAGAACGCCCGGTTGAAGCGGATCGTCGCTGACAAGGAGCTTGAGATTGACGCGTTGCGGGAGATCGCGGAGGACGCTCCTATAGATCAAATCGGGCTGGTGAGGGCTTGGTAGTCGCTGCGTAGGGTGCGGTAGATCTCGCGCGCGAGGTAGCGCTTGAGGCAGCGGATGATCTCGAGTTTCGTTCGACCTTCGGCGGTGCGGCGTTGGACGTAGGCGCGTGTGCGGGCGTAGTAGCGGAGTCGGACGATGACGGCGATGGTGGAGGGCGCGGTTGGCGGATCGGTCACCTCCGCGATGGAGGCGGTGTCTTGTGGTCTTGCCGGATGAAGCAGGGATAGGGGCGACGCCGCAGAGGCGGGCGAACGCGGCTTCGGAGCGAAGGCGGTCGGGGTTGTCACCGATGGTGACCAGGAGCGCGGCGACGGTGTCGGGTCCCATGGCGAAGACGTCGAGTGTGTTTGGGGCGTAGGCGCGGAGGAGCGCCGCGAGTTGATGGTCGAGGGTCTTGATCTCGTCGCGGAGCGCTCGAGCGCGCTGGGCGATGCTGCGGAGGGCGGCTTTCGTGTCATGGAGAGGCTCGTGAATCCGGTGGGGGTCGGGTCGGAGCTTGGAGCAGGCGTCGATGATCTTGTTCGGCAGGCCGTGGGCGGGGAGCTGTGACCGGAGCGGCTCGGGAGCGTGATGATCATCGATCGGAGGGTGTTGGTGGCAGCGGTCTTTGCCTTGATGGCTCCGAGACGGACCACGCGGAGGTTCCGGATCGCCTCGATGGGGCCGTCTGCGAGCTTGGGGCGGATGGTCGCGATGCCGGCCAGGACGGCGCGGGGTGGCGGCTTCGGCGTCCAGGGCGTCGGACTTGCCGCGGAGGCGCCGCTGCTGGCGGTTGGGGCGGGGAACTTCGACGACCTCGATCCCGGCTGCGTGCAGATGGCGGGCAAGGCCAGCCCCGTAGGCGCCAGTTCCTTCCACGCCGACGGCGACGATCACGCCGTGAGATTCGAGCCATCCCTGCAGCTGCTCATAGCCGGATGGCGTTGCCGGGAACTCCGCTGTGCCGAGCATCTGGCCGGTGGTGTCGATGGCCGCCGCATGATGGACGGCGCTGTGCGTGTCCACTCCACCGATCACTGCATCAGTCATGTCCTTGGTCCTTCTCGATTCTGGGCGTGGCGGGCAGGCGGCCAGGCCAGTGATGGGACACCAGCTGAGGTTCGAACTCCTATCAAGTCACGCCGCGGGTGACACCCCCACGAGTTTCGATCACCGACGAGACGCCCGAGAATCGATGCTGGATCGACAGGTCCTTGCGCAGAACACCCCAACCGGAGGTCAGGAGACTTGCGGGTCGGTCAGGTCCGGCACCGACCCTGGACATCACCCCTTATTCTCATCACTGAAAACTTCTGAGCCCGTCGCGTCGCCGAGCCGCGGCCCGGATGCTTCAGGACCGCAAGGGGCTGTCGGAGCGGCGGGCATGCTAGAGCGTGGGTCAGCACCGACCAGGTCGTGCGAGGCCGCGGGGACGAGGTCCTGCGACGCGAACTGCGGGTCTTCTCCCGCAAGCATCCTCGGTGGGGTCATCGGATGGCCTCGCGTCATCTGCGTGACCTGGGTTGGTCGGTGAACCCTAAGAAGGTCCAGCGGCTGTGGCGTGAGGAGGGTCTTCGGGCGGTGCAGCGGGCACGGAAGCGGGTCCGGGTAGGTGTGTCGACGGTGACGGCCAAACCGGCTCCGGGACGACGGGCTGGATCACGTGTGGGCGTTGGACTTCCAGCACGACGAGACCGCCGATGGCCGGCCGCTGTGGTTGCCGCACATCGTCGACGAGCACTCCAGGGAAGCCTGAAGATCGTGGTCGAGCGGCACATCAGCGCAGGCGACATCGTGCGAGCCCTAGAGGCGATGGTGGCCGCACGCGGCTGGGCGCCTGCGTTCATCAGATGTGACAACGACCCAGAGCTCACCGCCCAAGCCCTCCGCTGAGGGGTCCCCGGAGATCGGTCCGCCCGGTATGAGAGTCATGCCGGTTGTTTTTCCGTCCTGAGCATCTGAGTGTAGACGGCCGGGGCCATCCCGCCGAGCGAACTGTGCCATCGCATCGTGTTGTAGGTGTGCCTCCAGTCCTCGATCATGACCTTGGCCTCGAGCAGGGACCCGAACAGCTCCACGGACAGCAGCTCGTAGCGGATGGTGCCGCAGAACGATTCCACGAACGGGTTCTCCCACGGCGCCCCAGGCTCGATGTAGCTGGTCGCTACCCCGGAGAATCGACGCCAGTCCCGCAGGGCGTGGGCGGTGAGTTCGGGGCCGTTATCGCAGCGGATGAACACCGGCGCCCGGCCCCGCTGGGCCACCACGGCCTCCAACGCCTTCACGGTGTCGTCGGCGCTGATGTGGCGTTCGACGACGATCTTCAAGGCCTCCCGCGAATGCTCGTCGACGATGTGCAGCAGCCGCAACGGTCGACCGTCAGCGGTCTCGTCGTGCTGGAAGTCCAACGCCCACACCTGATCCAGGGCTTCGGCGCGCAGCCGATCAGCGGGGATGGTCGAGATCCCCACCCGAGCGCGCTTGCGGGACCGCTGCGGGACCCGCAGGCCCTCCTCACGCCACAGACGCTGCACCCGCTTCCGGTTCACCACCCGACCCTGATCGCGCAGGTGACGCCAGGCCATCCGATGACCCCACCGAGGATGCTTGCGGGCGAAGGCCCGCACCTCCGCACGCAACCATGAATCAGCGGCCTCCTCCGCGACCTGGTGTCGTTGCGTCGACCGATACTGACCGACGATCCGGCATGCCCGCCGCTCCGACAGCCCCTTGCGGTCCTGCAACATCCGGACCGCGGCCCTGCGCCGCGACGGGCCCAGAAGTTTCCCTTCGAGATCTCCCGCAACGCGTCGATCTCCAACTCCTTGTCGGCCGCGATCCGCTTCAGCCGGCCGTTCTCCCGCTGCAGCTCCTTGAGCAGCTTGGCGTCGTCGGCCTTCAAGCCCCCGTACTGCGCTCGCCACCGCGCCAACGTCGCCTCGGAAACCTCCAGATGCTTCGCGACCTCGGCCACCTCCCGGCCCTCACCCAACAGCCGATCGGCCTCGCGAAGCTTCCGGATGATCTGATCGGGCGTGTGCTTGCGTCCCTTCATCTCGGTGATCCTCCCTCCTGCCCGCCTCACGGGCAACAAAGACTCTCACCGGTTGGACCGACACCAGGGGGTCACCTCACCGCGACTGGTGCCCGGTTCTCAGGCGTCGGAACCAGCTACATCGAGCCCGGCGCGCCATGGGAGAACCCGTTCGTCGAGTCGTTCTGCGGAACCATCCGCTACGAGTTGCTCTCCACTGAGCAGTTCGCGCCGCTGCTCAAGGCGAAGGTGATGATCGAGGACTGGAGGATCAAGTACAACACGCACCGGTGGCACAGCTCGCTGGGTAGGTTGGCCTCGGCCGTCTACGCTCAGATGCTCAGGACCGAGAAGCAACCGGCATGACTCTCATGCTGGGTGGGCCGATAACCGGGGACCCCTCACCGAGACCGCACAAGCATCTCCAGCCGATTGCTGTCCTTGGCACTGACCTTGGGAGACGCTAACGCAACGTACATGACCAAAGCATAACGACCCCTACTGCCGTGTCACGGAACTTATGAGGCGCTACAGGAGGCGAATACAATCACCCCAGTCCTGACGTGCCGACCGAAGACTATTAGTACTTGAAGGGACAAAGCAAGAACTGCGGCATATATATCGACGAATCAAAAATAACCCCCAGAGGGTCATTAGCGTTCACGACGACACTCACCACCAACTGTTTGCCCGTAGATAGGTGCGAGTGAGCCTTGGCCGCATAGACATAGGTGTAATCAGACAAAAGCGCGCCCGGAACGCAGCCCGTACCAATTTCTACCCATGGTCCTTGTGGTTGAGTCGCTCCGCGAATTCTGAGCCCGCCTTCGAGATCCACCGATTCTACCTGGATCAGACGATCGCCACCACGTGACCAGTGAATCGACATCTCTGGCATTGCCCCCTCGAATATGACACTCGCGGACGATGCATCCCCCGTCCACGTTTTCATCTCCTCACTCCAGTACTCAATGCACCCCAAACCCCGCCCAACGGGCAAGTGTAGGGGCCATCTAGCGCACCCCCTAGCGCCAGGTGCCCACGTATAACCGTAAACCCAATCGCCTGACGCGATGAGTCCCGTCCCAACCAGCTCCCATGGACCAATATCGCGACTTTGAATCCACTCGACAGCCCACTCAGCGGGCGAATGGCGCCAGTTACTGACGACAGCAGCCCGCCACCCTACCAACTCAAAGTTATCCAACGCCTTGGCCAATGGTCCATGGTCACCACCAACTACGCGAGAGCTTCGGACTCGTGCACGCATGAAAAAACACAGCATCCCAGCGGGCACAATCAACGCACTAAGGGGCCACAGCCATTCACCTTCCCGCGGGAACGAAAAAAATGCCGCAACGCCGCCCGTATCGGGATCATCTCTCACGAACGGGACAAAGTTGGCAGTTGCTGGATTTCGTCCCACCTGAATTCCTACGCTATTCTCAATAACACGGAGACCAGCCCCATTCTGTGCCGGCACGAACGTATCTCCGAATAGCCACAAGACCTTGTTGGCCGAAAGAGGAATCGACACGGCGGAGTCTCCGCCCAACCAACGAGGATGGCGCGCAAACAAGGAACTACCCTCGATCCACAAACGAAAGTCTAGATCGAGTCGCCTGTGCCGCTGCCGCCAAGACCTTAGGAGCCAATCCATGCCACGCAGCCGATCACGTCCTGCCGAACTGGCACCATAAGGGTGGTCCAATCATGAAATATCTCTGGCATCGCTCTCATCATGTCCAACCCGGCAAGACCCAAACCAAGCCCCTTTAGAAGTGCCTCAGTCTGGACCCACCAGGCGGCAGCAACCGTGCTTCGCGGCGACCCTGGGTCAGCTAGTAAGTATGCACGCAGCCAATCCCTTGAGCCGTAACGGACAATGAGACCGTTCGCACCTCTGGGCAAGGGAAAGCCCTCGATGTCGCATCCTACCCTCACATGTTTGCCCATAGCGATACACCCCCATCGACCATATCGCGATAAGGACGCATCGATATCCCTTGAGCCGTTGACACGCAGCTTACCAGACCAACCTCGAGATACAGTGAGATCGTCGGCGCCATCAGGACAGTCCAGCGCACATAACCCCATATTGAGTGCAGCGTAGGAAGCGATTTGACGGCGCCTCGAGACTGGGCGACGCGAAGCGCCATCCTTGCCTTCATCCAGAGAATGAGCTAGGCGAGCCGCGAGTGCATCCAAGTCCACGACCCAACAGTCCAAGACGTCCCTCGGAAGGCCGCAATCAACGCGACGTCCAAACCTCCTGAGGTCCATGCTGCGGCTTGTGTACGCCAACTCAGCTCTAGATGTCATCGATGAACGCGGATCCCAGCAGTTCATCCAATGCGCCCTCTCCCGACATGGGAACCATGTCCTGGCTCCAATAGACCTGGCTCTCGGTGCCCGAGCACACGCCAACGATCAAGGTCGGGCAAGAACTTTCGCCGAGTACCTCCGGCTGATAGACGCGACATCCCACCTTCGGTGACGTCACCGACGGCAGTCTAGGCACAGTTAGCACCCGGACGGTCGGCAACTCTACCGACGCCTCCTCAGGTGGCGCGACACCCGCCCATGATTCCGGCGTCACAAGGCTATAGCGAGCCGCGCGCCTTAGCTGTTCCGTCACCAGCCGTGCGGCCTGGCGTGTACCACCGCTGAGATCAACGCTGACAGGCACGACGCCAAACAGATTCCGCGAGCCGCCCAAGCCCAAATGATTCGCGGACCGCATCGGCATGCCAACGATAGGCCCGCGACTCTCGCTAGGTAGCAACTCACGGAAGGTCAGTGCAAAACCGACAACGATCAACGCCAATCTGCTCAACCCAGCATCTCGGGCACATCGCCCAAGATACTGCCAAGTACCCCTCTTGAGCGTTCGCCGCCTAATCTCCGCATTCACCGTCCGCCTTGGGTTCAGTACAAATTGGTCTCGGGCGATCGAAGCCCACCGTTGCCAGTACGCCTCGCTCTCGCTCAGCGCGCGTCTACCCTCCAAAGAGTCCTCCCAGATGACCCAATCAGCGTAGTCGAGAACCCTCGGAGGATAGGCCATCACGAAAGCCAAGCTTCGCCCATTCAGTAACCCGACCACGGTCCTAGCCAGACGGGACAACACTAATACATCGCCTAGCACGTGATGCGCGCAAAAGAAGATGAACACACGATCAATGGCATTCACAATCCGCACTCGGCACAACGGCTCGCCATTTAACGAAAACCGATAAAGCGTCTCCTCCGCCCAAACTCGTGCCACATAGGCTCTCACATCAACATCCCCAGCATCCTCAAGCGACACCATTGAGATGGCATCTCCACTCGCACCCTCTGCGAGCATCGGCTCATCACAATCCTCCAAAGCGAGTCCCCCGAGCCGGTGTAGCCCCAACGCCTCCACTATCGACCCCAACGTCTTCTCCTGCGGAACATTCCCTTCAAGTTCGACGCACAAGACCATGTTGTCCGTGCGCAAGTCTTCGACTAGCTCCCGATAATATAGGAGACGCTGCCAACTAGTAAGCCTAAAGCGAACCTTACACTGCCGCTCGCGCATCGTCATAACCAACCCACCGTAGTAGACCATAGGGAAACTCTAGCCTAACGACGGACAATCCGCCTCCCTGATTCCCGCACCGATACCACCGAAACCTTTCCAGTCTGCGCTACGGGCAAGCCATCCTCGACCAACCACCACTCCTGTGGCAAGGCTTCGCCGCCGAACTGCACACAAATCCTTTCCTCTGCACTCTGAATTGCGGAATCAAGGGAAGAGTCGGGATTCGCCACTACCGCCGCAATAATCTGCTCGCCGACCAGCCTATCAGGGGACCCTTCACACCAGACGAAAGCATCAATCCAACTCCCGGATTCCACAATCAACCGACGAATAGCTTCCAAATGAACCTTCCGGCCTCCCACGATTCCAAAATCTCGCGTCCGACCATCTATGATGATAGCGCCGCTCCCGCACCGATGGCCTAGGTCGCCGGTGTCAAACCAACCATCCCGAATCGGCAACACAGGACCATCAAGGCGCCGCCTGCTCCACCACGTCGGGGGCTTCACTACAACATGCCCTTGAGCGCCAATTGGGCAGAAGGCATTTCTTCCATCAACAACCTCAATCCTAGTCCCGCCCATTCCAAAATAGCCAGAGCGCCCAGTTTCCCGATCCCACATTTCAATGCCAATTGCAGGAAACAATTCGGTCAAACCATAAAACGAAAACACATTGACCTTCGGCAATCGATCGAACAACGCCCGAACCACATCCTCATCCACCGGCGCCGAAGCGAGCCCTATGGCTTTGAGCGTGAGCCCTCCCAACGGCGAACCCGCAGCCCAATCATTGAGCGAGAGCGCAAGCATGCTGGGGGTCAAGAACAAAGAGTCTGCCGAACCACCGACCACAGTCTCCCTGACCCTATTTGGGATGAACTCACCTATGGAACGCGACTTCCAGGGATATCTCAAGAGCGGCAAGAAGATCATCGCTTGTCCGAATACGGTCCCGACGGGGATCGCGTGGGCCGCACTACCGATTTCCCCAATCCAGTCGTCAAAGAGACCAAGCAATCCGTCTACAGTACTTCGAGTACCCTCGACAGCCTTTGGCTCATCGGTTGTTCCAGACGTGAAGGTGATATCTGCAGCTGTGTCAATCCCTACTGACGGGAGATAGCGACCAATAGATCCTCTGTGGCACAAGTCTAGCACACCAATCGCCGTTCCCCATGAATCGTCCATCCGGTTGTCATCCTGAATGACGATTTGGACCCCCGTCCGGGTGAGTAGGCGCTGAGTTCGTTCGACGCTCTCGCCCTCCGGGAGGACAACTGCTACAACCCCCCCCTTGAGACACGCTAGATACGCGACCGCGAATCTGGTCCAGTTCTCCCTACCGAAAGCTAGCGCGACCTTCTGTCCCGTCTGCAGCCCCAACTCCAGAAGTCCCTTCGCTGCCAAAGAGGAAAGCTCCTCCCAGGCCGTGTACGATAGAAATCCGTTCGGATCGGTGTGCGCCACCTCCTCGGGAGAACTTTGCGCGTAAGCGCGCAACCTTTGGAGCGCAAGCATCGTTCCTCCTCGACTCCCGCCGTGCACGCGGCTTTAGGGAACCATCTTCCTCGTCAACATGGATTCCACTACCCTCGCCTCGAGTTCGCTCAATGATGACGCCAGTATGAAGCTTGGCGAAACCTGGACACCAAGCCTCAAAGCAATTCGCTCAGCAAATACCACCGCAAAAAGAGACGTTCCCCCAGACTCACGGAAGGTCTCCTCTCGTGACACCTCGGCAATAGCTGTCAGTTCTTCCCATGACCTACGAAGCATGAAAGCAGCACTCTCAATACGACCCATCTCAAACACTCCTCAACCCCGACTCTAGCTTGTACGCTGCAACTGGAACCGCAACCTTGAGCTAACCCAAAATGTCTTCGACGCGGCAGCGCGTGAAATGAGGTGTTATGGGCGGATCTCTAGACCGCTTGGTCTGCATTCAGATTAGGCCACTCGGTTTCCTACAGGCCTAGGTTCTGGTTCGGGAGCGCCGCGGCCCTCAAAACCCAGTAGCATTGAATACCCCCAAGGCAGCCTTCGGCAGTATCCCCTTAGCCCCGCCGTAGCAGCTATGAAGCCCGTACCAGATACGCCAAGCCAATCTTTCCACCAATCGCCAAAGGCGCTATCTTTTCCCACCTACTGAAGCTGCTCTCGCTCTCGCTCGACCGAACTCATCACAATGGCTTGGAGTGCCGCCAAGCGATCAATTCGCTGGCCTTCATCAAATCGACCTTGGCGACCGTCCCTCACAACTTCCCAACCAACTGTTCCATCTACAAAAATCGTACCTATGATCCGCAAGTGTTGGCTGTAAAGATTCGCAACCCCGTCAGCGGAGCCCACAGGCCGACGCGACAGACGGGCCGTCGCGAACCGGTCAAGCGCTTCCAAGACCATCTCGAGCGACACGGGGCCATGCGGCGGGAAACGCAATTGCGTACCCTCAAGACGCCCATCAACAACCTCAATATGGAGTTGCGCTACTGAATACGGTGCTGCGCCGGTGTAAGTCACGATCCGAGAACTATCGTTGCCGACCATAACTCCTCCCTTCGCCTTCGATCCACACACGGCTCCAGACATCTCCAAACGAAGGGGCCACGATTCGGGATCGCTCTGCGTAGGCACTCCAAATCAGCCGCACAGATACTCCAAGCCACGTCATCAGAAGTAGGAGAACGGCGAATCTCACATCGATGAGCGCACCCGCTATGAAGAGCATGCTCGTGTTACGGGCGGTCCACCACGCTGGCCTGAGCAATTGGCGGATATCCCAATCAGCAACACTCTCGGACTCCGCCCTTGCTCCGAAGCAGCCACAATCTCTCAGCGGGCCGGAACCGAGCAGGCGAAAAAATAGAAACCAAGTAGCAAGCACAAGAAAGATCACAGCAGACAGGTAGACCGATAGCAGATATGACCCTCGAGCTACCAGGCCCTGCTCTGCGGCCACCGCTGTCCAGAGGCCCAAACCTATGAACAACTCAATAGCAAGTGTGCAGCCAGCCAATATGCGAGCCATGTCGCCGCCCGCCAACCTTGTCTCAAGGAGATGCACGAACCCGGCCCAGCTCCGGAGCTTTGCCTGCAAGGTATAGGTGAACACCGACGCGAGCACGACGACACCAAAAACCCTCACCTAAACCGACATCCTTTCCTCGCCGCCCTACATGGTCCATTTTGTTTGCTGCACCTCTGCTCCCTCTCCAAACTTCCAAATCTCCTACAAAGGGCTAGTCTCCGTTGTCAGCATCGAAGACACCCAGTCTCGCAGACCCAATCGTTGGTCCCGCATTTGTAACAGAACCTATAAACCTGATTCCATCGAATACATTTCTCACACCCGCAACACGCACTCGGGATAGTTCCTACCGAGCAACATGACAAAGAACTCGTGCAGTCCCCGAAACATTCGCGTGTCTGACATGGCGATGCTTCGGCGGGGCTCAACCAGCCCGGTAAGCCGCCGAAGAGACCAGCCACGACAGCCGTTAGTGCGGTCCCCGCACGAGCTGCACCCCCGATAAACCCGCGACGATCAACTATTCCCTTCCATATCTCGGGATCAGAAGGGCCGGTCGCTATTTCACGGACGCTGACTCGCTCCGGAACATATTCGGGCTGGCCATTGACACTGTGCCCTTTATCCACGCGGCGTCACCCCCGATCCGATAATCCACTATTTCACCCTTCCTGGAAATCACAACACAAGTTGGTGTCGCCAGAATACGGAGAGCTTCGAACATTTCTCCCGAATCCTCCACGACTGGACAACCGAGGCTCCTAAGACGTTGGCTCCAAGCATCCGCATTAGAAGGCGAAGCAACAACGGCCACCCTTTCCATCACGTAGTAATCAGACGTTGAAGCAAGTCCATCGAGTAACGACTCACAGGCCTCACACCCCTCTGCCACGAAGACAACGACTCGCAAGCCATTGATCACAGGTGGCGATTCCAATCCGCCCCACATCCCACGGAGAGCCTCTGGAGCCTCTCGCCCAACTAGTGAGAGCCAAGTTCTAGATTCTGGCGACACCGATCTGAGTTCACTCCGGACAATCACGAGTTCCCTGATGGTTCCCAATAGAATCAAGAGGTTCAGCATTACAAGAAGAATGAGTCCAACAACAAAGAATACGAGCATCTCCCTAGCTCCCCTTCATAGGCCCGGTCGTTCAGGTACTTAGGAATGTTCCATTTCCTCAGCCAGCCCGCCCCCACCAACCAGTCCCACTTCAGCAGGTAGTACATCTCCGAAGTATCTAAAGGCCCCAGATGCCACTAAGAATTCACGGAACCTTGAATCGGGGACGGTCGCTATAATCGCCAAGAACGACCGGTTGGCGAGAGCATGTCTCAACATGTGCCAGCAGCCTTCGATCTCGCTGGGAGAGAGGGAGGGGATGACCCCAAGATCCGCCCAGAAACGATGAGCCGCAGCGATGCGCTTGTCACCCTCATAAGGAGACACAAGCGCAACAGCAACGGGTTCGATCGGATCCTCTTTTCTAGTCACGACTACTGCAAGCAAGTCATCATCCGAAGCCCAGTCTTCGTCTTCTTCAAGCAAGACTTCTCGTGCTATATCTCCAACTACAGGGGATGACAAGATTTGTTGTTTGCTGGAAACCAACCTGATGCTACTTGGAACCTCTGGGCGCGCAAAGTCCTTAGCTTCTAGTGCAGAATATAGGAGCGCCGAATTCCCTACTGTGTGCGAGAACATAAGCCCAGGAGCCCCCACAACTCCCAACGGAGACGCCTCCCATAATGGCGAATCCAGTCGCATATTCCCCCTCCTCCAGCCGCGCTCTCAATTAATCATCAAAAACCCTGTATAGTCGGAAGACGGGTGCAAGAGCAAGCACAAACATTAGAGGGAGCAATGCACAATTCGTGACCCAACCGAAACACCCGCCCGATCCGACCCCAGCAGCCATCCAACCGTACACACAGCGTACGCCAAGTACTTAGGGCACGTCAAGACTGCGAGTTGACTCATAAGGAATGTCCTCGAAAGCGGTTCGTTGCCTCATAGTCGATGTCCGCCTGGTGGGCCACGCTTCGGCCGGTGGTTGGACCGGTCGAGGAGGTGGGCGGTGGGCCTTGTCGATGGCAGCGCGTAAGGCGGTGACCAAGGGGATGGCGAAGCGGTATCGCCGGGCTGAACCGACCTGGGTCCGGTGGAGGCTTTGACCTGCCCTGGGTTTCGTGGAGTCGCTTTGTAGGAGTTCACG
>CAZLKN010000015.1:0-61521 GCA_964560135.1 uncultured Actinomycetes bacterium | reverse complement strand
AACGCGAGACTCCCCGGCCGCATCGATACGTCCACGGTGGCTTCTCCGGGACGGACACCCGCTTCGCCTTCTGGTTCCCACCTGCCGAGAACTACCACGGCCGGTTCGTGCAGTTCCTGCAGGGGGGCCTCGGGGGCAGGCGATCAGGTAACCGGTGGGAGACCGAGCGACTCCCGCAGCAGCGTGAAGAAGTGGTCACCCCGAACGGGAACGTACTCGGCCCCGAGACCCGCCACCATGTCCCGGACGCCCGACGGCCCCTGGCACCAGGCCTCCACCCCGATCGACAGGAACAGCGGCTCCGTGCCGTCCCAGTCCCGCGACAGATCCTGGATCACCTCGCGGCCCTGCTCCACCGAGCAGACGGAGCGGCCCCGGACGAGCGGTGTCGTCCCTTCGAGGACGGCGGTCTCGTTGCGGTTCTCATAGAACCAGTTGAAGAGCATGCCTGCGGGATCGATGTCCTGCACGTACGCGCGGGCCTGCGCCTCGGTCAACGGAACGACACGGTCGGGCCGGTTGTACACGAGCATCGTCGACAAGCCCGCCTTGCCCATGTACCGGGCCGTCGCCTCCGTATAGGAATCGAACGATCCGTCCGGCCAGGCCTCCGGGAAGATGTACCCGGCCCCCGAGGGTCCGGCCGTGAAGTGGTCGTTGGGTGTGGCCGTGCCCTGGTAGTGGCCGAGCATCGCGGGAGCCGCATCGAGGACGAGCGGCTGGACCGTCCAGTTCACCGGCACCTCGCCCCTGGCGGGTTCGTCCCACATCACGCGCATCCGGTGCTGCATGTACTGCAGGTTGTCGCCTTCGGTCATCGTGAAGGTCAGATAGATGCGGTCCTCGAGATCCGGAACCGGAACCGGAGCCGGCTTCGGAGGCTTGGCCGCAGACGGCACCCCCGAGAAGACCGTCATGCTCGAGAACAGGTCGGCAGGCACCGTGAGGATTCCGTGGCGGGACAGCAGCTCGACGCCCTCGAACTCCCCGGCAGTATCGGACGGGAACCAGCCCAGATACACGCTCATCGGCTCCATCTCGCCGACGATGCGTTCGAACAGTTCGAACTCCTCGGGGATGCCCGGATCCAGGTAGACCACCATGGCGCGGTTGGCGACGGCATAGTCGCGCACGAACCCGAGCTCCGTGGAGGAGGTGTGCGTGACGGGCGGGAAGGGAACGGTGAGGGTGCTCCGCGAATGCTGGCTGACGAGCATCCGCTGCTGCGTTCGCGGCCAGAGGTTCTCGTACTGCCAACGCTGCGCCTCGATCCCGCCGCGGAAGCGTCCCCGCAGGTCGTGCACGACGGAGATCCCCAACGTGGCCTTCACCCAGAGGGCCTGGTTCGGGTGCGCGATGACGGCGTCTTCGAGTCCGGCCATCGTCGTCGCGACGTTGATCGTGTCGGGGACGTCCGGGTCGTAGACGATCATCCCGACGATCTCATCGCGGTAGCGATCGAGGACCTCCCAGCGGTCGTCGTGGATCGTGTAGGGGACCCCGAGATCCTCCAGCCACGTGAGTGCCCCCTCCTCGGCCGACTCGATCAGATAGATCCGGGGCTCCGTCCGGTTCACGACGCCTTGAAGGGTCGCGAGCATCATCCGGTCGGCGCCGCCCGCGCCGCTCATGTCGACCACGTCGAGATGGCGGGGCGCAGCGAACGAGGGGAGGATCTGGTTCCGGGGCCAGCTGATCCCCTCGTCCCCCGCCGGCACGTCCGCTCCGGCTTCCGGCCCGTGGGCGGCGGGCACCGACGTCATCGCCCAGAGCGCGAGAACGAGGAGCACCCAACCGGAACGACCCAACCGGATCCCGCGGAGCGCCATGCGAACCCCTTCCCGTCGTCGTTCACCTATCAATGGGAGTCGCGGGTCACTTCGTCGCCACTGGCGCCCTGGAGGAAATCGAGATCGGCCCCCTGGTCTGCCTGCGTCACGCTCTCCACGTACAGCCTGATGTAGCCGCGGTCGCTCGCCGGCGGGGGCGCCGTCCAGGCATCGAGACGACGCTTGATCTCCTCGTCCGGGACGTCGAGCGTGAGCCGCCGGTTCGCAACGTCGAGGGTGATCGGGTCGCCGTTCTGCACCACGGCCAGCGGGCCCCCGACCGCGGCTTCCGGCACGACGTGCAGCACCACCGTGCCGAACGCGGTGCCGCTCATGCGGGCATCCGAGACCCGGACCATGTCGCGGATGCCGCGGGCCGCCAGCTTCGCCGGCAGCGCCATGTTCCCCACCTCCGGCATCCCCGGGTAGCCCTTGGGACCGCAGCCCTTCAGGAGCAGGACGCAGGTTTCGTCGACGTCGAGGTCGGGGTCGTCGATCCGCTCCCGGTAGTCCTCGATGCTCTCGAAGACCACCGCGCGTCCGGTGTGGGACATCAGATCCGACGAGGCGGCCGAGGTCTTGATCAGCGCTCCCCCGGGGGCCAGGTTGCCGCGCAGGATCGCGATCCCGGACTCCGACGCGATGGGCTCGGCGACGGTGCCGATGACCTCACGGTTGTAGCAGGGCGCGTCCTCGGCGTAGGACGCGAATGGCTTCCCGGTCACCGTCATGGCCGATCCGTCGATCAGCCCCGCCGTCGACAGTTCGTGGATCACGGCGGGGAGGCCACCCGCATAGCAGAAGTCCTCCATCAGGTACTCCCCCGACGGCATCAGGTTCACGAGGAGCGGCACGTCGCGACTCAGCTTGTCCCAGTCCTCGAGCTCCAGTGGCACACCGAGGCGGCCGGCGAGGGCGATGAGATGGATGACGGCGTTGGTGGACCCTCCGGTCGCGGCGTGGACCCTGATCGCATTCTCGAACGCGCCCCGCGTCATGATCGCCGACGGACGCAGATCCTCCTTGACCATCTCGACGATCCGGCGTCCGGCGAGGTGGGCGAGCATGAACCGTCGGGCGTCCACGGCCGGGTAGGCGGCGTTGCCGGGAGGCGCGATCCCGAGCGCCTCGGCCATGCAGGCCATCGTGGAGGCGGTCCCCATCGTCATGCACGTCCCGACGCTGCGGGTCATGCAGGACTCCGCGGAGCGGAACTCCTCCTCGGTCATCTGCCCGCCCTTGACGTCGGCGACGAACTTCCACATGTCGGTGCCCGAGCCGATCGGCTTCCCGCGGAAGTTCCCGTTGAGCATCGGCCCGGACGAGACGGTGATCGCCGGGAGGTCGACGCTCGCGGCCCCCATGAGCTGGGCCGGCGTGTTCTTGTCACAGCCCCCGAGAAGCACGACGCCGTCGATGGGGTTGGCGCGGATCGACTCTTCGACGGCCATGCTCATGAGATTGCGGAAGAGCATCGCGGTGGGCCGCATCTGCGACTCGCCGAGCGACATGGCCGGGAACTCGAACGGAACACCGCCCGCCTCCCAGATCCCCCGCTTCACATGGTCGGCGACGTCCTTCAGACCGAGGTTGCAGGGTGTCAGCTCCGACCAGGAGTTGCAGATCCCGATCATCGGACGCCCGTCGAACGCGTCGTCGGGCAGGCCGCGGCGCATCCAGCTGCGATGGATGAATCCCGTCTGGTCCAGGCCCCCGTACCACTGCCGGCTTCGCAACTGTCGCTCCATGGTGTCCCCACTCACTCGGCACGCCTGTTTTTCGTCTACCTATATTATAAGCGAGCAGCAGCCCGCCGGGGCTAGAAGGGCAGCGTCCCCGCGACGACGTCCTCGAAGTAGACGTTGCGGGCGTGCACGGGGAGCTGGTCCTCGCTCTCCACACACCAGCGCAGCAGCCGGTCGCGGAGCTCGCGGACCGTGTCCGCGCTCTCGGGCCGGCCGGCGAGGTTGACCAGCTCCTCGGGATCGGCCGTGAGGTCGTACAGTTCCTCGTCCCCGTTGGCGTACCACACGTACTTGCGGTCGGCGGTGCGGATCATCTTGCCCTGGCCGATCCAGGCCTCCTGGAAGCCGTCCCAGCCGAAGTAGCGGTCGTCGAGCGGATCGTCGGGCATGAACGGAAGGTCGTCCCAGCCGACGGGATCCCCCACCTCACCGGCCTCCGCGAAGGCGACCTCGCGGAGCGTCCCCGTGCCTCCGAGGGAGGCGGCAACGCTTCGTCCCTGGACGCCGGGTGGGATCCCGGCCCCCGCGAGGTCCAGGATCGTGGGCATGAGGTCGATCTGTTCGAGGAAGCCGTCGGTGAGCCGCCCGGCGGCGATCGTCCCGGGCCAGGACACGATCAGTGGGATCCGGATCAGGCACTCGTAGAAGGCCGGCGCCTTGTGCCAGGCTCCGTGGTCGCCCACGTAGCCTCCATGGTCGGTCATGAACAGCACGAGGGTCCGCGAGGTTGCTCCGCTCCGCTCGAGCGCGTCGAGGACCTGTCCGATGGCGGCATCGATCGCGCTCACCTGTGCGTACTGGATCGCGACGGCGCGGCGGATGTCCTCCTCGCGGGGGTTGCGCATGCCGCACATCGCGCTCGCGATCCGCTGCCGCTCGGGCTTGCCCTCGAGCGGGTCGTGGGCGGGCAGGTCGACCTCATCCGGGTCGTACATCGAGGCGAAGGGCTCGGGGGCGTGGTACGGGTTGTGCGGATCGGGGAACGAAAGCCACAGGAACCACGGACGGTCGGCGTCCGCCCGCTGCGTCACGAACTCCGTGGCCCGGCTCCCGAGCACGCCGGAAGTGTGCTCCGAGGCGGGGAAGGGTGTGACGGCGCTGCCGGCGTGCGAGCGCCAGAGGAACGGCTGGAGTGAGAACCGGCGATGCTCGTCGTGCTCGGCCCCCTGGGCGCCGAAGTGGTTGGCCTCGAACCAGTGGTCGAAGAGGTGCCGCTGGTCGGAGAGCTCCACCTCCCGGGCGACCTGCTCGCGCATCTCGGGGGGCTTTCCGAAACGGTCCGGCCAGTCGCGCAAGGCCAGCGCCCCGTCGCGGAACTGGGAGCCCGGTGAGCCGTCGGCGAACACGTGGTTCTTACCGATGAGCGCCGTCTCGTAGCCGTGCCGGCGCAGCATGAGCGGCAGCGTGATCTCGCGCTCGGGCAGGTGGATGTGGTTCGCGCGCACGCCGGTCACGTGGGCGTAGCGTCCGGTGTGCACCGTCGCCCGCGCCGGCGTGCACGCCGGGTAGTTGCAGATCGCCCCGTCGACCACCACGCCGCCCTCGGCGAGGGAGGTGATCGCCGGCGTGCGCACGAGCGGGTTCCCGTACGCGGGCAGCGACGATGCCTTCTGCTGGTCGGTCATGATCAGCAGCACATTCGGACGATCGTTCATCCGTCCCTCCCGAAGCGCCTTCGTATCCCGGAGACACGGTCGTGCAGACCCGATGACACGAGAGCCGCGGGACCGTACTCTACGGATACGCTTGTAACAGAAGTAGGAGACGGGGGCCAAGGAGGATCCGTGGTGATGTCGGCGTTCCGGAGCTCGAACGACGTCCTGGACAAGCCCGAGGAGTTACGGCGGCGCTTCGAACAGGACAGCTACCTGTTCTTCCGCAGGCTGATCGACCGCGAGAAGGTGGCGGCGCTGCGCGCCGACATCCTGAACGCGATCGGCGCGCTCGGCTGGCTGGACGAGGGAACCGATCCGCTGGACGCCGTTCCGGGACCGCTGGTCCGCCGTGAGGCCGACGAGAACTGGTGGGAAGGGTATGCGGCGATCCAGTCCCTCTACGACTTCCACGCCTTCCCCCACGACGAGACGCTCCTGTCGGTTGCCCGGGCGATCGTCGGCGAACGGGTTCTCGTGCACCCGCGCTCGATCGCCCGCGTCACCTATCCCAATTCCGAGAACCCCACCCCACCGCATCAGGACTTCCCGCTGATCCAGGGAGCCTCCGACGTCCTCACGACGTGGGTCCCCCTCGGAGACATCACCCCGGAGTTCGGCGGCCTCCGCATCCTGTCGGGCACGCACCGGGAGGGACTGAAGAAGGTGCGCCCCGCCGACGGCGTCGGTGGGGTCGGTGTCGAGGTCGACGAGAACGATCCACGCTGGCTCACGGCCGACTACCGGATGGGCGACGTCCTCGTCTTCCACGCCTTCTCGGTCCACTGGGCGCCCGCGAACCGCGCGGACCGGCTGCGGCTGTCCGCCGACTACCGCTACCAGTCCCTGGACGACCCCGTGGTCGAAGGCTCGCTGCTCCCCCACGGCCACCCGGCGACCCCGGACTGGTCGGAGCTCACCCGGGGCTGGCCCACCACGGCCCCCGTCGACCCGCCGGAGCCGCTCCGGCTCGTCGACCTCCAGCCGCCTTTCGAAGCGCAGGCTCCCGCCTCCCGACTGGTCACCCTCACCGATGGAAGCTGAGGGACGCGGAGCCTCGCCGGCCGGAAGCTCCCGGCGGCCCCGCTCGCCCGGCTTCGTGTACGCGGGGATCTCCCTCGTCATCACGCTGGTCGTGGGGCTGGTGGCGCTGACCCAGGCGCAGCCCCCGCCTCCGACCATCGCGGAGTTCGCTCCGCAGGCCATCGAGCAGATCGAGGACGCTCCGGACGAGCAGAGCAGTGACGTCGGATCCGACATCGGGGGCGAAGGCGACGGGACGGCCGCCACGCCGCCGCCTCTGGACGGGATCGACACGCCGCCACCCATCGACGTCCCGCGGATCCGCCGGTGCATCGGCGACCCGCCCCGCCAGATCGAAGACCCCCAGTCGCCGCCCTGCGTCCCCCACTGGGAGGGCGAGAACGGTGGTGCCACCGCCAGGGGTGTGACTCGCGACGAGATCCGGGTGGCCATCCGGACGAGCGACGACGAGCTCTCACGGATCCAGCGGGCGCTCCAGGCGTTCTTCAACCGCCGCTTCGAGTTCTACGGTCGACGGATCACGCTGGTCCCCTTCCGCGTCCAGGACAACGTGACGATCGCGCAGATGCAGGCCGACGCCCAGCGCGCCGACGACCTCGATGTGTTCGCCGTGCTCGGCTACTCGGAGCAGGTCGGCCGTGAGGTGCACTTCTACGACGAGCTCGCCCGCCGCGAGATCATCAGCGTGCAGGGCGCCTACACCGGCATCTCCATCGCGGACGGCGACCACCTGGCCCGCTTCGCTCCGTACCAGTGGAACTACCTGCCCACGGTCGACAAGATCCTGCGGAACTACGCGGAGTTCACCTGCAACATCCTCGCGGGCAAGCCCCCCGTCTACGCGGCAGGCCTCCAGCGGGAGGCCGAACTTCGCAAGTTCGGCGTCATCACCCAGGACTTCGTGGACGGCAGCCCATCGATCGACCTCGCGCCGCTGCGCCAGGGCGCCGCCCGCTGTGGCGTCACCTTCGAAGAGGCGAAGTGGCCGCACGGCGATCCCAGCGCAGCCACCCGCGGCGCCAAGCAGATCATCATCCAGATGAGGGAAGAAGGTGTGACGTCCCTGCTGTGTCTGTGTCCCGCCGGTGGGCTGGCGATCAACTTCATGCAGTCGTCCACCGAGCAGGGGTACTTCCCCGAGTGGCTCATCTCGAACTACCAGCACCAGGATGACGACTTCGCAGGAGGACTCAACCCGCCGGAACAGGCCGAGCAGGTGATCGGACTCATGTCACACAACAAGGCCCAGCCCCTCAGCGACATGCCGTGGCACTGGGCGGTGAAGGAAACCGATCCCAGCTACCAGTATGGGCAGTCGCAGGACCGCCCCATCGCGATCCTCGTATTCGACTACTGGAACCTGCTGCTCCTCGCGTCGGGGATCCAGATGGCAGGGCCCGAACTCACACCGCACACCTTCGGCAGTGCCCTCGAGACCACGAGGTTCCCGAATCCGGGGGCCGCCGGGCCCCCCTACTACCAGGCCACGGTGGGGTTCGGTCCCCGAGACCACACGATGATCCAGGACCTCGCGATGGTCTGGTGGAACCGCAGCGCTCGCTCTGAGATGGTCCCGGGACAGACGGGGGCCTATTGCTACGTGGACGCCGGCACCCGGTTCGGGCCGGGCTCATGGCCCCAGGAGGACCCACGGTTCCGGCAGGCTCCCTGCCGCTGAGTCGGTCACTGCCCGCATCTCTGGATTGGAGGGTTTGATGCAGATCGTCGATCTCCGCGTCCACGACGTTCGGTTCCCGACCTCGTTGCATCTCGACGGGTCGGACGCGATGAACGCGGCGCCGGACTACTCAGCGGCGTATGTGGTGCTGGAGACCGACGACCCCACCGGCCTCGAGGGGCACGGGTTGACGTTCACGATCGGCCGGGGAACGGAGGTCTGTGTGGCGGCCGTACAGGCGCTGCGTCAACTGGTGGTCGGCCGCTCCCTTGCCTCGATCACCGCGGACTTCGGTGGCTTCTGGCGTGAGGTCACCGGTGACAGCCAGTTGCGGTGGCTCGGCCCGGAGAAGGGCGTGATCCATCTCGCGAGTGGTGCCGTCGTGAACGCGGTCTGGGATCTGTACGCGAAGGCGGAGGGTAAGCCGTTGTGGCGGCTGTTATGCGACATGACGCCCGAGCAACTGGTTTCATGCATCGACTTCCGGTACATCACCGACGCCGTGACCCCCAACGAAGCGCTCGAGCATTTGCACCGACTCGCCCCGACGAAGTCCGAACGCATCGAGCACGTCCTGGCCGAGGGGTATCCGGCGTACACGACCTCAGCGGGATGGCTGGGGTATTCGGAGGACAAGCTGCGCGGGTTGTGCCGGGAGGTGGTGGCGGAGGGCTGGAACCACGTGAAGCTGAAGGTGGGACGGAACATCGAGGAAGATCTGCGCCGCGCTGCCATCGTCCGGGAAGAGATCGGTCCGGACCGCAAACTCCTGCTCGATGCGAACCAGGTCTGGGACGTGGACGAGGCCATCGCGTGCATGAAGCGCTTAGCGGCGTTCGATCCGATGTGGATCGAGGAACCAACGAGCCCGGATGACGTGTTGGGGCATGCACGGATCGCGAAGGCGCTGGCGCCGATCGGGGTTGCGACGGGGGAGCATTGTCAGAACCGTGTGGTGTTCAAGCAGTTGTTGCAGGCGGATGCGATCTCGTTCTGCCAGATCGACGCCTGCCGGCTGGCGGGGGTGAATGAGGTATTGGCGGTCCTGCTCATGGCGGCTCGCTTCGACGTCCCCGTGTGCCCGCACGGGGGCGGGGTGGGGTTGTGCGAGTACATCCAGCACCTATCGATCATCGACTACGTGTGCGTGAGCGGTTCGATGGAGGGTCGCATCACCGAGTACGTCGATCATCTGCACGAGCATTTCCTGTCCCCGGTCGTGGTGGAGGACGGCCGTTACCGTACTCCGGCGTCGCCCGGCTACAGCATCGAGATGAAGCCTTCGTCGCTGGCCGACCACCTCTATCCATCTGGGCGTGCCTGGCGGGAGGTACGCACGTAAGAGGCGCCCTGCCCGAGGGCTTCACCGATCTGCCGTTACCTGCCGGAGTCGCACGGTCCGGTGAAGAACACGTCATCCCCTCGGGGCCAGGTGTCCTTCTGGTGGCGGGCGCCTCCGTCGACGTAGCAGAGCGTACCGACGTCGTCCTCGGATGGACCGCGGGCGGTGTTGCTCCACCACCACTCGGTGGCGTCCTCGGTCATCGTGAAGTTGCCTCGGAAGCCCACATCGCCGGCCATGATGGGGTGGGCCGGATTGGGGAACCGTGCCCCCTGAAGTCCCCGCATAAAGGTCGCCGGTGTCAGTTCCGGCCCAGCCATCTGGATCCCCGAGGCGAGCAGGAGGAGGTCGCGATACCGGAAGGTGAGTGTGGAAAGGCCGACGGCGTTGCCATAGAGCGGATCCTGCGTAGCCTGAGGATTCGCTTCCTGCAGCGCCCACCAGGGGGGTGTGAGGTCGCGTCGCACTTGGCGGGGCTGGAAGCTGAGTCCGAAGGTCTGTTCGAGGTGTTCCTTCGGGACACTCAATCGCGATACCCACGGATAGTCCTGTTCCCCGTAACTCGCGACCAACCACTCAGGGAAGTAGCCCTGGCTGCTCGCGTTGCGAGCAAGTTCCCCCTGATGTCCGGCGTGGGCCAGGAAGATGATGGACGTCACTCCGGCGTTCTGCATCTGCAGAGCTACGTTGCGGGAGTCCCAGAAGTCCTCGTCACTGAACTCGATCGTGACGGCAGGGTCTATCCCGCATCGGGAGAGTTCACGCAGGAGCGATTCACTCGTGACCGGCACGTCGCGCGATCTCTTCCAGAACACGACTCCGAAGGTCCGCTCATCGAGATCGTATGGTGGGCCGGCGTGGGTGGCCCGGCTGTCGGCCAGTCTGCGGCACGTCCAGCCCCCCATGTTCTGGAACATGCGATCTGCCGCCATCGGATACGACCAGATATGTGGTGCGCGGGTCCGCAGGTAGGGTTCGGTGAAGTCGCTGTTGCGTCCCACGCTGACCACCGATCTCCGGGCGAGTTCCTCTTGGAAGTGAAAGCCGTACACCATCGAGCCGGCTGCGAATGCCTGGTACTCCTCGTCGACGCTCGTCGCGGCGTTCCTTTGTTGCACAGGGTCCGCCGGGTCACCGACCCCTGCGGGGACGATGATCATCCTCCGCCCGTAGAACTCGAAGCGCATATTGAAGAACGGCACCAGGTATTCGTAGGTCTTGGTGGTAACCTCGTCGTCTTCACCGCCCGAGATGGCAATGCGGATCTCGTTGCGTGTGACGCCTTGCCATGTGGCGCCGCCGTTGTCTCCGTCCCAGTAGGGAACGCAGGGTGGCGATTGCGGGTCTTCGATCTGTCGTGGGGGATCGCCGACGCAGCGTCTGATGCGTGGGACGTCGATGACCTGCTCCTCGGCGAGGGGTGGGTCGTCGGCTCCCGGGTCCTCGGAGTCGGAGCCTTCTCCTGGAGCACCGGCGTCTCCTGCTCCGAACTCGCTGGTCTGTTCGACGGGGGCGTCCTCGATCTGCTCGATGGCCTGAGGCGCGAATTCGGCGATGGTCGGAGGCGGTGTCTGCGCTGTTGTGAGAGCCAGCGTGCTGAGCAAGCCCAAGAGCCCGGCACTGAGGACGAGATAGACGATCCCCGGCCCCCTGGGCCGGGCAGAGTCAGAGGTCCGTGTGGAACCTCCGATGTTGCCGGCGGTGGGAGTCATCTCTCCAAGCCCCGTCCGGTTGGCGGTTGGGTGCGGCGATCCACTGGCCTGAGGCTAACAGGTCTGATGTCTACGCTCAACCGCGACCCTTTGAACGCCCGTTTGACGCTCATCCCGAGGAGAGCCTAGGATGCTCCCACCGGGAAACATCGGAGGACTAGCACCGCGCCGATCGTGCGACCAGGAGGGAAACCCGATGAATGCATACGAGGGATTGCGTCTGGGGCTGGGCGGGCTGCCCGTCCACACGGGTGCGCGAACGAGGTCCATCTCGCCGGAGAACCCGGATGGCCGCAAGGGCGGCGGGGCCCGGGCGGTACCAGATCCCGATACGAATCCCTTCGCCTCCTTCAGCGAACATCTCGGCCAGGGATGGAAGGTGCACCCGTTCGTCAAGGCACCGGCGGGCGCAACGGTCACCCTCTGCGACATCAGCGGCCCGGGTGTGATCCAGCACATCTGGATCGCTACCGATCCGGGTTTCGGACGCCAACTCGTGCTGCGGTGCTATTGGGACGACGAGGAGACACCTTCGGTCGAAGCTCCTTTGGGGGATTTCTTCGCGTGCGGGCATGGCCTGTTCGCCCCGGTGAACTCATTACCGGTCGTCGCGAATGCTGCCTACGGGCTGAACTCCTACTGGCCGATGCCGTTCTCGAGGCGAGCTCGGATCACCGTCGAGAACGACGGCGAGACCGAGCCGTCGCTCCTCACCTACCAGATCACCTACGCGGAAACCGAGATCTCCGAGGACCTGCTGCGCTTCCACGCGCAGTGGCGCCGCTCTGTGACCGATCCCCAAGCTCCGGACCACACGATCCTCGACGGTGTCGCCGGCCGCGGTCACTACGTCGGAACCTTCCTGGCCTGGACGGCGCTATCCAGCGGCTGGTTCGGTGAGGGGGAGATCAAGTTCTTCATCGATGGTGACGAGGAGTTTCCCACCATCTGCGGAACGGGGACCGAGGACTACTTCGGGGCAGCGTGGTGCTTCCCCGAGAACTACTCGACCCCCTTCCTCGGCTGCACGATGCGCTACCCGGCTCAAGGGGCCCCGGCGCCGTCGCCCGAGAGTGTGGCTGGAGGACCCGACTACTCGGGTCCTCAGAAGTGGAACCTGTACCGGTGGCATGTCCAGGATCCGGTCTGTTTCCAGGACGACCTTCGCGTATCCATCCAGGCGCTGGGTTGGTATCCAACGCGACGCTATCGACCGTTGGCGGACGACATCGCGTCTGTCGCGTACTGGTATCAATCCGAACCACACACCGCGTTCGAGGCGTTCCCCGGCATGAAGGACCGGTTCCCGAGATGAGGGAAGTCGGGTTGGGCGGTCCTCACCGACCGAGAATGCGACCGGAAGGAGGCCGCGATGCCGTATAGCCCGACACAGGAACGGACCGTCAGCCCGGACTGGTGGACCCAGTCTCGGTCGCTCTACTGCCCGGTCGCGTCGGGTGGCGGTTCCGCGCTGCTAGCCTTCGGCGCTCATACGAATGAGTGGACGCCTCCGTGGCTGCCGGACCTCATCGACTCCTTCCACGAGCTGCCGAAGCTTCTTGAGCAGAGCCGACAACTCAACTCCGATGTGATCTACCTCAACGACTATTGGGAAGGTGGTTACCCGCTCAAGGGCGACTATGCCCCCCGCGCTGATCTAGGTGGACCGGAGGCGCTGCGGGATGGGATCCGAGCGATCCACGACCGCGGGGGCCGCGTGATCGTCTATCTGGAGGCGTTCGTCGTGTCGCGCGAATGCGACATCGGCCGGGCACAAGGCGCGGACTGGGCCATGATGCACGCCGACGGCACGTTCATGCACTACCCGGGCCTGGAAGCGTTCAACTACTACTTGATGTGGCCGGGCCATGGGTCCGGATTCGCCGACTATCTCGCCGAGCTGGGACGTCGGATGGTCGGCGAGTATGGGGTCGACGGGTTCCACCTCGACTCCTACGGCTGTCAGTCGGGTTGGCGCGACCATCATCCGGATCATCTGGATGGCGCGCTGCCGGGCGAGTTCGACATACGTGCGGTCGATCTCGTGCACACGCTCCGAGAGCGGATCCGCTCTGCGAACCCGGACGCCATCGTGATGATGGAGTGCTGCGACCGCAGGGATCTGCTCGCCGTATGCGATGGCGCGCAGGATTGGTCTCTGGGGCATCTCACCGGCAAGCCATGGGCCCCCGACCACCGACTCTTCACCGCCGAGTTCGACCTGGAGCGTATGGAACGGGCTCTTGCGCTCGGCCACAACATCTCTCTGGGGAACTGGTGGTTGCGACCGAACCCAACCACGGACACCCTCCAGAGGATCCTCGGCGTGGACCTTCCGCTGGACCGCATCGACATCAGGGACGCCAACGCCCATTGGGCGATCCGCGCGGCTGTCGGTGACGTGTGGTGGTGCCACAGCGTTCTTTGGGCGAATGGGTTGATACAACCGAACGAGCTGGGCATGGGCTGGCTCCGGCGGATGGTCCCTCCGTACCCGTTCCCCTGTGATCGGTCTCTGCTGACCGAGGCCGGACACAAGAGATGGACTGAGGTCAGGGATGAAGTCGTGTCCCGGCTCGAGAAGAGCGACCTCACAGCACTCATCACTCCGGCTGAGTGGCTGCGTGTCCTGATCGGACGTGCAAAGGATGGTCTGCTCGCCGTGTAGCTGCGGCGACGCCTCAGTTCTCTAGCGGCTACCAACCGAAGGAGGCCCCGATTGAAGATCACATCTGTCGAATCGTTCATCCTCCACGTGCCGCTCGAGAAGTACGTCATGGACTCGTTCAACAAAACCGACCACTGGGGGTTGCCGGGCGTCCGCATCCATACGGATGAAGGGATCGTCGGCACCGGGTATACGGGTACGCAGACGGCCGGCGATCGCGCCATCAAAGAGATCATCGACAGCTGTTTCACGCCCATCCTCGTGGGCCAGGATCCGCGGCACCACCAAGGGCTGTGGAAGCAACTCTTCTGGTCCAAGGCGCACTGGGTGGGTCGGCTCGGTATCACCACCATGGCTCATGCTGCCGTCGACATCGCTCTTTGGGACATCAAGGCGAAGGCCGCCGGTCAGCCGCTCTGGTCCCTCCTCGGAGGCCACAAGGACGGCAAGGTCCTCTCGTACAACACAGACGGAGGCTGGCTCAATTACTCCGTCGACGAACTGTGCCGCGAGATGGACGCGATCATCGACGCCGGATGGCGAGCCGTCAAGATGAAGGTGGGCCTTCCCGACCCCCGTGAGGATTATCGGAGGGTCCAAGCGGTACGGAAACACCTCGGGGACGGGATCGATCTCATGATCGATGCGAACCAGATCTGGGACCTGACGACGGCCGCCACCTGGGGGGCCCGGATGGAGGAGTTCGATCTCCGCTGGCTCGAGGAGCCACTGCATCCAGATGACGTTCGCTCCCATGCCCAACTCGCCCGGAGGATCCGAGTACCGATCGCGGTCGGTGAACACGTGTACTCGAAGCTCGCGTTCCGGGACTTCCTCGAGGCTGGGGCCCTCAGCTACGTCCAAGCCGACTGTACCCGCTTGGCGGGCGTGACTGAGTGGCTGGATGTCGCGAGCGTTGCCGACGCGTTCAATGTGCCTGTGGTCCCTCACCATGCGGACATGATGCGTATCCACCAGCACCTGGGTGTTGCATCTCCGGCGTGCCCGATGATCGAGTGCATCCCGTGGCTCCAGGACCTCTTTGAGGAGCCGCTCGATGTCCGTGATGGCTGGATCTACCCGGGCGAGAAGCCGGGAGCTTCAACCGACATCCGCGAAGACATGTTCGACAGATATCGAGTCGCGTGATGCGCTCGAGATCTAGGACGAGGAGCCAGTGACGATGTCGAAGACCGATCCATCGGATACCTCGAGCAGCGTCTCGGGCTGGAAGCGTGGCGAAGGTTGGGGATGGCGCTGGGGTGAGCACGACGAGGTGGGTGCCCTCAACGCGACCGGCCCCCGAACGGTCCTCGATGCACTCGGGGGGATCCGAAGAGGGATCGTCTACGACTTGGGTGTCACGGTGGATCGCAACTCCTTCGTCGCGACCGTCCATCCGAAGACCGAGATGCTCTCTTTCCGCACACCTGAAGGGGCCAAGCGACAGCAGGACATCCCGATGCTCGATCCTGCGACGAACACGAGCGCCCTAAGCTTCATGTCGGGTCTGGTTCTCATCTCGGATCACGCTGGAACCCAGATCGATGGCTTAGCCCACATCACCACCGGTGAAGACGATCACTGGTACAACGGGTTCCGTTCTTCGGAATGGGGTGGCGACTTCGGCCCCCGGAAGGCGAGCGCCGACACCACACCACCGATCATCGTCCAGGGTGTCCTCGCGGATGTGGCTTCCTGGAAGGGCGTGGAAACTCTGCCTGATCGCTATCCCATCAGCGCGGCAGACCTCGAAGCGACGTTGGAATCCCAGGGAACTGACATCGAACCCGGAGACGCCGTCTTCATTCGGACGGGGACCCTGCGGCACTGGGGCGACAGCGGTGAAGACCACGAACGACTCCGAGGGCCCGACGCGTCAGGCTTGACCCTTGAGGCAGCGAGATGGCTCGTCGAGCAACGGGGAGCGATCCTCGTCGGGTCCGACACCTCGATGGTGGAGGTGTTCCCGAACGTCGACGGGGACTCCTGGCATCCGGTGCACGAGTACCTGCTCGTCGAGCAGGGTGTGCATATGGCTGAGCTGCACTACCTGGAAGACCTCGCTCGCGAGCGTGTCTACCGATTCTGCTACATCGCTTTGCTACCCAAGATCCGAGGTGAGACGGCTGGTTTCGCCATGCGACCCATCGCGCTCGTCTGACACCATCGGGTTGACCGTAGAGGCTGCGGGAGGAGAGACGTGAAAGCATTCCGGATGCAGGGCATCGGTGAAGGTTCGGTCCAGACCGTGGACGACCCCGTCCTCGGCGAAGACGAGTTGCTCGTTGAGCCCGTAGTCAGCGGTTTGTGCGCCACGGATGTGCATGTCTATTTCGAGGGCGCGCTGGTGCGTGATCTTCCGTTGACGATGGGCCATGAAACGGTCGGGCGTGTGATCGAGGCGCGCCGCAGCGGTGACTGGTCCCCCTACGCGGAGAACGCCCAAACGGTCCAGGTCGGCGACCTGGTCTGCGTAGAACCCCTGCTGCCCTGCAATCAGTGCCACGCCTGCCTCAGGGGACGACAGAACCTTTGTTCGAACATGTCCCATCTTGGGATCTGGCGCGATGGGTGCTGGGCCGACTACGTGACCGTGCCGTCGTTGCGTGCCGTTCCGGTGCACGGATCGCTGTCTCCGTCCCAGGCGGTCTTCGTCGAGCCCCTCGCCTGTGCGCTTCACTTCCTCGACCGTGCCGGGATAGGACCGGGGCGATCCGCCCTCATCGTGGGGGCGGGACCAGCTGGTTTGCTTACGCTGCAGGCAGCCAAAGCATCCGGCGCATCCCCGCTCATCGTCAGCGACCCAGCGGACCCCCGGCGCCGTCTCGCTCAGGATCTTGGGGCGGACCTCGTCGTCGATCCCACAGAGCAGGACCTTGACGAGAACATCGATGACGCAACCGCCGGACTCGGGTGTGACGTGATCATCGAGGTCGCGGGCGCTCCGGCCGCGGTTCAGCAGGCGATCACGATCGCCCGTCCGGGCAGCTGTGTTGTCTTGGCCGGTATCTGCGGGGAGACCCACACCGAGATCGACACCAACGCGATCGTCACCAAAGAACTGACGATCGTGGGAGCTCTCGCTTCGCGTTGGCATTTCGATCGGGCGATGAAGCTCGTGGTGTCCGGGGCGGTCGATACTGGTCCCTTGGTCAGTCGATCGACCGCCTGGACCGATGTGGAGGCGATGCTCCACGTGGCTCACAAGGATCTCAGCGTGGTCAAGATCCTCCTCGAGCATGGTGGGTCCTGAGCGATGAAGCCAAGCGTCACGGATACGGCGATTGCAAGACTCAAGGACATGATCTCATCAGGCCAACTCCGGCCCGGTCAACGGCTCCCCAAGGAACAGGATCTCGCCCAGCAGCTCGGCCTGTCGCGGAGCTCGCTTCGAGAGGCGGTACGAGCGCTGTCTCTCGTTCGCGTGCTCGATGTCCGGCAGGGTGACGGTACATATGTCACGGATCTCGCTCCTTCGGCCCTGCTCGGAGCAACCGGCTTCCTGCTCGAGCTCGTCGAGGACCATACCGTCCTCCAGGCTTTCGAGATCAGGCGCTTGCTCGAGCCGATGGCGACGGCCCTCGCCGCCGCCCGGATCGACCCCGAGGCCCTGGCAGCGCTAGACGTATGCATGAAGCGGATGGACACGGCCCCGGATCTCGACGAGTTGGTCGAAGCCGACATCGAGTTCCATGACATCATCGCGCGCGCCACGGGCAACGAGCTCTTGGGGTCTCTTCTGCAGGCGTTGTCCGGGCGGACGGCGCGAGCTCGACTCTGGCACGGCATGAGCGCCGACCGCGTACTCGAACGGACACGGGAGGATCACAGAGCCATCCATGATGCCCTCGCCTCCCGCGATCCGGAACTCGCCCGAGCGGTTGCTGGGGTACACATCGCGAGGGGAGAGAAGTGGCTGCGGGACACTCTGGGCGCGCAGAACAGCGACGCTGAAGCAGCCGCCGACGTGGCGAACGGCACGTCCGACGGAGCGCGTTCGGCACGGTGAGGGCGTTGGTCTCGCGGCTCCACCGTCCTCGCCCCACCGCAAAAGCACTTGCGTCCCCCCGACGACTGGATAGTTAGCTGATAAGTTGTATACGGATGAGGAGAGATCTCTCGATGACCAGTCCGCGCGCCTCCCGACCGAAGACCCCTGGGCTTCTGTACAGCGGGCTGGCTCTGGTGCTCGTCCTGATCGTCGGGATCGTGTCCCTCACCCAGACCCAGCCACCGCCGCCGACCATCGCCGAGTTCGCTCCCCAGGCCGTGGAGCAGATCGAGGACGCGCCCGTCGAGCAGACCAGCGAATTCGGGAGTGGCGAGGGGGGCGACCTCGGAGACCGCTCGGGAGCAGCACCCACGCCGCCCCCGGCGGACGCGGGTGAACCTCCCCCGATCGACGTCCCGCGGATCCGTCGCTGCATCGGCGACCCACCCCGCCAGATCGAAGACCCCCAGTCCCCTCCCTGCGTGCCCTACTGGGAAGGTGACAACGGCGGCGCCACCTACAAGGGCGTCACCGGCAGCGAGATCCGCGTGGCGATGCCCGACTACGCCGAAGGCCGCGATCGTGCGCTCGAGGCGTTCTTCAACAGCCGGTTCGAGTTCTACGGCAGGAAGATGCGCCTCGTGCAGTGCTGCAAGGAGGGCGCGGACCCCGAGGACCAGCAGGCGGCGGCCACCGCGGCCGATGAGGAGGAGCACGTATTCGCCTCCGCCGACTACCCGGAAGAGGGCTTCGTCTACTACCAGGAGCTCGCGCGGCGGAAGCTCGTGGCCGTGTCGAACCAGCCCAACTTCACCAGCAGCATCCTGGACCGCCACCGACCCTACATCTGGCAGTACCCGATGGAGGTCGACCGGATGTTCGCCAACCTCGGCGAGTGGGCGTGCAACCGCATCGTTGGACGCGACGCCGAGTTCGCGGGCCGCTCCGACGTGACCGACATGTCGCAGTCCGAACGCCGGTTCGGCATCGTGCTGTGGACCTACCAACCCGAAGCCGACATCAGCTGGGAGCCCCTGGAGCAGGAACTCGAGCGCTGCGGAGCAACAGCCGATCCCAAACTCCGCTACAACTTCCGGGATGAGGGCGTCTTCAACCAGGAGACCGCCACCAACGCCGCGTTGCAGATGAAGCAGGCGGGCGTGACGACGGTCCTCTGCCTGTGCCAGCCGATCGCGATGGGGCAGATGCAGCGGGCGGCGACCGGTCAGAGCTACGAGCCGGAGTGGGTCATCCTCACCTACCTGCTGTCCGACTACAACTTCATGATCCAGAGCTTCGTGGACGCCCCGAACCAGCGCGAGCGCATCTTCGGGCTCTCCTTCATCCCCAAGCAGGTGCCGTTGAGCGACAACCCGTCGTGGTGGGGGGTCCGGGAGGGCGATCCCGACCAGGGTGGGAGCGGGAACGCAACCAGCGTCGGTGGTACGCCGCTCAACATCAACTACCGGGCCCTTCTGTTGCTCGCATCAGGGATCCAGATGGCCGGGCCCAACCTCACCCCCGAGAGCTTCGCCGCCGGACTCCAACGCGCCACGTTCCCCAACCCCGACCATCCGATCATGGCCGGCGATGTCGGCTTCGGTGGCGGTTCCCACGCCATGACCACCGACGCGGCAGAGATCTGGTGGAGCGACGATCATCGGGGTCCCTACAGCGAGGGCTCGGGAACCTACTGCTACGTGGACGGCGGGGTCCGGCACCAAAAGGGGGCCTGGCCCACGGGGCCCGGATCGTTCTTCGACGGCAACTGCGGCTAGAAGGACGAGTTCACGGGGAACTCGTTGTCGTACTCGCCGAAGATGCCGAGGTTGCGCTCGGGCTCGATCACCTCGGTGAGCCCGGTGCCGTCGACGTCGATCCGCCACACGTTGAAGAGCGTCGTCCCCAAAGCCCAGCGGTGGAACCAGATCGTGTTGGAGTCCAATCCCCAGCCCGGCTTGGAGTTGATCGAGCCGTCGTCGATCAGCGCCCGCTGGTTCGAACCGTCGGCGTCCATCACGAAGATCCCCCATTTCAGCGGATGCCCCGACTCCCGGATCCACGCGATCTGCGATCCGTCCGGTGAGTAGTAGGGGTCGTGGTCGCGGAAGCCGCTCAAGGTGAGCCGCTCCTCGTCGGTACCATCCACACGGATCCGGTAGAGGTCGTAGAGGCTGTTCCAGCATGTGAACACCGCGCAGCCGACGAAAAGCAGGTGCTCGCCGTCGGGGCTCCAGCTCGGATCCAGGTTCATCCCGCCGCGGCGGCCGTCGTTCTCGAACGGATCGATCTGCGTGGAGTGCTCCTTGCTGGTCACCGTCCGCGGATCGGATCCGTCGGCATCGGTGATGCAGATCTGCGAATTGGTGTCCGGCCCGCACATCGTGGTGATCTCGGTACCATCCGGTGACCACTCTGGATGGCCCTGGATGCCCCAGCCGTAGGCCCCCAGCGGCAGGATCTCGGTGAGGCCGGTGCCGTCGGCGTTCATGACCCAGGTCGACACCTGCGTGTAGTCGCGGTCGTGCACACCCGCCGGGGTGCGCGCGAACATGATCCGGGTGCGGTCGGGTGAGATCTTCGGCCACCACGAGTCGTAGGTGGGATCGGTGGTGAGCTGCGCGATCCCGCTGCCGTCGTCCTGCATCCGGTAGATCTCGTAGTTGCCGGTGCGGTTGGAGTCGAACAGGACAACGTCCGATCCGAGGACGGTCGTGGCCCCCACCGTGGGAACGGGGACCAGGAGGGTGGCGACGAGTGCGATGACGAGCACCCCCGTGCGGGTTCGATGATCCATCAGGTTTCCTTCCCTAACATCAGGTGAACTCAGATCATCTTATATGTGAAGTCGCCAGATGACTGGCCGGTGCGCCTCATCCCGGCTCCCCGACGCCGCTGCGCACCGGGCCCAGCAGGCGCTCGAAGAACGACTGTGCCCGCTCGGCGCACCATGCCCACCGATCGGCGTTGTAGTCGAAGGAGTGGCCCACGCCCGGCACCGTCACCAGCTCGTTGGGCACGCCGTGACGATCCAGAGCTTCGTGGTAGGCCTGCACGATTCCCATCTGATAGAAGGGGTCGAGGTCTCCGCACAGCGACTCCGTCGGGCAGGCGTCGGCGACGTACGTGATCGGCGACGCCTCGGCCCCCACCTGTTCGTCATCGGTACCGAGGAAGTCCGCGAGCACCGGCTTGAGCTGCGGATGCCGCAGGCCCGCCGCGAGATCCGTCATCGGATACCACAGGAAGGCGGCCCGGATCCCGCTCGGAACCCCGTCGTGTCCGCCGGTCCCCTCGAACCGTCCGGGGATCGATCCCGCCAATGCGACGAGCTGTCCGCCGGCCGATCCTCCACCCCCACCGAGGCGTTCGGGATCGAGGCCGATGTCGGTGGCATGGGCCCGCATCCAGCGGATCGCGCACTTGACGTCCTCCAGCGCCGCGGGCCACGGCGCCTCCTGGAACAGGCGGTAGCGCACGCTCGCCGTGACGAAGCCCGCGGCGGCGAGGTGGTTCGCGTAGTGCAGCAGCCACTCGGCCCGGCCTTCACGCCATGCACCCCCGTGCACGAGCACGACCCCGGGCCGGACGTCACGCGGATCCTCGCGGGCATACAGGTGCATCGTCAGCGGCCGCCCCCCGTCGCCGGCACGTCCGTACACCTGACGCGGAAGGTGAACGGTGCCCGGTGGCGCGGGCGGCTCCTCGGACATGATCCGCAACGCGTCGCCGGCCGTGGTCCCCGGATTCACCTCGCGATCGGGAGGCATCGCCCGCAGGCCCTCGACCATGGGATCGGGCGGTTCCGGCTCTGCCCCCTGGACCCCGAAAGCGGCTTCATCGGTCATGGTGTCCTCCCCGTTATCCGGCGTCCACGCCCCCTGACCACACGAGCGGGACAGATCAGCGCATCGGTATGCTTGTATCAGAAGTAGCCATCCGGGCCAAGGGAGGGATCATGGACACCGCGTGCCTGCAGCATGCCCTCACCGAAGAGGAACACAACCAGTTCGAAAAGCTCGGCTACCTGCTGATACCGAGGGCCCTCCCCGGCGAGGACGTCAACGCCCTCGCCGGAGCGGCCGGCGAGATCTTCGAGCGGGAGGTCGGCGGCGGACACGATCCGGGAACACCGCTGATCTTCCACCCGTTCCTGTACGAGGGGAAGCAGTTCCGCGATCTCCTCGACTGCCCGACGACCTTCCCCAAGATCTGGGGGATCCTGGGATGGAACATCGCCATCTACCACTGTCATCTGATCGTGACACCCCCTGAACGGGGCGAGGCTGTGAGGTATCCCACGCTCACCTGGCACCAGGACTCCGGACGCGTGAACGCGGAACTGGACGGAGGCAGTCCCCGGCCCCGGCTTTCCATGAAGTGCGCCTGGTTCCTGTCGGACTGCTCGCAGGAGGGCATGGGCAACTTCTGCCTCGTCCCCGGGAGCCACACCCAGGACACCCTGGAGCGACCCGACGACGGGTCGCCTCCCGAAGGGGCGATCCAGGTGTGCGCCGAAGCCGGCGACGCACTGCTGTTCGACCGGCGCATCTGGCATGCGGCCAGCCCGAACCGGTCGGACGTGACCCGCAAGATCGTCACCCTCGGGTACGGCTACCGCTGGATCTGGCGCAAGGACGACACCGACCTCACGCCCCTCCAGGAAGGCGAAACGCCGATCCGCGCGCAACTCCTGGGGGCGGGATCGAACCAGAGCCGGTACGGAGGCACCGACGTCCCGCTGCGCGCCTGGCTCGAGGAGCACGCCTGCACCGAGCAGGTGGGCTTGAACCCCTGACCACCTTGTTGGACACTTAGCAGAGAAGAGGACAAATATGGAGCGAAGCCTGTGAAGGATCGACCAGGCACCAGACCCCGGACCCCCGGACTGTTCTATACAGCCATCACCCTGGTCGTCGTCCTCCTCGTCGGCATCGTGTCCCTCACGCATGCGCAGCCCCCGCCCCCGACGATCGCCGAGTTCGCCCCGCAGGCGGTCGAGCAGATCGAGGACGCGCCGGACGAGCAGACCAGCGAGTTCGGGACCGGGGAGGACGGAACCCTCGGTGACCGGACCGCGGCACCGACGCCTCGCCCCGACGACGACACCGGAGGGGCTCCGCCCATCGACGTCCCCCGGGTCCGCCGGTGCATCGGCGACCCGCCGCGGCAGATCGAAGATCCGCAGTCGCCGCCCTGCGTACCGTACTGGGAGGGAGACAACGGCGGATCGACCTCGAAGGGCGTGACCCGCGACGAGATCCGGATCGCTGTTCCGTGGATCCCGGGATCGGAGGAGCTGTCCCGTGAGGCACGGGCGCTCGAGGCGTTCTTCAACAGGCGCTTCGAATTCTACGGGCGCAAGCTGGCCCTCTTCCGCTACCCGGGAGCGGAAGCAGCCGCCGACAACTCGATCGACCCCTCGCAACAACGGGCCGACGCCGACGGCGTGGATCAGGAGATCCAGCCCTTCGCGTCCACGCCGTACAGCGAGCAGAACGGCGCGGAGTACCACTACATGGACGCGCTCGCGCGGCGGCAGATCGTCAGCGTGGCCTCCGGTTGGGGCCTGTTGGTCGGCGAGGACCACTTCGTCCGGCACCAGCCGTACCAATGGGGCATCCAGCCGGGATCCGGCATCAACGCCCAAACGATCGGGTCCTTCGCTTGCAGCCAGGTGGCCGGTAAACCCGCCCGGTTCGCACGAGGCGCTGAGGCCGACCAGACGCGGGTCTTCGGGCTCCTCGTGGGGGTGAACGAAGACGGCAGCCGGCCTGACGTCGCACCACTCGAACAGGAGCTGGCACGGTGCGGAGCCGAGATCGAGACCGAAACCGAGATCAGGTACGGGCAGGAACGGTCGGATGGAGCAACCGCGGTCCTGCGCCTCCGGGAGCGTGGCGTCACGTCCGTATTTCTTTTCATGGACGCGTGGTCGATCCTGACCGGTGTCATGGGGGCCGCGACGCAACAGGGGTACTTCCCGGAATGGCTGCCCACCAGTTTCGCGAACGCCATCGAGGACATCCCATGCCAGAGCTCGACGGCCCGCGAGCAGTGTGACCAGATGTTCGGCATCGACTTCCAGAACAAGATCCTGCCCCCCGACGAGCGACCCATCGGCTGGGCCATGAAGGAAGCGGATCCCGGCTTCAACGGACAGGTGGATGGGGCCCGGAACTTCTATCTCTACTGGCCGCTGCTCCTGCTGAGCTCGGGGATCCAGATGGCAGGACCGGACCTCAATCCCGAGACGTTCCAGCATGGACTGTTCCGTGCGCAGTTCCCGAATCCCGGGTGCGGCGGGCCTCCATACTTCCAAGCCTGCGTCGGTTTCGGATCAGCCGATCGCAGTTTCTTCGACGACGCCGCCGTCAAGTGGTGGAACGGGGCCCAGCGTTCGAGGACGAACAACCTCCAGGGCACCTTCTGCTACTCGCAGCGCGGGACGCGCTACCGCTCCGGAACATGGCCGACCGAGGAGATCCCTCTGTTCGAGGGAGCCTGCTACTAGAAGGGAATGACTGCCGCGATGCGTGCCGATGCAGGGCGCAACACCTCGGACACCGGACCGAGGCGATGGGCGGTCCTGCTCGCGTTC
The DNA here is from genome assembly GCA_964560135.1 of uncultured Actinomycetes bacterium. Classification (GTDB taxonomy): domain Bacteria; phylum Actinomycetota; class JAICYB01; order JAICYB01; family JAICYB01; genus CAZLKN01. Next base: position 37,256 of record CAZLKN010000015.1, on the reverse strand, counting down.
GGAGCGATCACTACCCCCTCGGTATGCACCATCTGATGGCCAGGACGAGTTCCTGCGTGAGGCTCTAGGAGGCTGAGTTGAAGATCACCGACGTCGAACCCACCCTGCTCCAGACCGGAAACATCTTCGTCCGCGTGAAAACCGACGAAGGGGTGATCGGGATCGGCGAATGCAGTCCGATGCACGGCCCGGTCATCGCCCACTTCGTGGATCGTGCCCTGAAACCATTGATCGTCGGCGAGGATCCGCGGCACATCGACCGCCTGTGGCACAAGATGCTGTTCGCCCTGTACAAGCTCGGCCCCCAGGGGGCCCATCCCTCGGCCATCGCCGGGGTGGACATCGCCCTGTGGGACATCCTCGGCAAGGTGACCGGCCTCCCCGTATCCGTGCTCCTGGGAGGACGCTACCGCGACGAGGTCACGATGTACCGGAGCGTGTTCGGCGGTGGCGATTCCACGGTGGACGAGATGGTCGGCCGCGTCGAGCAGTCACTCCAGCTCGGGTTCCGGGCCATCAAGATCCTCATGACGTGGTTCGTCGGCCGGCGCGACATGGACCCCGAGAAGGACTGGGAGATGTTCAAGGCCTGCAAGGAGCTGTGCGGCGACGACGTGCCGCTGAGCTTCGACGCCAACAACGGATACTCCGTCCCCACGGCCATCCGGCAGGGACGGCGCCTCGAGTCGCTGGGGGCCTGGCACTACGAGGAGCCCGTCGCCCAGTACGACTACCCGGGCCTCGGACGGGTCGCCGATGCGCTCGACATGCCCGTGGCCGCAGGCGAGCACGAGTACACGCGATGGCAGTTCCGCGACCTGATCGAACACGGGCGGGTGGACATCCTCCAGCCCGACGTCGTGAAGTGCGGTGGCATCACCGAGATGCGCAAGATCGCCGTCCTGGCGGAGACGCACAACAAGGACTTCGTCCCCCACCAGACCCAGACGACGATCGGCACGGCGGCCAACCTCCACGTCGTGGCGGCCTTGAAGTTCTGCGACCGGCCCCAGGAGTTCACCGGGCCACCGGCACCCGAGCTCGAGGATCTCTTCGAGGAACCCTTGCGTTTCACCGACGGACGCCTCACGGTCCCCGACAAGCCCGGCCTCGGCCTCGAACTCGACGAGCGCAAGCTCCGCAAGCTCGCTGCGGACAGGTGAGCGGACCTACGAGCGCCGGAAGTGGCCACTCACCCTCATATCCCGGACGCCTCGGATGGGATGGCCGGAGGACGGGGCGCTCCGGCAGAGCATAGACTGCACGTAAGCTTGTACTAGAAGTAGCTACCCATCGGGAGGGTGTCGTGGCAGCGTTGGGCAGCTCCGTTCCGCAGGCCCCCAAGCCCCGGACCCCCGGCTTCGTCTACACGGCGATCACCCTCGTGCTGGTCTTGGTCGTGGGCGTCGTGGCCATGAGCCAGACCCAACCCCCGCCCCCGACCATCGCCGAGTTCGCTCCGCAGGCCGTCGAGCAGATCGAGGATGCTCCCGTCGAACAGACGAGTGACTTCGGTTCCGGCGAAGGCGGTCTGCTCGGGGATCGCACCGCCTCCCTGCCCACCCCGGCCCCCGACACGACGGGGCCCGACCGTGAGGTCATCGACGTCGCCCGCGTGCGACGCTGCATCGGTGACCCACCGCGGCAGATCGAGGATCCGCAGTCGCCGCCGTGTGTGCCCTACTGGGAAGGCGACAACGGCGGCGCCACCTGGAAAGGCGTGACACGTGACACGGTGACCATCGCCGCACCGGACGGGGGCGACGACGAGCTCCGCCTGCTGCAGTCCTTCTTCAACAACCGCTTCGAGTTCTACGGACGCAAGCTGCGGGTCGTGAAGATCGAGACGCCGAACGGGAGCCCCGAGGGCCAACGGGCCGCCGCCCAGGACGTCGACGAGCTGCACAACGCATTCGCATCCACCGACCAGTCCGCCGCCAGCGGCTTCCACTACTACGAGGAACTGGCACGCCGCACGCTGCTTTCGGCGGCCCACGAGGTGAACTTCAGCGAGCCCTGGATGGTGGACCGCGCTCCGTACATCTGGCAGTACCCGATGGCCGGCGACGAGATGTTCCGCAACATCGGCCGATGGGCCTGCCGGCGCCTGTCGGGGAACGCAGCCCGGCACTCCGGCGATCCGGTTCTGCAGGGCCAGCAACGCCGGTTCGGGATCGTGTTGATCAAGACCTTCCCGGAGGTGCCGGCGTCGACCGACCCCGTCGAAGCAGAGCTGTCGGCCTGCGGTGAACAGGTAGCGGAGCGGATCGAGTTCTCCGGGACCTCGCCGACCGACTCGGCGGCAGCCCAGAACGCGACCAATGCGGTGCTGCAACTCAAGGCGGCGGGCGTGACCTCCGTGATCTGCCTCTGTCACATCACGCAGACCGGGAACATGTACCGGGCGGCCACGAGCCAAGGCTACTTCCCCGAGTGGCTCACCTCGACCTACCTCGTGCAGGACACGAACTTCACCATCCGCGCCTTGGCCAACGAGCCCAATCAGCTCGCCAGCACCTTCGGTCTGGCCTTCCGTCCGCGGCAGGTTCCACTCGAGGCGAGCCCGTCCTGGTGGGCCGTGCAGGAAGCCGATCCCTCCCGGCCCCGGTCCCAGGAGGCATCGGTGCTCCTTGCGGGACTCAACGTCCAGTACCGTTCACTGCTCCTGCTGGCGTCCGGTATCCAGATGGCGGGACCACACCTCACTCCGGAGACCTTCGCGGCGGCTCTCCATCGCACGACGTTCCCCAACCCCGACCATCCGATCATGGCCGGGAAGGTCGGGTTCAAGGGCGGCTCACATTCGATGACCATCGACGCGGCAGAGTACTGGTGGTCCAACACCGCTCGCAGCCCGTACGCGGACGAAGGCAGCGGGACGCTCTGTTACGTGGACGGGGGAAGCCGGCACTCCCTCGGCACCTGGCCCTCCGGCGACGATGTCTTCTTCCGACCCCCATGCGACTCAGGAGCGTGACCATGCGATCCATCGCCGACCTCCCCGTCTACCCCATCGGTATCGGCTGTGCTGGGATGTCGGTGGCCGACCCGGCCCCCGCGGAGGAGTCGGTGCGGACCCTCCATGCGGCCTTCGACGCCGGCGTCCGGCTCGTCGACTCCGCGTCCTGCTACATCCCCTCGGGCACCGAGCAGGGCCACAACGAAGCCCTGATCGCCCGTGCCATCTCGAGCTGGGACGGTCCCCGCGAGGAGGTCGTCGTCGCGACGAAGTGCGTCGTGAAGCGGGTTGCGGGCGTCTCCGGGCACGTGGACTTCGCGAACGACTTCCAGTCCAGCGGCCGTCCGGAGTTCCTGCGCGATCAATGGGAGACGAGCGCCCGAGCCCTCGGGGTCGAGACCATCGACGTCTACCAGACGCACGGGGTCCCGGACGACGTCCCGTGGGTGGAGGTGATCGGAACGCTCAAGGAGCTGCAGGACGAGGGCAGGGTCCGCCACATCGGCCTGTGCAACGTCAGCGTCGACCAGCTCGAGGAGGCGCGGACGGTGGCGGACATCGTCAGCGTCCAGAACCGCTTCAACCCCGGCGACCGCTCCAACCTCCCCGCACTCCGGCGCTGCGAGGAGCTCGGCATCGCCTTTCTCCCGTACTCGCCGCTCGGCGGGCTCGGCCAGCGGGCCCGGGAGCTGGGGAACAAGAATCCGGCGTTCGCGAAGGTCGCGGAGTCACATGGCGTGTCGCCGCAGCAGGTGGCGCTCGCCTGGGAGCTGTCCCTCGCGCCGGTCGTGATCCCGATCCCCGGCGCACGCCGCCCCGAGACAATCGTCGACAGCGCCGCGGCCGCAGCCCTCGAACTCACCACAGAGGATCTCGATCTCCTGAACCAGGAGACCCTCAGCCCGGATACATCCGACTGAATGCCCACGTAAGAAGCACGACGGCCAGGGTCGCGTACACCGCGACCCCGGCCCCCATGGCACGGTACGTGAGCCTCATCTTGCGCGTGTACTGCTCGGAGCACTCCGGGCACAGTTCCGTGGTGGCGAGCCGTCCCTCACCGAACACGTGGAACGGGTGGAGGAAGAACCGCGGGATGCTGATCGCGAACCACGCCAGGATCAGCGCGTCCCGAACCCACGAGTCGTCGCTCAACCGGAGCGCAGAAACCCGACGCTGGATGTTCCGCGACTCGAGCCGGCTCCACGGCGTGCGCGCTCCGCACTGCTCGCAGGTGCCGATCGTCTCGCCCGAGGTCAGGTCATCACGCTCGTCCACGGTCACCTCACCCGGAACTCCTCGATCGCGTCCTCGTTCACATCAAGGCCCAGACCGGGCCGCTGAGGGACGTGGATCCGGCCGTCGCGGATCACGAAGATCTCGTCCTGGTTCAGCACCTTCAGCCCCGGCGCCCAGTGCTCCTGCGGCCACAAGGGCGGGTTCACGTAGACGAGCTCGTGCCATTCGGCCCCCAGGATCGCCGAGCACTGGAGCCACGCCGCCTGCTTCAGTCCGAGGTTGCCGTGGAGGAAGCAGCGCTTGCCAAAAGCCTGGGCGATCGAGGCGACCTTCTGCACCATCAGGATCCCGCCCGCGAACTGCGCGTCCGGCTGCCACAGATCGTACGCGCCGTGGCGGACGCATGCGGCCCAGGCAGCGAGTCCCGTGTACCCTTCGCCGCCGCTGATCGTGATGTCGGTTTCGCGGGTGAGCCGCGCCGTACCCTCGTAGTCGTCGCGCGCAAGCGGCTCCTCGAGCCACCCCACCCGGTGCTTCTCGAGCCCCCGCGCCACCGCGAGCGCGGTGTCGTAGTCCCAGACGTGCCCGACGTAGTCCGCGGTCCGGTCGACCATGATCTCGAAGTCGTCGCCGACCGCCTCGCGGATCACCCCGCAGGCGCGGACGTCGTCGATCGGGTCCGGACGCCAGGCGCGGATCTTGATCCCCCGGTACCCGGCCTCCTTCACCTGCACCGCCCATGCCGCCTGGTCATCGAAGGCGACGTGCGACTGGTCGGGGTTCCCGATCCACACGCTGGTGAGATAGGCGTCGATCGCGGTCTTGCTCCCACCGAGCAGCCGGTACACGGGCTGCCCGGCGACCTTCCCGATCGCGTCCCAGATCGCGTGCTCCAGGCCCAGCCAGTCGACCACACCGGCCCGGAGGTGGTCCTCCACCGCGAACAGGCTCCGGCCCACGAGCGCTGGACGGATCCGCGACTCGAGCAGGTCGGCCGGCGGCCCCGCGAAGGACCAGCCCCGCACGCCGGCGTCGGTGTCGATCCGCACCACGGGATAGGTATTGACCACCCCACGCTCCAGCTCCTCGGCCGGCGTCGGGATCTCGATGGGGAACAGGTCCACACCGGTGATGCGCACGGGGTCCACCTCGCGCGCGAAGCCGTCCACAGCCTCCGTCATGCTCACAACCTCCGTTCGTCAGCGGATGTCCATCCGGGCCAGGCGCCACAACACGAGCGCCAGGGCGAGGGCGGCGACGGCCAGGGGCGCCGCGACTGCAACGCCGAGGGACGGTACGAGCGGATCCATCGGACGGCCCGACAGATCCGCCAGCAGCGCCTGGGCGTACAGGCGGACGGAGCCGCGCGCCGCCGCTCCGCCAACCGAGGACACCGCGCCCTCCCACACGAACACGTACAGCAGGCCCCAGAAGAACGAGCGCTGGACGATCAGTCCCAGGCCGAGGAACACGGAGATGTAGGCAGCAGTGGCCACGGCGGTGCCGGCGAGGGCGCCGAGCACCAGCGAGGCATCCCGGCCCGCGAGGAGAGCCGCACCGGCGACCGGCACGAGCACGAGCGGCAGTACCACGGTGAACACGCCTGCGGCTGCCGATACCACCAGCCGCCACCGCGCGACCGGACGCAGCCACAGGTAGACGAGCGTGCCGTCCTCTGCGGGGTCGCCGAGAGCGGCGGACGCGTAGGTGAGTGCCACCACCGGGATCAGGAGCGCGAACCCGAGGGTGACCACGAGGTCGAAGGGGGCCTCCGGCGGGGCATCGGCGTCGAGGCCGACGGCGGCACCGAGAGCGAGCACGAACAGTCCCGCGGCGATCATCGCGATGAGCCGTCCGCGGCTGGAGGCTCCGCGCACGAACAGCAGGTACGCCGCGCTCACGTCCCCCGCCCCACGAGATAGCGGAAGACGCTCTCGAGGTCGTCGTCCAGCGGGGTGACCTCCCGGAGGCGCAGACCACCCTCGGCGGCGATCCGCGGGATCGCTCTGCGCAGGTCCGCGACCTCCGTGGTCTCGAGCACGACGGCCTCCGGCGACTCGACCTGCACCCCGGAAGCCAGGCCCGCGTCGATCAGCCCGCCGGCCAGACGGCGGGCACCGGCGGCCACCACACGGATGCGATGGGGACGGTCGTCGAGCAACTCCCGGATCGCACGAAAGTCGCCCTCGGCCACCAGGCGTCCCTCGCCGAGCACGAGCACGTCCGATCCCCACCGTTCGACCTCGTCGAGCACATGGCTGGACACGAGCACGCACCGGCCCTGGTCGCCGATCCGGCGGAAGAGCTCGATCATCGCCAGCCGCTGCCGCGGATCGAGGCCGTTCAACGGCTCGTCGAGCACCAGCACCTCGGGCTCGCCCACGAGCGCCTGCGCGATCTTCACCCGCTGGCGCATCCCCTTGGAGTACGTGCGCAGCCGGCGCCGCAGACCGGGGTCGAGGCCGACGCTACGCAGCGCCGCCTCGGCGGCCGCCTTCGGCCGGTCGACCTTCCCCAGGCCGGCAACGACGGCCACGAACTCCACGGCGGACAGCGTCTCGGGGAGCGCCTCCTGCTGGGGGACGAGGCCGAGGCGGCCTCCGAGGGACGGTACGGTGCGCGGGTCGTGTCCGAGCACGCGGACCTTGCCGCGGGAGGGGCCCGTCAGGCCGCAGATCACCCGCAGCGCCGTCGACTTGCCTGCGCCGTTCGGGCCGAGCAGCGACGTCACCCCGGGACCGACCTCGAAGGAGACGTCGGACAGCGCGACCACGTCCCCGAACCACTTCGTGACCCCCTCGACGCTGATCATCGTGAGACGTCCATCCGCTTGTACCGCCAGCGCACCAGCCACGCCGACGCGGCCGTGAGCGCGGCCACGGCCACGACGAGCGTGGCCATGGCGACATCGCGCTCCCCCGCCTGACCGTAGATGCGCTGGACGAGTTCCACGGCCACCTGACCCAGGTTGAGGACGTGGACCCACTCGGGAGCCCCGAGCACCTCACGGAGGACGTTGGTGGCGATGCCGCTTCCCACCAGCAGGAGGATGATGCCCGCCGACGCGAACCCCCGCCGGTCGGTGAACGAGGACACCGCCAGCGACAGCGATCCGTAGAAGAGCGCCAGGACCGCACCCGATGCGAGCATCCGCAGGATCAGGAGCAACAGGTCGCCGGGCCCGTCCGGTCCCACGCCCACCATGACGAACCCCAGGAGGAGCACCAGCGGCGGCCCGAGGGTGACCACGAGCAGCACGGCCGCCAGCGAGATCGCCTTGGCGAGCAGGTAGGTGTCCCTGGTGAGCGGCGAAGCGAGGTACATCCCGAGCACACCGGACCGGCGGTCGGTGCACAGCATCTCCGGCGCGACGAGCGCCGTGAACAGGATCATCGCCACGAGGATGAAGCCGTAGTAGCCGTGGTAACTGGGAAGCTGGCCGGGCGGGGTGGGCAGCAGTGCCGCCACACCCACGAACAACGCCGCCGGCAGGTAGGCGATGAGCACGGTCAGGATCGGCAGGAGCTTCACCCAGAACGGGCGCCGCATCCCGAGGGCCCGCTTGAGGCTGTGGACCGCGAGGCTCCTGACGGCCCCCCGGGGGCCGAGACGGTCGCCCTCGTAGCGCCGGTAGCCCCGGTCGAGAACGCGGGCCGACGGCGTGGTCACGAGCCCGTCCCGAGGTAGACGTCGTGCAGGGTCGCCGACCGGCGCACCATCCGCCGGAGCCCGACGCCGGCGGCGACGGCGGCATCGCGGACGCGGTCCACCGTCGCCTCGTCGGTCACGGGCACGATCACCCGCAGCCCGTCCACGGTGGCGTCCTCGCCCATGCCTGTGAGCATCTCCACGAACTCGGATATCGACCCGTCCACCTCGACGATCAGGTCGTCACCGGCGGCCCGCAGCTCGTCCAGCCGCCCCTCGGCGACCACACGGCCGGAGGCCAGGATCGTCACCGCATCGCAGACGCGCTCCACCTCGTCGATCAGGTGGGAGGACAGGATCACGTTGATCCCCAGCTCCGAGCCGATCCGCCGGATCAGGTGGAGCATGCCGTCGCGCTGTCCGGGGTCGAGTCCGTTGGTCGGCTCGTCGAGCAGCACGAGCACCGGGTCGTGGACGATCGCCTGCGCGAGCTTCACCCGCTGCCGTTGTCCGGTGGACATCGTCCCGAGGGCCCGGAACCGTTCTTCGCCCAGGCCCACGAGGAACAGCACATCGCTGGCGCGGCCCGTGGCCTCCCGGTGGGGGATGCCGTGGATCTCGGCCATGTGGCGGACGAAGTCGTTGGCCTGCACGTCCTCGGGGAGCGCGTCGTGTTCGGGCGCGTAGCCGACGCGGGCACGGACCTCGGGCCCGGCCGTCCACGGGTCTAGTCCGGCGACCTCGAGGCGGCCGGCGTCCACGCGGTGGAGGCCGAGCAGCGCGCCGAGCAGCGTGGTCTTCCCCGCGCCGTTCGCGCCCAGCAGCCCGGTGACGCCCGGGGAGATCCGGAAGGTCGCCTCATCCAGCGCCGTCACCGTGCCCCAGCGCTTCACGACCGCTCGCCCGGAGACGATCGCCTTCGTGGTCCGCGTCCTCCGCGCGATGCGGGCGCGGGCCCAGTCGGCCCAGCGCGCCGCGGTCTCGCCGTCGACCGTGGCGGTCATGCGACGGGCGGCGGCATCGATCCGATCCAGCGCCCTCGGCTTGATCCGCAGCGCCCGCGCGATCTCCCCGGCCCCCAGCCCCGCCGACCGCATCGCGGCCACCGCGGCGGTGAGGAGCCGGCGATCATGGGCGGTGAGCGGCTGCGGACGCCCGCGGCGGCGCGCCTCCGTCAGCCCGGCGAGCAGCCGTTCGAGCTCTTCGGGGGTGGGCCTACCGGTCGGCGCGCTCATCAGGGGGCAAGGATAGATGGTTGCCTGCACATCCGCCGCTCCGAACGAAACATCTGAGCGCCTCAACCGTATACCTGGATGAGAAGTAGTCGGAAACTGGACGAACCGGGAGCGAGCGTGATCAACCGGAAGATCCTGCGGCAGACGGCCCTCGTCACGTGCCTGCTCGTGCTGGCCTCGGGGTGCGCCGGACCCCGCGTGCCCGTCGCCGTCGGGGTGAAGGAGTTCCCGAGCGACGTCCTGCTGGGGGACCAGAGCAACGCGAGCGCGACGGTGCCGTCCGCGCAGCCCGCTCCTCCCCAGCGGGCCCCCGTCCGCACGCAGTCCGGAGCCGCTCCCGCCGGTCCCGAGGAGATCGCGGTGGAGGTGGACTGCCCCCGGGCGGGGCCCTTCGACTTCGCCAAACGCGAGGCCCGCGGCCGCGTCGACGCCGTCCCCGTGGAAGCCACCTACGCCTTCCGGCCGGGGCTGTGGGTGAACGACGGGACGCTCGAAGCTCCCGCTGAGACCACGGAGCCCACCGTGGCCAGGCGCGTCCACGACGTGGAGGTCGACGACGACCCCGATGCCTTCACGTTCGAGGTGACCGACGAAGGCGACGGCATCACGATCACCACCGCCTACGAGGTGGTCCAGTCCTCGGTCAGCGACGAGCTGCCCGTGCCCGTCGAACCGGTGAGTCCGCCCAGCGAGGTCGAGGGTGAGGAGATCCCCGATGCCGGCGCTCCCCCGGGACCGGCGGTGCCCGACCAGGGGCTGTTCCTCACCGCCCTCACGCTCACGCTCGACGACGGGTCCACGACGCACCTCGCTCCGGAGGTCCCGCTGGTCGTCGCGCCGCTGCCGCTCCAGGGCGGCACCGAGTTCCTGACCGCCGGCTACGACCCGCTGACGATGACCGCGATGTACCTCCGGGTGAAGGTCGGCATGGAGATCCCCGACCCCGACGACCCGGAGGGTACCCGGCTGGCATCCCGGGCGAACGTGGACGCCTGCGGCAACGTCCTCCAGGGCTGGTACATCGACATCTCCGAGGCGATGATCAGCGGACCCACGGTGAACGCCGCCTTCTCGTCCCTGCGCGTGATCGCACCACAGTTCGGCGGCATCTCCATCCTGGAGACGTTGTCGCTCACAGGCTCGATCGACGGAACCGACGTGGAGCTCGACCGCGAGCACACCATCACCGACGAGCCGGCGGTCCCGAGCTAGGCCGGCACGGCGCGGAAGCTGTAGCGACCGGACCCCACCTCGAAGGAGGACGGCCCCGCGGGCCGCACCCCCTCGGCCTCGGACGCCGGACGGCCCCCCTCGGTCACACTCCACCCCTCGGGGGCCGGGACGTGGACGGTGGCCCTCACGTTCGCTGGGATCTCGACGTCGAGGTCGACGGCGTCGGAGGAGCGGCGCCAGGCGCAGGAGATCGGCCCCCGGATCGAGGTGTAGGCGGTCTCGGCCCACGTGATGCTCCCACCGGGCCGCGGGCGGATGACCACGTGCTCGTAGCCCGGACGATCCGGGTCGAGCTCGATGCCACCCACCACCGCGTACAGCCACTCCCCCACCGATCCGAAGGCGTAGTGGTTGAACGAGTTCATGCTCGACTCGTGGAAGCCGTGCTCGTGGGTCCACGCGTCCCACCGCTCCCAGATGGTGGTGGCCCCGTTGAGGACCGGGTACAGCCAGGAGGGGCAACCCTGCTGCTCCAGGAGCCGGTAGGCGACGTCCACACGGCCGGCGTCGGTGAGCACGGGAAGCAGGTGCGCCACGCCCACGAATCCGGTCGCCAGCCGCCACCCGCGATCCCGGAGCCGGGCCACGAGATGCGAGACGGCCTCCTCACGCCGTTCGTCCGGCAGCAGGCCGAACCGCAGCGCGAGGATGTACGCGGTCTGGGTGTCGCCGTGGACGCGCCCGTGGTCGTCGACGAAGGCCGTGATGAACGCCTCCCGGATCCGCTCGTGCAGACGTGCGTGTTCCTCCGCCTCCGCTGCACGACCGAGGACGCGTGCCGACCGCGCCACCAGATCGGTGCTGTGCGCGAAGAACGCCGTGGATACGACCTCCAGCGGCGTCTGTTCGTCGATCGACACCCAGTCGCCGTATCCGTAGCCGGTCCGCTCGCGCCACAGCAGATCCGGGTTGGCCTCGTGGATGTAGGCGACCCAGCGCTTCATCGCCTCGAGGTTGGTTTCGAGGATGCGGCGGTCGCCGAACCAGCTGTGGATCGTCCAGGGGACGATCACACCGGCATCCCCCCATGCCGGATCGCCCGCGCTGAAGTCCATGTTCGGATGGATCCCCTGCTTCACATCGATCAGCGGCGCGATGTCGGGGAAGGCCCCTTGAGGCGACTGCGCGTCGGTGACGTCGTTCATCCATTTCGTGAAGAAGGCGGCGACGTCGGCGTTGAAGCACGCGGTGCGGACGAAGATCTGCGCGTCGCCCATCCACCCCAGCCGCTCGTCGCGCTGCGGGCAGTCGGTGGGCACCTCGAGGAAGTTGCTGCGCTGCCCCCACCGGATGTTCTCCTGCAGCCGGTTCACGAGCTCGTGGGAACACCGGAACGATCCGGTCTCGGGTGTCGCGGATGCCAGGACCACACCGGTCACGGCGTCCAGCGGGGGCTCGCCCGGATACCCGGCGAGCTCGACGTAGCGGAACCCGTGGAAGGTGAAGGTCGGCTCGTAGACCTCCTCGCCGCCGCCGCGCAGGACGTAGGTGTCGGTGGCCTTCGCGGACCGCAGGTTGGCGGTGTGCAGGGTTCCGTCGGCCTCCAGCATCTCCCCGTGCCTGATCGTCACCCGCGTCCCCGCCGGGCCCTGCACGCGCAGGCGCACGACCCCCACCATGTTCTGCCCGAGATCGAAGATGTAGCGGCCGGGCTCGGGCTCGGTGCGCTCGAGCGCCGGAAGCTCCTCGATCACCCGGACGGGCTCCGCGTAGCGGGCGACGAGCCTCCCTCCGGTCCCCCGGCCGGCCCGTGCCGGCTCCCAGCCACCGTCGTCGAACCCGGCTGCGCTCCAGCCTCCCAGTTCCTTCTGCGTGTCATAGGTCTCGCCGAAGAACAGGTCGGCGAGCAGGTACGGGCCGTACGCTGCCCGCCAGGAGGTGTCCGTGACCACGGTCTCGACCTCGCCGTCCTCGTAGGTCAGATGGAGTTCGAGGAGGGCCTCGGGCCAGTGCCCGTAGTAGGAGGGGCCGTAGATGCCCACCCGGCCCGCGTACCATCCGTCGGCGACCACGACACCGATGGCGTTCTCACCGTCGGACCGGATGAGGCCGGTCACATCGTAGGTCTCGTACTGCACGCGGGTGCGGTAGTCGGTCCAACCCGGCGCGAAGCGCGCGTCGCCCACCGGGGTCCCGTTGACGTGGAGGCGGTACAGGCCCAGAGCGGAGGCGTAGACGCGCGCGCGGGCCACGGGTTTGCGGACCTCGAAGGCGCGCCGGAGGTGGGGGCTGGGGCGCAGGTCGTCGGTCACGCCGTCGGGAGGGCCGAGGGTGATCCACTGTGCCGTCCACGCTCCCGGGTCGTGCCCCATCTCGAACACCGCCGTGGAGCTCCACCCGGAGGCGCGCTCCAGGTCGTCCCAGCACTGCACCCGCCACAGGCACCGCTGGTAGGCGGAGAGCGGCTCGCCGGCGTAGACGACGTGCGCCGTGTCGGCGGAGCGCACGATGCCGCTGTCCCACAGGTCGCCCTCGTCGCGTCCGAGGATCGCCTCGTCGGACGCCACGAGGATCCGGTAGGCCGACTGCTGCCTGTCCCGACGATCCGAGGAGAGGACCCAGCTGAACCTGGGCTCGGTGGCGTCGATCCCCAGCGGGTCGACGAGGTACTCGCAGCGAAGATGCCCCACCGTGAACCCGTCCGCGCTCATGTCGCCCACCTCTCCTCGGACTCCAGGCGCGCACTCCCGCCCCTGGCAACCCACTAATGATAGAAGTTACCTTAACGGACGGGGTCTCCCGCTAGCGAAGCTGAAGGGAAGGACGAGAGGATCATGACCTACAGCGCGGACGTCCGCGTTGACCCCCGGCGGGTCCGGGGCCGCATCGACGACGGGATCTACGGGCAGTTCATCGAGCACATCGGACGTGCGATCTACAACGGCGTCTACGAGCCCGGATCACCGCTGGCGGACGCCGACGGCTACCGCACCGACGTGCTGGAGGCCGCGCGGGCCCTGAAGCCGAGCGTCCTGCGCTGGCCCGGCGGCAACTTCGCCTCCGGCTACCACTGGCGGGATGGGATCGGCCCCGTCGAGGAGCGCCCGCGACGGCGCGACCTGGCATGGTCCAACATCGAGGACAACAGCTTCGGCACCGAGGAGTTCCTCGCCTATTGCCGCATGCTGGGGGCCGCTCCCTACCTGAACCTCAACATGGGGACGGGCACCGCCGACGAGGCGCTGGCATGGCTCGAGTACTGCAACGCCTCCGACGCCGGGATCCCCGAGGCGGACGAGCGGCGCCGGGGGCCGCATCCCGATCCCCACGACGTTCCCATCTGGGGGCTCGGCAACGAGGTCTACGGCTGGTGGCAGCACGGACACACCTCCGCCGCGTCCTATGGGGAGACCGCCCGTGAGTGGGGCAAGCTCCTGCGATGGACCGACCCGTCGGTGCGGCTGGTCGGCGTGGGCGCCCCCGACCCCGACTGGAACTGGACCGTCCTGAAGTCGGCCGGACGGTCGATCGACTACCTGTCCCTGCACTTCTACTGGAGCGGCGGCGACGACCCCTACCACCGCGTGATCGCCGGACCCGCCGCGGCCGAGCGCGACATCGTGGCCGCCTTCGGGATGTGCCTCGCGGCCCGCAAGGCCCTGCGGCTGGCCCGTCCGATCACCATCGCCGTGGACGAGTGGGGGGTCTGGTACCGCACCTTCCCGGTCGGCGAGCTCGATCCCGCCAAGCTCGTCGAGTCGGGATTCTCGGCCCGGGCGGGGATCGACTCCCGCTTCGAGGAGCCCTACGACCTGAAGGACGCGCTGGCCGTGGCCTCGTGGCTGCACGTGCTGTGGCGGCACCCGGAGAAGGTCACCCTCGCCACCCAGGCGCAGATGGTGAACGTGATCGCCCCGATCCTCACAACCCCCGAGGGGCTCGTGCGCCACACGATCTTCCACCCGCTGGCGACCGCCGTGGCCAACGCCGGATCCGACGCCCTGGACGTGGCCGTGGACACATCCGAGGAGGTCGAGGCCCCCGTGGTGGAGGCTCGATCGCTGCCCGCGCTGGACGCCGCCGCGACCTACGACGAGCAGGCCCGGCGGTTGCACGTCTCGCTGGTGAACCGATCGCGAACCGAACCCTGCGAGGCTCGCGTCCTGCTGCCCTCGGCCCCCGGCGGGGTGGAGGCGACCGAGCTGTGGCACGACGATCCGTTCGCCGGCAACGACCCCGACGCTCCCGACCGGGTGGTCCCCACACCGGTCACCGTGGACGCCGCCGACGAGCTGCATCTCGTCCTCAAACCCCACTCGCACGTGACGCTGGTGCTCTCCGATGTCCGGTGAGCGACGCCGTCCGCTGGACGACTGGTCGTTCCGGCTGGACGAGCACGCCCGGTGGGAGGACGCCGACCTCGCCCGCCTCGACCGCCTGCCGGTCGTCGAGCCGTCGGGTGGTTGGGCCACCCTCGATTCGGGTGAGGCGGTCCGCGTCCCGTCGACGACCTACGACCTCGCCCACGGCTACCGCGGGGTCTCCTGGTGGTCCACAGAAGTCGCATGCGAGGGGGCCGGCGGCCTCGTCCTGCGGTTCGGTGGTGTCCGCCTGCTGGCGGAGGTCTTCTGGGACCGGCAGCGGATCGCCGTCGACCTCGAGGGGCTGACGCCCTTCGAGGTGCGGGTCCCCGACGAGCTCGCGACGGCGGGAACCCACCGGCTCGACCTGCGGGTCACCGATCCCGGCGGCGGCGACACCTGGGACGACATCCGTCCCGTGTCCTGGGGCTCCTTCGAGCTGCCGGCCAGCCACGCCTTCGGGGGCCCGTGGCAACCGATCGAGGCCCACGAGACCGGTGGACGCCGGATCGCCGACGTGTGGGCCCGGCCCGACCGGGAGCTGGGCCGGGCGCTGGTGGACGTGGAGGTCGAAGCCTCCGGACCGGCCTCCTTGCGCGTCGAGATCGCGGATCCGGACGGACGCATCCTCGCCACCGAGGAGCGCACGGCGGCCGGCGGCACGAGCGCCTTCGCCTTCGACGTCGAGCAGCCGCGTCCGTACGGACCGGGCCAGCCCAACCGCTATACCTGCCGCGTGACCCTCGACGACGACCACGACACGGCCACCGTGCCCTTCGGGTTCCGCCTGCTCGACGTCGCCCACGCCCGCCTCGTGCTCAACGGCGAGCCGCTGCGCGTCGCGTCGGCGATCTCCTGGGGGCACTACCGGCGGGGGCCGATCCCCTCCGAGGGGGACGTGGAGCGCGAGGTCGCCTCGATGCTCGCCTTCGGCCACAACACCTTCACCGCCCACCGGTGCCCCTCGACCCCCGCACTGCAGGACGCCCTCGAGGCCCACGGCCTGCTGCTGTACCAGGAACCGGGTGCGGTGGGCGGACCGATGTTCGCCTCCTGCCGCCCGGAGAGCCGTCCGTTCGTGCTCGCGCTGGCGCTGGAACGGATCCGGCGGCTCGCCCGCCGCGACCGCAGCCGGGCGTGTCTGGCGTGGTGGAACATGGCCAACGAGTGGCACGACGTGGACATGGCCTCCTGGCCGGAGTACGTCGACGCCTCCCTCGAGGCGCTGCGGTCCGTCGACGACTCGCGGCTCACGACTTTCACCAGCGGCTGGGGCGAAACGCCGATGCTGCGCCCGTTCGACCAGGAGCGGCGCCGCTCCTGGGACTACCACCGCGTGTTCTGCTGGCCGAACATCTGGCAGGAGTCGGTGGCCACCGAGGTCGAGATCGCCCCGCCCCCCGAGCCGATGCTGACCATCGACGGCGAGTCCGCCTGCTTCACCTCGCTCGGACGCCTCCGCGAGATCGCGGCCGCCTTCCCATCCGAAGCCCCCGACGACACCCCCGCCGGGCGCTGGCGGCGTTGGATCGAGATCCTCGAGGACGGCCTGGCTGCCGCCGATCCCGACGGCCGCCTCGGCGGGCTCGATGCCTTCTGCCGCGGCACCGCCGAGGTGCAGACGCACGGGTTCGCGCGGCTGATCGAGGCACACCGCCGGCATCCCGACATCGACGGCCTCACCCTGAACGGCTGGCACCAGCACCACCGGGTGGGAACCTCCGGGATCGTGGCCCCCGACCGTTCACCGGTCGGTGACCCCACGCCGATCCATCGCGCGAACCAGCCCCGGGCTCTCGCCTTCCGGACCCTGCCGCGGGTCATGCGCGCCGGACGGCCCCACCGCGCGGAGGTCGAGGTGATCGGTCCGCGCGGAAGCGACGGCCCGACGGAGGCCACCGTCACCCTCCACCGCGACGGCTGGGAGGCGTGGCGGGGAGGCGCCGGCGCCATCGTGCCGCCGGACGCGGGACTCTACGAGGTCCATGCCGTCTCCGGTGGCCTCGAGGTCGCCGACCGCATCCTGGCCGTGGGCACGCCCGCGCCCCCGTCCGCCGAGATCGCCGTCTTCGATCCCTACGAGGAGCTCGGGGACTGGTTCGCCGAACACGGTGTGCGCGTGCGCAGCTGGACGGCGACCGACCCGGGCCCCGCGCTGTTCACGGTGCCGCGGGGTCTCATGCCACACCGCCTGGCGGGCTCGGCCGCACGGCGGGTCGCGGTGCTGCATCGCAACCTCGCCCACGGCCACGTCATGACCACCATGGGCTCGGCGGCCGCCGGATCCCTCCCGCCGCCACCCACGCTGGAGATGATGGGCTCCTGGATCGGAGGCTGGGCCTTCTCGGTGGACGACGTCCTGCCGAACCTCGGGCCCCCGGGCGTCTGGGGGGCCGAGCGGCTGGCCATGGTCCCCACCCACGGGATCCCGGACCCGGGCGGGCGATGGGTATCGGGGATCTGCTCGTTCCCCGACGCCGACCTGTTCGACATCCGCATGCCGGGGCTCGGAGCGACCACCTGGATCCAGGACACCGCGGCCCCCGGCCGCATGCTGCACACGGTGCTGCCGATCCTCGAGCGACGTGACCATCCGCTGGGGGCGGCGGTCCTGATGGACATCCTCCACTGGCTGAACGAGGAGGACCGATGAGCCGTTCGACGACCGTCCACGACGCGCTGGGAAGACTGCGGGCCGGCGCCGACCTCGCGCGGCTGTGGCCCGCGACCACCTGGCACCGGGTCGCCGGACCCGGCCCCGATACCCTGGAGCTGACCCACGGTGCGTTCCCGCAGCTCGTGCTGGAGCCCGGCCGGGAGACCGTCCTAGAGACGGCGGTCGCGGCCCCGGCGTCCCTGCCGGCGGAGATCGTCGAGGGCCAGCCGCTGGAGCTCACCGTCAACACGCTCTATCCCGCCGCCGTCGAGGTCGACGGCCGTTCCCTGCTCGACGAGCCGTTGCCGCTGGTCGCACCGGGGCCGGCGCTGCTGGAGGTGACCCCGCGGCTCGACGGCACGGGGGGAACCCTCCGTCTCACCCTCAGGCCACCCGCGCACCAGCTCACACCGTGGTGGGTGTGGCTGCAGTTCTCGACGCCGGCGCTGCGGGAGCGGTTCCTGCTCCTGGACGCGACCTGGGCCCGGCTCACCGTGGCCGACGAGCTCGCCGCGGACGACGCGGACGACGCCGCCCTGGAGGCGGCCGGGCGGCTGATCCCCGACGACGTGACCACGCTCGACCGCGCCGGCGTCGATCGCCTCCACGAGGCGACGGTCGACGCGTTGTCCCGATTCGACGAGCGGGCCCGCGAGCTGCGCGTCCACCTGATCGGCCACTGCCACATCGACCTGAACTGGCTGTGGACCTGGGACGACACCAGGGCGATCATCCTCCGCGACCTACGCAGCGCCGCGGACATCATGGACGACTACCCGGAGTTCACCTTCACCCACAGCCAGCCCGCCGCCTACGACGTCGTGCGACGCGAGGACCCCGAGCTGTTCGCCCGCATCGTCGAGCTGATCGGCCGGGGGCGCTGGGAGGCGGCGACCGCCCGGTGGGTGGAGGGCGACACGAACATGGCCTCCGGCGAGGCGCACGCGAGGCAGGTCCTGGAGGGGGTCGGCTTCTCGCGGGAGCATCTCGGGGTGCAACCCCGGGTGGTCCTCGAACCCGACACCTTCGGCCACGCCGGGAACCTGCCGCAGATCCTGCGCTCGGCGGGCGCGAGGTACTACTACCACCATCGCGCGAACCCCGGCGGACACGAACCATGGCCCGCCTACTGGTGGGAGGGCGACGACGGGAGCCGGCTGCTCGCGCTGTCGACGCGCAGCTACAACGGCGAGATCACCGCCGGGGGGATCGCCAACGCCGCCATCGCAGCTCGACGCGCCGGCCTGCCGGCGGGTCTCCTGTTCCACGGCGTCGGTGACCACGGGGGCGGCCCGACCCGCCGTGGCCTCGACGTACGCCGCCGGCTCGACGGGCAGCCCGGCCTGCCTGCGGCGGTCTGCAGCACCCTCGAGCGGCACGGCGACCTCATCGTGTCCTCGGGGGCCGCCCTCCCCGTCCACCGCGGCGAGTCCCCCACGATCTTCGAGGGCTGCTACACCACCCATGCGGACACCAAGCGCTACAACCGGGCGGGAGAGAATCTGCTCTGCACCGCCGACGCGCTGTCGGCCCTCGCCGGCACCGGCGACGATGCGGCGCTGCGCGAGGCCTGGCGTTCGGTGTGCTTCAACCAGTTCCACGACATCCTCGACGGGTCGGCGATCAACGAGGTCTACCAGGAGCAGGCGGACGACTTCGCGCGGATCCGTACGACCGCTGAGACGGCCATCGAAACCGCGCTCGACGAGCTCGGCGGAGGCGACGGCCTGACGGTCACCAACCCGCTCGGCTGGGACCGCGAGGACATCGTCGTCGTACACGGCCTCGTCGTCGACGCCCCGGTGCGCCTGACTGGAGCCCACGGCCATCAGACCGTCGGCCAGCCGACCCCCGACGGGCTGTGCTTCGTCGCCCGGATCGGTGCCTACGAGACGGTCGCCTACGAGGTGCAGCCGCAGGGCGAGCCGGTCGAGCCACTCGACGTCCAGGAGGTGGGTCCGCCGATCGGCCGGGGCGCCGCGGGCCTGGCGGCGGGCAGCGACGCCGGACGGAGCCGGTACGTCCGCGTGCGCACACCGTTGTACGAGGCCCACGTCCGACGGGACTGCGGGGTGCTCGTGTCGCTGCGTGACTTGCGGACCGGCCGCGACCTCGTGGGTTACGGGATGCGCCGGCCCAGCGACTACATCGACGCGGCGCGCCCCGACCTCGCCCTCGGCGTGTTGCAGCTCGTGGAGGAACACGACCACGGCATGTCCGCCTGGCATCTCGACGAGGTCTTCCGGGAGACGAGCCTGATCTCCGGCGCATCCACGGAGGTCGTGGAGTCCGGACCCGTCCGGGTGGTGGTGGAAGCCCGCCATACCGTCGCGGCCTCCACGGTCACGCAGCGATTCGTCTTCTACCGCGATCTCGACCGCATCGATCTGCACACCCTGATCGACTGGCGCGAGGTGGGCTCGGCGGAGCGCGGGGTCCCCAACCTGAAGGCGTCCTTCACGGCACGCCTGGACGGATGCGAAGCGTGGTTCGAGACCCCGTTCGGCGCGGTGAGCCGCCCACCCGACGGCCAGGAGGTGCCGGCCCTGCGCTGGGCGGCCGTGGAGGGCGCCTCGCAGGGCTTCGCCGTACTGAACGACGCCAAGTACGGCTACGACGCCCTCGGCACGAGGCTCCGCCTCAATCTCGTCCGCAGCGCCTACAACCCCGATCCGGTGTCCGACGTGGGCCTGCACGACGTCCGGTACGCGCTCCTGCCCTACCTCGGCTCGTGGCAGGATGCCGGCGTCGTCGGAGCCGCGGCGGGATTCAACCAGCCGCTGCTGGCGCGCCGGTCGTCCGGCGCGCCGGGCTCCCATACGACGTGGCGGCCGGTCGTCGACGACCCTTCCGTGCTGATCTCCGGCATCAAGCGACCGGCGAACGGCGACGGTCGCATCATCCGGCTCTACGAGAGCGCCGGGCGGACGACCCAGGCCCGCATCCTCGGACTTCCGCCCGGCGCCTCGGTCCGGGAGACCACCGTTGTCGAGGACCCGCTCCGCAGGCTCGACGCCGGCGGAGGCGAGCTGCGTCTGGACTTCCGGCCCTTCCAGGTCCGCACGCTGTTGGTGACGGAGCACGATGCCTGAGCGGCCGGTGGCGACGCTGCTCCCCGACGCTCCGGAGGAGCTCGCGGCGGCCGTGGACCGCGCGGGCTGGCGGCGGGGACCCATCGAGGAGGCCGAGGCCCTCGTCTGGCTCTCCGGACCCCAGGGGCTTGCGGAAGCCTGCGCCGCAGCGCCGCGCCTGCGCTGGGTGCAGTTGCCGTCGGCGGGCGTCGAGGGCTTCGTGGACGCGGGTGTGCTCGACCCCCGCCTCCGCTGGGTGTGCGCGAAGGAGGTCTACGGTCCCGTGGTCGCCGAGCACGGGATCGCGCTCATGCTCGCGGCAGCCCGGGACCTCCACCACAGTCTGCGCCGGCGCTCGTGGGCCCCCGAGACGGGGCGGACCCTGGCCGGTACCCACGCCGTCCTGGTGGGAGGCGGTGGGATCACCCGCGAGATGCTCGGCCTGCTGGCACCGTTCGGCGTCGGCACCACGGTCGTACGCAACCGCCCGGAGGCGGTGGAGGGCGCGGGCCGGACGGTGTCCGCGGATCGCCTGACCGAGGTGATCGGTCAGGCGGACTGGGTGATCCTCGCGCTGGCCCTGACCCCACGCACGCACGGGATGGTCGATGCGGCGTTCCTGGAGCGGATGCGTCCGGGGGCCTGGCTCGTGAACCTCGCCCGCGGCAAACACGTCGTCACCGATGATCTGGTCGAGGCCCTGGCCTCCGGACACCTCGGGGGCGCCGCCCTCGACGTCACCGAGCCGGAGCCGCTCCCCGACGACCACCCCCTGTGGGGCTGCGACAACGTGCTGATCACGCCGCACGCCGCCAACACCTGGGAGATGGGGCTGCCGCTGCTCGCGGCCCGGTTGGAGGAGAACCTCAGGAGAGACCTGGCGGGAGCAGATCCTCTGGGTCCGGTGGATCCGGAACTGGGGTACTGAGGGGCTCGTCGGGTTCGCACACCGTTGCGCCGACCGCATCTTCGGCGGTGTCGGCGGCCTCGGGGGTCAGGGACCGGCAGGGCTCGCCGTCCTGAACCGCTTCCTCCACGGTCTCCACACGGTCGGTGACCGGGTCCGGGATCCGCGGCGTTTCGCGGGGAGCCTCCTCCGGGGCCGGCGGACGCTGCAACTCAGGCCAGTCGTCCGGAACGATCGTCCATGCCGGGGGCCGGTCCTCGGAAACCTCGGGTTTGACCGTCGCTGTCGTCTCGAACGCGTAGACTTCGTCCTCGATGACGGGCACGGGTTCCTGATGCGGCATGTACATGTACGTGGGCGGCACCTGCGTCGCCATGTGGATGAACAGAGCCACGGTCACGATCAGGAACTGGATGGGCAGGATCGAGATGCGGACGCCGGGGTGACGGATACGCCAGAACCACTGCAGCGCCGTGCGGACCAGCGGGTCCAGCACGAACATGAGCGCGAGGATCAGGATGGGGTCTGAGCGCATCGGTCCCCTTGATACCCCTGGATCCGGGCCGTACACCCGGTGGCGAAATGTCTCGCATATCTATAACACAAGTAGTCAGTCCTCCGCGCCGCGGAATGTTCACTTTCCATCTAGGTAGGCAACCGGTACAGTTGATGACGGAACGGACGGACCTGGAGGAGACACATCATGGCTAAGACGTCCCCCGGGGCCTCCTCGCTCACCAGGCGGTTCCTCGCCGAAGAGGTGGCGAACGGGCTCCTCGACGTCATCCGGAGCGACGGCCTGCGTGGGGGCGACGCCCTCCCGCCCATCACCGAACTCGCCGAGCGCCTCCGCGTATCCCGGACGGTGGTCCGCGAAGCCATCGATCAGCTCTGCAGCCGCGACGTGATCGAACGCTCGAGTGGACGTCAGTGGCTCGTGAAGGATCAGCCCGGCCGCCGCAGGAAGGCCATCCAGAGCGCCAACGGTGACGAGCGCATCTCACACCGTTCACTGGCCGACCAGGCCGCCGACGCGGTGCTCGAGATGATCCTGACCGAAGGCCTGCACGAAGGGGACGCCCTGCCACCCAGCGGGGAACTGGCGAAGCGCTACGAGGTGAGCATCGTCGTGATCCGCGAGGCACTGGCGAGCCTCGCCGCGCGGGGCATCCTGCAGCGGCGGCAGGGCCGCGAGAGTGTGGTCGCCATGCCCGGCTACGACATCCTGAGCTCGATCCTCCGCGTCCGCGCGCACCTCGACGAGATCGATGTCGACGAGTTCCAGGAGTGCCGCGCGAACCTCGAGCTGAAGGCCGCGGAACTGGCCGCCCGCACCGGGAGCCCGGAAGAGAAGAGCGAGGCGTTCGCGGGCCCGCTGAAGGGCCTACGCACCTCGAGGAACCCGAAGGACTTCAACGAGCACGATCTCGCCTTCCACCTCACGCTCGCGAGGCTCTCCGGCAACCGGGCGATCCATCTGATGCTCGAGGCCCTCAACGACGTGGTCCGCGAGACCCTGGACGTCACCTACCGCCGGGTGGAGAAGCGCGAAGGCCGCAAGGGCATCGAGCAGGCGATCGAGAACCACGCGCGGGTGGCCGAGGCGGTGGCCTCGGGGGACCCGCAAGCGGCCCGCGCGGCGCTGATCCGGCACTTCGAGCACTCGTCCAAGAACGGACGCGCGTAGCGGGTTACGGCTCCCGGTCGGCGGGGCCGTGCGCCACGATCCGTCCCATCCGCCAGCCGTCGATCCCCGGATCCTGCAGCGTGCCGGCTACCCGCCGGTCCAGCTCATCGGCCCCCGGCAGGTCCCCCGCCCCCGACACCCGCGCCGCCCCCGCGGCGACGGCCAGTCCCAACCCGTCCTCCGCCTCGCGCCCGGTGAGCAACGCGTGGAGCAGCCCGGCCACGGCGGCGTCTCCGGCCCCCGTGGTGCCGCGAACCTCCACGGGAGGTGGGCCGGCCCACAGCTCACGGTCCGCCCACGCGTCGGCCTGCCCTGCGATCGCCGCGCCCGCGGCGCGGAGACGGTCTCGGCCGGCGGTCCGCAGGTAGAGCCCGCGCGGCCCCGCCTTCAGCATCACGATCCCGGCTCCGGCCTCCAGCAGTTCGCCGGCCAGATCGCGCACGGCGTGGACGTCGTCGAGGTCGCGGTCGAGGGCGGCGGCGAGGTCGTCCAGGCTCGGCGCGAAGACGTCGGTCGCGGGC
Organism: uncultured Actinomycetes bacterium; assembly: GCA_964560135.1. Lineage (GTDB taxonomy): Bacteria > Actinomycetota > JAICYB01 > JAICYB01 > JAICYB01 > CAZLKN01. The sequence goes on along the minus strand of CAZLKN010000015.1, from coordinate 13,799 downwards.
AGGATCCGTTGCAGGATCCCCCACCAGTCACGATCCCCCGCCGCCGAGGAGCGGTCGACGGTCGACAGATCCACGGACGTCGTGACGCCCGCCGATCGGGCCGAGGACAGCAGCTCGGCGAGCCCTGCACCGTCGTCGGAGTACAGCCTCCGCAGGATCGTCGGGTAGCCGACATGCAGGAGCCGCTCCCCCGCGAGCTCGACGCCGGTGGCGTCGAAGGCGTCGTTGGCGCCGGGATGGTGCCAGATCGTCCGGTCGTCGCCCGGTGGCTGGACCACCACCGAGTACGACGTGGACAATCCCGCGACGGCGCGAACCAGCCCGGGATCGACACGGGGACGGCGCAGCATCTCCACCAGCATCGCGCCGAGCGGGTCGTCGCCGACGTCGGCCACCAGCCGCACCGGGCTCCCGAGCGCCGCGAGGTCGAGACCCGTGTTCGCGACACAGCCGCCTGTGCGGACGTCCAGGGGGCCGATGTCGATCAGGCGACCGGGCTCGATGCGCGGTCCCTCGCCGAGCGCCGGGACGAGGTCCACGCAGATGTGCCCGGCGATGAGCGCGTCAGCCGGTGTCATCCTCCACCCCCGGGACGGCGGCTACCCGCCCATCGGCCGCAGACCGCATCGCCGCCGTCAGCACCGCATGGTGCGCTTCGGTCTCCTCGAGCGTGGCGCAGCGGAAGTCGCCACGCATCTCGCCGCCGTGGACGAGCTCGTCGCAGAAGGCCGCCCACATCTGCAGGATCGCGTCCGCGAAGCCGAACTCGAAGATGCCGCCGGTGATCGCGGGGTACGCGCTCTCGTACCCGAGATCAGTCGCCGACCACGCCTGGAGTCCCCCGGGCTCGTAGTCCAGCGACCAGAAGGTCTTGTAGTCCTTGGTCGAATAGCGGACGCTCCCGCGGGTTCCGTAGACCTCGATCGTCCATGTGTTCATATCCCCCGGCGAGATCCGCTTGGTCTCCAGCAGCATCGTGAATCCCTGGACAGAGGTGCAGGCCAGCGTCGCGTTGTCCCAGGTCAGACAGGGCACCATCTCGCCGCCGGGCCCCGGCCGCTCCCGGACGATGTCCGAGCACAGCGCGTACACGTTCTCCGGACGCCAGCCCAGCCGCAAAGGGAGATGGAGCACGTGCATCCCGAGATCGCCCAGACAGCCGTAGGCGCCGTTGACGTCCACCATCCGCTTCCAGTTGATCGGCTTGCCGGGGTCGAGGTCGCTGGAGTGGTTGAAGGCGGCGCGGACCTCGAAGATCTCGCCCAGGCGGCCCGACCCGACGGCCTCCATCACCCGCCGGGGGCCCGGGAAGAATGGGAACTCGCTGGAGCACCGCACGAGCAGATCCGGACGGGACCGAGCCGCCTCCAGGATCCTCGCGTTGGCGGCGGCGTCGATGCCGAAGGGCTTCTCTCCGAACAGGTGCTTGCCCGCCGCGATCACGTCCCCGTAGATGTCCTCGTGAAGGTTGTGCGGGACCGCGCAGTACACGGCTTCCACATCGTCCCGGGCCAGGAGCTCGTGGTGGGTCTCGTACACGCCGCCGTCACCGACGACCTGCTCGGCGAACCAGCGGCGACGGTCGGCGTCGGGGTCGGCGACGGCGACGATGCGGGGACGCACATCGACGTCCAGCAGGTGCAACCACCGGGCGGCAGCGCTGGCGAACTCCCGACCCATCAGGCCGGCCCCGATCACACCGAAGCCGATCTCCCGCATGTCCCTAGCCGATCATCTTCAGGGCGGCGTCAGGCTCGGTCCCGTCGTGGACGACGGCCATGAGGGCACGAGTCATGCCGGACGGATCCCGGTGCTGGATGATGTTCCTCCCGTAGACGATCCCGGCCGCGCCCTGCTGCATCACCGCATGTGTCCGGGCGAGGATCTCGTCCTCCGGCGCCTTCCCCCCGCCGCGCACGAGCACCGGCACATTCCCGGCGACCTCGATCACCCGATGGTACTCGGCGATGTCGTCGGTGGGATCGGCCTTGATCACGTCGGCCCCCAGCTCCACGGCCTGTCGCACGAGGGGCACGATCTTGCTCACGTCGCCGTCGACCATGTATCCGCCGGCGGTCTCGTTCGACTGCATCACGAGTGGCTCGATCATCAAGGGCATGCCGGCTTCGTCGCAGCCCGAGCGCAGCTCCATCGCGTTGCGGACGCATGCCTGGTGGAGGTCCGGCTCGTCGGGGAGCATCAGGAGGTTGACGACGATACAGGACGCGTCGAGCCGCACGGCCGTCCACACGGGATCGGAGATCAGCTCGCTGAACAGGGTGTGCGGGAGCCGCGTGCCGTAGACGTTGGCCACGTCGCTGCGCAGCACGAGTGCCGGCTTCGGACCCGGGCGGTCCTGGTAGGCGCGTGCCTGGCCCGGGGAGAGCTGGATCGCGTCGGGGGCCGCGGCCACCAGCTTGTCGAGGGCCTGCTCCATGTTCTCGATCCCGGACAGGAACGCGACCTCGCCGAAGAAGCCGTGGTCCACGGCGACGTCGAGGCAACGGCCGTCGGACGAGAAGAGCCGCTGGAGACGCGGGGTGGCACTCATCACCCGATGATAGCTACCTCTCAGCGAAGTTGTCACTTGCGCGCTCAGCGCCGGCCGTACCGACGGAACATGAAGCGGAGCCATGCGAGGGTCGCGACGATGAGCAGGAGGCTGGCGACCGCCCACCAACGCGCGGGGTTCACGGTCACCCGCATGTCCAGCGTGTGCGTCTCGGCCCCCTGGGCCGTGAAGGTGATCGAGTAGTCCCCGACGGGCGCGTCCTCCGCGGGACGGATCGTGGCCACCACCCGTGCGCTGTCGCGCGGCGCGACGGTATCGACGTTGGAGGGATCGAACACCACGTTCCATCCTTCCGGTGGCGACGCGGTGAAGAAGACGTTGTTGGCCGGCTGGCGGCCGTCGTTGTGGAGCAGCAGCTCGACCCGGGTCACGCCACCCGTCCGCACCGACGCGCTCAGGCGCTCGTCGGAGGTCTCGAACACGACGCGATCCGCGATCTCCACGACGACCTCGAGATCCTGCTCGGCCACGAGGCCCTCTCCGTCATCGGCCCTGACCTGAACGGTGGCGACGCCCCGCACCGCGTCCTCCGGGACGGTGATACTCGCCTGGACGCCGATCGAACCTCCGGGCTCCAGCCGGACGGCGGCGGCGGTCGGTTCGGCCGACGGATGCACCCGCACGTCCCAGGCGTCGGGGGCTTCGGCCTCCAGGGCGAAGAGGCGTTCGGCCCCCGAGTTGTTCTCCAACGTCAGCTCGAACTGGATCTGCTCGCCCGGCGCGGCGAGGCGGTCGGCTCCGTCCGCCGTGAGCGATACCGCCCCCTCCCCGCCCGCCGCCTCCACACGCAGGACGAGCACCAGCGTCGACACCGTCGCGCCCGACCGGCCCCGCACGACGACACGGTGATCACCGGGGGCGGCATCGCGGGCGACGGTGACGTGGAGCTGCACGGGGGGAGGCGCGTCGGGATCGCCGAAGGCCGACTCGACCACGAATCCCCCGCCGCGGAACGTCGCCGTCCAGCCGTCCGGCAGCTCCGGGACATCCAGGTCGACGCGCCGGGGGGTGGAGGTCACCACTTCGAGGTCGAAGGTCGTCATCCGGCCGGGTTCCGCCCGCACGACCGTATAGGGGGTGCGGAGCTCGAGCGCCTGCGCGTGGGCCGGGCCGGGCGGCAGCAGCAACCAGAGCAGCGTCATCAGGAGGATCGGAGCGTAGCGGTGCCGGGGGCGCATCGTTCAGCCGCGCGGGGCGGCACTCACCTCCTCCGTCGAGACGGGGCGACCTTCGGCGGCGGACCGGTAGGCCGCCTCGAGGAACTCCACGGCCATGGCGCCCACACTACCCGGAGCGGGGCCCCCACCGCCTCCGGAGATCCCCTCGGCGAACCGGAGTGCGGGCGCGGCGACCGGGTACGCCTCGTCATCCGGGAGCGCGGCGAGCGCCTCCAGGGTGCCGTCCCCCAGATGGGCCTCGACCTTCCCGGACCGGAAATCCTGGATCACGAGGCCGTCCGTCCCGTAGTAGCGCACGGTGTTCTCGTTCGGATGTCCGAAGGCGACCGTGCCCGTGGCGAGCAGGGAGCCCACGCCGCCTCCGTCGAACCGCCACGAGATGGCGTCCGCGAGATCCACCGGCAGATCCCGGTGCTCCATGAAGGCGGCGACGTCCACGGCGCGCTTCCCGGTGACGGAGAAGATCATGCCGGCCAGATGGGTCGCCTGCGTCTGCCCCTGTCCCCCACCCGCCAGAGCCGGGTCGGCGTAGGTGTCGGGGTTCGGCCGCAGCACGGGCGCGGAGGCGCTGGGCAACTCCGACGCCCGACCTCGCAGCAGGATCTCCACCGAGGAGGCGAACAGCCCCTGGACGGCGACGAGCTCGCCGATGCGGTGGCGGACGAGGTCTTCCACGTGCGCCGCGCGAGCAGTGAACTGCGCGGTGTAGCCGACCATGAGGCGCAGTCCGCGCCGCTCGGCCCGTGCGACCAGGTCCCAGGCCTCCCACGCGCGAAGGGTCATCGGCTTCTCCACCAGGACGTGGATCCCGGCCTCCAGGGCGTCGCGGGCGATCCGGTAGTGGGTCGTATGGGGGGTGGAGACGATCAGCCCGTCGATCCCGCCGGCAGCGAGGAGCTCGGTGTGGTCGGCGTGGGTCCGCGTCACACCGAAGCGCTCCGAGACGGTCGACAGCCGCTGGGGGTCGGGATCCACGAGGGCGGCGAGCTCGGCGTGCCCGGCGCCCGCGAGGGCCGGGAGGTGAGCCAGCGTCGACCACCACCCCGCACCAACCACGGCGATCCTCGGACGGGCTGCCATCCTCCCCCTGCCACACTGAGCGCTACTTCGCAGCGAAGTCTACCAGCCGGAGGTAATGGCCTCACCTGGTGAGCTCGCCGTACACTCGGACCACATGACCGCCGATGGGAGTCGTTGACGCATGCCCAAAACACCCGACGACGCACCGATCTCCGCTTTCGACGCCTCACGGCGGCTCAACCGGCCGCTGTCGGAAACGGCCGCTCGCACCATCGCGGAACACCTCGCTCCACTGCCGGAAGGAGCCCGCGTTCCATCCGAACGCGACCTCTCCGCGCAACTCGGCATCTCCCGGACCGCGATCCGGGAGGCCCTCGTGGTCCTGGAGATGGCCGGGGAGATCTACACCGTGCCCGGCAAGGGCCGCTTCACGACGGGATCGCGTGAGCGGGCGTTCGGTGGTCAGGGGGACTGGTTGTCGCGCGAAGCCGGACAGCTCAAGGACCTCGACGAGATCCGCGAGTTGCTCGAATCACGGGCGGTGCAACGGATGTCGCCCTCACAGGCCCGTCAGGCCGCGATCGAGCTGCAGCCGATCCTGGATCAGATGCAGGCCGTCGTCGACAAGGGGAACTACGACAAAGCGGCTGCCCTCGACGGCTCGTTCCACAGGGTCCTGGTGAGCTTCTGCTCCAACCGCACGCTACGAGACCTCGCACTTCATTTCATCGAGGTCACCGACGAAGCCGTTCACGAGGTATACGAAGCGCCCGGGTCGGCGGAGCACTCGCTGGCGCAACACAGGGACATCCAGGGAGCACTCGCCGAGGGCGACGTGCGGGTTGCGAGCCTGCTCGTCGCCGCCCACCAATCCTCGGCGTCCCGGTACGCGATCCGTACCGCCGACAAGGAGCGCAAGCCGCAGACGCGCAAGAACTGAATTCCCCTACCGCGGCGTGCTACGCTGGAGAGCATGCGGTCAGACCAGACTAGACCTCAACCTGCCCCGCCGGGTCGGACCGGCCGCATCACGCAGCCCACCTGGGCCGACGCGGAGCGATTCACCCCGGGAGGCGTACACAGCTCGCTCCGGCGGGTGGACCCGCAACTCGTCGTCACCCGGGCCGAAGGCGCCTGGATCGAAGCCGCCGACGGGACGCGATTCGTCGACTACCACGCGGCCTTCGGACCGATCGTCCTCGGCCACCGGCACCCTTCGGTCGAAGCGGCCGTGCGCGAGGCGCTCGACCGGATCGATCTCACCGGTATCGGTGTCACGGACCTCGAGATCGAAGCCGCAAGGCGCATCGTCGAGCACGTCCCCAGCGCCGATCAGGTCCTGTTCACGAACTCCGGTTCCGAGGCGACCTACGCTGCCATCCGCCTCGCCCGTGCAGTGACTGGACGCCGCAAGCTGATCAAGTTCCAGGGCTGCTACCACGGCTGGCACGACGCCGTCGCCCTCAACGTGATCTCCACCCGCGACAAGCTCGGCACCATCGACCCCCTGTCCGCCGGTTCCTCCTCTCATGAGCTCGCCGACACGATCGTCTGCCGCTTCAACGACCTCGAGGACGTCCGGGCAGCTTTCGAGCGCAATACCGGTGACGTCGCAGCCATGATCCTGGAACCCATCCCCCACAATGTCGGGGCGCTGCTTCCCGAGCCGGGATTCCTGGAGGGACTGCGGGAGCTCGCTTCCCTCAACGGAACCCTCCTCATCTTCGACGAGGTGATCACCGGTGTCCGGCATGGACTCGGGGGATACCAGGACATCGCCGGCGTCCTGCCCGATCTCACCTGCCTCGGCAAGGCCGTCGCCAACGGATACCCTGCCGCCGCCCTCGCCGGACCCGAGACGCTGATGCGCGAGTTCGGCACCGCTGGGGGATCGGTCTTCTTCGCGGGGACGTTCAACGGACATCCGTCAGCCATGGCAGCGATCTGCGCCACCATCGACGTCCTCGCCTCCGGTGAGGTCCTGGCCGGGATGTTCGATCGCGGACAGCGGGCGCGCTCGGAGCTTGAGTGCCTCGCCCGGGGGCATGGTCTGGAGGCCACAGCCTGCGGCTACGGCAGTGTGTTCGTCCTCTACTTCCTGGACCGCCAACCCAGGAACTTCGACGAGCTCCTGGACAACGATGCGGAGCGCTATGTCGGCTTCCACGCAGGGATGGTCGACCGGGGTCATTTCATGCTGCCCATGAACCTCAAGCGCAACAACGTCAGCGCCGCACACACCGACGCCGACATCGACCGGCTCCTCGAGGACGCCGACACCGTCCTCAAAGGACTAGCATCGCGCGTATGACGGCATCGCTCGACGGCCACGTGGCGGTCATCAGCGGCGGGCTCGGAGACATCGGCCAGGCGGTCGGCATCGAACTCGCTCGGCGAGGAGCCGCGGTGGCGCTCGGCGACCTGCACGACGCGGCCGCGGCCCGCGAGGTCCTCGATCGCATCGATGCGGCCGGACGCGGCTCCCACTACCAGCAGGTGGATGTTCGCGACCCGGTCGCCGTCGATGCCTGGGTCCGGACGGTCGAGGCCGAGCTGGGGATCCCGACGCTCGTGATACCGAGTGCCGCACAGGTCACCACGAGGACTCTCCGGGAGCTCACCGCATCGGAATGGCAGGACGAGCTCCGGACCAATCTCGACGGCGCTTTCCACCTCGCACGAACCGCCGCACTGCGTCTCGTCGATGCCCGTCGTGAGGGTCGGATCGTCTTCCTTGGAAGCTGGGCCGCACAGGCACCCCACACCGGCCTGCCCGCATACTCCGTCGCGAAGGCCGGCTTGTCGATGCTCGTCCGGTGTATGGCCCTGGAGTTCGCCCCCGACGGCATCCTCGTCAACGAGGTCGCACCGGGCTATGTGGATGCCGGCTTGAGCGGTCGTGCCTTCGCCGAACAGCCCGAGCTCCGGGAGCGGGCCGCAGCTGTGGTCCCCGTGGGTCGCCTCATCACCGCCGAAGAGGTCGCGCTCCAGGTTGCTCACCTCTGTGACCCGGACGCCAGGCACATCACCGGAGCCGCGATCGTCATGGACGGCGGCCTGTCCCTCGTTACACCGGCAGCGTCCATCCGTCGAGATGGCTGAGCCCGCCGTGAGCCATCTGGGATGGTCGGGCCTCGCCGGCATCCGCGAGGTCGACATCACACCTCCCGTCGGGATCTACGCCCGCTGCTGGGGAGCCGCCGTCCACGAGGTGGCCGAGGGGATCCATCGTCCACTCACCGCCACGGCACTCGTCCTCCGGGACGCCGACGACGGGACACCGCCGTTCGTGCTCGTGGGCATGGATCTCCCCTGGTGGAAGGATGCCGACGACGAGTGGTTCGTGCGCGGTGGCCTCATCGACCATCTCTCACTCGACCCCGACCGTGTGATGATCAACCTCGCACACACCCACGCCGCGGGATCCGTCGCACGGATGGACGCCGACCTGCCCGGTGGCGAGCACATCGTCCCGTACCTCGAACGGATCCAGGAACGTGTCACCGGCGCGGTTCGAGGGGCGTTGGAGGGTCTCCAGCCGGCGACCCTCGAGTGGGCCACCGGCCACTGCTCGCTGGCTTCCAACCGCGATCTTCCCGACCCGGACGGTCACCGCTACCTGTGCGGGTACCATCCCGGCGCCGAGGCGGACGGCACACTTCTCGTCGGACGTCTATCGGGCGCCGACGCGCTGCTCGGCACCGTGGTGAACTACGCCTGCCACCCCACGACCTTCGCCTGGGAGAACCGCCTCATCTCGCCCGACTTCGTCGGACCGATGCGCGAGTCGGTGGCCACCGCCTCCGGGGCCCCCTGCCTGTTCCTGCAGGGTGCCTCCGGAGAACTCGCACCGCGCCGCCAGTACACCGCCGATCCGGCTATCGTCGAAGCCAACGGGCGCGAGCTCGGCTACGCTGTGCTCGCAACCCTGGAGGGGATGCTCCCTCCGGGAACCGGCTTAGAGATGGTTGGAGTCGTGGAATCCGGCGCATCCCTCGCGGTCTGGGACTCCGTTCCATCCCAGCAGCCACGCGACAGCGCCGCACGCCGCACCTCGGTCGATCTTCCGCTCCGCGCCGATACTCCCGAGGAAGACGGTACCGTCGCTGACGCCGATCGGGTCATGGCCGAGCGGCTCCGCCGGAGACGGGTGGCACGAAGCATCCTCGGAGAAGAATCCCCGGCGCGCATGCAGGTGTGGGTGTGGCGGCTGGGTGCGGTGCTGATCGTCGGTCAGCCCGCCGAGGCCTACTCACTCCTGCAGATCGAGCTCCGCAGACGATTCCCCGACCATGCGGTGATCGTGACCAACTTGAGCAACGGACCACACTTCAGCTACCTGCCGCCCCGTGACTTGTACGGCCGTGACCTGTACCAGGTCTGGCAGACGCCGATCGAGGCCGGCGGGCTCGAACGCACCATCGAGGCGATCACCGCTTCGATCGAGCGCCTGCTGCCGGCAGGATGAACACGACGACCTGCAATTCGTCTTCGCCGCATATAGACTACTTCGCAGCGAAGTCTGCAGCTCCCGGGGACCCGGTGATAGGTTCGATGACGACCGACGCCGCCGAGATCTGGTGGAGCGAAGCGGCCCGGGAGCCTTACGCCGACGATAACGGCGCTTGGTGCTACGTGAACGGCGGGGCCCGCCACACCATCGACTCTTGGCCGCACGAGGACAGTCCCGTCTTCCAGCCACCGTGTGACTCGGCCTCTGACACGATGGGGAAAATGGACGAGCAGAAGGACTCAGGAGCCTGAGATGACAAAAGAGGTTCGCATCTCCGTAGATCCCGCCCACCCGCTGGGCCCGGTGAACCGGCTCGCTCTCGGCCACAACATCGAGTGGACCGAGTACACGAAGGAGCCCTTCTGGGACGGCGAACGTTTCCGTCCCGAGGTGATCGACGCCGTGCGCGACGCCGGCGTAAGCACGCTCCGCTTCCCGGGCGGCTGCCACGGCGACCATTACCGCTGGGAAGGCGGCACCGGGCCCTGGGCTACACGCCCGAAGATGGTCGACTGCTTCGAACACAAGGACACTGATCCCCGGTTCGGCACCGACGAGCTCCTCGACCTCTGCCGGGCCGTGGGCGCCACACCGTGGCTGCAGACGAACCCCGTCGGTGAGTCACCCGAGAGCATGGCTCGCTGGGCCTCCTACTGCCGGGACAAAGGCGTGCCCGTCCCCCATTGGGAGCTCGGCAACGAGATCTATCTCGCCAACGCCGAGGACACGGTCGGTGCGAACGACGCCAGCATTGCGATGTCGCCCGAGGAGTATGTCCGCCGGGCCCGGGCGCAGCTCGAAGCGATCCGAAGCGTGGAACCAGACGCCTTCGTCGGCGCGATCGGCGGCCACTGGAGCTACATCGGACCGGCCTTCGCCATCCCCGACTGGAACGAGCGGGTGCTCCCGACCCTCGGTCCGGACATCGACTTCCTCTCGATCCACTCCACCTACGGTCCGATCATCATCGACCCATCCTGGTGGGAGAACCCGGATGCCCATCATGTCTTCCGGGGCTGCGCCGCCATGGCGGACTTCGCCCGCGACAACCTCGCCGCGAACCTCCGCCTCGTTGACGAGCTCACGGATCGGAGCGACGTCTCACTCGCCGTGACCGAATGGGTGCCCTGGTTCGGCTTCAATCCGACGGCACTCTTCCTCGGCAACGCCATGGGGGCGGCGCTGTACACATCCGGCCTACTCCACGTGTTTCTTTCCGAACCTCGGATCCTCGCCGCCCACTGGCTCGCACTGGCCAAGCCGATCATGGGTGGATGTCTCGTCCCAGTGGGAGATGACCTCCGGCTCTCCGTCCACCATGCCGTGTTCTCGCTGTACGCGAAGCATCTCGGCACCGAGCGGGTCGCCGTCACGGTCGACAGCGACACCTTCGACGTGCCGCAGACCGGAGCCCTGCCCGCCCAGGAGCGGGTAGCGACCATCGACACGCTCGCGACGACCGGGTCGGAGGGCCTCGCTTTGTTCCTCGTCAACCGCGACCTCGAGCACTCCCGGGAGGTCGTCGTCGACACGACCGAGCCCCAGCCGGGCCCCCCGCGCACCTCGATCATCACCGCCGACCCGCAGGACACCAACGGACCGGTCATCGACGCCTCGATGCGCGAGCGGGTGGAGGATCCGATCGGCATCGAGCCCGGCCCCCCCGTGGAGGGAAACGGCCCGTTCCGGCTCCATCTGCCTCCGTGCAGCATCACCGCGGTCACGTGGCCCCGCACCCTCGGGGGACGCCGATGACCCGCCGCGAGCGGCGGGAAAGGTGTGTCAGGTGGTCAACCGCTGAGACCGCTCACGCCGGGTCGTCCTCCGGGGTGAGGATGTCCTCGAAGAGCTGCGCGTAGAGGAGCCGTATGCAACACCTCGGCAAGACACGGAGGCGCAAGCTGGAGCGGGAGCTGGTGGGGTGGTCTCGCGACGCCCTCGAGCACGCGCCGACGAACCTGAATCCGGACGCTCACAGGCTCTGCGTCGAGGTGGCGTCGGCAGCAGACCAGATCCGCGGCTACGAGACGATCAAGCTACGCCGGGCGGAGGAAGCGGGGTCAGCGGCTGCGGGAACGGCTCTTGCCACCGGCGGCCCGCTTCCGGGTAGCAGGGGTGCTCTTTCCGCCGCCGGTCCGCTTCCGCGGGCCGGCCGCACTCTTGTCCTGCGCCGGCACGGCTCGTGATTCCGCCCACGTCCGGAGCGCGCCGATCTCTTCGGGACGCGCGCGGGAGAGCGGGACCGTGGCGGCGATCTCCTCGAGGAGCTGATCGGTGGTGAGGTCCGTGTCCGCGGCGTAGGACCGGTATAGAGCTCCGACGATCGCGGCTTCGATCTCGGCCCCCGAGAACCCGTCGGTGGCCTGCACGAGTTCTTCCAGATCGAAGTCGTCCGGATCCCAGCGGCGGCGCTCCAAGTGCAACCGGAAGATCTGGGCCCGCTCTGCCGCCTCGGGCAGGTCGACGAAGAAGATCTCGTCGAACCGTCCCTTGCGCAGGAACTCAGGCGGCAGCGAGGTGACATCGTTGCAAGTGGCCACGAAGAAGACACCCGCGGGCCGCTCCTGCATCCAGCGAAGGATGGTGCCGAGGATCCGCTGACTGGCTCCGGAGTCTGCCCGTCCACCCGAAGCGAAACCCTTCTCGATCTCGTCCACCCAGAGCACAATCGGCGCCATGGCTTCCACGGTTTTCAGCGCGTCGCGAAGACGCTGCTCCGACTCTCCCAGCAACGGACCGAAGATGCGCGCGGGGTCGAGCAGGATCAGTGGGAGCCCCCAGGTCTGGGCGAGGGTCTTCGCGATCAGCGACTTCCCGCATCCAGGGACGCCGGTGATCAGCACCCCCCTCGGGGGCTCGAGGCCGAAGGCCGCAGCCTCCGGCTCCATCGCCCGGCCGCGCAGATGCAGCCATTCCTTGAGGCGGTCGAGTCCACCCACATCGTCCAGGTCTCCGAGGTTGACCTCGATGAGCTCGAGGATGGTGTTCTCCTCCAGGAGATTGGCCTTGATGCTGCGCACGTACGGGACGTCCTCCGGGTGCATCTCGCCGTCCCGGACGGCTGCTCTCTGGATCAACCGTTCCGCCTCCGTGAGCGACAGTCCACGAAGCGCGCGAACGAGCTCCTGGGAGGCGTCTTCGGAGAGCGATACGGGGATGCCGCGATCCTCGAGGTCGCTCAGCGACCGCTGGACGAGGTCCTTCAGCTCCTCCTCCGCCGGGGGACGCAGAAGCCAGGGAAGGGCGAGACCTCGGAGGTCCGGGGGATCAACCCGCTCCGGAACGGTCACCACCAGGGTCTGGTCCTCCTCCGCATGCTGCGCGAACTCCTTCACCAAGCGGATGATCACCGGATCCCGCAGCCCGTGATGCAAGTCGAGGAACACGAAAACACCCGGAGCGGTGACCCGCGAAAGCCCCTCCAAGGCCTTGCGTGCATCCGTCGATCCCGGATCGGCTCCCATGCCGTCTCGCGCCAGCCCTCGCGTCGCCGACCACGTCCACAAGGGGAGATCGAGGTCCGCGATCACATCCTCCACGAGGGCGAGGAAACGTGCCTCCTCGCGGGTTTCGGCGATGATCAGCGGGTAGCGGGAGGCGAGGAGGAGACGGAAATCCCCCGTCGCATCCGCAGTACCGATGCGCGGATTCCGCGGCACGTCCCGGCTCCCCTTCCTTCGACCTTCCGGATGCACCCGATCTCACTGTACCGCGCCGTGCCTCCTTGTCCTGTCCCCTGCTTCTCACGAACATGGGGCGATGGACGCTCAATCCACCCCGTGGCCTGTGGTGGCGTGGCTCCTGCTCGCGGCCGTTTTCCTGGTGACCCTCGCCCTTCTGGCCTGGGAGTGGTGGCAGACGTCCCGGTGGTTGCAGCGCGGTCACGCGACGGTACGTTCGAGTCCCCCCGACGACGAATATCCCGCGATCGTGGCTGCCCTCCTGCCGAACCACACCGTGCAGATGGAGGCGTTCGTCGCCACCATGCTCGACCTCATCCGGCATGCCCACATCCTGGCGAGCCCCCGGCAGGGCCCATCGGACCGCGCGAGCGACGCCCGGGTGGTGGTCGACCTGCACCTCGTCGCGTCAGGCGATCCGGCTTCGATGCGACCCTGCGAGCAGCACGTCGCCGCCTGGCTCCGCCGGACGATGCCGCGCGAAGGGATGTCTCTGTCGGCACTAGCCGACCAACTGGTACGTCGGCATGACGACTTCGCCGCCACGTTCAAGCGCTTCACGCAGCAAGTCAGGGCCGAAGCGGCCGAGCGTGGTGTGTTGGGGAACGGGGTCCCTGCATGGAGCGGTGCGTTCATCGCAACGGTCGCTGCCGTGCTGATCGCCTTCCTGGGGGCCCGTCCGGGTGGATCACATGAATTGCTCGCGGTTGCCGCGACCGTTCACTGGATGGTCTTCGGCGTACCGAGATTCATGCTGTCCAGATACGTCGTCCGCGTCAGGCGTGGACGTGAAGACTGGTGGACGGCCTGGATGGGCTACCGGGATTACCTCGCGG
>CAZLKN010000014.1:0-62239 GCA_964560135.1 uncultured Actinomycetes bacterium | reverse complement strand
CGGGTCGGCCCGGCCCCCGGATAGCCTGGAGGTATGGCTACCAAGGACCTCGACCTCCAGGCGCTCGACTTCGCGCGGGGGGAGAAGCCCGTCCTGAAGTCGGTGCCGGACTCGCCGGGGGTGTACCTGTTCCGCGACGGCGACGGCCGGGTCCTGTACGTGGGCAAGGCCCGGAGCGTGCGCAAGCGCGTGGCCAACTACTTCGGGGCTCCCAGCAGCCTGGCCGCGCGAACCCAGGCGATGGTCGCCTCGGCCCGGCGCATCGAGTGGGTCGTGGTCACCGGCGAGGTCCAGGCGCTGCTGCTGGAGTACTCGCTGATCCAGGAGCATCGTCCCCGGTTCAACGTCCGCTACCGCGACGACAAGTCCTACCCCTATCTCGCGGTCACCCTGAAGGACCGCTGGCCGAAGGCGACGGTGATGCGGGGACGGCGCCGGCGGGGCGTCCGCTACTACGGGCCGTTCGCCCACGCCTACGCGATCCGCGAGACCGTCGACCTGCTCACGCGCGTCTTCCCGATGCGGACGTGCTCCGAGTCGCTGTTCCGCGAGTGTCAGCGTCTGAACCGGCCGTGCCTCTACTTCCACATCGGACGCTGCCCCGGGCCCTGCGTGGGCGAGGTCACCGAGGAGGAGTACCGGGCCAACGTGGACGGCTTCTGCCGCTTCCTCGACGGCGACGTCGACGGCACCCTGAAGAATCTCGAGCGCGAGATGGAGGAGGCCGCGGAGCGGCTGGAGTTCGAGAACGCCGCGCGCCGGCGCGACCAGCTCGCCGCGGCCCGCAAGGTGCTCGAGCGTCAGGAGGTGGTGACGAAGACGCCGCTGGATGCCGACGTGATCGCCACCGCCGCCGACGAGCTCGACTGCGCCGTGCAGGTGTTCTTCGTCCGCGGGGGCCGCATCGCCGGACGCAAGGGCTACGCCGTCGAGGTGACGGAGGACCAGACGCCACAGGAGCGGCTGGCCGCGTTCCTCGGTGCCCTCTACATGGAGCGCGACGATGTCCCGCCCGAGGTGCTCGTGCCGGAGGTCCCCGACGACCACGAGGTCCTGGAGCGCTGGCTGTCCGAGTCACGCGGCTCCCGGGTCCGCATCCGGGTGCCGAAGTCCGGTGAGCGGCTTGCGGTGCTCCAGACCGTCCACGAGAACGCCGAGCAGGCCCGGCGGGAGCTGCGGACCAAGCGCCGGACCGACCTCGCCGCCCGGTCGCGGGCCCTGGCCGACCTCCAGGCCTCCCTCGGCCTCCCCGACGCCCCCCTGCGGATCGAGTGCTTCGATGTCTCCACGCTGCACGGCGAGGAGACGGTGGGCTCGATGGTCGTCTTCGAGGACGGGCTCCCACGGCGCAGCGAGTACCGCAAGTTCCGTGTGAAGCGGGTCGAGGGCGTGGATGATTTCAAGGCGATGCACGAGATCGTCCACCGGCGGTTCGTCCGCTACGTCGAGGAGCAGGACAGGCCGCCGGAGCCGGGGGCCCGTCCGAGGAAGTTCGCCTACCGGCCGCAGCTCGTCCTGATCGACGGGGGCCGGGGGCAGCTCGGCGCCGCCATGGAGGCGATCCGGGACGCGGGTGTCGACGGGATCCCCGTGGCCGCGCTGGCCAAGCGGCTGGAGGAGGTCTTCGTCCCCGGACGGCCCGATCCCGTGCGGATCCCGCGGGGCTCCGAGGCCTTGTACGTCCTCCAGCACGTGCGCGACGAGGCCCACCGGTTCGCGATCGGATTCCACCGGCAGCGGCGCGACGCCGGCATGACCCGGTCGGCGCTCGACGGGATCCCCGGTGTGGGCAGGTCGCGCAAGCAGACCCTCCTGAAATGGTTCGGGTCGGTGGAGGCGATCGGCCGGGCCACGGTGGACGAGATCCGTGCCGTGCCCGGGATCCCCCGCGGCGTGGCCGACGAGGTGCACCGCCGCATCGGCGCCGGGGGCCGGGCGTGACCCCGGGGCACCGCGCCCTGCCCCCCTTCCAGATCGTCGTGATCACCGGGCTGTCCGGTTCGGGCACCACCGAGGCCACCCGGTGCTTCGAGGACATGGGGTATCTCGTGATGGACAACCTCCCGCCGACGGTGATCGAGCAGGTCGCCGACCTCTGCCGCGCCTCCGGCGTGCGCCGGGCCGCGGTGGTGGTGCGTCCCAGCGGACGCGAGTTCTTCCAGGAGTTCTTCAAGGAGCTCGGCCAGGCGTTCTCGCGCCTGCGGGGCAAGGGGATGGAGTTCCGGATCATCTTCCTCGAGGCGTCCGACGAGACGTTGGTACGCCGGTTCGAGGCCAGCCGGCGTCCGCACCCCCTGGCCCCGACGGAGCGCGTCCAGGACGGCATCGCCCGCGAGCGCCAGATGCTCGGGGTGCTGCGGAACGATGCGGAGATCGTGCTCGACACCTCGGGACTCACGCCGCACGAGCTGCGACGGCGGATCCAATCGGCCTTCCCGCTCGAGCCGAAGGCCGGGCCGGGCCTCCAGGTGACGGTGGTGAGCTTCGGATTCAAGTACGGTCTCCCGATCGATGCCGACATGGTCTTCGACACCAGGTTCCTGCCCAACCCGCACTGGGTGGCCGACCTCCGGCCGCTTCCGGGAACCGACGAACGGGTCCGGTCCTACGTGCTCGAGCGGGAGGAAGCGATCGACTATCTGGGCCGGCTCCGGGAGCTGCTGACATTCCTGCTCCCCGCCTTCCTCAAGGAAGGCAAGCACTATCTGACGGTGGCGATCGGCTGCACGGGCGGGCACCACCGGTCGGTGGTCTTCGCCGACCAGCTCGAGGCATTCATCCGGGAGCTCGGGTACCCGGTGGTCGTCCACCACCGCGACGTCGAACGGGAATGACGCTCGTGCGGGCCGGGTAACGCATCCAGATACAATCCGACCAACACCCCGACCGAAGTGAAGGAGGGAGCCTGAGATGAGCGTCCGCGTGGGGATCAACGGGTTCGGCCGGATCGGACGGAACGTCTTCAGGGCCGTGAAGGAGGTGGGTGCCGACCTCGACATCGTGGCCGTCAACGACATCACCGACTCCGCCACGCTCGCGCATCTCCTGAAGTACGACTCCGTGCTCGGCGTCCTCGAAGCCGACATCAAGACCACCGGGGACGGCATCTCGGTGGACGGTGACGAGTTCCGTGTCCTCGCCGAGCGTGACCCCGGCGGCCTCCCCTGGAATGACCTCGGGGTCGACGTCGTGATCGAGTCCACGGGGCTGTTCACCGAGCGCGACAAGGCGCAGAAGCACATCGATGCCGGTGCCACCAAGGTGATCATCAGCGCCCCCGCCAAGGGGGACGACATCACGGTCGTCATGGGCGTGAACCAGGACGCCTACGACCCGGGCTCGCACCACGTGATCTCCAACGCCTCGTGCACCACCAACTGCGTTGTCCCGCTGGCGAAGGTGCTCCGGGACAGCTTCGGGATCGACAAGGGCCTCATGACCACGATCCACGCCTACACCAACGACCAGCGCATCCTCGATCTCCCCCACTCCGACCTCCGGCGCGCCCGCGCAGCGGCCATCAACATCATCCCCACCTCCACGGGAGCCGCGAAGGCGTCGGCGCTGGCCGTGCCGGAGCTGAAGGGCAAGCTCGACGGGATGGCGATGCGCGTCCCGGTCCCCGACGGTTCGGTGACCGACCTCGTGTGCGTCCTCGAGCGCGAAGCCACCGTGGACGAGGTGAACGCGGCCTACCGGGAGGCGGCGGCGAGCGGACCGCTCAAGGGATACCTGAGGTACACCGACGACCTGATCGTCTCGCAGGACATCGTGGGCGACCCGCACTCCTGCGTCTTCGACGCGCAGGCGACGATGGCGCTCGGGACCCTCGTGAAGGTCCTCGGCTGGTACGACAACGAGTGGGGGTACTCGAACCGGATCGTGGACCTCGCGTCGTTCGTGGCCGAGAAGGGGTTCTAGCCACCGGTGGGCGCATCGTCCCTGCCGCGCCTGGAGGACGCCGACCTCGCCGGGAAGCGGGTGCTCGTCCGGGCCGACCTGAACGTCCCGCTGGACGGGGGCCGGGTCGCCGACGACTTCCGTGTCCGCGCGTTCCTGCCGACCCTCGGACACCTCGTGGAGCAGGGATGCCGCGTGGTGGTCTGCTCGCACCTCGGTCGGCCCGGAGGTCCCGACGACCGATACCGGATGGCTCCGGTGGCGGCGGTGCTTGCGGGGCTCGCCGGCCGCGGGGTGATCCCCGTCGGGGAGGTCGTGGGGCCGGAGGCCGAGGAGGCCGTCGGCGCCCTGGACGCCGGGGCCGTGGCGCTGCTCGAGAACCTGCGTTTCCATCCCGGCGAGACGAGCAACGACCCCGGCCTGGCCGACGCGCTCGCCGGTCTCGCGGACGTGTACGTGAACGACGCCTTCGGAGCGAGCCACCGGGCCCACGCGTCGATCGTCGGGGTCCCCGGACGGCTTCCGGCGGCCGCGGGCCTCCTCCTGGCCGCGGAGGTCGATACCCTCGGCCGCCTGCTCGCAGGCCCCGAGCGGCCCTACGTCGTGGTCCTCGGCGGAGCCAAGGTCTCGGACAAGATCGGCGTGGTGCGTAACCTGCTGGACCGCACCGACCGGATCCTGATCGGCGGCGGGATGTGCTTCACGTTCCTGAAGGCGCGTGGGGCATCGATCGGGGACTCCCTGGTGGACGCCGACCAGCTCGACGACGTCCGGGACCTGCTGGACGAGGCCGATGACCGGATCGCCCTGCCCACCGACGTCGCCTGCGGCGAAGGGCCGGATGCGACGGAGGCGACCGCCGCGCCCGCGGACGCGATCCCGGACGGTCTCATGGGCCTCGACATCGGCCCGGAGACCGCCGAGCGGTTCGGGGCCGAGATCCGGGAGGCGGGCACCGTCCTGTGGAACGGCCCCATGGGGGTCTTCGAGAACGACGCCTTCGCCGCCGGTACCCGGACCGTCGCCGAGGCGGTCGCAGCCTGTCCCGGGTTCACCGCCACCGGCGGGGGCGACACAGCGGCGGCCCTGGCGGCCCTCGGTCTCGACGGCGACGTCGATTTCCTGAGCACCGGCGGTGGGGCGTCCCTGGAGTTCCTCGAAGGCAGCACCCTGCCGGGCATCGAGGCGCTGGAGCGCGCGAGGAGGATCAACTGATGGCAGAGCGCAAGCCGATCATCGCCGGCAACTGGAAGATGAACAAGAACCACACCGACGCCATCTCGCTCGTCCGGACGCTGTCCTACGAGCTCCGCGAGCCCGACTACGACCGCACCGAGGTGGTGGTCTGTCCGCCGTTCACGGCGCTGCGGTCGATCCAGCTCGTGATCGAGGACGAGCACATCCCGATCCGCCTGGGGGCCCAGAACCTCCACTGGGAGCCCGAGGGTGCCTTCACCGGCGAGGTGTCGGGGGCGTTCCTGAAAGCGCTGCACTGCACCCATGTCATCGTCGGCCACTCGGAACGGCGCAAGCACTTCGGCGAGACCGACGAGACCGTGAACCTCCGCCTGAAGGCCGCGTTCCGCGAGGATCTCGTTCCGATCCTGTGTGTCGGGGAGAGCCTCGAGGAGCGGGAGGGGAACCGTACCGAGGAGGTGCTCGCGCAACAGCTCCGCGCCGGTCTGGCCGGGATCGGCCCCCATGAGCTCGGACGGATCGTCGTGGCGTACGAGCCGGTGTGGGCGATCGGGACGGGCCGCGCGGCCTCACCGGAGGATGCGAACGACACGATCGGCCACGTCCGCAAGGTGCTCGGGGAGATCGGCGGCAGCGGGCTCGCACAGGCGATCCGGATCCAATACGGCGGGAGCGTGAGCGCAGGGAACATCGCGATGTTCATGGACCAGCCCGAGATCGACGGCGCCCTCGTCGGCGGCGCGTCGCTGGAGGCCAAGACCTTCGCGATGATCGTCCGCTACTGAACGCCGACCACAGCGCCCACGGAGGTTCGAGATGGCCACACGCAAACTGCTGTATGTGATCCTCGACGGGCTCGGCGACGAGCCACACCCCGACCTGGGGAACAGGACCCCCCTGGAGGCGGCGCGCACCCCGAACCTCGATGCACTGGCGGCCGGGGGCCGCACCGGCGACGTGGTGACGGTGGGGGAGGGGATCGCCCCCGAGTCCGACATCGCCGTCTTCGCGATCCTCGGCTACGATCCCCACACGCAGCACGCCGGCCGCGGCCCCCTGGAGGCCCTGGGGGCCGGACTGGAGATGCGGGACGGCGACCTCGCCTGGCGGGCGAACTTCGCCACCGTCGACGAGTCTGGACGGATCACCGACCGCCGTGCGGGCCGCGACCTGTCCACCGGAGAGGCCGAGGCGCTCGCCGAGGCCGTCAACGAGAAGGTCTCTCTGGAGGACGCGACCGCGACCCTGCTCGCGACCTCCGAGCACCGGGGGGTCCTGCACCTGCGGGCCGGCGTGCCCCTGTCCGCCGAGGTGTCCAACACCGACCCCGCCTACGAGCGCCGGGGGTCCCTCGGGGTGGCGCTGGAGACCTTCGAGCCCGTGGCCAAGGCGGCCGAGGCCCTCGACTCGAGCGACGGGGCGCGCCTGGCCGCCGAGCTCACCAACCGGTGGACCGAGTCCGCGCAACGGGCGCTGGAGGGCCATCCGGTGAACGTCGAGCGCGACCGGCGGGGGCGCCCCCCGGGCAACCTGATCCTGGTCCGGGACGCCGGCGACCACATCCCGGTGGTGCAGTCGCTGCGGGAGCGTTTCGGGATGTCGTTCGCGTGCTTCGCGGAGATGCCGGTGGAGATCGGCATCGCGAAGGTGACGGGGATGGAGCCGATCTTGATCTCCTCGCCCGGGAGCGATCCCGCGGGCTACGCGCAGCTCGCCGAACGCACCCTCGAGGTCATGGGCGGCTACGACGCGCTCTACGTCCACCTCAAGGGGCCGGACGTGCCGGCCCACGACGGCCGGGCCCGCGACAAGCAGGAGGTGATCGAGGCGATCGACGAGGGCTACTTCGGCGCGCTCACGGGTGAGCTCGGCCGCAACATGGTCCTCGCGGTGACCGCGGACCACTCCACGTCGTGCGTGCGCAAAGCGCACACCGCCGATCCCGTCCCGCTGCTCGTGGTCGGCGGGTCCGTCACCGCGGACGGCTCGCAGGCCTTCTCGGAGCGGGAGGCGGCCTCCGGGAGCCTCGGCCGCCTCGCGGGGACCGAGGTACTTCCGCTGCTCGTGGACCTCGCCCGCGACTGACGCCGTTCGGGTACCATACCCACGTGCTGGATATCGCTCTGATCATCGTTCACGTGACCGTCTCGCTCCTCCTGGTGCTGTTCATCCTGCTGCACTCGGGGCGCGGGACGGGGATGTCGGACATGTTCGGCGGCGGCGGCGGCTCGATGGGTGCCACCGGAGCGGTGGAGAAGAACCTCGACCGCATCACGATCGCCGTGTCGATCCTGTTCGGCCTCACCACGATCCTTCTCGGGCTCCGGCTGACCTGACGGGAGCGGCGAGGCGGTGATGCGCGCCGTCGCGGTCGGCTGCGCTCTGGCCCTCGCGGCCG
This sequence comes from uncultured Actinomycetes bacterium, assembly GCA_964560135.1. Classification (GTDB taxonomy): domain Bacteria; phylum Actinomycetota; class JAICYB01; order JAICYB01; family JAICYB01; genus CAZLKN01. The sequence continues at coordinate 54,744 of CAZLKN010000014.1, read as the reverse complement.
TGTCGTGCCGGAGCGAGCCTCCTCAGGCTTTGCCCGATGAGCTGCGCGCTGCGGCCGAGCCCGTGGCCTCCCTCGATCCGCTGGTCGCATCGGCGGACGGATCCACCGGAGAGGCCCTCGTCCTGGCGCAGATCTACGAGGGGCTGGTCTCCCACGCTCCGGAGACCCTGCGGCCGCGCCCGGCGCTGGCGGCCTCCTGGAGCGTGTCCTCCGACGCCCGGACCTTCACGTTCATGCTCCGGGACGGCGCCGTGTTCCACAGCGGAGAGCCGGTCCGGGCCCGTGACGTGGTCTGGTCGCTGAACCGTCTGGCCCGGGCGGCCTGCGAACCCGAGTCCTCGCCGCGGGCCGGAGCGCCGTCCTTCCTGCTGTCGGGGGTGGTCGGGTACCCGGAGGTGGCGGGAGCCTGCCGGCGCGACGAGCTGCCGGGGCTGGTCCCCCTCTCGGAGGACACCGTGATGGTGTCGCTCAGCCAGCCCTGGGCCGACTTCGTCTCGATCCTCGGGCACCCGGCCACCACGATCCTGCCCGAGGGCACCACCGACGACCAGGCGCGTCTGGAGCCCGTGGGCACCGGGCCGTACCGGGTCGCCCGGCCCTGGGACGGGACGTCCCTGCTCCTCGAGCGCTTCGAGGACTACTGGGGGTTGCAGGCGCGCATCGGCGGCGTCCGGGTGGTCGGCTACCCCGACGACGGCGCCGCCTACCTCGACCTGCTGCAGGGCAAGCTCCACTACGCCCCCGTGCCGCTGAGCCGGACCCGGCACGCGCGCCGCGAGTTCGGCGACGGCGGGTTCGCCCGTGGGGTGGGGATCTCGTTCTTCGGGTTCAACCTGCGCAGCGAGCGGGTGGTCTCCCTGCCGTTCCGTCGAGCCCTGAGCGCGGCCGTGGACCGGGAGGCCCTGGCGACGGCGATCTTCGAAGGTACGCGGGAGGCGGCCGGAGGCTTGGCGTCCCCGAGCCTGCCGGGGGTGGAGGAGCCGCACTGCGGTTCGCTCTGCGAGCACGATCCCGAGGCGGCGCGTCGCCTGGTGGCCGAGGCCCATCCGGACGGGCCCCCCGAGATCGTCATCGGGGTGTCGGAGGAGGGCGGGAACCCGTCCCTGGGTGAGGCGGTGGCCGAGATGTTCTCGGAGATCGGCGTGACGGCGCGGGTGGTCGTCCGGCCGCTGGCCGAACACGTGGAGGGTTTGGAGGCCGGCGACGTCGACCTGTTCCAGTTCGGCTGGATCCCCGCCTATCCCACCCTGGACGCGCTGCTCTGGCCGCTGTTCCGGTCGCCGTCGCCCGACAACCACATGCGCTACGCCAACGACGAGGTGGACGGTCTCCTCGCTTCGGCCCGGTCGGTCCTGGACCACGACGAGCGCGCGCAGATCCACCGGGAGGCGGAGCGGCGGATCGTAGACGACGCGCCGGTCCTGCCGCTGCTCTGGTACCGCTCGAGCCTCGCGCTGGACCGGCGTCTGCACTCCGAGGACGGACCGCCGGTGGACGGTCTCGGCCGTACGTCCTTCTCGGGCCTGCGGTTCGAGGCGCGATGAGCCACCTCCGACGGCTGCTCGTCGCGGTCCTCGTGGCCGCCTCCGGGTGCACCTCCGACCTCGCGGTGGAGCCCGCGCCCCCCACGCCCGGGCCGGCTCCCGAGGGGACGATCCGCGTGGGCTATCCCACGGAGCCGCCCACCCTCGACCCCGTGGCCGTCGGCGGCGGGTCGGCGGCCACCCGCGACCTGCTGCGCCCCGTCCTGCCGGCGCTGTTCCGGCTCGGGGACGATCTCCGTCCGGAGCCGGAGCTGGCCGCCGCCTGGCCGGTCCCCGAGGAGATCACCTTCGACCCGTTCTCCGTCCGGCTGCGCCTGCGCACCGCCCGCTGGAGCGACGGGACGCCGATCACCGCCGAGGACGTGCGGTTCTCCTGGGAGCGGCTCCGGGAGGGGCCCACGGGGGCCCGGTACCGTCCGCTGAGCGACGTCGAGGTCGCCGGACCGCGGGAGCTGCGGCTGGTGTTCGACCGACCGGTGCGCCGCTGGTGGGCGCTGTTCTCCGTGGACGACATGGTGCTCCCCGCCCACGCCTACGACGAGGGCTGGGGGACGGGCGGCCCCACGGTCGCCGGCGGGCCGTTCGCCTTCGAGGGCCGGGTGCCGGGGCTGTCGGTACGGCTGCGCCGCAACGACGCCTACTGGGGGGAGCCCGCGGCCGCGGCCGCGGTCGAGGTGGTGGTGGTTCCCGACGACGAGACCCGGCTGAACCTGGTCGAGCGTGGTGAGCTCGACGTGGCCTTCGCCGAAGGGGAGGCGAACTGGGGGTACCGGGCCGCCGTCCGGGGTCTGGAGATCGTGGACGGGGCCGTGGCCGCCGGGGGCGGCACCTCGGGTGCGTGGGCCTCCGGGTGGTGGGAGCTGGCCATGCACCCCGACCGGGTCCGCGAGCGGCCGGCGGTGGCCGGGGCGCTGGCCCTGGCCGTCGAGCGGGATCTCGCGGCCGAGATCCTGGAGGACTCCGGGCAGGTGCTGCGGGGGATGCCGTCCTGGTTCCCCGTGGATCCTCCCCGCGAGGAGGGGCGCCCGGGGATCCCCGGGCCCTGGCCGGAGGCCGATGCCGACCGGGCCCGCCGCATACTGCGGGAGGCGGGGTTCCGTCTCGAGGGCGACGACCTGGTGGACGGCGAGGGGCAGCTGGTGGAGCTGCTCGTCGCCGTCGAGGAGGGCTCGGGCGGAGCGCGGGCGCTCGGCGGGCTGCTCCACTACCGGATGCGCCCCCTGGGGATCCGGGTGGAGATCGTGTCCGTGCGCACGGACGTCTTCCACCGGGAGTGGCTGCCCGAGGGCCGGGCGGACGCCGTCCTGCGCCTGGTGCGCGGATCCGATGCGCCGGATCCGTGGCGCTACGTCGAGGGTCCCGGACCGTACGGCACGGCGCCGGTCATCGAGGACGACGTCCTGACCGCGATCTCGGCCACCAGCCGCGCCCGCCTCGCGCGTGAGCCGGTGGTCGGCCTCGCCGCCGGGGCGTGGCTGCGCGCCCAGGAGGCCCTGGTTTCAACGCGCGTCGTGATGCCGCTGGTGCGCACGCGGACCTGGCTCGTCGCCCGCCCGGACGTCGAGGGTCCCCACGCGCTCGGCACGGCGGCCGGGCCCTTGTGGAACGCCGGGATGTGGCGGGTCCGCACCACGGCGTGAGGGGAGGGTGCGGGCGGGGCCTTGGTGGAAGGCCCCGCCCGAGGGAAGGTGGAGGGTACGCCGCCGGAGGGTGGTCAGCGTTCGATGCCCGGCTCCGGGAGGGCGGGCACCCGGGCCGAGAACACGAGTCCGAAGTTGAGGGTCCAGCCCTTGAAGACCGACTGCTCGGACCCGTCGTCGATCTCGGTGAGGTGGAACAGGTAGTAGCGCTGGTCGGTGGCTTCGCCGAGGAGATCGCGGGAGCCGGCGGAGCGGACCCGTCCGAGGTCGCAGGGATCGAGGTTCGTGATGGTTCGCAGGCCCCCGTCGCAGACGTCGCCGTAGCGCCGGTTGCCCGAGTCGTCCGGGTCGCCGTCGGGATTCAGGAGGTTCTGGCCGAGGTGGTCGCTCTGGTTCAGGTCGTTGTCGGCGGGCTGGAGGATGAGCTGCTTTTCCACCTCGAATTCCCAGAGGTTCACGAAGCGGGTCCAGGCCGCCTCGGCGGGGCCCGTCGGTGAGATCAGGATCGGATCGGTGGTGGTGGATCCGTCGGCGCACGCCTCGTCGCCGTTCTCGTCGGCCTCGACCGGCATCGCTTTGCCGTCGGCATCGTGGCAGCCTGTGACCTCGAAGGAGTCCTGGTCGACGTAGACGAAGAAGGTGGCGTCCTTCGGGGGCTGCTCGTGGACGTTCGCGATCTTCACGTCCACGGTGCGCGTGTCGCCGGGGAGGGTGTCCACGCCGCTCTCGAAGACCGGGCTCCCGTTGGCCGTGTTCTGGAAGGAGGTCTCGCCGAGGTCCGGATCCTTCTTCCAGACCTCGAACTCGAAGACGGCGGCGTCCCGGGCCACGTTGTTCGGCACGGGGTCGTCGAACAGCTTGAAGGCGACCGCGACGCCGGCGAGCAGCGCGACCACGGAGAACAGGCTCATGACCGAGCGTTTCCGCCTGGTCCAGAAGCCCCTGCTGTCCTGTTCCCACGCGATCGGGATCGCGTAGCGCATATGGAGAACCTCCTCAACCCCATGGCCCGTGGGTTTCCCCGTCCACGTGCCGTGTTCCTCACCCCTGGAGAACGGGGCGGGGGAGGGGTACCGTCGGCCGAGTTGGCCCCCGGCTACTAGTCAGGGGAGGCCGACGGTGTGGCCGTGGGGGCCGGCGTCGCGGTGGGGGCCGGTGTGGGGGTCCGCCCGGGGGGCGGCGTCTCCCAGAACCAGTCCGGGGTCGGCACCGGGGTTCGCGCGGGGGTCGGCGTCGGCTGCGGCGGAGGTGCCGTGGGGGCCGGGGCGGCGGCCGGAGGCCGCGCGGGGGCCGGCGTGACCCGTGTGAAGCGCCTGGGTCGTCTGGTGGCCGGCGGCGTCTGCTCGGGGTCGGGAGTGGGCTCGGGGGTGACCTCGGGGGCCGGGGTTGGGGTGGGCGCCGGGCTCGGCGAACCGGGGACCGGGCCGATGGGCGCCTCGGCGTGACGCCCGGCCTGCGACGTCGGGTCGCGGTCCCCGCCGATCGAGACCAGGAACGACACCAGGCCCGAGGCCAAAGCGACACCAACCAGGAGGACGACGATCTTCGCGCGCATCTGCGACCAGCGTGCCACAGCCCGGTTGGAGGCGTGGATGGAGCGACTCCGGACAACCCGGAGGAATCGGGCAGGCTGCGTCCTCCGGCAGGATTTCCGGACCTCCACGAAGGATTTCCGGACCTCCACGAAGAAGGATGAACCGACCGCCCACCTCGGAGTCCTCTGTTATGCTGCGGCTCGGGGATCGGGGAACGGTAGGTCTGTCATACGTTGTGCGCACCGCCCCTCGGAGCGTGCATATAGGGAGGACTTATGACGGCAGTGAAGGCCAAGGGCCGCACTCGCAAGAAGGACGCCAACGGCAAGGCGGCCCACACGACGTACGACGTCGGCAAGATGAACGCCAAGCAGTTCAAGAAGAACTTCGATGCCATCGTCGACAACTGCGCTCTGGTCGTGAAGGGCAAGGACGATGTCATCCGTCTCTCGCTGGTGGCGATCTTCAGCGAGGGCCACATCCTCTTCGAGGATGTCCCCGGCACCGGGAAGTCCATCCTGGCCAGGGCGATCGGATTGTCGATCAACGCCACCAGCGCGCGGGTCCAGTGCACGCCGGACATGCTCCCCGGTGACATCACCGGGTCGTCGATCCTCGACCAGAAGCGCGGCGTGTTCGAGTTCCAGCCCGGACCCATCTTCTGCAACATCCTGCTCTCCGACGAGATCAACCGGGCGACGCCCAAGACGCAGTCCGCGCTTCTCGAGGCCATGGCCGAGCGGATGGTCTCCACCGACGGGGTCACGCGGCCCTTGCCGCGTCCGTTCCTGGTCCTGGCGACCCAGAACCCGGTGGAGCAAGCGGGTACGTTCCCCCTCCCCGAGGCCCAGCTCGACCGCTTCCTGTTCAAGCTCACGATGGGCTACATGGACCGGGACTCCGAGCTCGAGGTGATGTTCGACAACTCCGTGCAGCTGTCGATCGAGGAGCTGGATTCGGTCGTCGAGCCGAAGACCATCACGGAGATGATCGCCTACGCGGCCACGGTCAATGTGTCCCCCGAGGTCGCCTACTACATCGTCGATCTCGTCCACGCGTCCAGGGAGGATCCGGCGGTGGCCATCGGTGGCAGCCCCCGGGCCTCGATCGCGCTGCTCCGGGCCGCGCGCGTGCTGGCGGCCAGCGACGGTCGCGACCACGTTTATCCGGACGACGTACGCTCCGTGCTTCCCCCGATCCTCGCCCATCGCGTGATCCTCAACCCCGACGCGGTGCTCCGCGGCGAGACCGTCGAGGGGCTCCTCGAACGTCTCGTGGGGAAGGTCAAACCACCGTCGGGCGGCGGGCTCAGGGGGAAGGAGCTCGAAAGCGTCTGATCCGACCGCCTGAGCCAGGGAGCCCGACATGAGGCTGCTGCCGAGTCGCCGACGAGCCAATGCGTCGGCGGCGACCACCTCGACGAAGACCCGCATCCAGACCCGGTACGACCGGATCAGGGACGGCCTCGCGCCCCAGGAGGTCCGCAAGCGCTGGGAGAACGCGAAGCGTGCCGTCGGCCTGACGACCTCCGGGCAGGTCGCGATCGTCGGTGTCGTCCTCACCTACGTCTTCGGACGGATCATCGGCGGCCTCCCGATCCTGCTCATGGCCTACGGGCTGCTCCTGCTGATCGTGCTCAGCTACACCCTTGCCCCCCGGCGCCTCAAGCTGGAGGGGGAGCGGGCCGGCCTGTACCCGCGGGCCCAGGAGGGGGACCGCATCGACGTCGAGGTGCAGCTCACCGCGCGACGGGGGATATCCACCTTCGTCCTCGAGGAGCGGGTGCCCGAGCGCCTGGGCCGACCGGTCCGCGTGCCGATCGCCAAGCTGCCCTCGGGAAGCACGGTGTCCCACCGCTACAGCGTCCGGGCCGCCCGCCGGGGTGTCTACCAGATCGGCCCCCTGGTGGCCGTCACCAGCGACCCGCTCGGATTGACCCAGCGTGAGAACCAGGTGGCCGAACCCTTCGAACTGCTGGTGCACCCCAGGGTCGAGCTGGTGTCCGACAGGCCCCTGACCAGGCACTTCGAGGATCCGCCGATCCGGCCCCCCGTGTCCCGGCCCGCGGCCAGCGGATACGAGTTCTACGGGATGCGGGAGTACCGTCCCGGCGACGACCTCCGTCGGATCGTCTGGAGAGCCGCCGGGAAGACCGGCAAGGTGATGGTGCGGGAGGCCGAGCAGGGGATCACCGACCGCATCACGATGATCCTCGACACGAACCGCGGCATCCACAGCAGGGACGGCGACCACTCGGAGTCCTTCGAGGCCGGCGTCCGGGCTGCGGCCTCGCTCGGGGTCCGCCACCTGCGGGAGGGCTACGAGATCCGGGTGGAGGCCAACGCCGGACAGCTCTTCCGTCCGCAACGCGGGCCGATGGCCCAGCTGCCGTTCCTCGACTCGCTCGCCAAGGTCGAGATGGACCGCGAGCCGGTGTCCAAGGCGATCATGCGCCTGATCGTGGACTCCCGCCGCGACGCCCACAACATCATCGTCACCCCCTACCTCGGTCAGGCCGAGGCGGCCCAGCTCCGGCTGCTGCTGAACCGCGGGGTCTCGGTGCTGGTGGTGGCGCTGATCTGGAACGAGGAGCACACGGAGACCCTGAACACCGCTGCGGCTCTCGGCTGCCAGGTGGCCGGGGTGCACCCGGGCCAGGACCTGGCGTCCGCGCTCTACCACGACATCGGGGCGGGGAACCGCTAGCCATGGCGACGACGCAGCCCCCCGACACGGCAGCGGAGGCGGCCCGCGAGGAGCAGGAGCTCCTGGCGGAGTCCACCGACCAGCTTCCCGAGGTCCCCCCCGAGGAGGCACCGGAGCCCGTCGCGCAGGTTCCCACGCTCCGCCTCGCGATAGTGGTCGCGTGCCCCGTGCTCGCGGCGGCGGTGATGACCGGCGGCGTGTTCCTCGGTCCGGCGGCCAGGGTGTGGGCGGCCATCACGGGTCTGCTGGGGGTGGCGCTCGCCGCCCGGGCGAGCCGGCTCCGCCGGCCGGGGCTCCTGTACGCGGCGATCGTGGGCGGCGTGTTCGCCATCGGCCTGCTCGCCGTCCTGCCGACCGGCTTCGGCAACGTCGTCAACGTCGGCCGCGAGATGCGGGCGGCCCTCGTGCAGGCGGACATCCTGCGGCCGCCCGTGGAGTTCCTGCCCGGCTGGCGGGCGATCCTGGGCTGGCTCATGGCCGCCCTGGGGTTCTCGTCGGCGTGGCTCGCCATCGAGCTGCGGCGCCCCGCCCTGGGGTTGATCGTGAGCTTGCCGGTGGTGGGGATCGGGGCGATCTCGCTGCCGGAGGCCGAGCAGCTCTGGAGCGGCATGGGCGCGCTCGTGCTGTTCGTGATCGGTCTCGGACTGCTCTCCGGCTCCCAGACCACCGGCGAGGACGACCAGCCCGTGACACTGGCCTACGAGGCCCGGCGTGCGGTACGCGCCCTGCCCATGATCGCGATCGTCACCGTGGCCCTGTACTTCGGCGCCCAGAGCGACTGGCTGTTCCCGCCGCCGCTGTACGACCCGGCCCAGGAGGCGAGGTTGCCGGAGACGGTCCCGCTGTCCGAGGTGGAGGACCGGATCCTGTTCACGGTGGAGGCGGGGTTCACCGGACCCTGGAAGATGGGGAGCCTGGACGTCTACGACGGCGAGGACTGGCGCCTGCCGCCCTTCGCGGACAGCGAGCTCAACGAGGTCCCGGAGACCGGCCTGGTCAACACGGAGCTCAGGCCGGGTGTGCGGGCATCGTTCGCCGTCCATGGCCTGGGCGGTGCGATCCTGCCCGGTTTGCCCAACACCGTCGGGATCGTCGCCGAGGGCCCGCAGCTCTCCTACGACGGACGCACCGGGAACATCCGTTTGTCTCAAGGACAGATCGAGCCCGGCTTCCAGTACATCGTGGCCGCGGCGGAGATCCCGAACGTCGATGTGCTGCGACGGGTGGAGATGGACATCCCCAACGAGATCGAGCAGTTCCTCGAGGTCCCCGACCCACCACGGGCCGTGAACGACCTGCTGCGCGAGAATCCGGGTGAGAACGCCTGGGACCGCCTCGACTTCATGCGGAAGACGCTGCTGCGCACGGTGGTCGCCTCGGGGGCCGGGAACCCCGTGAGCGTGCGCCCCGAGAAGGTCCAGGACATGCTGGAGGGCTCCAATGTCGGCACGCCGTTCGAGATCGTGGCGGGCCAGGCGATGATCGCCCGCTGGGTCGGGATCCCGGCCCGGATCGGCTACGGCTTCGACGGCGGCGACGAGGGTACCGGCGGCATGCTCGAGATCCGTCCGAAGCACGGCGCGGCCTGGCTGGAGGTCTTCTTCCCCGGCAACGGCTGGCTGCCGGTGATCGGCGACCCGCTCCAGGCACAGGAGTCCTTCAGCGACGCGCCGCAGCAGTTCAACCCGCAGGTCCTCACCGGCGACGACGTCTCCGTGCAGCTGTTCGTCCCCGTCCGGGTGGAGCCGGGAGGCGAGCTGCTCGAAGAGGCCCGCGACTTCTTCAAGCGGGTCGTGCCGATCGTGCTCGCCCTGCTGTTCGTCTACTACCTCTGGCCGCTGCCCTACAAGGCCTTCCGCCGGGCGCGGCGCCGTACGTGGGCGTCGGACCGGGGGCCGCGGGCGCGGATCGCGCTGGCCTATTCGGAATGGCGCGACCACGGCACCGATTTCGGCTATCGCTATTACACTGATACACCGTTGATGTTCCTCGACCGGGTGGTGCCCGACGAGGAGCACGCGGAGCTCGCCTGGCTGGCCACCCGCGTGCTGTGGGGGGACCTCCAGGACGAAACCACCGAAGAGGACGCCCTGGCCGCGGAGGAACTGTCACGTTCGCTGCGGCGGCGGCTGAGCTCGGCGCACTCGGCGACCCTGCGGTTCGTCGCGGCGCTGTCGCGGCTGTCGGTCCGTCATCCGTACGCACCGGATCTTGACGCGCTCGCAAGGGGTGCAAGAGAGGAGGCGAAGGAACGTGTTGCAGCTTGACCGTTTCCGCCGCACGACCGTACTGATCGCCGTCGCACTGCTCGCCGCGTCGTGCTCTGCCGCCGAGAGCGAGGACGGGGCCACCGACGTCGACGTCCGGGCCATCACGACCGATATCGGCCTGGGCCTCGACAAGGGGTTCGAACCCGCGCCGGCCAACATGGCCGTACAGCAGCCCCCGGCTCGGCCCGTGAGCACCCGGCCCCCGCGGCTCAACCTTCCTGCGTTCGACCTCAAGGAGGACGACGACGAACTGGGCGGCTTCCTCACCTGCGATCCGCCGCCCCTTACGGCCTCCCCCGAGCTGGTCGCCGACATCTATCCCACCGGGCGTCCCAAACCGGGCTTCTACGTGTGGCAGATGGACGGCGTTCTGCAGACCCTCCAGGGCCCGCAGGAGATCGACGTCCAGACGGCCCGGGTCATCGCCGACGTCGAAGAGCACGAGGATATCGAGGGCGCCTACCGCTTCACGGACGTCCAGACCCTGCTGCTCGACGCGCGCACCGGTTCCGTCGTGGCCACCCGCTACCTTGTGATCCCGGAGAGCCCGGCCAAGCGGCAGGGGGTCCAGTCCGACGCCGGGGAGGGCGTGTTCATCGAGCGCATCGAGCGCTTCAACCAGGGCCCCGACGGCGGGATCGAACACGTGGTGTTCAACTCCCAGCCCCCGGTGCAGATCCTGGCCTTCCCCGTGCAGGTCGGTCAGGTGATCGACTCCACCGGCGTCGACCCTGTTTCGCTGTCGCGGCTCACCGTCCGCGGTGAGGTCAAGAACAAGGTCGTGAACGAGGACGGGGAGGAAGAGGACCGCCGCGTGATCGAAGCGTGCGGCGAACGGATCGACTCCTGGTTCGTCGAAGGCGAGATGCGCTTCGAGGTCACCCACCACGGGCAGCAGCCCCCGAACCCGTTCGCGGCACCGGACCCGGACCGCGACATCCCGGACGAGCCGCCGAACCCCGCCGACGCGCGTACCGACGTGATCGAGGCGAACTACAACTACAACGTGGCCACGCAGTTCGGCGGCATGATCGTCGGCGAGTTCATCGAGACGCCGAAGGACGGACCGGTCCTGACGCTGAACCTGCGGATCGGGACGGTCGATCCCTTCGTGGCGGACGGCGCTGCGGAGTCCCCCGAGTCGGGTGAGGAGCCGGTCGAGCCCTGATGCTGGACGAGCTGCTGCCGAAGGGGTCCGCTCGGCGCCAGGTCGCAGCCGTCGCCGGCGCGACGGTGCTCCTGCTCCTCGTGACGCAGTTCGTCATGCCGGGGGAGGGTGCGCGCGGGACGCCCGGAGCGATCCTGTTCCAGGGTCTGGTCTTCGGTGCGCTGAACGCCCTCACCGCGATGGGGATCGTCCTCATCTACCGGACGAGCCGGATCCTCAACTTCGCGCAGGCCGGGCTGGGGGCGATCGGGGCGATGTTCGCCTACAACACGATCATCGTCTTCGGGTTGCCCTATGGGATTGCCTTCGCCGTGGCGGTGATCCTCTCCGCCGTACTGGCGGTGGCGCTCGAGCTGGCCTTCGTCCGACGGTTCTTCGAGGCGCCCCGTCTCGTGCTCACCATCGTCACGATCGGCTTCCTGCTGCTGATCTCCGGTCCGGGGCTTGGACTCGTGATCGGGTTGCCGCTGTGGGGTGAGGGACGCGACCCGATCGAAGCCGCCGGGGCCACGCCGGTGAACCCACTGCCCTCGATCGAGTTCACCGTGGGCAACCTCCAGATCCCCTTCGGGTTCGGAGAGCTCTTCGCTCTGGTGGTGGCCGTGGTGGCGCTCCTGGGCATCGGAGCGTTCCTGCGCTACTCGCGGATGGGCGTAGCGGTGCGGGCCTCGTCGGAGAACTCCGAGCGTGCCGAGCTGCTCGGGATCAACGTGAAGGTGCTTTCCACGGTGGTGTGGGCGATCGCAGGCGCGTTGTCCGGCGCCGGCGTCACGCTGTACGGCACCGTGAACTCGTTCGCGATCGGCGGGCAGGGGGCCCCGGAAGTGCTGTTGGTCGCCTTCGCCGCCGCGGTCATCGCCCGGATGTACAGCCTGCCGATCGCGGTCTTCGGCGCGGTCGCGATCTCCATCATGGAGGCCGCGTTGCGCTGGAGCTTCCCGGGGCAGCAGGGCCTGTTCTACACGATGGTGTTCGGGGTGCTGGCCGTTGGCCTTCTGCTCCAGCGTAAGGCGCTCCAGCGCGGAGAGGAGGCCTCGAGCTGGGAGGCTACCGAGGAGATCCGGCCCACGCCGCGGGAGATGTTCACGGTGCCGGGTGTCCGGCTCTGGCGGTTCGTCCTGCTGGCGGTCGGCATCGGCGCCGTCCTGATCTTCCCGTGGCTGGCCACCGTCGGCGTCATCAATCTCGCCGGGCAGGCGGCGATCGTGGCGATGGTGCTGCTGTCGCTCGTCGTGCTCACCGGATGGGCGGGGCAGGTCAGCCTCGCCCAGTTCGCGTTCGTGGCCGTCGGAGCCGTCGTGGGCGGCGCGATCATGGGGCGCGCGGAGATCTCCTTCTGGCTCGCCGTGCCTGCGGCGGCGGTGATCACCGGAGCGGTGGCCACCGGGGTGGGCCTGCCGGCGCTGCGGATCAAAGGCCTGTTCCTCGCGGTGGTCACGTTCGCCTTCGCGGCGACCACGTTCTTCATGCTTTTCAACGAGCGGTACTTCGGGTGGCTGCTCCCCGAGAGCGTGCCCCGGCCCACGTTGCTCCTCCTGGATTTCGACGACGAGCGGAGCATGTTCTACCTGCTGCTGGTCTTCCTCGGGGTGACCGTCGCCGCGGTCTTGGGCCTGCGGCGCACGCGGCCGGGGCGGGTGCTGATCGCGATGCGGGAGAACGAAACCGAGCTCCAGTCCTTCGGCATCAACGTGCTCCGGACCAAGCTCGCGGCCTTCGCGCTCTCGGGGTTCCTCTGCGGCATGGCCGGGGCCCTGTTCGCCTCCCACCAGCGCGCGATCAGCGCGACGTCCTTCGAGCCGCAGGCCAGCATCGAGATGTTCGTGTTCGTCGTGATCGGTGGGATCAGCTCGATCTCCGGCGGTCTCATCGGCGCCGGCCTGTGGGCCGTGAAGCAGGTGGCACCGGGCGGCGACGCGATCCTGGCCTTCTTCTTCAACGAGGCCTTCCTGATCCTGGTCGTGCTCTGGGTCGTGCCCGGGGGGGTGGCGGCGATCGTCTACGGGCTGCGCGACTCGGTGCTCCGGATCGTCGCCCAGCGGCGGCAGATGGTGGTGCCGTCGCTGTTCGCCGACTACGACCCCGCCACCCTGGAACGTCAGCTCATCCCACTGGGTGAGGGGATGACGGGGGCCGGGCTCCAGTCGCTCCCGTTCGACCGGCGCTACCGCCTGCGCTCCGAGCTGTACGGCGCCGTAAACGGGGAGACCACGGCCAAACACGCACCCGACGACTCCAAGGCGCTCGGCGCCGCCGCCGAACGTGCATCCGAGGGAGCCTGACAGCCATGGCCACACGCGAGGGGAAGAAGCCGGGGGCCGAGGAGCGCGCGCTCGAGCCGGCCACGGAGGCGCTGCCGCGCGTCGAGCCCGCGCCGACCACCCCGCCACCGACGCCGGGGGTATCGGGGGTCGTCGGGAAGGGCTGGGAGAACTTCCGCCGGACGCTGAAGGAGGCTGCGCAGTGGGGCGAGCTCCGCCGCACCCCCTACGGCCTCCTGCCGGCCCTGCTCCTGGCGATCGAGGGCATCGCCCGCGGGTTCGACAGCTCGATCTTCGGCGTCGTCCTGCCGGTGATCATCCGCGACCTGGACGTCAGCGTCCAGGGCATCCTCACGGCCTTGAACCTGTTCGGCATCCTGACGATCTTCGCGGTCGTCGGGCTCTCCTACCTGCTCGACCGCGTGAAGCGCGTGCCGTGGGTCGTCGGCGGGTCGCTGGCCTCCGGATTCTTCTCCCTGGTGACCCCGCAGATGCGCTCGGTGGTGCCGCTGGGGGCCTCACGGATCGGCGATTCCATCGGCTCGGAGGCGGCGACCATCCCGAGGTTCTCGCTGCTGAACGACTACTACCCGCTGGACGCGCGCGGCAAGGTCTTCGCGATGATCGGAACCCTCCAGCGGTTCGGGACGCTGGCCGCTCCGCTGCTCATCGGTCTGCTCGTGGTGCGCACGGGCGACAACTGGCGCCTCCCCTTCCTGATCACGGGGCCGATCATGCTGGCGGTGGGCGTCCTGATGCTCATGCTCCTCAAGGAGCCCATCCGCGGATACATGGAGCGCAAGGCGCTCGGCGAGACCGAGGAAGTCGCCCGAACGGCCGAGCCCCCACCGAGCTTCGGCACCGCGTGGCGGACCATCTGGGGTATCCGCACGCTCCGGCGGCTGTTCGTCGGTTCGGTCGTGGGCGTGCTCGGTGAGCGCGTCTACCTGTTCATCTTCCCGCTCCTGCTCTTCGAGGCCTACCGGCTGGACTCCCTGGGCATCGGACGCTTCCTGACGGTGGCCGGGGCGGCGGGGATCGCCGGCGGCTTCCTCGGTGGCGGGATCGTCGACTCCCTTATCCGGCGGCGGCCACAACGGGTGCTGATCTTCTCGGGTGTCGTCAGCCTCTTCGCGAGCTTCGCGCTGTTCGGGATCGCCTCCACGCCGCCGCTGTGGGTGCTGTACGTGATCTTCGGCATCTTCGGGTTCGCGTCGGCCCTGCTGGGCCCGGCCCGTGGCGTCTTCTACGGCCTGATCCTGCCGGCCCACGTACGGACGTTGGGTGGTGGGGTGTTCGCCCTGGCGGCCATCCCGGCGATCATCTTCTTCCAGGTCTTCGTGGCGCGGATCGACGAGTGGGGGCTGGGCGGCGTGCTGTCCGGGGCCGCCGTGTTCTTCATCATCTCCGCCATCATCGACATCAGCGCGGCGGGTTTCTTCGAGCGCGACATGCGCAGCGCCACCGCGTCGCAGCTGGCAACCCAGGAGTACAAGCGCACCAAGGCCGCCGGGGCCACCAAGATGCTCGTCTGCCGCGACGTGGACGTCGACTACGACGGCGTGCAGGTGCTGTTCGGCGTCGACTTCGACGTCGAGGAGGGCGAGATCATCGCGCTCCTCGGCACCAACGGCGCCGGGAAGTCGACCCTGCTGCGCGCCATCAGCGGGGTGCGGGAGGCCGCCGGGGGCGCGGTCGTCTTCGACGGACGCGAGATCACCCACGTCCCGCCTTACGAGATCGCCGGACGGGGTGTCGTCCACATGCCCGGAGGGAAGGGGGTCTTCCCGGGCCTCACCGTGCGGGAGAACCTGATGCTGGGCGGCTGGCTCAGCAGCAAGGGATCAGACGACATCGCGGCCCCCGAGGAGCCGGAGGACGAAACGGAGATCGTGTCCCCCGGGATCCCGCGGGCCGAGGTCACGAAGTCGGACGTCGAGGAGGTCCTGGAGATCTTCCCGGCGCTTCAGGAGCGCCTCGACGCCAGGGCCGGGACGCTGTCGGGCGGTGAGCAGCAGATGGTGGCGCTCGCGCAGGCATTCCTGCAGCGGCCGCGCCTGCTGATGATCGACGAGCTCTCTCTCGGACTCGCCCCCACCGTGGTGCAGGAGCTGCTGGAGTCCGTGCGCCGGATCCACGAGCGGGGCGTGACGCTGATCATCGTCGAGCAGTCGGTGAACGTGGCCCTCACGATCGCCGAGCGTGCGATCTTCATGGAGAAGGGCGAGGTGAAGTTCTTCGGGCAGACCAAGGAGCTGCTCCGCCGCCCCGACATTCTGCGGGCGGTCTACGTGAAGGGGACCGCCGCGCTCACCGAAGGCCCGGTCAGCGGAGTGCGCAGCGAGAAGGACCGCCGCCGCCAGCTGCTCGAGGAGGCCCGGCCGATCCTCGGGGTGCACAACCTCACGAAGTCCTTCGGCGGCGTGCACGCCGTCAGGGATGTGTCCTTCGAGCTGCGCGAGGGCGAGATCCTCGGGCTGATCGGACCCAACGGCGCAGGGAAGACGACGATCTTCGACCTCATCTCCGGGTACGTGCCCCTGGACCGGGGGTCGGTCGTGTACGACGGCGTGGACGTCACCCGGATGGGGGCCGATCAGCGTGCCCGCCTCCAGCTCGTCCGGCGCTTCCAGGACGCCCGCCTGTTCCCGTCGCTGACCGTCTACGAGGCGATCCTCGTGGCTCTCGAGCGGCGCAACGAGGTGAAGAACACATTCCTGACCGCGCTCCAGCTTCCACAGGTGCGGCAGTCGGAGCGGCGGGTGCGGCGGCGCGCCGACACCCTGATCGAGCTTCTGGAGCTCGGCGCCTTCCGCGACAAGTTCGTGAAGGAGCTGTCCACCGGCCTCCGGCGGATCACCGACCTCGCCTGCGTGCTGGCCGCGGAACCCAAGGTGCTGCTCCTCGACGAACCCTCGTCAGGCATCGCACAGGCGGAGGCCGAATCGCTTGCGCCGCTGCTCCGGCGAGTCCGTTTCGAGACAGGGTGCAGTATCCTGATCATTGAGCACGACATGCCGTTGATCTCATCCATCTCCGACGAGTTGCTCGCCCTCGACCAGGGCAGCGTCGTGACGAGGGGAACCCCGCAGGAGGTCCTCAACGACCCCCAGGTGGTGGAGTCCTATCTCGGGACGTCGGAGAAGGCCATCCGTCGATCGGGGGTGATCGAGTGAAGCTCTTGCGGGTTTTCGCAGTGATCGCGCTGGTGCTGTCGGTCGCCGCCTGCGGCGATGACACCCAGGTGGGCTCGGCCATCAACCCGGAGGAACTGGACGACGCCCAGAACCGTCTCGGTGAGTTCCTTCAGGAAGAGGAGACGGAGGCGGAGGGCGGCGGGTTCATCGGCCGCGACGATCCGGACCCCGCAGCGAGCGACAACGGCGAGGCGGAGGCGCAGCAGGACCAGGAAGAGCGCGACCGGCAGATCCAGGAGCAGCGCGAGCAGGCCGCCATCGAGATGTCGATCACGGCGGGGGGCTACGATCCCTACTTCATCCGGGTGTTCGCGGGTGGGACCGTGCGGGTCGTGAACCGGGACGGACAGGCCCGCTCGGTCGTGGCCGACAAGGGCGAGTTCGACTCGGGACCGCTCCAGCCCGGAGAGAGCTGGAACTACGAGGCCACGCAGGTGGGCAAGTTCAACTTCCACGACGGCACGCGGCCCTATGTGGTCGGCACCCTGGAGGTGCTGGCGAGGTGACGTCCCGCCGCCTGGTGGCATCGGTGTGCGTGGCCCTCGCGGTAGCTGCTGCAGCCTGCGGCGGGGGCGAGGAGACAGCGGCGCCCGTCGCAGCGCGGGAGGCATCGGCGATCACGCTGCCCGAGCAGGTCCTCGGCCTCCAGGTGGACACCGAGGAGCTCGAGCTCCGCGCCCTGCAGAACACCTACTTCGACAGCCTCGGGCTGTTCGCGTTCCGGACCGAGGAGGAGTTGCTGCGCGCCACACTCCAGGTCGGCCGGTTCAACGAGCACGGGCGGCCGGGCGACGGCGACTTCCGCCGGCGGATCATCTCCAACCTCGGATCCACGGAGCCCGAGGAGCTCCGCGTGGGGGAGCAGCTCGTCTACCTGACGACGGGCAACCAGCAGAACATCTTCGCGTGGTTCGAAGGCGACGGCTTCTTCGTGTTGTCGATCCGCAACGACTACCTCTTCCCCCGCACGCTCCTTCGCAAGCTCCTCGAGATGGAACTGATGTCGTGACGATGCGCCGGTCGACGCTCGGCTTCCTCGCCGTGATCGCCCTGGTGGCGAGCGGATGCGCTCCCCCGACGGAGGACTCGGCCGAGCTGCGCCGGTTCCTCGGCACCTCCGAGCGGGAACCGGTCGTCTACACCTACCGGGAGGCGTCCGAGGAGCGGGAGTTCACCGCCGAGGTCTCCTTCGAGGACGACCTGCGTCACAAGCTCGCGATCTCCTCGCAGGGTCGGCTGCTCATGGAATGGATCGTGAGCGACGACGCGCTGGCCCTGCGGTTCGTGGACCCGGAGTTCCCGGACCGGCTCTCCGGCCCCCTGGGCCATCCTGCCGTCGAGCAGGCGCTGCGCGAAGGCCGGTGGGTCATCGATCCGTCCGGGGCGCCGCCGCCGTTGCAGGTGGACGGGGGCGAGGCCACAGCGGGCGGGAACCCGCTCGTGGAGGCCCTGGAGCCGCTGCGCCACGTGCGGACGGCGATTGGCGAAGCGTCCGAGGTGCGGGAATTCAACTTCGAGGACCTCGACTACCGACCGTCGCTCGATCCGTTCGAGTACCCCGACGAGACGGTCGAGGAGGTCCGCTACGACCTGTGGCGACCGATGCTGCCCAAGGGCGAGGACGCCATCAGCGGGGGCCAGGGCGATGTCGTCGTCGGGCATTTCCGCAAGCTGTCGGTCTTCGTGAACGACGGTCGGGTGGACCGCGTCTGCGAGTTCATCGACGTGGAGGGCCATGAAGACTTCGTGGAGCTCAAGGAGAGGGGGCGGGAGCACAACCCGTTCCAGGCCGGTCTGCTCGAGCGGATCCGCGAGGGACAGACCTCCACCCTCATCCGCGAGCGGAAGGTCCTGGTGGATCTCACCTACCCGGGTGAGGTGGACGTCGAGCTGCCGGAAGACGCCTTCGTCGGCCGCCTCGAGGAGGCACGGCAGACGTTGCAGGAGGGATTCCAGGAGGAGATCCTCGAACCGGAGCAGCCGGTGGATGTGACCGAGTGCATGCGCACGGAGGACCGCCCCCGCCGCTGATCTCCGTCCTGCCCCGAGGAGATGTGAAGGACCCCCGGCCAGCGGCCGGGGGTCCTCGTCAATTCTCGATGCTGCCGGGGCTCAGAAGATGAGCGTGTCCGGGTTCGAGGACTGAACGCAGGGGTCGTCGAAGTTCAGGAGACCCGCTTCCCGCAGCGCGGTGTACGCGGGACCGAGCGGCCCCGTTTCCCCGTTGTCTCCGCGCTGGAGGTCGACCGAGCCGTTGGACTCCATGTAGCCCCAGACGCTGAACGTAGACTCGGACCCCGCAAGCTCGCGGATGTCGATGTAGATCACGTTCGGGTGAGCCCCGACCGGGACCACGACGTGGCCGCGTGCCGCCGGGGTGTCGGCGATCCCGCCGAACGTGCCGTCGGTGCAGGGGTTGTAGTCCTGTGCGCTGGCGCCGGAGGGGATGAGGGCGGCGGCCAGACATGCCGCTCCCAGGAGTGAAGCGAAACGGACCTTCTTTGACATGGAACGCACCTCCCGTGCGTCGCGGATACGCCCGGAGGCCCTGCGGGCCCCCCACATAACAGGGTTCTCCGCGAAGGGCGATTCTCCTCCCCGGGGATCGCGAAGCGCGAGGGTCGCAGGATCACCGAAAGAAGGGACCCCCGGTGAGAGGCCGGGGGTCCCAATATGACCGCTGCCGGACGCCGCTAGAAGATGATGGCGTCCGGGTTCGTCTTGTTGCAGGGGTCGTCTTCGTGGCCGGCGACGTCCCAGACGGGGGCGGCGGGGCCGTCGGCGGTGTTGCCACCCTGCTGGAGGTCCGGCGTGTTGTTGGTCTCCTGGTACAGCCAGATGCTGAAGGTGTACTCGGAGCCCATGACCTCGCGCACGTCGAGGTAGATGACGTTGGGGTGGGCGCCGATCGGGACCACGATGTGGCCGCGTGCCGGCGGGGTGCCGGCGGCACCGCCGATGGTGCCGTCCTTGCAGTCGTCGTATGCCTGTGCCGACCCCCCGAAAGGCGACGCAGCCATGCCGGCTACGAGGGCGGCGCCGGCGAGAACCGAACGGATCCGCATCTCCGCTCTCCTTTCCCCCGGGTCCCGGGCCCGGGCTCTGAAACTCGCTCTGCCTGGGGCCCCCTCCGGGCCCCAGGTTCAACGTTCTCGGCCCGGGGTGAGATTCCTTCCCGACCGGCGCACGTGCGGAGCCCCCGGCGGACCGCCGGGGGCTCCGGGACGCTGCGAGGCGCGAGGATGCGCCCTAGAAGATGATCGAGTCCGGGTTCGCTTTGTTGCAGGGGTCGTCTTCGTGGCCGGCGACGTCCCAGACGGGGGCGGCGGGGCCGTCGGCGGTGTTGCCACCCTGCTGGAGGTCCGGCGTGTTGTTGGTCTCCTGGTACAGCCAGATGCTGAAGGTGTACTCGGAGCCCATGACCTCGCGCACGTCGAGGTAGATGACGTTGGGGTGGGCGCCGATCGGGACCACGATGTGGCCGCGTGCCGGCGGGGTGCCGGCGGCACCGCCGATGGTGCCGTCCTTGCAGTCGTCGTATGCCTGTGCCGTGCCCCCGAAAGGCATGGCCGCTGCTGCGGCCAGGAGGGCGGCGCCGGCGAGAGCCGAACGGATCCGCATCGTAGAGCTCCTTTCTCCCCGGGCTTCCCCGGGTCGCGCGGGACTCGCCTGGACCTCCCGGTGAGGTCCGGTCTCTCTAGGGATTCGCCGTCGCCGGCCCGGGACCTGCCTGCGCCCCCAATCCATGGGGAACGTCAGTTCGGGTCGATCTGGAAGCGAGCCTCGAATGCGGTACAGGGGTCGGATCGGTCCTGGAAGACCGTGTCCTGGCCCGGCCAGCGCCCGGCGAGGTACCGGCGGCCCTCGTTGACCATCCGCCAGCAGCCCGGCTCGGGGGCCGAGGCGTGCTGACCCGCGGGATCCCACCAGATCTCGGCCACGTCCTTGGTGCAGGTGTAGTCGCCGGGATCGAAGAAGCAGGAGGCGATGTAGGGGTTCGTGCTCTCGTGCGTCGGGATGGCGTGGAAGCCCTGATCGATGGAGTCGGGGGTGAGGCGCGGGCCGGCGACCTGGATGGCCTGGAAGAGCATGAAGTGGTCGCGGTACATCTCGATCGCGAACCGGGCCTCCTCGTGTGTCCCACGGGGATTGCCCTCTTTGTAGGCCAGGAAGGCCGGTGCGTTCTCGAAGCGGTCGATCCGCAGCGCCAGATGGGTGCCCCAGGTGTTCTGCCAGACGTTCTGGTTCTGCCCCCGGGCGGTGTAGTTGTTGTCGTTCTCGAGGTCACCCGCGAGCACGATCTCCGGGTAGTACTTCTGCGCATCGGCGGCGTGGCTGAACTTCCCTTCGATGCCGCCGAGGTACAGGACCGTGGTGACGTCGTTGGCGCGGAAACGTGTGACCGCCTCGGCCTGGTCACGGCCGCTGTCGCTCGCCTTCACGAGGAAGCCGGAGTTCGGGAAGGTGCCCTCGGCGACGGGTTCGACCCCGCACTCGGCGATCTTGGCCTCCACGAGCTGAGCGAACAGGCGCAGCCCGGGCTCGGTGGAGTCGGTGGTGTAGAAGAGACCGAAGCGGCGCTCCTCGTCGTTCGGGGGGCCTTGGCCCGGGGGATTGCCGAAGCGGCGGACCGGGAACGGGGCGACCTGTGTGCACACGTAGGACGCGTACATCTCCGACCAGCGCTCCACGTCGGGATAGAAGCCCCACGACATGGGGGCGTTCTTCCGGAAGAACGAGTTCGGCAGCGCGGTCCGGGAGGTGAACACGAGCACCCCGCGGGCGGCCATGGCGTCGGCGTAGGCCTCGTTGTGGCCGGAGTAGGTGGCGAAGTCGATCACCGCGAACGGCTTGATGGTGGCCCAGTTGTCGGCCGCGTCCTTGCGGCGCTGGCTCGCCGAGCTGGCCCCCGACATGTATGCGATGTACTGCACCCGGCGGTCGTAGGTCTGGAAGCGGTCGTTGAAGTAGCGATTGAGCCCGCGGGAGATCCGTAGCCAGATGTAGTCGCAGTTGCCGTCGTTGCCGCGGGGCCAGGTCTTGGGGCACGGGGGCAGGGCGGGGTCATCGAGGTTCTCGTAGGTGCCCTCGCTCTTGGAGCACTCGTAGTTCGGGCAGCCGACGTCCAGATAGATCAGCACCTTGATCGTGTCCTCGTCGACGCCCTGGTAGGTGGCGCCGAAGTTGTCGCCGTCGAAGAAGGGGACGCAGGGAGGCGACATGGGATCCTCGGTCTGGCGCGAGGGGTTGCCGACGCAGCGCTTCTGCTGGGGGCGCTCCCCGGTCCCCTCGTCGGGCGGCGGCGGGGGTGGGCTCGGCGGGGTGCCACCCTCCGCCAGGGTTCGGCTCCCGCCGAGGCCGAGTGAGGCGAGGTTGCCTTCGGTCGGCGGGGGGTTGTCGTCCTCGGGGGGGACGGGGGCGTACTCGAGGACGGTCGTGGGGTTGGACTGCGGCAGGTTGAGCGCCGAAGGGAGGACGAGCGCGGCGACGAGCACCGCCACGACCAGCAGGACGAGCGGGGGATACGAGCGGGTCCACGTGCCCGGGGGAGCTGGGAGGCGTTCGACGGCCATGGTCGTCCTCAGATCCGCATCCGGCGTGCGCCCTCGAATCCGGTGCAGGGGTCGTCAGGGTTCCGGAAGGCGTCGTCGCCGCCCTGCCAGCGCCCCGCGAGGTAGCGGTGGCCTTCGTTCACGAGGCGGTAGCACCCGCTGACACCCGAGGCGGAACCCTCGTCGGCGCCCCCGGGCGGGACGCCCTGGGGATCCCACCAGACCTCGGTCGAGTCCTTGACGGACGTGTAGTCGCCGGGGTCGAAGAAGAAGGCTGCGATGTAGGGGTCGGTGCTCTCCTTCTCGGGGATGGCGTGGAAGCCCTGGTCGATCGATTCGGGGGTGAGGCGCGGGCCGGCGACCTGGATGGCCTGGAAGAGCATGAAGTGGTCGCGGTACACGTCATCGGCGTAGCGAGCCTGGTCGCGGCTGGCCTGGGCGTAGCTTTCGCGGTACGCCTGGTACGCGTGCTGCTCCTCGGGCCGGCCCATCCGCAGCTGGTAGTGGGTGCCCCAGGCGTTGCGCCACACGTTGGGGTTCTGGTGCCGGGCCGTCACGTTGTTGTCGAGCTCCATGTCCCCCGCGAACACGATCTCCGGGTAGTACTTGGCGGCATCCGCCGCCGGGGTGAAGCGGCCTTCGACCCCGCCGAGCCAGAGCACCGTGGTGACATCGTTGTCCATGAACCGGGCGACTCCCTGCGTCTGGTCAACACCCGAGTCGCTGGAGTCCACGGCGAAACGCGCCTTGGGGAACGTGACCTCCGTCTCCCATTCCACGCCGCAGTCCCGGAGGCCCTGCTTCACGAGCCGCGCGAAGTGCTGGAGTCCCGGTTCCCCGGGGTCGGTGGTGTAGAAGAGCCCGAAGCGCCGTTGCTCGTCGTTGGGTGGACCCTGTCCGGCGTTGAACCGCCGTACGGGGTGGGGTGCCAGCTTGGAACAGACGTAGCTGATGTAGGTGGGGGCCCAGCGTTCCACGTCGGGCCAGAAACCCCAGGCCAGCGGTGCGTTGCGGCGGAAGAACTCGTTGCGCAGCGCGGTCTGCTGGGTGAAGGACAGTACGCCTCTGGCCGACAGGGCGTCCACGAACGCTTCGTTGTGTCCGGAGAACGTGGCCTGGTCGATGACCGCGAAGGGCTTCAGCTCTGCCCAGAGCTCGGCGGCGTCCTTGCGGCGCTGTGAGGCGCTGGAGGCCGTCGTGACGTACATGTAGTAGTGGACGCGCCGGTTGTAGGTCTGGAAGCGGTCGTTGAAGTAGCGGCCGAAGGCCCGGGCGAGGCGGATCGGCAGGAAGTCGCAGTTGCCGCTGTTCCCGCGGGGCCAGGTCTTCGGGCAAGGGGGCCGGGCGGGCTGGTCGAGATCGATGACCTTGCCGGCGTCCTCGGCGTCGGGGCACTCGAAGTTGTAGCAGCCCGAGTCGACGTACACCAGCACCTTGATCTCCTCGCCGGTGACGCCCTGGTAGGTGGCGCCGAAGTTGTCGCCGTCGAAGAAGGGGACGCAGGGGGGTGACATGGGGTCTTCGGTCTGGCGTGGCGGGTTGCCGACGCAGCGTTTTTGTTGGGGGCGTTCTCCGCGGCCTTCGTCGGGTGGGGGTGGTGGGGGTGGGGGTGGGTCGCCGCCTTCGGCGAGGGTGTCGGTGGCGCCGAGGCCGAGGGCGGAGACGTTGCCGTCGTCGGCTGGGGGGCTGTCGTCTTCGGGTGGGACGGGGGCGTATTCGAGGACGGTGGTGGGGTTTGATTGGGGCATGTTGAGGGCCGAGGGCAGGACGAGGGCGGCCACGAGGACGGCGACGACGAGCAGCACCAGCGGCGGGTAGCTCCGCGTCCAGGTGGACCGGCTCGGAAGTGGCGTCGTGACCGCGCTCATGACCTAAGCCAGCCGGGCCCTCCGGGCCCCCTCGTAGCCGTTACACGGATCCTCGTTCACGAAGACCTCGTCGCCCTGTGGCCAGCGTCCGGCCAGGTAGCGGTGTCCCTCGCTCACCATCCGGTAGCAGCCCGTCGCCCCCGACGCGCTGCCCTCGTCGGCTCCGCCCGGCGGGATCCCGTCCGGGTCCCACCAGATCTCCATCGAGTCCTTGACGGAGGTGTAGTCGCCGGGGTCGAAGAAGAAGGCGGCGATGTAGGGGTCGGTGCTCTCCTTCTCGGGGATGGCGTGGAAGCCCTGGTCCACCGACTCGGGGGTGAGGCGCGGCCCGGCGACCTGGATGGCCTGGAAGAGCATGAAGTGGTCGCGATAGTCGCGGCTCGCGTAGCGCGCCTCGTCCCGGGCCGCCCGCGGATCCGCTTCGCGATAGGCGCGGTGGCCGGGGTTGGCCTCGGGCCGGTCCATGCGGATCTGGAAGGACGTCCCGAAGGCGTTCTGCCAGACGTTGGGGTTCTGGTGGCGGGCGGCGACGTTGTTGTCGAGGTCGAGGTCACCGGCGATGACGATCTCCGGGTAGTACTTCTGTGCGTCGGCGGCCTGACTGAACTTGCCTTCGATACCGCCCAGCCACAGGACGGTCGTCACGTCCGCTTCGCGGAACCGCGCCACGGCCTCGGTCTGCTCGCGGCCGGGATCGGTGTTGTCCACCGTGAAGCGGGCCTTGGGGAACGTCGCCTCCGTCTCCCACTCGACGCCGCAGTCGCGGAGGTGCTTCTTGACCTCGTCGGCGAAGCGCCGCAGTCCCGGCTCCCCGGGGTCGGTGGTGTACCAGAGGCCGAACTTGCGCTCCTCGTTGTTGGGCGATCCCAGGCCCGGAGGGTTGCCATAGCGGCGCACGACGTGGGGTGCCACGCGGGTGCACACGTAGCTGGCGTACATGGGGGCCCAGCGTTCCACGTCGGGCCAGAATCCCCACGAGTTGGGGGCGTTCTTGCGGAAGAACTCGTTCGGTAGAGCCGACTCCTGCGTGAACGCCAGCACGCCGCGGGAGGCCATCGCGTCCTGGAACGCCTGATTGTGTCCCGAGAAGGTGGCCTGGTCGATGACCGCGAAGGGCTTCAGCTCCGCCCAGAGCTCGGCGGCGTCCTTCCGGCGCTGTGAGGCGCTGGAGGCCCGGGTGATGTAGGCGTAGTACCGGACCGTCCTCCCGTAGGTCTGGAAGCGGTCGTTGAAGTGGTTGGCGAACGCGCGCGCGATCCGGATCGGGAGGTAGTCGCAGTCGTTGCCGCTGGTCGGGTAGCTCTTGGGGCATGCCGGCCGGGCCGGCTCGTTGAGGTCCAGGATCTCGCCGATGTCTTCGCCGGGTGGGCATTCGTTGTTCGTGCATCCGGCGTCGAAGTAGACGAGCACCTTGATCTCCTCGCCGGTGACGCCCTGGTAGGTGGCGCCGAAGTTGTCGCCGTCGAAGAAGGGGACGCAGGGGGGTGACATGGGGTCTTCGGTCTGGCGTGGCGGGTTGCCGACGCAGCGTTTTTGTTGGGGGCGTTCTCCGCGGCCTTCGTCGGGTGGGGGTGGTGGGGGTGGGGGTGGGTCGCCGCCTTCGGCGAGGGTGTCGGTGGCGCCGAGGCCGAGGGCGGAGACGTTGCCGTCGTCGGCTGGGGGGCTGTCGTCTTCGGGTGGGACGGGGGCGTATTCGAGGACGGTGGTGGGGTTTGATTGGGGCATGTTGAGGGCCGAGGGTAGGACGAGGGCGGCCACGAGGACGGCGACGACGAGCAGGACCAGCGGCGGATAGCTCCGCGTCCAGTTCGTCGTTCGATGCAGTCCTGCCGTTTCTACTGCCAATTCAGCGCCCCCCTCCGGCGACGTCGCTCAGGCGCTGTCCCTCCGGATGCGCAGTGCCACCATCACCGAGCCGGCCACGAGGATCAGGACGGTCAGCGTGGTGAACAGGATCCTCCAGCCCCTCCCTTGGTCCTCGCCGGGTACGGCCTGCCGCCCGGCCACCACGACGGGGAGATCCTTGGCCGACGTCGGGCCATCCGGGCCGGGCGTCGCGATCGCTTCGGGTGTCGGCGTCGGGTCCGGGGGCACGGGCGTCGGTCGCGGTGTGGGCACGGGGGACGGGGTCGGCACCGGCGTCGGTCGCACCGGCGTCGGCGTCGGGTCCGGCTCCACCGGCTCGTACCGCTCCAGGAATTCGACCTCGGCCTGGATCGTGTACCCCTGGTTGGGTCCGTCGAAGTTCCAGACGCATACCCAGAAATTGCCGTTCGGGAGATCGAAGATCTCCACCTCGCGTGGCTCTTCGGTCTGGTTCTGCGACTGCGCGATCGGTTCGGTCTGCTCGCCGTCGAACAGGTACATGATCACGTCGTTGGATCCGTCCTCGAGGCCTGGCCACCACAGCCGGACGTAGGTGATGTGGCCGTTCTCGTGCTTCTGATCCATCGTCATACGCACGGCGACGGCGTAGTCCTGGCTGTTGGACCGGCAGTGCTCGAGGGTCTTGATCTCCTCGGGCGGCAGGACGCGGCCCTGGACCGACTCGTAGGTGCCCGGGATCGCGGGGAAGGACTTCTGCGCCTTCGTGCGGTTGTGGCTGATGGTGAAACCTTCGGCCTCGGCCGCGCTCAGCGCGGCAGGGGTACCGACCACGAGGGCCACCACGGCGAAGAGCGCGAAGATCCTACGTCGGGCGGAGCCGGATGCTGCCGCCGTAGCCCGTGCACGGATCGTCGGGGTTGTTGAAGACGTCATCGCCACCTTCCCATCTGTTCGCGAGGAACCGCTGCCCCTCCCGTACCATCCGCCAGCAGCCGGGCTGGTTGGAGCCCGGCGGACGGCCCTGGCCGTCCCACCACTGCTCGGCCGAGTCCTTCACCGCGGAGAAGTCCCCGGGGTCGAAGAAGAACGCGGCCACGAACGGATCTGTTGACTGCTTCTCCGGGATGGCATGGAATCCCTGGTCGATCGATTCCGGGGTGAGGCGGGGGCCCGCCACCTGGATGCCCATGAACAGCATCAGGTGGTCGTAGTAGGCGTCCCTGGAGTAGACACGGGCGGCCTGGTCGCCACGGGGGTTGCCCTCGTTGAAGGCTCTGGCCCCCGGCGACTCCTCGATCCGCCCGATGCGGATGTGGAAGGTCGTGGCCCAAGCGTTGCGCCACACGTTCTCGTTCTGCACCGTGCCGATGAAGTTATTGTCGTTGTTGAGGTCGCCGGCGACGACGATCTCAGGGTAGTAGCGCTGGGCGTCGGCGGCCGCGGCGAAGCGGGTCTCCACGCCGCCCAGCCACAGCACGGTCGTGACCTCGTCCTCCCTGAACTTGGCCACGGCCTGCGTCTGGTCGACCCCCGAGTCGCCACCGTCGACGGCGTACCCCTCCCGCGGGAACTGGGCCTCGGACACGGCCTCGACGCCGCACTCCTCGAGCTGCTCCTTGACCATCTGGGCGAACAGGCGCAACCCGGGTTGTCCGGGGTCGCTGGTGTAGAACAGACCGAAGCGCCGCTCCTCGGTGTTCGGGGGGCCCTGGCCCGGGGGGTTGCCGAAACGCCGCACCGGGTACGGGGCGACCTTCTGGCAGACGTAGCTCGAGTACAGACGCGA
This sequence comes from uncultured Actinomycetes bacterium, assembly GCA_964560135.1. Lineage (GTDB taxonomy): Bacteria > Actinomycetota > JAICYB01 > JAICYB01 > JAICYB01 > CAZLKN01. The sequence continues at coordinate 27,390 of CAZLKN010000014.1, read as the reverse complement.
CCAGCGCTCCACGTCGGGCCAGAACCCCCACGAGAGCGGCTCGTTGCCGCGGTAGAAGGCGTTCGTGAGTGCGGCTTCGGTGGAGGAGAAGGTGAGCACGCCACGGCCGGCCATCGACGACAGGTAGGCCTGGTTGTTGCCGTTGAACGTCGCCTGGTCGATCACGGCGAAGGGTTTGAGCTCGTCGTAGTTGGCCACGGCGTCCTGTCGCCGGGCCGAGGAGGAGCTGGCGTTGGTGAAGTAGGCGTAGTAGTGCACCCGGCGGTCGTAGACCTGGTAGCGGTCGTTGAAAAAGCGCTGGAAGGCCTTCAGCACCCGGACCAGCACGTGGTCGCATACCTCGGGATCGGACTGGTTGGCGTTGCACGGCGGCTTGGCCGGCTCGTCGATGTCGATGTAGGTGCCGTTGGGCGGGGACTGCTCGCGTGTCCCCGACCCCGTGTGGCTGTAGTTCCCGGTGTCGAAGTACACGAGAACCGTGATCTCGTCGCGGGTGACGCCCTGGTAGGTCGCGCCGAAGTTGTCGCCGTCGAAGAAGGGGACGCAGGGAGGCGACATGGGATCCTCGGTCTGCCGGGGCGGGTCGCCGACGCAACGCTTCTGCTGGGGGTTCTCACCGAGGCCCTCGTCGGGCGGGGGTGGTGGCGGGGGCGGCGGGTCGCCGCCTTCGGCGAGCGTGTCGGTGCCGCCGAGACCGAGGGCGGAGACGTTGCCGTCGTCGGCCGGGGGGCTGTCGTCCTCGGGTGGGACGGGGGCGTACTCCAGCACGGTGGTCGGGTTGGACTGCGGCAGGTTGAGCGCCGAGGGCAGGACCAGGGCGGCCACGAGCACGGCAACGACCAGCAGCACCAGAGGCGGATAGCTCCGGGACCACTGGGCGACGGGGCGTGCAGGCGCTGTGGTTACCGCCATAGGAGATATCCCAAGGGGCCTTGTCGAAGCCGATCAGTAGGTACGGGCAAGTTTATCATGGCTCCCCGGTCCTGACGTCCGACGACTGGGGCGGCTGCCGTCGGGCGTACGGTACTCGGGCGGGGCCGCCATCGTATGCGACTTCTCCCTTCTCGGGGCGATTCCTGCCCGGAGGCTTCGGACAGATCGGACACCGGCGCCGGGGCGGGCGACCGGCGGCGCCCGGGGTTGCGTTGTATACATGGAGAGCAACGCTCAGCAGGGATGCGGCCGTCGGTGCAGAAGGAGTCACGTGTGAGACGCTCGATCATCTTCCTCGCGGTTCTGAGCCTCGTGGCCGCCGCCGTGACCCCTGCCGCCGCCCGCCACGCCCCGAACGACCCCGACTATCCGCGCCAGTGGGGCCTCCAGCGCATCGCCGCTCCCGACGCCTGGCACCACGCGCAGGGCGAGGGCGTGATCATCGCGATCGTGGACACGGGCGTGAACGCCTCCCATCCGGATCTCGCCGCGAACATGCACCCCGAGGGGTACGACTTCATCGACGACGACGACGACCCGGCCGACGTCCAGGGGCACGGCACGGCCGTCGCCGGCGTGGCCGCGGCGGCGACCGGCAACGGGATCGGGATGGCCGGGACCGCCCCCAAGGCCAAGATCATGGCCGTGCGGGTCGGCGGCCGGGACGCCTCGGACCGTACGGTCAACGGGACGGCCGTCCAGCAGGGGATCATGTGGGCGGTGGACAACGGGGCCCAGGTGATCAACCTCTCGCTGGGCTCGGCGCTGCCGGTCGGCGGCTCGTGGGACGCGGCCGTGGCCTACGCGGTGGCGCGCGGTGCCGTCGTGGTGGCGTCCGCGGGGAACAGCACCTCCCCCTACTGCGGGTCGCCCTCCTTCAACCCGCTGGCGATCTGCGTCGGCGCCTCGGATCTCAACGACCGGCGGGCCGAATTCAGCAGCTTCGGGGTCCGCCTGGACGTGATGGCCCCCGGGGAGGGGATCTACACCACCGCCCACCAGGGCCTCGGCTACCAGTACTCCGCGGGGACGTCGCTGTCGGCGCCGTTCGTGTCGGGCATCGCGGCGCTGCTGCTCTCGATGGGCGCCAACAACGTGCAAGCGGCGCAGATCATCCGGGCCAGCGCCCACGAGCGGTTCTGGGGGACGGGGCTCGTCCACTACGGACTGGGCATGGCCAACGCCCGGTCGGCGGTGCAGATGTGCCTGGACTACTGTGACCCGTCGGAGATCCAGCCGCCCGACCCGCCGGACTCCCCCGTCTAGCTCGACGCGACCCTCGCTTCCGGCCGTCGTCCACGCTGCGGTAGCGTGAGAGCCCCATCACGGCGTGAGGAGGAGGGCGACATGGCCTGGGAGTTCTCGACGGAACCCGAGTTCGAGGCGAAGCTCGAGTGGATGCGGCGATTCGTCCGCGAGGAGATCATCCCCCTCGAGGTGCTCGACATGACCCCGGAGCTCTTCCGGCGACTCACCGACCCGCTGAAGGAGGAGGTCAAGCTCCAGGGCCTCTGGGCGGCCCATCTGGATCCCGAGCTCGGGGGCCAGGGCTTCGGGCAGGTGAAGCTCGGTCTCATGCACGAGATCCTGGGTGAGTGCTTCTACGCCCCCGTGGTGTTCGGCAACAACGCTCCCGACTCGGGCAACGCCGAGCTGATCGCGCTGGCCGGCACCGACGAACAGAAGGACAGGTGGCTGTGGCCGCTGCTTGACGGCCGGATCCGGTCGGCCTTCTCGATGACCGAGCCCGACGCCGGTGCCGACCCGACGCGGATCAGGACCACGGCCGAGCGCGTCGGCGACGAGTACGTGATCAACGGCCACAAGTGGTTCACCTCGAACGGCTCGACCGCCGACATCCTGATCGTGATGGCCGTCACCAACCCCGACGTGCACCCCTACCAGGGGATGTCGATGATCGTGGTGCCCCGGGACACGCCGGGGGTGAACGTGCTGCGCAACATCGGGACCATGGACGAGGCCGACCACCCCATGGACCTCCCCGGGGGCCACGCCGAGATCGTGTACACCGATGTCCGGGTGCCGGCCGAGAACCTGCTGGGGGACGAGGGCCAGGCGTTCGTGCTCGCGCAGAAGCGTCTCGGCCCGGGACGCATCCACCACGTGATGCGCTGGATCGGCCAGTCGAACCGCGCCTTCCGCATGCTCTGCGAGCGCTCGGTGTCGCGGGAGGTCTTCGGGGAGCCGCTGGCCCGCAAGCAGACGATCCAGAACTGGATCGCGGAGTCGGCAACCGAGATCCACGCCCTGCGGCTGATGACGCTGCACGCCGCCTGGAAGATGGACCGTGAGGGCTCCTCGGCGGCCCGGCAGGAGATCTCGATGATCAAGTTCTGGGGTGGCAAGGTGCTCCACGACGCCATCGACCGCGCGCTCCAGGTGCACGGGTCCCTCGGGTTCTCCACCGATCTTCCGCTGGAGCGGATGTACAAGGCCGCCCGGGCGGGCCGGATCTACGACGGCCCAGACGAGGTGCACAAGATGACGATCGCCCGCCAGATCCTGAAGGGCTACGAGCCGGTGGATGTCCCCTCGGAGCACGTCCCGACGCGCCGGGAGGCCGCCCGGCAGAAGTTCGCCGAACTCCTGGACGAGGCCACCGCGAACCTGTAGGCAGGAGAACACCTCCACGAGATCGAAATCCCTTCCTGTGGGTTGTGTCCCGCGTCCGGACCGCAAGGGACGGGCGAGACGACAGGAGGTGTGTATGAGACGGCGTATCGGACCGTTGGTCGCAGCGGCTGTCCTGGCCGCGGCGCTCGTGCCGCTCGGTGGTTCGGCGCAGGCTCGTGACAACTGCAAGGACGGGACGCTCGGGGGCGCGGCGGGGACGCCGTCGGCCCGTGGGCAGATCACCCTGGAGGTCGGGCAGTACCCGAACTCTTTCTACGTGAACGTCCGGGAGATCATGGGCGACACCTACACCTACAGCGTCTGGGTGTACCAGGAGTCGAACGGCCTGGCCGAGCTGCAGCGCGGCGGGGGCACGGAGAACTCGGTGACGCCCTGGAAGGAGATCTGGGAGGCTGCGGGCCACGCCACCGACTCCTGCCAGGAGTCCACCAAGCCCGACGCGATCATCTTCTAGCGCCAGTGTCGGTGTGAAGTCCCGGCCCCCGTCCGCGTGGCGGGGGCCGGCGCTTTCCCCGGGTCAGTCTTGCGGGATCTCTCGCAGGACCAGGGTCTGGTCGAAGCTGTAGGGGCGGGGGGCGGAGACCCCGGCCGGGCGGTACACGCCCTCCTCGACGCGGACGGTGCGGATGTCGACGCCCTCGTCGGCGGCGATCCAGCGTGTGAGCTCGATCGTGCCCTGGGCGGGGCCCATGGTGTAGGTGTGCTGTTCCTCGACCTTCCAGGTCGCCCAGGACCGTCCCTGGCCATCCTCCACATCCTCCGACCCGACCACCTTCACCTCGGTGGTGCCGCTGCACCCGGCGCCGGTCCACGACTGCGTGGGGTAGGTCTCGGCTTTGACCGGGAAGTTCAGGTAGGCCACGGGTTCGGCGTAGCGGCAGGACCAGGTCGACCCGCCGGGGTAGGCGGCGCCGTGGTGGGCGTAGCGGTGACCCTCCCGCTGGAACCAGATCCGCAGGTCGAACGAGGCGTCGTCGGCGGGCAGGCGGCCCTTGTAGACGAACTCCACCGACTGGCCCGGTATGGGGATGACTTCCTTCTGCTCCCACTCCAGGCGGGCGTCGGAGGGATAGGCGGCGGGCGCGCTCATGGCGGGCGTTTGCCGCTCGCCGGAAACGTCGTAGACGTAGTGTTCGCGGCGCGGCGGGAAGACCATGCCCGGCGGAGCGGTGGGGATGGGGGTCGGGGTGGGTTCGGCCCGGTCCGGGTCGCCGTCCTCGGAGTTCCCGCCGGCGTCCCCGGGACGGGTCGTCGCCTGGCCGGGTTCGTCGTCGGTCTCACCCGGGGCTCCGTCCTCCCCGGCCGCAGGCGTGGGGGAGGCTCGGGTGGCGGCCGCGCGAGGGTCGTCGTCCCCGCCGCCGCAGGCCGCGGCCAGCAGGAGCAGGACGGTCAGGGCCGCCAGCAGGACACGGCCCGGGGAACGGTTCGTCACGCGTGCCTCCATCGGTTCACACCATACGGCAGGTGAGCGGTTCCGGCCGCTCTACGTCTAGGAACGAGCGGGGGCCGGTGGGTGGTTGGGGTGCGCCGGCGCTCAGGGCCAGCGGGCGCGGCGTGCGGCTGGTGCGTCGCCGCGGGCCCAGACGCGTCGCCAGTGGGCGACCGGCGGGCCCGACGGGTCGTGGCCGGGGGTGCGCATCGCCGTCCACCAGTCGGAGGAGGCCTCGGTGGCCAGGCGCCGCATCGCGGCCTCCAGGCGGGCATGGAGCGCCCGGGGCTGCTCGTCCTCGCCCGGGAACAGCGGATCGCCGATCAGGATCTCCGTGGCCCCCCGGCGCAGCCGCGTGGCCCCCTTCGGCAGGAGATGCTCGGTCCCCGTGATCCACAGGGGGACGAGCGGCCGCCGGGTCTTCGCGGCCACGAAGGCCGCCCCCGGACGCAGCTCCTGGAGCCAGCCGTCCTCGGAGCGGCCGCCCTCCGGGAACAGGATCAGGCTCCAGCCCTCCTCCGCCAGGCGGACGGCCATCCGGGCCGACACCGCACTAGCCCGCTTGCGTTCCACGGGGAAGGCGTTGAGGGCCAGCGCCGCCAACCGGCCCCGCAGGCGCCGCGAGAAGAAGTAGTCGGCTGCCGCTCCCACCGCGACCCGCTCCCGCCACGGCGCGGGCAGCGCCGCGATCACCAGGGAGGTGTCCAGATGGGACGCATGGTTGGCCGCGAAGACCGCCGGCGAGGACACCCGCCGCAGCCGCTCCTGCCCCCGCACCCTCGGGGAAGCGACCGCCCGCACGGCCGGCAGGACCAGTAGCTCCTGGATCACGGCGCGGGCCCGCCGTGCCCCCGGCTCGCGGGCCCAGTCGGTCTCGAAGCCGGCCTCCGACCGCACCGGCGGCGCCGGAGCGCCCCTGGGCAACGGCGCCGGCCGCCCCCAGCGCCAGCCGCGAGCTACCTTCCGGAGGTCGTCCAGCATCAGTGTCTACCGGCCTCGCCGCGCCGGGCGGGGTCGCCGCCGGGCGCCTCCGTCGCCCGCCGCTGACGCGGCGTGCTCCTTGGCCACGCCCTCCCTGCCCGGTCGCCGACCCCGCCCGGCGCTCCAGGTACGGGGGAGGCTCATACCGACACCTCGGGCAGGAACAGGGGCGGGCAGTGCAGGTGGGTGATCGACGGGTGGCGGCCCACGGTGTCCTCGGCCATCGACAGGGCGTCGGACAGGGTGGAGGCGGTCTTGAAGCCCAGGCGGCCGACGACGTCGCGGTCGGCGCCGACGAAGATCACGTCGCCCAGGTGGTCCATGGCGTGGGCGGCCCAGTACCACATGTAGAACGGGTGGACGCCGTGGTAGGCGTACGAGTTGCGGTACAGGTGCCGGTACCAGGGGTCCTCGGCGAACTCCTGCTCGTAGCGCTCCTCGATCAGGCCCGGATCGGTGGTGTCGGCCAGCACCCGGTCGAAGAAGTCGATGTACGACGGGTGGTGCACGGGGTGGAACTCGCGGGGGAGGGGGTGGGTGAGGATCATCACGCCGCCGCGGCGCACCAGCGGGGCGTGGCGGTAGAGGTTGAAGAAGTACCCGAGGCCCATGCAGACGACCAGGATCGGGTTCATCACCGAGTTCACGTTGTACGGGCCCACGTAGGGCACGCCGCAGGTGAGGACGTCGGTCTGGCCCTGCACCGGGGTGACGTGCTGGCGGTGGAGGTGTTCGAGGGTCTTCGCGTGCACGGCTTCGGTCTCGCCGGCCTGGACGCTGGTCGTCTGGTGGGGGGCCTCGATCGTGTGGAAGAGCTTGCGTTTCCAGGCCGCCGGCATCTTCTCGAGCGACTTGGAGACGGCGAGGTAGGAGGCCTGGTCGCGCAGCGACCACTCGAACTCGCGCCGCTGGAGGAAGTCGTAGGGGGACGGGAAGGCCGCGTTGTTCAGGGTCGTCTCGATGGTGAAGATCTTCAGCTTGTCGGCGAGGAAGCGTCCCATGCGGGTGGCGGAGTGGTGGAGGGCCGAGCGCTCGGGGTGCATGTAGGACTTCGAGTCGAGCAGCGTCCGTACGTTGTGGTGGTGGCGCAGGCTGCGGTAGGTGCCGAGGCCCACCGGGACCGACTTGTGGCCGCCGTCCATCGAGACGAGGTTGATGTTCACATACACGAGCAGGTCGGACTCCATGGCCCGCTTGCACAGCTCGACCTCCTCGCCGGCTTCGGTGGTGCCGACGAAGACGACGTCGTCGGGGTCCTCGGCGTCGAAGTTCCGGAGGCGGTCGGGCCAGAAGGCGCGGTAGACGCGGTCGCCGACCATGCGGCGGATCTCCGCGGGGGTCATGCGACGGTGCAGCGAGTTGGCGGCGACGATCTCCACGTCGTCCACGCCCGCCTCGGCGGCGAGGGAGAGGACGCGCTCCATCACCATCTGCCGGATGTCGGGGCGCCGCATCTGCGGCAGCGGCAGCGAGATGTCGTCGAAGGCGATCGTGAGCTTCATGCCCGCCCGGAGCTGGGTGCGCAGCGGGTCGGCGTTCTGCGGGTGTTCGAGGGCGTGGGCGATGGCTGCCTCGGGATCGCGGAGCGGCTCCACGGGCTCGGGCGGGTAGACGATCCGGCTGCCGGCGGGCAGCTTCTCGAGCCGGAAGCCCTCCCCGAAGTGGAAGAGCGCCGGCGGGGTGCGCCGGTCGACCTCGAGCACGAGTCCGGGCCGGGACGCCTTGCGGGTGGGGGCCTTGTCTACCATTCGGTAGATTATGGGGGCTTCCCGGGGGCCGGGTCCACCGCTACGCCGGAGCCCGTGGACATGTGAAGCACATGTAACTATGGTTGGCACATGTCGAAGATGATCCAAGTCCGAAACGTGCCCGACGAGCTGCATCGCGAGCTCAAGGTACGGGCGGCCCAGGCTGGGATGTCGCTTTCCGACTTCATCCTCCGGGAGCTTCAGGTGCTCGCAGAGCGTCCGACCCGCGAGGAGCTCCTGCGCCGCATCAGGAGCCGCGCTCCAGTGGAGCTGGAGGAGAGCATCCCGGATGTTCTCAGGGCGGAACGGGAAGCGCGTTATTGATCGTCCTCGACGCGTCGGCGGCCGTCGAGCTGGTGCTGAGGACACCGGCGGGGCTGCGGCTGGAACGGCTCGTCGAAGATCCGGAGACGCGGTTCCATGCCCCCCATCTGATCGACGCCGAGGTGGGCCAGGTGCTCCGGCGGTTGGCGGGACGTGGCGATGTCTCCGCCGGCAGGGCGTGGAACGCGTTGGTTGACTTCGCCGCGCTGGACCTCCTGCGCTACCCGCACGAGCTCCTGCTCCCGCGGGCCTGGGAGCTCCGGCACAACGCTACGATCTATGACGGATTCTACGTGGCGCTGGCCGAGCTCCTCGAGGCCACGCTTGTTACGACGGATCTGCGGCTCGCCCGACTCCCCGGGATCGAGGCCTCGGTCACCGTTCTGCCCTGACACCAGTCAGGCCCGGAGGTCGAAGGCCACCTTCACGGCCCCCAGGCGGCCGGCGTCCAGGGCGTGGTCGACGGCCTCGGTGTAGCGGGACAGCGGGTAGGTGGCCGACACGAGCGGCGCGAGGTCGAGGCGTACGGCGAGCTCTCCGGCGAGATCGAAGGTGCGGACGCGGCGCCCGTCCACCTCCTCGATGCCGTAGGTGTAGGCGCCCACCAGCTCGAGCTCCCGGTGCCAGACGGGGGCCAGGTCCAGGCGTGCCGGGCCCGGCAGGCCCACGAGGACGACGCGGCCGCGTCCGCGGGTGGCCCGCAGGCACACGTCGAGGGCCGAGGTGCTGCCTGCGCACTCGAAGGAAACGTCCGCGCCGCCGTTCAGCCACGGCGTGCCGCGTTCGGGGGCGTGGAGGAACGATTTCGTGGCCAGGCGCACGGCCCGCAGAGCCTCGGCGGGTGCGGCCACGACGTCGGCCCCCAGGCGTTCGGCCTCGGCGCGCTGGCGCGGATGCTTGGCCACCGCGATGATGCGGCCGGCCGGCGTCAGTTCCCGGACGGCGGCGATCGTGAGCAGCCCCATGGTGCCGGTGCCGGTGACGAGCACGGTGTCGCCGTCGTGCACGCCGGCCCGCAGCGCCGCGTGGACGGCGCAGGCCAGCGGCTCGACGAGCACGGCCGCCTCGTCGGACACGTCGTCGTCCACGGCGTGGATCTGGCTGGCGTGGGCGACGAGCACCGTCCCCCACCCGCCGCCGGTGTCCTCGCAGAACCCGGTCTGCAGGCCCGGGGAGAGGTGGCCGTGGGCGGTGCGGGTGCACAGGCCGATGTCGCCGGACGCGCAGGCGTCGCAGGGCGGGTCGATCCCGCGGGCCGCGCAGGCCAGGACCGGCTCCACCACCACCCGGGTGCCGGCCGGCATCCCGTCGAGGTCGTCGGCGAGCGTGCCCACGACCTCGTGGCCGGGCACGAACGGCATCGAGGTGATGGGGGAGAAGTAGAAGGACGCCTCCCCTGCGAGCATGGCCAGGTCCGACCCGCAGATCCCCGACAGGCGGGGTTCTACGCGGGCCCAGCCGGCGGCGGGCAGCTCGGGGTCGTCGACGTGCCCGAGGCGCAGGGGGGCGAGGTGGGAGGCGACCAGGCCCGGGGCGTGGCGACCCAGGGCCCGGGAGGCGACGTAGCGAGGGACCGACCGCACGTAGGTGAGCGCGATCACCGGCGTGCGCCCTCCAGGTCGGGGAACGGGAAGCGCAGCAGGCCGCGCTCGGGCTTCCAGCGCTCCACCGCCCAGCGACGGTCCCGAGCCACCCGGGCCAGCCGGGGGTCGGGATTCACGGCCACCGGGTGCCCGACGGCCTCCAGCATCGGGAGGTCCGACAGGCTGTCGGCGTAGGCGTAGGAGGCGCGCAGGTCCCCGTCGAGCTGTCCGGACAGGCGTCGCAGGTAGGAGGCCCGGGCCTCCCCGGCGTAGGGCACGTCGGTGAGCTCGCCGGTGTAGCGTCCGTCCTCCGAGCGCAGGCGGGCGGAGGCGATCACGTCGGCCAGGGGACCGAGCGGCGCGATGGTGAAGTCGAGCGCGCCGGTGAGGAAGACCACGCGGTGGCCGGCCGTGCGGTGCTCGCGGACGCGACGCAGCGCCGCGGGGAAGGAGCGGGGCAGGATCAGCTCGTGGAAGGCCTCGGCGGCGAGCTGCCAGACCTCCTCCACGGGGGCCCCCTCGTAGCGGCGGTAGAACCGGCGGAGGAACTCGCCGCGGTCGCGGCGCTCGGTGGCCAGCAGCCCCGGCATCGCCCTGGCGAGGTCCCCGATCCGCCGCGCCCACTCCGCGCGGGGCGACGCCGCCAGCCGCAGCCACAGGTAGGTGTCGACGACGTTGGTCCCGAGGACGGTGCCTTCGAGGTCGAAGACGGCCAGCACCTCCTGGCCCCCGCCCGGGGCGATCTCGGAGCGGGGGGCCGGCCGCGCGCGCCGGCGGACGGTCCCCCGCCGGCGGGTGATCTCCGGAAGATGCAGCTCCCGCAGGTAGTGCTCCCAGTCGATGTCGGCAGGGTCGAAGGAGAAGTCGCGGCGCTCGTCCGGCGCGAGGGCCTCGAGGAGCGTGCGGGCCCGGACGTCGTCGAAAACCGCCTCCGACTCGGCGTAGCCGCCGTACAGCTCCGCGTACTTCTTGGCCTGGCGCACCTCGTCGAGGCGGGCGTCCACGCGCTCCGCGGGCCCGGCGAAGCGCTCCCCGGGAAGGTGGTCGAAGACCCGGGAGGCCGCCTCGAGCGCTTTCAGGCCGAAGCGCAGCCGGCGCTCGACGCTGCGGCGGCCGGGGAAGGTCCACAGCTCCGGGAGGATCGGCTGCCCGTCCTCGTCGGTGAAGGGGTGCTCCTGGAAGTAGGCGTGGGTCCAGTGGACGAGGTCCCGGTACAGCATCGGATTGGTCGCGCCGGTGGACAGGTGGATCACCGGCTCCGGGGGGTCGGCGGCGGCCGCGGCGAGGGTGCCGTTGACGACGAGGTCCACCGGGACGACGTCCACGATGGCGTCCGGGATGCCCGGGAACTCGTTCAGGGCGCCGCGGCCGTAGGCGAGGATGATCGGGTCGGTCATCCGGAAACCCCGGATCCAGCCCGGCGAGGGTTCCCGGAGCGCCGACTCGATGATGCTCGGACGCACCACCACGAGCGGCAGGTCCTCGGCCTTCGCGCGATCCATCACCGCACTCTCGGCCAGGGCCTTGGTGAAGGTATAGGCGTCGGGCCAGCCCAGCGACCGGGCCCGGCCGCGGCCCATGTCCACGAGACGATCGGAGACCCAGGTGCGGCGCAGTTGCTCGGCCCGGGCGGCGATCGCGGGCGCGCCCGCCGGGCCGACGTCGCGGCGGGCCTGCTTCTCGAACTGCCCCGCGCGTTCGGGATCGCGGGACTCGGCCCCCACCTGTTCCCGTGCCCGGCGCGCGAACGTCAGCTCGGCGTCGCGGTCGAGGCGGGGGCGGCCAGGGGTGTCCGCCCAGGGGGCTTCCGGGACGTGGCCTTTCACGAGCCCGGCCACGTAGGCGGTGGACACGTGGACGATGCGCCGAGGGTTCGCCCCGGACGACGCGAGGGCGTCCAACAGGCGCATGGGCCCGACGAGGTTGGTCTCGAAGGCCTCGTCGACGGCGGCGTCGAAGGATACCGACGCCGCGGCGTGGAGCACCAGGTCGGCCTGCGCGAGGGAGGTCACGTCGGGACCCGAGAGGCCGAGCATCTCCTCGCGCAGATCGCCGTCGAGCGTGCGGACCTTGGCCTCCAGCGCGGTCCAGTCCTCGCGGGCGCGCAGTGTCTCGAAGGCGTTGGAGCCCAGGATGCGGCGCCGGACGCGGTCGGGGGCCGGGGCCCCCGGTTTGGAGCGCACGAGCAGCATGACTTCGGCGACCTCGGGCAGGGAGCCCAGGATCTTGGCCACCAGGGCGGTGCCGAGGAAGCCGGAGGCGCCGGTGACCACCACGCGGGCGCCCGCGAAGGCGTCACGGATCCGGACGGCGGGAGCTTTGTCTACCATGTGGTAGACGATATACCCCACGCCCGGTCCGGCGCCCGGGGGTCAGCCGGCCTGGCGCAAGGTTCCGTCGGCGCTGACGCTGTGTTCGATGACCGTCCCGTAGTTGCACGACGGACAGACGACCTCGACGTAGAAGGTGCCGCCGAGGACCATCGGGTCCGTGAGCTCGGCGGCGTCTGCGGGTGTGTAGCTGCCCTCGCAGGACCGGCAGACGATCTCCCTGCCGCGAAGTGCTGGATCCATGGACGTTTCCTCCTCCGTCGGTTGGCACCGGCGTTCGTGTTCTACCCGGGACGGTGGATTCTCTACACACGTCGCGCTTCCGGCGGGAGGCCGGAGGCGCCGTCGGGGTACGATTCTGGCGCTGAGCGGGAGGATCTTGACGGTTGCCGAGGGTGACGGACACACGCGAGCGGATCCTGGACGAGGCCGTGCTGCGGTTCGCGCAGGACGGTTACGGTCGCACGAGCCTGGACGACGTCGCCGAGGGCGTCGGGGTGCGCAAGCAGAGCCTCCTGTACCACTTCGGCTCGAAGGAGGATCTGTTCGCTGCGGCCGCGATCCAGGCGGCACGGGCGGTGGCCGGTGCGATGGAGGACGCCGTCCAGGGCCCGGACCCGGGTGAGTTCGGACGCCTCGAGGCGCTCGTGGCGGCCGTGCACCGTCTCGCCGACGAGCACCCGGCGCTGTTCGGGATGATCCGCGAAGTCGCCCGCGTCGGGCCGCCGCTGTCCGACCGCGTGGCCGAGGCGCTGCGCCCCCTGGCCGACTCGGCGGTGGCCTGGATGGAGCGCGCGATGGATGCGGGGCACGTGCGCCGTCAGAATCCGCGGGTGGCGATCCTGACCATCTACTCGGCGATCGTGGGTCACCTCACCGAGTCCTCGGTGCGGGCCGCGCTGCTGGACGGCGCCGACCGGGGGGACGCCGAACGCGAGCTCGTGGCGTTCCTGCGCGCCGCCCTGGCCCCTGAGCCCAACCGGTGAGTGTCGCGGTCAGCGCCGCCGGCGCACTCCGGGCACCCGCAGCGCGACGGCGACCAGCATCACGAGCAGGACGCCCGCAGCGGCACCGCCCCCGGTGCGGGGCAGCACCGGTCCGTCGGCGGACCCTCCGGATGCCACCCCGGACAGCGCGAAGGGGGCTCCGACGAGGAGCTCGACGTTGCGGTCCTCCGGGGATCCGACGCGGGCCAAGTCGTTGGTGGCCTGCGGGTCGTTGAGGCCGACCTCCAGGGCAGCGGCGGCCAGCCAGTCCTCGTTGATCGCGCGTTCCACCTCGGCGTCCTGGAGCGCGGCGAGCGCGAGCTCGTTGGTGGGGTCGTGGGCCAACCAGTCGATCAGGCGCGGGTCGGGATGCACCGCCGCATCGAAGATGACCGCGAAGATCGACAGGGTCCCGTCCCCGTTGTCGGCGATCTCGATCGTGCGGCTCTGGTGGGGCCAGTCGACCACGGCCGAGGTGTTGACCTCCCAGTATCCGGTGCCCAGGGTCTCGTCGGTGTGGGCCCAGATCTTGTTGCGGTGGGTGTGCCCCGAGAGCTGCGCGATCACGTTGGGGTAGCGCAGCAGCAGGCGGCGCAGATCCTCGCCTGTCCGGGCATCCGAGGTGCCGGGGGCCGTGCCGGTGTTCGTGGTCGAGTCGATCGTGTGGTGGGTCAGCACGAGGATCAAGTGGTCGGTGGCGTCCGGGTTGGTGACCACGGTGCCGTCCTCGTCGAACCAGCGGCCGCTGGAGGCCTGGAGATGGTCTTCGAGCCACGCGAACTGGGCGGGATCGACGTTGCCGGTCTCGAGGCCCTCGGAGGCGCTGGTATCCAGCGCGACGACCTTGAACAGGCCGCCGTGGGTGAAGGCGTAGCAGGCCCGCCGGGTGAAGGGGTCATCCGAGTCGGGACAGCGGTTGCCCTCGGGCAGGAACCCGTGGCCCGCGGGCTCGCCCGGCGTGTCGGCGTGCTCGTCGATCCACTGCGCACGGTTCAGCAACCGCCGGTCGGGGTCGGCGGGCACCACCTGGGTGGTGCCCGGGTCGGCGGCCAGCTCCATCCAGAAGGCGGGGTCGGTGAAGCCGCCTTCGCAGGCCTCCTGCTGCTTGTCGGGGGCCAGATCCATCACCTTCAGATTGCCGACGGCCCACTGGCGGGCGAACTCGCGCCAGACGGGGTTGTCGTCGGGGATGGTGCCCTGCACCTTGACGTCGTGATTGCCGGCCACCGAATACCAGGGCAGCGGGTCGCCGTCCGGCGTGCGCAGACCGGTGGCGTAGAAGGGCTCGTTGGCGAGATCGAGCATCCGTTCGCCGTCGACGGGGCTCGTCAGGTCGCCGGCCCCCTTCGGGTCGGTGCCCTGCACGCCGTCGTAGCCGCGCTCACCCGACTCCGGATCCACGATCAGGCCTCCGCCCATGATGTCGATCACCCAGCGCAGCTCGTTGTAGTGCTGGTTGTCGGCGAGATCCCCGAGCGCCACGGCGAACTCGACGTCTTCTCCGAGCATGGGGCCGCCCCCGCTGACGATCCGGTTCGCAGCCCGGACGTGCGCGTTGAGGAGGTGCGGCACCATCGTCTCCTGGGGGCGGAAGGCCCCCTTCGCTGGGTTTTGATCGTCGCACTTGTCCGCCCATTCGCCCCGCAGCGGCGACTGCTCGTCGGCGAGCTGGAAGTCGGCCAGGGACAGGGCCGAGAGCAGGGGAGCACGGTTCTGGTCGCGGTCGGCCGAGGCCGGGGCGAGGTCCTCACGGACGACGATCGGCTGCGGAGGGCCGCATTCCAGCACCCCGTCACCGCGGTCGACGACCGTGCCCTCCAGCGTGGTGGTCCCGCAGGGATCGGGCGGTCCCTGGGCGGATGCGGTGAGGGCGACGACGCCCGTCGCGACTCCGGTCATGAGCACGATCAGGACAGCGGCGAGGCGTCTCATACTGTCGTCCTCCGTCGGAGATGGCCATCCGTGGGAACGGTTGCACCCATCTTCGCTGTTGGCGGGCGGGCTCCTGCACGCCTCGCGTAGCCTCTCAAGCGTGGACCTCGAGACGACGCTTGTCGAGCGTGCCGTCCACCTTGCCCTGTTCCTGACCGCCGGGATCGCTGCGGGACTCGCGGCCCTGTCGCTGCTGGAGCGGCTGGTGGCCGATGGGCGCCGCGTGATCCGTCCGGTCCTCGTGGGCGTGGCGGGGGCGGGCTTCCTCCTGTTCTTCGTCGCCGAGCGCCTCTATCATGCGCTGTGACGGGGAGCCAAGGAGGCACTGATCGCGGCTGCGAGGTTGGCGCTGGTCGTCTTTCTGTGGCTCCCATTGGCCGGGGGAGCTACGGATCCTGCACCCTCCGGTGTCCAGGACGCGGCACCGTTGGACGCGGCGCTCCAGGCCGCCGCTCCGGCCCCCGAGCCCACCCCGTCTCCCGTCCCCCGTCCGCCACCGCCCGACGGCGTGGCCGAGTTCGTGGACGAGCTCCCCGCGGACGCCTTCGAGCTCGCCTTCACCGGTGACGTCAATCTGGGCCGACGGATCGGTGACTACATCCGTGCCCGCGGTGCGGAGTATCCGTGGCAGGACGCTGCGCCCTTCCTGCAGGCCGCCGACGTGACCGTGGTCAATCTGGAGTGCGCGATCTCGACAAGAGGAGCACCGCTGGACAAAGAGTTCACGTTCCGCGGCGACCCGTCGTCGGTGCCGGCGATGGCGGCCGCAGGTGTGCACGTGGCCTCGGTCGGCAACAACCACGCCGTGGACTTCGGGCGTGAGGCGTTCCTCGACACCCTCGAACACCTGCGGGTCAACGACATCCTGGCGGTGGGCGGTGGTGTGGACGCCGACGACGCCTACCGGCCGCGGTACCTGGAAACCGGTGGACGGCGGATCGGGTTCGTGGCCGGGACCCGCGTGATGCCGTACCACTTCGCCGCCGGGCCGGACCTGCCCGGGGTAGCCAGCGTGTACGAGGAGGAGCGTTTCGTGGACGCGATCCGGCAGGCTCGCAGTGAGGCGGACCTCGTCGTGGTGCTCGTCCACTGGGGGGTCGAGCTGGCCAGGGAGCCGAACAGCGTGCAGGTCGGGCTGGGGCGGGCGTTCGTGGACGCGGGGGCCGACATCGTGGTGGGACACCATCCCCACGTGCTGCAGCCCGTGGTCCGTTACCGGGGGGCCGTGATCGCGTACTCGCTCGGCAACTTCGTGTTTACGGCCGGATCCGAGGCGGGACGGACCACGATGCTGCTCCGGGTCGGCGTGTCACCGGACGGGAGCATGGACGTGGCGTCGGTGCCGATGCGGATCGTGGAAGGCCGTCCCGTCCCCGTCGGCGTGTGACCGACGCGAGAGGGGACGGCCCCCACAGGCCCTATCGGCCCGAGTGCCCCTTGCCCTTCTCGGCCTGTGACTGACCCAAGTCGCGGCCCTGCTTGCCCTGACTGGCACCCTGTTCGGGGGCGCCGTCGCCGGACTGGCTCGAGGCCTCGGTGTCGTTCTCACCGGAGCCACCGCCCTTGCCCTGGTGTCCCGGGTTGGAACGGTTGGCCACCGCCTGCTCGGGAAGCCCGCAGTTCGACTGCGCGGCTTCGCTGCGGTCACCTTCAGGCTGGCTCGAGACGTGCTCACCGTGGTTCCCGGTGAAGCCGTCGGCGCATCCGTCGGTGGAGCGCGTCACGTTCGGCTCGCCGGCCTCGCCGTCACCCTCCTCGAGCTCGCCTTCGTCACCCTCCTCGGGGTCGCCTTCCTCCTCGAGGTCGCCTTCTTCTTCGGCATCGCCCTCTTCCTGGAGGTCGCCGTCCACCTCTGCGGCGGAGAAGCCGAGGAAGTCGGACACCGCCCGCATCGGGTTCGGTGCGCCGGTCCCGGCGTAGGAGAGGCCCGACAGCCCCAGTGAGGCCACCATGATTCCGATTGCCAGCTTCGTGAGCATCCCTGCCTCCTGATCCGTGGTTGTCCGTGCATCTGTGAAGCGCACAAGGGGCCCGGGAGGGTACGCAGGGGCGTCCGGTTGGAGACGGTTTGCGGGGTGGTCACGGAGGGTAGGTGCAGGTCGCCGACGGTGACGATCACGCGAAGGAGCCACGGACATGCTCGGAACGATCCTGATCATCCTGCTCGTTCTGCTGGTGCTCGGGGCGGTCCCGGCGTGGCCCTACAGCAGGGGGTGGGGCTACGGGCCGACCGGCATCCTCACGGTCGTCCTGGCGATCGTGCTTCTGCTCGTCCTGTTGTGAGGGCGGTGACTCGTTCGACGACGTCGGGCGCGTCGATGCGGGCGCAGAGCGCCGGGAACGCATCGGTGGGCTTGCGCCAGGCGATCTCGTCGACGGAGGAGAAGAGGTCGATGTCGGTTACCAGTGAGGCGAGTCGTTTGAAGAGGTAGGCCCGCTCCCGTTCGGCGGCGAGCATCGCCGCGAGTGCGCCGGCGCCCCGGACCTCGACCTCCCACACCGCCGGGTCGTCGGGGATGTACTCGATGGATCCGTAACGCGCGAGCAGCGTCGCCGCCGAACGCGGGCCCCACCCTTTGAGGCCCGGGAACCCGTCGGCGCTGTCGCCCACGAGCGCCAGGTAGTCCGGGATGGCCTGCGGCGGGACCCCGAAGCGCGCCACCACGCCGGCCTCGTCGCGCATCTCGCGTTTGCGCCGGTCGAACTGCACCACGCGGCGGTCCACAACGCTCTGTGCGAGGTCCTTGTCGGGGGTGCAGATGAGCACCTGCTCCACGCGGGGGTCGGCCGACGCCGCGGCGGCCGCCGAGGCCAGGGCGTCGTCGGCTTCGTGCTCCACCATCGCCCAGACCACGACCCCGAGGGCCCGCAGCGCCTCCTCGAGGAGGGGGAACTGGGCCAGGAGGTCGGGATCGACGCCCTCACCCGTCTTGTACCCGGGCCACAGCTCGTTGCGGAACGACTCCACCACATGGTCGGTGGCCACGCCGAGGTGCGTGACGCCCTGCTCGAACAGCGACAGCACCGAGCGGACCACGCCACGGACGGCGGCCACCTCCTCGCCGGCCTCGTTGCGGTGCGGGGGCACGGCGAAGTGATGACGGAACAGCTCGTAGGTGCCGTCCAGCAGATGGATCTTCATGTGCCCCGACCCTACCCGGCAACGACGACGGGGGCCCGCCCCCGGTGAGGTGGGCGGGCCCCGGATCCGTCGTTCCGGAAGGCGCTACAACTGAAGGGACTTCACCTCGAGGAACTCCTCCAGGCCGTACTTGCCGAGCTCCCGGCCCCGGCCCGACTGCTTGTAGCCGCCGAAGGGCGCCATCGGGTTGAAGGAGCCGCCGTTCACGTCCACCTGGCCGGCGCGGATCTGCTGGGCGACGCGCTTGGCCCGCTCGGGATCGCCCGACCACACGCCTGCGGCGAGGCCGTAGATCGTGTCGTTGGCGATCCTGACCGCCTCGTCCTCGTCGGTGTAGGGGATGATCGACAGGACGGGGCCGAAGATCTCCTCCTGGGCGATCGTCATGTCGGTGCGGACGTTGGCGAAGACCGTCGGCCGCACGAAATACCCCTTGTCGAGGCCCTCCGGCGACTCGGCGCCGCCGGTGACCAGCGTCGCGCCCTCGTCGACACCCTTCTTGATGTACGCGCGGACGCGCTCGAGTTGCTGCGCGGACACCAGGGGGCCGAGGCGGCTGTCGCCCGAGAAGGGATCACCGGGGGTGAACGACTCGGCGACCTCCTTGGCGAGGCGGACGGCCTCGTCGTGCTTGTCCGCGGGGACGAGCATGCGGGTCCACGCGGTGCAGGTCTGCCCGGAGTTCAAGAAGGCGTTGGACACGCTGCGCTGGACGGCCTCCTCGAGGTTCGCGTCGTCGAGGATGACCGACGGCGACTTGCCGCCGAGTTCCAGGGCCACGCGCTTCACGGTGTCGGAAGCGACCTCCGACACGCGCTTGCCGGCGCGGGTCGATCCCGTGAACGAGATCATGTCGACGTCCGGGTGGGAGGCCAGCGCCTCGCCCACGACCGGTCCGGTGCCGGTGACGAGGTTGAAGACGCCCGGGGGCAGACCCACCTCATCGATGATCTCGGTGAGGATGAAGGCCGACAGGGGTGCCACCTCGCTCGGCTTGACCACCACCGTGCACCCGGAGGCCAGGGCCGGAGCGACCTTGGCCACCACCTGGTGCAGGGGGTAGTTCCAGGGGGTGATGCAGCCGACCACGCCCACGGGCTCCCGGATCACCTGCGAGTTGCCGATGGTCTCCTCGAACGGGAACTCGGCCAGGATCTGCGCGTACGAGCCCATCACGATGGGCGGCAGGCCGGCCTGGATGATCGTCGACAGGGTGAGGGGCATCCCCACCTCCTGCGCGACCGTGGTGGCGATCTCGTCGGAGCGGGCCTGAAGCCCCTCCGAGAGGCGCTGGAGGTACTTGGACCGGTCCTCCTTGGAGGTCTGGGACCAGCCGTCGAACGCCTTACGCGCCGCCTTGACCGCCTTGTCGACGTCCTGAGGGGTCCCGTCGGGGATGCGCCCCATGACCTCCTCGGTCGAGGCGTTGAAGACCTCGATGGTGCCCGACCCCGTGGAGCTCGCCCACGCGCCGTCGATGTAGATCTTGCCGTGCTCTTTCATGACACCTCCCCATCCGCGATGCTCTGCCTCCACGGTACTCCTTCGGCACCTCCGGTGGCATCGGGGCCCCGGCGAGTGGCACCGTAGCTGGCGAGAAACACCGAAGCGAACGGAGGCGACGTGGACATCAAAGACCTCTTCTCCCTGGAGGGCAAGACCGCCGTGGTCACGGGCGGATCACGCGGGATCGGACTGATGATCGCCGAAGGGTTCGTGAGCGCGGGCGCGAAGGTGTACGTGACCTCCCGCAAGGCCGCGGCCTGCGACGAGGCCGCCGCGGCCCTGTCCGACCACGGTGAGGCGGTCGCGATGGCCGCGGACCTCTCCGACCCGGGGGAGATCGAGCGCTTCGCCCGCGAGCTCGCGGAACGTGAGGAGCGCGTCCACGTGCTGGTGAACAACGCCGGGACCAACTGGGCCGAGGAGATCGACACCTACCCGATGTCGGCCTTCGAGAAGGTCATGAACGTGAACCTCAAGGCCGCCTTCCATCTCACCCAGCAGCTCCTGCCGCTGCTCAAGGCCTCCGGCACGGAGGAGGACCCGGCGCGGGTGATCAACATCGGTTCGGTCGACGGCATCAAGGCGCCGGTCCTCGAGACCTACGCGTACTCGTCGTCCAAGGCCGCACTGCACCAGCTCTCCAAACACCTGGCCCGGCAGCTCGCCGGCCAGAGGATCCTCGTGAACGCGATCGCGCCGGGCCTGTTCCGGACGAAGATGACGAAGATCTTCTTCGAGGAGGGTGGCACCGAGCTCGTGGCGGGGAACATCCCGCTGGGGCGCGACGGCCGTCCGGAGGAGATCGCGGGTGCGGCACTGTACCTGGCGACGAAGGCAGGGGGCTACACCACGGGAGCCGTGCTCCCGGTGGACGGCGGCGTGATCACCTGAGCTCACCCCCAGACGGTCGCCGCGGTCTCGGCGATCGTCCGGAGCTTGGCGTCCTGGTCGTCCACACTGAGGGCGTTGCCCACCACCGAGGTGGCGAAGCCGCACTGCGGTGACAGCGCGAGCCGTTCCAGCGGAACGAAGGCCGCCGCTTCCTCGATCCGGCGGGCGAGCTCGTCCACGGTCTCCCGGCGCGGGGTCTTGGTGGTCACGAGGCCGAGCACGACGGTGCGGTCCTCCGGGACCGCGCGCAGCGGCTCGAAGCTCCCGGAGCGCTCGTCGTCGTACTCGAGCAGCAGCCGCTGGGCCCGGATGCGTCCGAAGGCCTGCTCGGCGATCGCGTCGTAGCCGCCCTCCACGAGCCAGCGGCTGCCCTGGTTGCCGCGGCAGAGGTGGAAGCCGAAGGTGACGCCCGGATGCTCGCCGATCACGAGATTGTCGTACTCCAGGCCGAACTGGAGCCAGCGATCGGCGGGCCAGCCCCGGCTCTCGTAGAAGGACCGGTACCCGGGGTCGAGCACCATCGTGTAGTGGGGCGCGTCGATCTGGATGTAGGTGGCACCGAGGCGGACGAGCTCCTCGACCTCCTCCCGCAGGATCTCCGCAGCGTCGCCGACGAACTCCTCGATGGATGCGTACGCGCCCGCCGAGCGGTCCGGATCCCAGAAGTTCGCGAACAGGCTGGGGGAGGGGAGGGTGGCCTTCAGGGTCCGCGTGGTGCGTCCGCGGGCGTAGGCGAACTCCTCGGCGGACAGGAACCGTCTGCGGCGCAGCTTGTCGACGACCGCGATCGAGGGGCGCTCGATCTCCTTGTCGCCCACCGTCTCGGAGTGCCACCGGCCCCAGAGGAACGCGTCGATGTCCCACTGGCCGAAGCCGTCCACGGCCTCGGCCATCTGGCTCTGGAAGGACAGGCGCCGCATCTCGCCGTCGGTGACGACCTCGATCCCCGCTCGCTCCTGGAGGGCGAGGGCGTCGTCGACGGCGGCGTCCTCGATGCGCTTGAAAGCGGGCGGGTCGAGCTCGCCGCGGGCGAGACGGTCCCGGGCGTCCAGGAGCGCCGGGGGCCGGAGCAGGCTCCCCACCACGTCGCTGCGTGCGGTGATCACGGCCAGAACTGTATCCGAGGCTAGGATGGGGCCATGCCGATCCTGGCCATCCTGTTCCTGACGGTGCCCATCGCCGAGCTGGCGGTGATCATCACGGTGGGTCAGAACATCGGCGTGTTCGAGACCCTGGCGGCGCTGATCCTGATCTCCGTGGTCGGCGCGTGGCTGGCCAAGCAGCAGGGGCTCGGAGTACTGAACGCGGTCCGGAACCAGCTCGAGCGCGGCCAGGTTCCGGGGGCCGAACTGGTGGACGGCCTGCTGATCCTCGTCGCCGGGGCGTTCCTGCTCACCCCCGGATTCATCACCGACGCGGTGGCCTTGGCGTTGCTGCTGCCCCCGGTGCGGGCCGGAGCCCGCGGCTACCTGCGCCGGAGGTTCTTCAGGACCGTCGAGACGCGGGGCTTCCGGGTGGTCGAGCACCGGACACCGCCCCAGGATCATCCTCCGTCCCGGTACGACGAGCTTCCCTGAAGCGTGCTGCCTGCGCGGAAGCCGCACGGTGGAACCCCGATCTGGTTCGGCGTGCGCTCGAGCGTGTGCCAGAAGGTGATCGAGCGGCTGGACGGCACGTACATGGAGACCAACGAGGCCGGGCAGGACCACGCGGACACGAAGCGCACCACCCGCTGGATGGCCCACAACCTCGTGCATCTGGCGCGTATCCTCAAGGCCAACCCCATCCCTCCGGAGGGGAACACCTTCGAGGAGGAGACCGAGCACCATCCACACATCGGCTGACCGGGATCACTCCGCCACGGCGGGGGAGTTCGTCGTCGGAGACGTGCACGGGCACCTCGACCGACTGGTCGAGGTGCTGGTGCGTGCCGCGATCCTCGACGACGATGCCCGGTGGATCGCGGGCAGTGGGACGCTGTGGTTCATCGGGGACCTGGTTGATCGCGGCCCCGACGGTGTCGGGGTCATCGAGCTCGTCATGCGGCTGGAGGGCGAGGCGGCCGAGGCCGGAGGCCATGTGGGTTGCCTGCTCGGCAACCACGAGGTGATGCTGCTCGCCGCGAAGCGGTTTCAGAAGCATCCCCAGGGGGCCTCCTTCGGGGAGGCGTGGCTCCGCAACGGCGGCGCGGTGAGCGACCTCGCCCGGCTCACGGCCGATCACGAGCTGTGGCTCTGCCAGCTCCCGGCGATGGCGATCGCCGGGGACGCCCTGCTCGTGCACTCCGATACGA
Source organism: uncultured Actinomycetes bacterium (assembly GCA_964560135.1). Classification (GTDB taxonomy): domain Bacteria; phylum Actinomycetota; class JAICYB01; order JAICYB01; family JAICYB01; genus CAZLKN01. The sequence continues at coordinate 4,657 of CAZLKN010000014.1, read as the reverse complement.
CCGCCTACCTGCGGTACGGATCGACGACGGAAGCGGTGAACCTGGCGATGTCGGAGGTGCTGCGATCCAACGACCCGGAGGGCTGGGGGTTGCTGTTCGACGATCTCGCCGCCCGGCGGGTCTTCGAGCGTCGCCCGAAGGAGGCGAACCGGTTCCTGAAGACCTTCGGGGGCCAGGTGATCGTGCACGGCCACACCCCGATCTGTTTCGCCACCGGGGCGCCACCGGAGAGCGTGACCGAGCCTCTGGTGTACGCCCGCGGACGGTGCGTGAACGTGGACCACGGTCTGTTCGCGGGCGGACCGGGGTTCGTCTACCGGCTCCCGGGGAACCGGCGATGACCCCGACGCGCCCGTCACCGCCCTCGTGAGCGAGGAGGTCACACTCCGTCCTACCGGGCCCCCGGCGCGCGGACCCGCGCCACCGATGCTCCTGATCTACGCCATCACCGTCACCGGCATCACGGTGAACACGCTCGTCGCTCCCGGCATCCCGGACATCCTCGACGGGCTCGGGGTGTCGCGCGGGCTGGCCGGGCTCATCGTGGCCTCGGCCACGTTCCCCGGGATCTTCCTGGCTCCCACCGTCGGCGTGCTCGCCGACCGGTACGGCCGCCGCGAGGTGCTGGTGCCGTGTCTCACGATCTTCGGGGTGGCCGGAGGGCTGGTGGTGTTCGCGCCGAGTCTGTGGGTGCTCGTGGCGCTGCGCATCCTCCAGGGTGCGGGGTCGGCCGGCCTGATCAACCTCGCGGTGGTGCTGATCGGTGACCACTGGGACGGCACGGAACGCGTCCGCAGGATCGGACGGAACTCTGCGGTGCTCACCGTCTGCATCGCGGTCTTCCCCGCGATCGGTGGGTTCCTGACCGACCTCGGCGGGTGGCGGGCCCCCTTCGGGGTGTATCCGGTGGCGCTCGCCACGGTGTGGTTCGTTCTGCGGCACCTGCCGCCCACGCCGTCGAGCGACGTCCGGGTCTCCGATCAGTTGCGGGAGGCGCTGGTCGTCCTCCGCACGCCCGCGCTGCTCGTGACGATCGGTACGGGGATCGTGCTGTTCATCCTCATCTTCGGGCTGCTCCTCACCGTGATGCCGATCTACATCGAGGAGCGGTTCGGCCTGGGGGCGGGGTCCCGGGGGTTGATCATGGGGCTGCCGGCGGTGGCGGCCACCAGCGCCGCGCTGTCGCTCGGGCGCATCCGGGAGCGGATGGCGATGCGGTGGATCGTGGTGGTGGCCTCGGTGCTGTTCACGGCGGCGCTGGCCATGGTGGCCGGGGCGCCGACCCTGCTGCTCCTGGGTTTCGGGGTGCTCGTGTTCGGGCTGGGGGAGGGCCTGATGATCCCGAGCCTGCAGGACGTGGCCGCGGGGACCACCTCGTCCAGCCGTGGGACGGTGGTCGCCGTGTGGGTCGGGTCGGCCCGGCTCGGACAGACGCTCGGCCCCCTGATCGCGGGGGCGGGCTTGAGCCTGCTCGGTGCCGGCGGCAGCTTCGCCGCCGGTGCCGTCGTGGCCGGGGCGCTGACCGTGGTGCTCGCGGCGGGGGCCCGCTGGTTCCGGTGAGCCCGGAATGTATGTCAGGCTGGAGGCCGTGAGGAGGCCGACATGAGCGAGACGAAGAAGGCGACGTTCGGCGCCGGATGCTTCTGGGGAGTCGAGGACGCGTTCCGGCACGTCGAGGGTGTGGGGTCCACGCGCGTCGGCTACGCGGGCGGAACCTACGACAACCCCAGCTACGAAGACGTGTGCAGCAGCAAGACGGGGCACGCCGAGGTGGTGGAGGTGTCCTACGACCCCGCCCGCGTGAGCTACGAGGATCTGCTGGAGACCTTCTGGAAGGTCCACGACCCGACGCAGCTGAACCGGCAGGGGCCCGACCTCGGCTCCCAGTACCGTTCGGTGATCTTCACCCACGACGACGGCCAGGCGGCTTCGGCGCAAGCCTCGATGCAGGCGCTCGAGGCATCCGGACGCCACCGGCGCCCGGTGGTCACCGAGATCGCACCGGCTTCCACTTTCTGGCAGGCCGAGGAGTACCACCAGCAGTACGTCGAGAAGCAGGGCCGTCCGGGCTGCCACATCTGAGTCCTCCGGGGAGGGAGCAGAGGGTGCGGGGGCGCACGCACTACGATCTGCTGGAGATCGACCCGTCCGCCGGGGAGCACGAGATCCGGAGGGCGTATCTGGAGTTCGCCCGGGCGCTGCATCCGGACGCCCGTCCCGGCCTCGACGGCGCGGCACGGGCGGAGGCGACGCGCCGCATGGCGGAGGTGAACCTCGCCTACGAGACGCTGTCGGACCCCGTTCGCCGCGAGGCCTACGACGGCTCCATCGGCGCTGACCGGTGGCGGCTGCGCCTCGAATGGGAGCCGCCGCCCCCGCCCCCGGGCTTCTCGGTGTTCCCGGCCCGCGGCCTGATCTGGATGCGCACGCTCGGGGAGGTCTACCACCGGGCGGCGGACGCGCGGTTCAGGGCGCTCAGCCTCGAGGCGGAGGGCGCGGACCTGTCCGCGCTGTCCTCGGTCCCCGATTCGATCTGGAAGCTGGTGTGCTCGGGCCATCCCGTGGACGACGCGCAGATGGACCATCTGCGCAGCCAGCCACGACTGCGCGATCTCGACCTCACTGGCACGCGCATCACCGACGCCGGGCTGCGGGCGCTCGTCGGGCTCCCGCACCTGATCGAGCTCTCGCTCACGGCCACCGCGGTCACGGACGCCGGGCTCGAGACCCTCTCCCGCATCCCGTCGCTCCAGGTCCTGCGCCTGGGGGCCACACGGGTCCGGGGGCCGGGGCTGGCGCACCTGCGACGCCTGGAGGACCTGGACACCCTGGACCTCCGGCGGACACGGATCAGCGGGCGTCACCTGCACCACCTCCACGGGATGACCTGGCTGGCCTGGGTGGACCTGCCCTTGCGGGCGGGGGCCCGGGAGCGGAGGGCGCTGCGCCGTACGCTGCCGGACGCCGTTGTGGACTGACCCGTGGCCGCGGCGCCCGGCACGTGGCATCATGCGGCCATGGACGCGACGGATTCCCTGCGGGGCAGGCTGCTGGTGGCCGAACCGACCATGCTCGACCCCAACTTCGCGCGGGCGGTGGTGCTGATCGTGGAGCACGAGCACCAAGGTGCGGCGGGTCTGGTCCTGAACCGGCCCACGGAGCTGGACGTCGCCGAGGTGATGCCGGAGCAGGCCCCGCTGGCCGCGGAGCCTGCGGTGGTGTTCTTCGGGGGCCCGGTCGCGCCCGAGGCCGCCGTCTGCCTCGCCTCCGTCCGGACGCCGATCGACGGGTGGGAGCCGCTCGTGGGCGGGGTCGGCGTGCTCGACCTCAGCCTGGACCTCGAGGAGGTGGCCCCGTCCGTGGTCTCGGCGCGCCTGTTCGCGGGCTACGCGGGATGGAGCGAGGGGCAGCTGGAGAGCGAGCTGGAACAGGACGCGTGGTTCGTGGTCGAGGCCACCCCCGACGATCTCCTGGGGGCGGAGCCGGGCACGCTGTGGCGCCGGGTGCTGAAACGCCAGGGTGGGACGCTGGCGATGGTCGCGCACTTCCCCGTGGAGCCGTCCCTGAACTGACGCGCGATCAGTTCGCGACCACGACGTCCTCGAAGAGCACCGGGCGCTCGAGCACTTCGATTCGGACGGGGACCAGTCCCATCTCCAGCGGCGCGATCAGGGAGAACGCCGCCGGGGTGAGATCGATGCATCGGCCGTCGACGTACGGACCGCGGTCGTTGATGCGTACCACCACCGACCGCCGGTGGATGAGCTCGGTCACGACCACCCGGGTGCCGAAGGCGAGCGTCTTCGAGGCGGCCGCCAGCTCGCGTGGATCGAAGGGAAGTCCCGGTGCGGTGACCTCGCCGGTGTCGTACCAGCTCGCCACGCACACCGGGCCCGATGCTCCCGCCCCGGCGACGACCGAACGCACCGGGGTCTCGTCCGGGGGGGTGAGGCGCCCGGCGAGCAGTCCCACGGCCAGCGCGGCGACGACCGCCGCGGCCGCGATCGACAGGGCCGTACCCTCGGGCAGGACGAAGCGGCGCGCGCGGGGCGTCCCCGGCGCGGGCGCGGAGCGTACCCGTGCTGCCGCGGGGCGAGACATACGCCCACAGTCCTACCGGAGGGGGGTGACACCACCGGGCAGGGATCGGCGCCGCGGCGGCGAATCCAGGACCCGATGCGTCCGCTCGTCGCGCTCTGGATCGCCGCGGCCCTCCTGGGGCCCCCGGCTGCGGCGTCGCCGCTCCCGGGGACCGTGCGTGCCGTCGGGCTGGTCTTCACCGACTACGTCCCCGGGAGCCGGGGATACCCGGAGCTCGAGGTGCTTCAAGGGGACCGGCTGTTCCTCGTGAACTTCGGTCCGTCGGGCGAGCAGGACGAGCATGACCTGATCCACCTCGCCGCCGTTCCGCTGTTCCACTCGGCGTCCATCCGGCCCGGGGGCACCGCGGAGGTGTTCGGGGTCCCCGAGATGGAACCCGGGCGCTACCCGTTCGGGTGCACGATCCACCCCAACGTCATGGGTGGGACCTTGGTGGTGAACGCCCCGCCGGTGTCCTGATCCCCGGCGGATCAGGCCTCGATGAGCATCGCGATACCCTGCCCGACGCCGATGCACATCGTGGCCAGGCCCCAGCCGCCTCCCCGGCGGTGCAGCT
>CAZLKN010000013.1:57469-62587 GCA_964560135.1 uncultured Actinomycetes bacterium | reverse complement strand
CCGCGACCTCAGCGTCCCGAACGCTGCGCGCTGCCAAGCTGCGCCACGTCCCGATGTGTTCCGAGCAGCAAGTATCGCACATGCGCGCGCCGAGGCGTCGTCGGTTAGTCTTCTGCCGATGCAGCGAATCCGGTCTCTGTTCCCATGCTCCCTCCTGTTCCTTGCGCTCGGCACGATGGCGATCCCGCAGCCGTCGTCCTCGGCGCCGGCACGCGAGGATCCACGCCGCGTGGAGGTCGTGGACGCGCGCGGGATCATCGACGGGGCGATCGAACGGGCCATCGTCCGCACGATCGAACTCGCGGAGCGCGACGGGGCGGTGGCCGTCGTCCTCCAGATCGATTCGGCGGGGACGCTCGACGCCCAGCGGGCGCGGCGCATCGCCGACGCGGTTCTGGGCGCGGAGCTTCCCGTGGTCACCTGGATCGGCCCCCCGGGTGCGCGGGCGGAGAACGGGGCCGCGGCGATCGCCATGGCCGGGCACCTCCGCGTCATGGCCCCCGGGACCTCGCTCGGCCCGGCCCGCACGCTCGACCTCCGGGCCGCAGGCGAGCAACCCGAGCTCGCGGGGGCTCTGCTGCGCGATGTGGTCGATGCCCGAGGGATCGGCCGCGATGGGGCCTTCGCCGTGTTCGTGGAGGCCCGTTCCGCGGACGCCGCCCAGGAGTTGGGCGTGGTGGACGATGTCGCGATCCAGCTTCCGGACCTGCTCGACAGGATCGACGGCCGTGAGGTGACGGTGGCGGGCCGGACGGTGACGCTTGTCACCGAGGAGGTCACGGTCCGGTTGCGCAAGCCGGGGATGCTCGGGCGGATCCTCCACGCCGCGGCGCAGCCCTCGATGATCTACCTGCTGCTGCTCGTCGGACTCGTGGGCCTGGTCTTCGAGGTCTTCCACCCCGACACCGGGCCCGCTGGGATCTCAGGGCTGCTCGGATTCGGCCTCGGGGTATGGGGATTGTGGACGCTCGGCGGATCCTGGATCGGACTGGCGCTGATCGTGGCGGGGGTGGTGGGCTTCTGTGTCGATCTCCGGTTCCAGGGACTGGGTTTCTTCACCATCTCCGGCCTCGGCGGCCTGATCGCCGGCTCGGTGCTGCTCTTCCCCGGGCCCTGGCTCCACGTGAACCCGTGGGTGATGGCCCTCGGGGTGATCGGGATGGTGTTGTTCCTGCTCGGGGCGATGACCCGGGTGCTGCGCGACCTGCGTGCGGTGGCCAGCGGCGAACTCGAGGTGACCGAGGCGCATCCCCATCCCGAACCGCAGCCCGAGCCCGAACAATAAGGAGGCAACGATGCATCCGGAGGAGCGTCTTTCCGAGCTTGGCCTCCAGCTCCCCGAAGCAGCGGCGCCGGTGGCCGCCTACGTCCCCACCGTCCGGACGGGGGACCTCGTCTTCGTCTCCGGTCAGGTCCCCTGGCCCACGGACCTGAAGAGCTGGAGCGGCAAAGTGGGGGCCGAGGTCGGCCTCGAGGAGGCCGTCGAGGCGGCGCAGGCCGCCTGCCTCTACGGGCTCGCCGCCCTCAAGCGGGAGATCGGGGATCTCGACCGGCTGCGCCGAGTGATCAAGCTGACGGTGTTCGTCGCCAGCGCCCCGGACTTCATCGATCAGCCGAAGGTGGCGAACGGCGCCTCCGAGCTCCTCCAGGAGGTGTTCGGGGAGCGGGGACGTCACGCCCGGTCGGCGGTGGGGGTCGCAGAGCTGCCCATGGCGGTCCCGGTGGAGGTCGAATTCGTCTTCGAGGTCTCCTGAGAGTCGCGGAGCAGGCGTGCGGCACCTCTTCGTGACCAACGACTTCCCCCCCAAGACGGGCGGGATCGAGTCCTATCTGGTGGCGCTGTGCAGCGGGTTCCCCCCTGCCGACGTCGTCGTCGTCGCCCCCGCCCGGGCCGGTCACGAGGACATCGATGCAGCCCTCCCCTACGAGGTCGTCCGGGTCGGGGGCCGGTACATGCGCGCCGGCAGCAGTTCCCGGCGGGCCGTGGTGGACGCCGCTACCAGCCACGAGGTGGACGCGGTGCACTTCCTGAACGCACTGCCGCTCGGGCGCATGGCGCGGCACGTGCGTTCGGCGACGGGTAAGCCCGTGACGGTCTTCGCCCACGGCTCGGAGGTGCTCACCCGCGCCCGGTTCCCGGTGCTCCGACGATCGCTGCGCCGGGTGCTGACGACTGCGGACCTCGTGTTCGCCGTGAGCCGCTTCACGCAGGATGCCGTGTCGCGGATCACGAAGGACCAGGCCCGCGCGGCTGTGCTGCATCCGGGGGTCGACGTCGAACGCTTCTCGCTCGCGGTGTCCGGTGCGCGCGTACGGGAGAAGCACCGGCTGGGCGGCCGGTTCACGGTGTTGTTCGTGAGCCGCCTCGTGAAGCGCAAGGGGGCCGAGATCCTCATCCGTGCGCTGCCCCGCATCCCGAAGACCCATGCGCTCGTCGTGGGGACGGGCCCCGAGGCCTCCAGCCTCCGCCGCGTCGCCGAGGACGTCGATGTGGCCGGCCGGGTGCAGTTCGTCGGACGGGTCTCCGACGAGGAGCTGCCCGAGTACTACGCCGCGGCGGACGTGTTCTGCATGCCGTGTACCGACCGCTACGGGGGCCTGGACACCGAGGGATTCGGCATCGTGTACATCGAGGCCGCAGCGTGCGGGATCCCCTCGGTGGCGGGAGCTTGTGGAGGATCGGTGGAGGCCGTCGAAGACGGCGAAACTGGGATCGTTCTCGCCGATCCCACGCCGGCCGCCGTCGCCGAGGCCCTGGCCCGGCTGGGGCGGAGCGGGAGCCTCCGTGCACGGATGGGAGCGGCGGGACGAGAACGGGCGGAACGGGGATTCGCGCCCGAAGTCCTGGCGGGCCGTCTCGAGCGCGAACTGGCGCGGACGATCAGGGCGCGAGCGCGCTGAGGCGCTCGATCCGGGCCTGCGCGTACCGGACGGCGGCCCGCGCGGGGGTCAGGCCCTGTTCCCGGGCGAGATGGAAGACGTCGAGCAGGGTCCGTCCGATGCGCTCGGTGCGGACCAGCACCCGGTCCCGGTTCCAGCCGTCCAGCTCGTCGGCCACGCTGATCAGCCCCCCGGCGTTGACGATGAAGTCCGGGGCGTACAGGATCCCCCCCGCCGCCAGCCGCTCGGCGTCCTCCTCGGTGTCGAGCTGGTTGTTGGCCGCGCCGCACACGATGCGCGTGGCGAGCTTGGGGATCGAGGTCTCGTTGAGGACGCCTCCCAGCGCACAGGGGGCCAGGACGTCGCAGTCGGTCTGGAACGCTTCGTCGGGGTCGCAGGTGGCCACGCCGTGGTCCGAGACCACCCGCCCCAGGTTGTCGACGTTCACGTCGCTCACGATCACCTCGGCCCCCTCGGCGCGCAGGATCGCAGAGAGGTGGTACCCCACCTTCCCGGCTCCCTGGACGACGACCCGGCGGCCGTCGAGGCTGTCGTCCCTGTGGAGGTGGTAGAGGCACGAGCGGATCGCCGCAGCCACCCCGCGGGCGGTGATCGGGGAGGGGTCCCCCGCGCCGCCGTGGTAGGGCGAAACCCCGACGACCCAGCGTGTCTCGCGGCGCATCTCGTCGAGATCCGCGGTGGAGCTGCCAACGTCCACCGAGGTGATGTAGCGGCCTCCCAGCGAGTCGATGACCCGTCCGAAGGCCCGGAGGAGCGGTTCCGTCTTGTCGCGTTCCGGGTCGGCGAGGATCACCGACTTGCCTCCGCCAAGGTCCAGACCGGCGGCCGCAGCCTTCCAGGTCATCGCCTCCGCGAGGCGCCGGACGTCGGTGAGTGCCGCCTCCTCGTCGGGGTAGGACCGGATCCGGCAGCCGCCCAGCGAGGGCCCGAGACGGGTGGAGTGGATGGCCACGATGCACCGCAGGCCCGCGCTTGGGTCCTGGGCGTGGACGATCCGCTCGAACCCCGCCGCCTGACGGAACACACCCATACCTCAGCCTATCCCCCCGTACACTCAAGGGGTGCCATGAGATCCCCCCTGTGCTCCGCCTACCTGCGGGTCTACGAGCCCGTCCACGCGCTGCCGACGGCAGATCGTGACGCGGTCGCGCGGGCCGAGACCGGAACGCTGCCGGGTCCCTCGGGTTCCGCCGGCACGATCGCCGGGTTGATCGCGTCCGAGGAGTGCCGGGAGATCTACGAGCGGACGGTGGGCGGTGTGCGGTACGTGTGCCTTGCCCGTCCCCGGCTGCGGACGCTGCTCGGCCTCGTCTCCTTCGGGCGCTCGCTGCCGGACGGCGTCGCGAAGGTCTTCTTCTCGGAGCGGGAGATCTCCGAGGCGCGCGAAGAGCTCGAGGAGCTGCGGGCCCGGCGGCCCGACCTGCGGCCGTCGATGCTCCAGAACCCGTGGCACGTGCCGCTCTGGTGGTTCGTCCCCTTCGGGGACCGGGAGCGTCGGATCGTCCACGACGGCGACCACCCGCGGATCCGCTACGAGATGCCGATGGCCGGAGGCCTGGACCGTGTGGGCCGCTGTCTGGCCGTCATCGAGGCCGGTGTCGTGCACCCGTCGGTCGTCGGGATGGTTCACGAGCTCCAGGGCTGGCTGTCCACGTTCCACGCCGAGTCCCTGATCGAGCTGGATTACGCGAGCGTCGCACGCCTGTTCGACGGGGATGAGCTGGCCGACGACCACTCGGCCGCCGATGTCTGGCAGGCGATCGATGCGCTGGGGCAGGGGGACGGTATGCGCGCCGCCCTGTACTACCAGCGCGTTCGGGACCGCTGGGCGGCGACGAGAGCCCGTGAATCGTTGAACTGAAAGGCTCCCCCGACAGGGCTGGCCCATTCGGGCTAGTCCGAACTTACCGGACGAAAACGGGCACTACGGGCCATAGGAACAACATGGGTAAGAACCTAACGTTGAGACATCGCAAAGAAGCGTCCGAAATTCAGGGATCCATTGAACGGAGGTGAGCGGGGATGATGCGTCGGAAGGACGGACTTCTAACCCCCGGTGAGGTGGCAGCGCTGTTCCGTGTAGACCCCAAGACGGTCACGCGCTGGGCCAAGGCCGGGAAACTCCATGCCATCCGTACCCTCGGCGGGCACCGTCGGTTCCGCGAGTCCGAGGTGCGCGCGTATCTCGACCAGCAAAGAGACACCTCGAGCTAGCAG
>CAZLKN010000013.1:40534-57369 GCA_964560135.1 uncultured Actinomycetes bacterium | reverse complement strand
GGGACGGTGCACTCCCGTTATCCGGACAAGCCGGGTGGACACGGTTGCGGAGGTCGGGCCAATAGGCCCGGCCTTCGCTCGTTACGGAGGTTGTCTCCAGTCCGGGGTCCCACGCGCCGATAGGGTCTCGTGGAGGGGTCATAGCGGAAACCGAAAGGGCTGATCGGCCATGACCGTTCCACCGACGACCATCGACCGTCTGATCTTGCTCGCGTTCCAGTCCCAGTCGCTGATCACCGAGATCCGGATGCGGCACGATCCGGCCCGGGACCCGGAGGGGTACGTCCGCGCGCTGTTCGGGGTCCTCCTGGCCCCCGATGACCCCGGCACGCCGACCCGCTTCCCCGGCCCGCTCTCCGTGTGCTGACCCGCTCAACGGCAGGTACTCCGCTCCTCCACGTCGAACGATGGAAGGGAAACCGGTCCACCATCGTCGAAGGAGGGGAACCCCATGCGTCGCAACGCCCTATGGGCATCGGCGGCGGCGATCCTCGTGATCGCCCTGGCCGCGCCCGCCCATGCCACAGGAAATATCGCCATCTCGTCGGTGACCTCGGGCACGGAGGCGACGACCGTATCTGGGCTGGTCACGTTCCCCGACGCCGGGGATCCGCACAGCGTCGGTGGTTTCAAGACCGTGGGCCCCGCCGTGGAGGACGTCGCCGGCGAAGCGGGCCTCGACCTGATCGACGCCACCATCGGCCCGCTGCCGGACGACTCCGGGCTCCGGTTCACCTGGCACCTCAGCTCGTTGCCTGCGGTGGTTCCGCCGGAGGGTGTCCGGTACACGTGGGCTCTGTCGATCGACGGCACCGTGTTCCAGCTCCAGGCCAAGCGGACCAACATCGTGAGCTCGACGACGGCGGAGGACCCCGTGGGCCACGCGCAGCACCTCGCCTCCGGAAACGACTTCTTCCAACTCCGCGGCGCCTGCCAGGACACCTACCTGGGCACCCCGATCGCCGGCTGCTACCACCTGGCCTTCCTCGAGGGCGGGTTCGACAGCGACGCGGGGACGGTCTGGATCGACGTGCCGTACCGCACCACGGACTCCCTCGGCCGGATCGTCGCACCGGGCTTTGAGCCCGGGGTCGTGATCGAGGCCGTGGAAACGGCGGGGATGTCCATCGCCGCCTCACCCCAGGTCTTCGTGAGCAACGCGCCTTCCAGCGTGTACCTCAACGACTGGGACCCATACTTCGTCGGCGGACAGGTGCACCTCGCGGCCTCGGACTTCGGGGAGCCGGCGCCGTTCGCTCCCTACACCGACCGGGCCGAGGTCGACGGGTCATCCTTCACGGGCACCACGGTGCCGGTGGAGACCGGGTGGACGGTCTACGCGCGTGGCTGCAACGGAGCGGCGTGCGTGTACGCCAGCCTGGTCGTCTAGGACCCGACAGTCACGCTGTGGCCAGGGGCAGAATCGAACTGCCGACACCGGCATTTTCAGTGCCGTGCTCTACCGACTGAGCTACCTGGCCCGATGCTGCGGGCCCGGACCTGGGTCCGGGCCCGCCGCGGGGGCGACGGGATTTGAACCCGCGACCTCCACCTTGACAGGGTGGCGAGCACTCCAAGCTGCTCCACGCCCCCTTGGGCGACCGAGTCTAGCATCCGCAGGTACAGCGTGCGCCGCCGTGATCCCGGCCGGGAGGCTACGATTGGTCGGGCCGCTAGCTCAGTCGGCAGAGCACCGGGCTTTTAACCCGGGTGTCCAGGGTTCGATCCCCTGGCGGCCCACGGAAGAAGGTGTCCCCACGTGCATGAACGCGATCAACCGAGCAGATCCTCCCGGCGGCGTGCATCCCAACCGGACTTCCCGTCGTCCTGGGAGCCGTTCCGGCTGGAGACGCTCGACCGCGTTCCCATCGCCGGCATCCTCGCGCGTCCGGAGGCCGGGACCGACACGGCACTCGTACTCTGCCACGGTTTCCTGGGGTCCTGGCGTCGGAGCCAGAACGTGGAGCTGGCGGAGGTGCTGTCCGAGCGGCTGGCCATCCTGCTGTTCGACTTCCGCGGCCACGGCGGCTCGGGCGGACTCAGCACGGTCGGCGACCGCGAGGCGCTCGACGTGCACGCCGTCGTCGGGCATGCGCGCGCCCTCGGCTACCGGCGGGTCGTGACGGTAGGGGCCTCGATGGGGGCGATCTCGGTGCTCCGGGAAGCCGCGCGGTTCCGGGACGTGGACGGGGTCGTGTCGATCTCGTCCCCCGGACGCTGGAGCGGTCACGGATCGATCGCCCGCGTCGCGTCCGTGCTCGTGGCGACCCGCGGTGGACGCTACCTCGCCCGCCGGGCGTTCCGTACACGCGTCTACCACGAGTGGACGTGGTCCCCGCCCCCGATCGAGATGGTGGAACGGATCGAGCCTCCCGTCCTTATCGTCCACGGAACCGACGACCGGTTCATCCCGAAGGCCCAGGCGGAGCTGCTCTTCGGCCGGGCGCTGCCGCCCAAGCGCCTGCTGCTGCTCGACGGCTTCGGTCACGCGGAGCTCGGGTACTCTCGCGGGTTCGCGGAGCTCCTCCTGCGCGAGATCGACGGCATGTTGGCCGGCGACGGATGGGGAACCGACCCGTCTGCCGCAACCGCGGCGGTCCGCGCCGACGGGGCCGGCGCGTGAGCGACCAGAGCGTCACCGCCAAAGCACACCCGTCCCGCAGCGGGGTCGGCGCCGCCGTCGGGATCGTCGGGCTGGTCGCCATCCTCGCCGGCCACCGGGTCTTCGCCGCCGTGGGTGGTCTCCTGCTGCTCGCGGGCTTCATCGAGTTGCGCCGCCTGCTCGGGGTCCCCGGATCGGGGCTGGGCCTGGTCCTCGGGGCCTCGGCGATCGGCGGGTTCGCGTGGGTCGGTCTGGCCGGCGGCCCCGAGCATCTGCCCTGGGTCATGGGATGTCTGCTGGTAGCGCTTCTCGCGGGCCGGGTGTTCCTGCTGGAGCTCGGACGGGTCGGTGTGGACGGAGCCACCGACGACGTGGCGGCCACCGTGGCCGCGGCGGGGATCATCGGGGTTCTCGGGGTGCACGCCCTGCTCGTCGGCACCCTGCCGAACTGGGGGTACCGTAGCCTGCTCGTCTTCGGGGCGATGCTGATCGCGCACGCCCTCTGCACGGCATTCGGTGGCCGGGTCCTCGGCCGCCGGGCGATCGTCCCCCGGTTGTCGTCCACCAAGACCCTGGAGGGCGCCGTGCTCGGGGCCCTGGGGGCCGTGGCGGTCGGCGCCGTGGCCGGACTGACCTTCTCGCCCCCCTTCGAGGTGCTCTCCGGGGGCCTGCTCGGCTTGGGTGTGGGGGTGCTGGCCACCGTCGGGGATCTGGCCGAGGATGCCCTCAAGCGGGGGGCGGGGATCGAGGGATCGACACCCTTCCGCGGCCTGGCCGGCGTTCTGGACGCCATCGACGGACCCCTGTTCTGCTCACCCTTCTACTACTGGGCGCTGCGGACCCTGGTCATCTAGGTTGGGCCGACCATGACCAACGTTGCCCGGTTCGCGGAAGACGCCATCGACCGGTTCGGGGACTACGAGGCCGTCGTCCAGGTGTCGCTCACCGGGCCCGACACGACGCACCGGTCCGGTGACCTCCACCGGTTGGGGATCCGGTTGGCCGGTGCCCTGGTCGACCTGGGAGTTCGTCCGGGGGACCGGGTCATGGTCATGGTCCCCAACGCCGCCGAGATCACCTCGCTGTACGCGGGCATCACCCGATGCGGCGCGGTGGTGCTCCCGGTCTTGTTCCTGCTCGGTGACGCCGAGGTGCGCCACATCGTGCGGGACGCCGAACCGAAGGTCGTGGTGACCTCCTCGGAGCTCGTGGACCGGGTCCGGCAGGCGGCGGCCGGTGTCGGGGCTGTGAAGCACATCCTGTGCATCGACGCCCCCGGTCCCGAAGGCACCGCGACGCTCTCCGAGGTCCTGGAGGCCGCCCCCGATGATTCCCCCCTGGTCGACCGCGCGGACGACGACCTCGCGCTGCTGATCTATACGGGCGGCACGACCGGACGCCCGCGGGGGGTGATGCTCACCCACGGCAACGTTACGCACGCGGGCCGGATAGCGGCCAAGGTCTCCTCCGAGGAGAACGGCCTGGGGAGCGACGACGTGAGCTGCTCCGCGCTGCCCATGTCGCACTCCTACGGGGTGCTCATCTGGCTCGTCTCGTCGCAGGTCGGCGGACGGTCGGTGCTGCTGCGGTGGTTCGAGGCCACGACGTGGTTCCGCTGCGTCGAGCGCTACGGGGTCACGACCTCGCCGATGGTGCCGACCATGCTGACCCACCTGCTCAACCAGCCGGACGCCGGCTCCTTCGACACCTCCTCGCTGCGGTACGTGACCTCGGGCGCTTCGCCGCTCCCGCCGGACGTCGGTCGCGCCTTCGAGGAGCGCTTCGGTTGCGCGGTCCTGGAGGGCTGGGGGCTCACCGAGTCGGCCGGAGTGGGAACACTCAACCGTCTGGAACGTCGCAGGTGGGGGTCGGTCGGCCTGCCGGCGGCGGGCGTGGAGCTGTCGATCCGCGACATGGCCGCCGGCCGAGAGGTGCCTCAGGGCGAGCCCGGTGAGATCTGCATCCGGGGTCCCCACGTGATGGCCGGCTACTGGAACCTCCCCGAGGAGACGTCCCGGGTGGTGCGCGACGGGTGGCTGCACACCGGCGACCTCGGCCACGTGGACGAGGACGGCTTCGTGTTCCTGGCCGACCGCGTCGGTGACCTCATCATCCGGGGTGGGTTCAACGTCTACCCGCGGGACGTCGAGCAGGTGCTCCACGACCACCCGGCGGTCCTGGAGGCCGCCGTCGTGGGCGTCCCTGACCAGACCATGGGCGAGGAGATCAAGGCCTTCGTGGTGCTGCGACCGGGGGTCTCCGCCACCGAGAAGCAGCTTCTCGAGCACTGTCAGGCACGGCTCGTGAAGTACAAGTGCCCGAGGTCGGTGACGTTCCTCGACGCGCTGCCGAAATCGGGGGTGGGGAAGATCCTTCGCCGCGAACTGCGCGAAGGTGCGGCCCGCCCGGGACGCTGAGCGTCGGGCCGGCGGTACACTACAGCGCCATGGCACGGACGACGGGGCGCGGCCGGCGCGGACTGCTGTGGCGGTGGGGTTTCGTGATGCGGACCTGCAACCCGCCGCCCGGCACGGTGGATCCCGTCTCCCGATGGCTCGTGCTGCTCCGGGCGTGCGTCTTCCCGATGACGCTCACCTCGGCGGCGATCGCCGGGCTTCTGGCCGTGGGTGCGCCGGCGGTCCGCTGGGACCTGTTCTCGCTCGCCACCGTCGGTCTGCTGCTCGCCCACGGCGCGAACAATCTCATGAACGACCTGTTCGATCTCGCCACGGCCGTCGACACCGACGAGTACCCGCGGGCCCTGTACGCACCGCATCCCGTGCTGTCCGGGATGATCTCCAAGCGTGGGCTGGCCCGCTCCGCGGTCGTCGTAAACCTGTTGTCTCTGTCGGTCCTGGTCGTGCTCACCCTCGCGCGGGGCTGGCCGATCGCGGCCTTCGCTTTGGCCGGCTTCTTCGTGAGTGCCGGCTACACGGCACCACCGCTGCGCTTCAAGAAGCGTGGACTCGGCGAGCCGAGCGTCCTGGTGGTCTGGGGACCGCTGATGGTCGGAGGCACCTACTACACCGCGGCGGGATCGATCCCCTGGGAGGTGATCGCGGCCTCCGTGCCCTACGCCTTGCTGGCCACTGCCGTACTCATGGGCAAGCACATCGACAAGCTCCCCTGGGACCGCGGACGCGAGATCGGCACCCTGCCGGCGCTGCTCGGTGAGGCCCCCGCGAGATCCGTGACGCGCGGGATGATGGCCGGGTTCTACATCCTGATCGTTGCTCTCGTGGGGGCCGGGGCGCTCCCGTGGCCCGCCCTGGTGGCCCTGGGCGGCCTCCCCAAGCTCGTGCAGGTGTGGAAGTCCTACCGCCGTCCCCCTCCGGCCGAGCCCCCCAAGGGCTTCCCCGTCTGGCCGCTGTGGTACGCGTCTCTCGCGTTCGCGCACACCCGCCGTGCGGGAGCCTTGTTCCTCGGGGGCCTGGCGCTCGCAGCCCTGTTGCCATGAGGATCGGAGTCGGAGGTCGGCGTTGACGACGATGCCCTTTCGCAACAGGGGTTCCGCAGGGCTGCACGGGGAGGTGATCGGCCTCTGACGCTTTCGGTCGAGGGGGCCACGACACAGGTCGTTCGGGCCGTTCTTGCTCGACCATGGGGTCTGGCCGTAGCCGCCGTCGCGGATGGTCGTACACACATCCGGTTCGATGCCGGTGCTGATCCGTTGTCGGAGCGGTCGCTGTTCCAGATCGGCTCGGTCGCGAAGACGATGACGGGTGTACTCCTCGCGCAGTGCGTCGCGGACGGGGCTGTAGAACTGTCCACGACCGCCGGAGCGATTCTGGGTGGGGCAGCGGGGAAGGCCCGCTCGGTGACCTTGCTCGAGCTGGCGACGCACCGGAGCGGTCTACCGAGGCTCCCGCCCAACCTGGATCCAGCCGACGTGAGTGAGTCCGACCCCTACGCGAACTACTCGGAGGGCGACCTCTTGGAGGCGCTGGCGGAGATGGGAACACCCGAGCCCGGATCCGGCGGATACTCGAATTTTGGGTTCATGCTCCTGGGACTCCTCCTCAGTCGTGCCACCGGATCCACATATGAAGAGCTCGTCGGAGCCGCGATCTTCGAGCCGCTCGGCATGCGGGACTCGCGATGCGGTGTCCCCGAGGAAGGCGTCCTCCTTCCCGGGTATCACGGCTTGTCGAGCGTCCCCTGGTGGCGCCTTCAACTACCCGGCCCCGGGGGTGTCGCCTCGTCCATCGCGGATCTTGCGATCTACGTCTCCGGCATGCTCGACCCCGCTCGGTCCATGAAGGACGCGGTCGAGCTGGCCACCGCCAGGCAGGTCGGAGGCCTCGCTCCCATGGGCTTGGGATGGATACTGCAGGATGGATTCCATTGGCACAACGGGGGCACGGGAGGGTTCCGCTCCTTCGTCGCCCTGCACCGTCCGACGAGGAGTGGCATTGCGATTCTCG
Source organism: uncultured Actinomycetes bacterium (assembly GCA_964560135.1). GTDB lineage: Bacteria > Actinomycetota > JAICYB01 > JAICYB01 > JAICYB01 > CAZLKN01. The sequence continues at coordinate 50,343 of CAZLKN010000013.1, read as the reverse complement.
CCAACTCGCGGGACCCCGGATGGATCGATGGGATCGGCTTCGCAGTGCTCAACGAGATGGTGAACTCGCGGGAGGTATGAATGGCCGTTCGAGACCGCACGACCGCAGAGGCCGCCGCCGCGCGGTTCACGAAGGCACAAAGTCGCATTGACCGTCCTCGGCTGCGGATGATAGGTTGCGTCGTCGCACCTCGGGGCAGGCGTACCGGGGGGATCCAGCAGCACCGACCTCTTATATGAGTGCGCTGAAACAGACCAACTCGACCGGCTTCGTCCGGCTGCTTGTCACCACCCTGGCGGTCCTCTCGCTGGCGGTGGTAGACGCCGTCCCCGTCGAGGCGCAGACCCGAAAGCAGCTCACCCAGGCCCGGGAGCGCTACCGGCAGGTGCAGGCGGACCTCAATCGGCTCGTGCAGGAGCACTCGCGGCAGCAGGACCGCCTGGAGAGCATCCGCACGCGTGTTTCGACCACGCGGCGGGAGATCGCCCAGGCCGAGGAGCAGAACGCACAGCTCCAGGATCAACTCCGCGACCGTGTCCGGAGCGCCTACCGGATGGGCGGGATGGGGTTCTTCCAGTTCCTGTTGTCGGCGGAGTCCTTCCGGGAGTTCAGCCTCCGCGTGGTGATGCTCGAACGCCAGTCGACCCAGGACGAGGACCTGATCCTGAAGCTGCGCAAGACCCGGGCCGAGCTGAACGCCAAGGAGAACGCGCTGAAGACCCAGCAGGAGGAGCAGTCCAGGGAGGTCTCGGCGCTCCGGTCCCAGGCCAACCGGATGAACACCGCCTTCAAGGAGGCCGAGACGCTGGTGGGGCGGCTGCAGCGGGAGCTGAACGCCCAACAGGCACGGCGGGTCACCGCGGCAGCTCGCAGTACCGGCGGTGGCGGTGGCGGCAGCGGCCGCGTCATCCCCTTCCAGGCCTGCCCCGTCCAGGGCCCCCGGGCCTTCTCCAACGACTGGGGCGCCCCTCGAGGCGGCGGACGCAGGCGGCACAAGGGCAACGACATCTTCGCCCCCCAGGGCGCCCCGTCGGTGGCCGTGGTGTCCGGGCGGATCTCCCGGCTCCGGTCGGGGGGGCTCGGAGGATTGTCCGTGTACCTGTGGGGCGACGACGGCAACGAGTACTACTACGCGCACATGAGCGGCTTCGCAGTGTCCCAGGGGGAGCGGGTGAGCGCAGGTCAGGTCATCGCCTACGTCGGCAACACCGGCAACGCTCGCGGCGGCGCGCCACACGTCCACTTCGAGATCCACCCCGGGGGCGGATCCGCGATCAACCCCTACTACTCTCTGATCCGCGTCTGCTGAGCTTCACCTCGGTTGCCACGGTGGGCACGGTAGGATGGCGGGCATGACCGCCGGCAACGGGCCACGCATCGACGAGATCCTGGATCCCGCCTACCTGGAGGACGTCGCGTCGCTGGACATCGGCGTTCTCAGGGAAAAGCTCTCCGCCTGTCGGGAGGAGGAGGAGGTGCTCTCGTTCATGCGCCGCCAACTCCACGTCGGCCTCGACATCCTCCGGGCGGAGCTGGTTCGCAGACGAGCCGGAGAACAGTCCGTCGACGACGACACCATCGGGAGGCTCCGGGCCATCCTGGGTGGGGGCCCCGGCGGCTCCCGGGGAGCCAGGATGCGGTTGCCGTCCGCGGCGGTTCACGCCCAAGCCGAAGAGCGACTCGCGACGATCGCTCCGGGACAGTACCTCGCGCGCCTCCCGGACCTCGGCCCGCCTGAGATCGAGGACGTGCTCGAACGGCTGAAGGCTGCCGAGGGGCGGATCTCGAGCGACCGCGGGCGCCTCCACGCGGTCCTCGAGGAGCTCGAGTCGGAGTTGGCGCGCCGATACAAGGAGGGTGGCGTTTCTCCCGACCACCTCCTCGGCGGCGGGTGACGGACCAGCCCGCGAGGGGGTTGCTTTTCGGCCCGTATGGACCATGTGCATGCGTGGCGAAACACCTAGGGTGCGTTCATGATGAGGTTTGAAGGAGGGCGCTTTGGCGAAGGTTCTCCTGGTGGATGACGACAAGTTGGTACGCAACGTCGTGCGGGTGGTTCTCGAGGCCGAGGGGCACACCGTCCGGGAGGCTGCGGACGGCGAGGGTGCCCTCGAGGTCGCCGACGCCTTCGGTCCCGATGTCGTCGTGCTCGACCTCGTGATCCCCGGCACGGACGCCTTCGGGGTCTGCCGTCGCCTGAAGGCGGCGGGGTCCGGGGCCAAGGTCCTCGTCCTCACCGGGCTCCCGGAGGAGGAATTTGTCGACAACTCGCTCGAGGCGGGAGCCGACGACCTCATGACGAAGCCCTTCTCTGCGCTGGATCTGCTGCGCAGGGTCTCGTTGCTCGCCGGGGAGCCGGGATGAACGCTCAGCCGAGCGCGTCGCGGGACTGGCTCGCGGGCCAGCTCGAGATCTTCGCGGTCGAGCTGGCGGACATGTACGCGAAGGAGCGCACGGCGGCCCAGGACCTGCGTGCGTCCCTCGCCGAGCTCCGTGACGCCCAGGAGACTTTTGCTCTGGCCTTCGCGCTGGTCGTGGAGGGTAAGGACGCCGACACCCGCGCCCACCTCGACCGCACCACCCGGTGGGCGACCGCGGTGGCGAAGAAGCTCGGCCTCGAGAACATCCGTGAGCTCCGGCTCGGGTTCCTCCTGCACGACATCGGCAAGTGGGCGGTTCCCAAGGAGATCATCCAGAAGCCGGGCCCCCTGACCGACGCGGAGATGAATCTCATCCGGATGCACCCGATCGCGGGGGTGCAGATGATCAAAGAGGTCCGCATCCTCGAGCCGGCCTTCGACGTGATCAGATATCACCACGAGCGCTGGGACGGCACGGGATACCCCGACGGCCTCGCGGGGGACAAGATCCCGGTCCCCGCGCGGGTGTTCGCCATCGCCGACGTCTTCGACGCGTTGACCGCCGACCGACCGTATCGCGATCGGGCCTTCACCCTCGAGGAGGCGATCGCGATCATCGAGCGCGACCGGGGAACCCACTTCGACCCCGACATCGTGGACGTCTTCCTCGAGGTGGTGCCGAGGATCGAGGCCGGCCATCCGGACGACGCCGGCTGATCCGCTCCGCTTGCAGAGATCCTGATCCGCAAGCAGTACACACAGCCTGAGATGCCGCCGCCCTCTCGCCGGGAAGAATCACTAAACTCGCTGGTCACATCGCTGTTAGACCTCCGCTGCCAGTACTTGGAGAAAGAGAGAACAATCACAAGTGCTTGCAAAAAGCTATGACTGCTGGTACAGTCATGGCGTTATGACCGAGCCATCGCGATCCCAGAGAGTGGTGCCCGACGTCGGGGCCTACATCAGAGAGCAGCGCCGACGCGCCCAGATGTCGTTGCGCAAGCTCGCCGAAACCGCGGGTGTGTCCAACCCGTACCTCAGCCAGATCGAGCGCGGGGTTCGCCAGCCGAGCGCACGCATCCTCCAGTCGATCGCGAAGGGCCTGCGCGTGAGCGCGGAGACGCTGTATGCGCAAGCCGGGATCCTCGAGCAGGCCTCGGGGGCCAGCGACGTCCTGGACGCCGTCTACCGTGACGATGCGCTGACCGACGGCCAGCGCCGGACACTGGCGGAGACCTACGAGCGCTTCCGCATCGAAACGGCGGAACGCCGGGCCAGGCGTGAAGAGCGGCGGTTGCACGCCGCAGGAGGTGAAGCATGACGAACCTGATCGAACGTGGTGCCTACGTGACGATCGGCGCAGCCGATCTCGCTGTTGAACGGGCGCGGGAATTCCCACTGGTGGAGCGGCTGCGTAGCCGGCCGGCGATCGAACGGCTGCGTGACCTGGAGCCCAAGGCCCGGAAGCAGGCCGAGGAGCTGCAGGCGCGGGGCGAGAAGGTCGTGGACGGTGTTCGTACCCGGAGCAAGGTGGTCCGCCGGCGGGCCGAGAAGCTTCCGGCCGAGGCGCGCAGCCAGATCAGGCAGCTCCCCACCGACGCACGCAACCAGGTCAAGGACCTCCAGGGCCGCGTGGAGAAGGTGTGGGTCCAGCTGTCCGGCAACGCTAAGCCCTCGTAGATCCCCAAGTACCCCTCCCCGCACCCCAGAAGGGACCCGCGCCCGCGGGTCCCTTCTCTTTGGTTGGAGATCCCCGGGTGCCGGGGGCCGTCGCCGCCCGCAGCGAACGCTGATACCGTTCATTCCATGGCTCTCCGACTCTCGTTGTTCGATGCGTGGACCGCGGATCTGCTCAGAGCGTGGGAGCGCGTTCTCGAGCAGGACCGGGAGGCGGGCGTGTTCTGTACCCCCCAGTGGTTGCAAGCCTGGTGGGAGACCCTCGGTTCAGGGGAGCCCCTTCTCGCCCTCGTCTGGGACTCGGACGAACCCATCGCCGTCTTCCCCACCTGCACCTGCGTCGACGAGACCGGGCTGCTGAGCTTCCTCGGCGGCGAGGACGTCACCGACGAGCAGATCCCGGTGGCCGTCCCGGGAAGAGAGGTCGAGGCACTCAGGTTCTTCCTGCGATGGGCATTCACGGACGGCGGTTTCGACCGTCTTCGGTTCCACTCGGTTCTGGGCCGTGGTCGATGGCTCGAGGTCGTGGAGCGGGCCGCGGACGGAGCGGGTCTGCGGTTCGCGCACGAGCGGGTGGACGTCGCTCCGATGATCGAGCTGCCCGCGAGCTTCGACGCGTACCTCGCGGGGCTGTCCAGCCACGACCGCCACGAGCTTCGACGCAAGCGGCGACGGTTGAGCGACCTCGGCACCTGGGAGGTGCGACGGGCCCACGAGCTCGGTTGGGAGGCCGATCTCGCCGCCTTCTTCGAGTTCCATCGCCGGGCCCCCGGAGAGAAGGCTGCCTTCTTCACCCCCGAACGCGAGCGGTTCTTCAGGCGGCTGGCCGCCGACCTGTTCCTGTTCGGCCTCGCTCGTCTGGACGTCCTCGACCTGGACGGCGAGCCCGTGGCGTGCACCTTCTCCTACGATTTCCGTGGCACCCTGGCCCTGTACAACTCGGCCTTCCGCTCCGACCTCGCGAAGCACGCTCCGGGGATGGTGCTCGTGGGCCGGCTGATCGAGCAGTCGATCGAGGAAGGCAAGCACACCTTCGACTTCCTGCGTGGGGACGAGCCGTACAAGCTGCGCTTCGGAGCCACGCCGCGCCCGGTATACCGGGCGTTGCTTGCCGCCGCCAAGGAGCCGGTGCGCTCCTGATCTCGGGTTGTCGCAGGTCAGGCGACGTGCGACCATGATGTGCCGCTGCCGCGGCGAGGAGCTGGAAACGTGACCCACGAACCCGTAGCGACCCACCCGGCCGCCGATGCAACCTTCGGCGCCGCCGACGAGCCGAGCTGCAGGGTGGCCGTGCTCTCGATGCACACCTCCCCGCTCGAGCAGCCGGGGACCGGTGACTCCGGTGGGATGAACGTCTACATCCGCAAGGTCGCCTTCGAGATGGCACGGCGCGGGATCCGGTCCGACGTCTTCACCCGCCGCACGTCCGAGGAGGAGCCGGCGGTTGTCGAGGCCTTCCCCGGCGTGCGTGTGTTCGCCGTGGATGCGGGTCCGAGGCGGCCGGTCCACAAGGAGCGGCTCCCCCGTCTGGTGAGCCGCTACACGCAGAGCGTGGCCGCGATCGCCGAAGCCGAGGGCCCCTACGACGTCGTCCACGCCCACTACTGGTTGTCCGGCGTGGCCGGCATCAGGCTGAAGGAACTCTGGAACGTACCGCTCGTGGCCTCCTTCCACACCCTGGCGCGCGTGAAGGACGGCGTGAACAGCGGCGACACACCGGAACCGATCTTCCGAAAGCGTGGAGAGGACAAGGTGATCGCCGCTGCGGACCGGATCATCGCACCGACGGACACCGAGCGGGCCCAGCTCGTCGAGCTGTACGGGGCGGAGTCCGCGCGGATAAACGTCGTTCCTCCGGGGGTCGACCTCGACGTCTTCCACCCGGTCGAACGGCAGGACGCCAGAGACAGATTCGGGTTCGGCTCCTCCCCGACGGTGGTGTTCGTCGGCCGGCTCCAGCCCCTGAAGGGAACCCACGTGGCGCTCGGAGCGCTCGCCCGTCTGAAGCGTATGATTCCCGACGCCAGGCTCGTGGTGGTCGGCGACGACTCCCCGCGAGGACGCGTCGGCGAACGGATGCGGCTGGGGTTGGCCGCGCGGCGGCTGGGTATCAAGCGCAGGGTGGACTTCCTGGAACCGCTGCCCCACGAGGACCTGGCCGACCTGTACCGGGCGGCGGATGTGATCGTGATCCCGTCCGCCTCCGAGTCCTTCGGCCTCGTGGCCCTGGAGGCGGCCGCGTGCGGCACGCCGGTGGTGGCCACCGCCGTCGGTGGACTGCTGAGCCTCGTGCGGGACGGGGAGACCGGCTACCTGGTGGGCCGGCGCCACCCGGCCCCCTTCGCCGCGGCGCTCTCGCGGGTCCTGGCGGACCGGGCCGCGCGCGAGCGGCTGGGACGCAACGCCGTGGCGCTCGCGCACCGCTACCCGTGGTCCCGCACCACCGAGGGACTGTTGGGTTCCTACGCGCAGGTCATGGCCTGCCCGGGGGTTCTGCGTGTTCTCGAAAGCGCCCGCTGAGCCACTCCAGGGTCGCCGCGTCTCACTGCGGCCCGTCGAGGCCGACGACTACCCGTTGCTCCTCGGCTGGCAGAACGATCCCGATATCGCCCAGTGGATGGACTACCGGGACCGGTTCAGCCTCTTCGACCTGCAGCGGGACCACGAACGAGCGCGCTCCGAGGGCCACCAGTTCATCGTGGAGCTCGAAAGCCGGCCGATCGGCAAGTGCGGGCTCAGTCGCATCCACAACGACGACCGCGTGTGTGGCCTGTACCTGTACATCGGAGTCAAGGAGCTGTGGGGCCTGGGCCTGGGGCGCGACGTGGTCATGGCGCTGTGCCGGACGGCATTCGACGACCTCGACCTCGACCGGGTGGAGCTCACGATGCTGGAGAGCAACCGGCGGGCGCGGCGCGTCTACGAGGGTTGCGGGTTCGTCCCGCTCCGGTGGCTCCACGGTCGCGCCTACCGAGACGGGGCGTGGCAACAGACCATGCTGATGGCCCTGGGCAGGGAGGCCTTCGAGGACGTGCGCAGGTCCTACGGGATCTGAGTTGGCGTCCCGCCCCCTGCCCGCCGATCCGCGGCCCTGAGGCGCTTGGTGAACCCTCCGACCGCGGATCCGTTGTTGCGGCTCCGATCGCGCAGGACCGCTCGGAGGGTGAGCTCGAGCTCCCGGGCGAACAGTCGCGGGTGGCGTACGGTCCAGTCGTGGTCGGCGCCGGGGACGATCCGCACCGGGGCGCCGAGCATCCGCGCGACCTCGCGTCCCATGTCCAGGGGCAGCAGCCGGTCGTCCTCACCCCACAGGATCGCCGCAGGGACCCCAGCCAGACGAACGCGCTCGAGTTCTTCGGCCAGTCCGGCCCCGCGGGCGTAGAAGGCGGCACCGGCGAGGTTGAGCAGCCCGCGCCCGTGCAGCGCGTTGCGACCGAACGCCGTCAGGGCGCCGAGGTTCGCGGCGGTGGCGTACCGCCGGAAGGGCATGGCCCAGCCCAGGACGCCCCGGTCGAGCGGCAGGCCCACCGAATTGACCAGACCGAGGAGACGGACCCTGCCCGGATGACGTGAGGCGAAGGAAATCCCGACGGCTCCTCCCAGGGAGTTGCCGACCACGATCGCCCGGTCCCATCCGAGGTGATCCAGCGTCTTGCAGACCCGATGCACCGCCCGGTCCATGTCCCAGCGGCGGCCGACCACGGCGAGGGTCGGTGCGGCCACCTGGAACCCGCGGCCGGCGAGGTCCAGCAGTCCCGACATGTAGACGTCGGGACGCAGCCCCCAGCCGTGGAGGACCAGCAGCGGGTCGCCTTCCCCGGCCACCCACACCGTGGCCCCCTTGCCGAGGGATCGCAGCTCGGGTGCGGGTGGTTCCACGTGGATGTCTTCCATGAGCGTGCCGATGCTAGTGGATCCCGCGGACACCGGGCGCGGACCGGGAACCAACCTGCGCTCTGCGACGTGGAAGAATGGAGAACGATGTCGTCGTGAACAGGAGGATCGGCATGAGGCAGGGTGCGACCAGCGGGGACTGGGGTCTCCGGGTCCGGATGCTACTCACGGGCGCGCTGCTCGTCGCGCTGTACCTGGGCTTCCTGAGCTTCCTGAGCGCGCAGGGGGTGGGCATCGGTCCGCTCGTCGCCATCGCGGCGGTGATGCTGGGCCTCCAGTACTTCTTCTCCCACAAGCTGGCCATGAAGGCCATGCGGGCCAAGGAGGTCTCCCCGCAGGACGCGCCCGAACTCCACGCCATGGTGGATCGCCTCGCGATGGCCGCCGGGGTGCCCAAGCCGAAGGTCGCGATCTCCGAGATGCCGATCCCGAACGCCTTCGCCACGGGCCGGAACCCTCGCAAGGCCGTGGTTGCGGTCACCCGCGGCCTGCTCGATCGTCTCAGCCCCCGCGAGGTGGAGGGCGTGCTGGCGCACGAGATCGCCCACATCGTCCACCGGGATGTCGCAGTGATGACCCTGGCGTCGTTCTTCGCGATGATCGCGTTCTTCATCATGCGGTGGTTCATGTTCATGGGCCTGTTCGGAGGCGGAGGGCGCAACCGCAACAGTGGAGCGCAGTCGATCATGGTCGTGTGGCTGGTGGCGATGGCGGTCTATTTCCTGTCCCAGATCCTGATCATGGCGTTGAGCCGCTACCGTGAGCTCGGCGCCGACCGCAAGGCCGCGTACCTGACCGGCCGTCCCTCGGATCTGGCGTCGGCGCTCGTCAACATCTCCGGAGACATGCGGCGTATCCCCGAGGGCGCGCGCAAGCAGCTCGAAACCATGAACGCGTTCTTCATCGTGCCGACGAAGATGAAGGAGCTGTTCTCCTCACATCCACCGCTCGACAGGAGGCTCCAGCAGCTCGAGCAGCTCCGCATGGAGATCGAGGCACGGTAGGCCCACGACGCGACGGGGGGCGGTCCGTCTGGACGACGGTGAACGAACGACGTTGAACCATCCGGTCCCCGACGGCGTTGGAGAAGGGGAACGGGACGAACCGACGTCCGAGGAGGCATTCGAGGCGTTCCTCACCGAGCGCTACCCCAAGCTCGTCGGGACGGTCAGGCTGATCGTCCGGGACCACGGGATCGCGGAGGACATCGCCCAGGAGGCCTTTGCGCGCGCGTATCTGTCCTGGAACAAGCTGTGGCCCGACGGGAACCCTGGAGGATGGATCCACCGAGTGGCGACGAATCTGGCGATCAGTTGGCGACGGCGTGCGGCCCGCGAGATGCGGGCGGTGGCCCGTTTGGGGCGCCGTGAGGATCTGGTCCAGCACCCGGTCGAGCCCCATCCGGAGCTGCGCCGCGCGGTGGCCGAATTGCCCGTCCGGCAACGCACCGCTGTGGCCTTGTACTACGTCCTCGGTCTGCCCGTGAAGGAGGTCGCCGAGGCGATGGGTTGCCGTCCGGGGACGGTCAAGTCCCTGCTGTTCCAGGCCCGGGAGCGGCTGCGGATCGACCTCGGAGGTGAGGACGCGTGAGCGACCCGCTCGAGCGTCTGGGCGAGCTGTCCCCCGGGGCCGAGGTCCAAGCGGACGCGATCCGTGCGAGGGCCGCGTCGATCCAACGGCGGCGCCGGGCCGCCGTGGGAGGATCGGCGGGCGTCGTCGTCCTGGTCTTGGCCGTCCTGGCTGTGGCGTTGCCGGGGAGCCGGGACGTATCACAACTGGCGGAACCCTCCGGAACGCCCGGACCCACCGCCGCGGCCGAGACCCTGCAGGAGGGCCGGCCTGATGAGATGGTCGACCGCGTCGACGAGGGATCCGGGG
>CAZLKN010000013.1:12447-40434 GCA_964560135.1 uncultured Actinomycetes bacterium | reverse complement strand
GGATCCGGGGAAACGAGCCGAACGCAGCTCGGACGCCCAGGCGGCGGCCGGCGAACAGGAAGCGCCCGCACCCGGCGAGTTGACGCTGACGTTGCACGTCCCCGATCGGCCCGTCGCCCCCGCCGAGTCGGTCATCCTCACCCTCGAGGTCTGCAACCGGACATCGGCCGCCGTCGAAGCCTCCTTCCGTGACGCCCAACGCTACGACTTCGAGGTCTACCGGTACGACACCCTGATCTGGGTGTGGTCCAAGGGCCGCAGCTTCGCCCAGATGATGGGTGTGGAGCGCTGGGCGCCGGACACGTGCCGGAGCTTCAGTGAGGAGTGGCCCAAGGTCGACAACCGCGAGGATGAGGAACGCGCCACGATCACCGGGCGCTACGACGCCGTCGGCGTGCTCGCCGCCGATCCCGAGCGGCGTACCCCCGCCCAGGGGTTCTGCCTGACCACCTGCTCCTGATCCGGCGGGGCCGGCCCCCACGATAGGCTGGTCGCATGCCGCGATCCCTCTCGGCCCTCCTCGCGGTACTCGTTGTCGTCGCGGGTGCCTGCGGAACCGATGCCTCCGATACCGGGGAGCAGGCGATGCCCTCCTTGGAACCCGGCGGTCTGGCCGACGGCGACCCGGCCGGGTATCGCGAGGTGATCTCCTCCTTCCGGGGCGAGCCGGTGGTCGTGAACTTCTGGGCGACCTGGTGCGAACCGTGCAAGGCCGAGATGCCTCGCCTGGTGGACGCCGCCCGGCGCTACGAGGGTCGCGTGCGGTTCCTGGGCGTCAACGTGGAGGACGCGCGGGACGAAGCCGAGGCTTTCGCGCGCGAATTCAGGATCCCGTTCCCGAACCTCGCCGACCGCCGGGGCGAGATCCGCCGCGAGGAGCGGATCGTGGGCCTCCCGACCACCCAGTTCTACCGGGCCGACGGGGAGCTGGCCTTCGTCCACTCGGGCGAGATCAACGACGAGGAGCTCGAGGAGAAGATCGAGCAGCTGCTGCAGATCGGGATCCCGCGACGGAGCCCGGCCTGATCATCCGCGTTCGCGCCGCAGGTGGCCCAGGAGGGCCATCTCGCGACGGAGGATGGACACCTCGCGGGCGAGCCTGAGGTCGGCGGACTCGGTCTCCAGGAGCGCCTGTTTCTCCGGGGGGTCGATCGTGAGCAGCGAAGCGACCACGTACGAGCGCGCGACGGGATCCACCGGGAGCTGGACCGGCGTGTCGCTGTCCCCGTTGGCGGAGCGGTAGGACATGAGCAGGGTCTCGGACTCGGTGCTCTCATCGCGGGCCGAGGAGAAATTCCCGATGGGTTCGGGCAGCCAGGCCACGTCGGCTTCGTGGTACGGAGAGGCGATGTTGCTGTTCAGGACCCTGAAGCGTTTCGTGCCTTCCACCTCGAGCAGGTAGCGGCCGTCCGGCAGGCGTGCGTACCCGGCGATGCGCGCCAACGTCCCGACGTCGTGGATCTCGGCGGGCCCACCCACCTCGCGACCCTTGCGGATCAGCACGACGCCGAAGCCCTCACCGGTCTCGAGGCAGTGGGCGACGAGTGCACGGTAGCGCTCCTCGAACACGTGCAGACCGAGATCGGTATGTGGGAACAGCAATGTGTGCAGCGGGAACAGCGGTATGCGTTGTTCTTCCACCCTGACCCCCTGGACGTGCAGCCAGTCTACCGCGCCCCAGCAGGTCCGACCGAGAAGTCGCCGATCCTCCTCCGGCGCCCGGCGCCGGAGATGCCACACTGGGAAGATGACCACCGATGCGGCGGCCGGCGCGCCCACCACCGACCGGGGCCTCGGCCACGGCGTGGTGGTCCACTACCACGAGATCGGCCTGAAGGGCCGGAACCGCGGCTTCTTCGAGCGGCGTCTCGTCCGCAATCTCGAGGACGCGCTGGTCGGCTGCCCGCACGACGGGATCGAGGTCATGCCGGGCCGGCTGCTGGTGCGGACCCCGGGCCCCCCGGTGGAGGGGATCCTCGAGCGGGTGGGCGCAGCCTTCGGGGTTGCGGCCTACGGCCCCTGTGCGATCGTCCCGCCGGAGATCCCGCCGATGTTGGACGCCGCGCTTGCGCTCCTGGCCGAGCGGCCGTTCGCCACGTTCGGCGTCGCGGCCCGCCGCGCCACCAAGGAGCTCCCGCTCACCTCCCGCGACATCAACGTGCAGCTGGGGGCCGAGATCCAGCGCGCCACGGGAGCCGGCGTGAACCTTGACGCTCCGGACGCCACGATCCACGTGGAGGTCGTCCGCCGCCGGGCGTTCGTGTACGTGGACCGCCGTCCGGGCCCGGGCGGCCTCCCGGTGGGCGTGTCCGGCCGGGTGGTCTCCCTGCTGTCCGGGGGCATCGACTCGCCGGTGGCCACCTACCGGGTGCTGCGCCGGGGCGCGGAAGCCGTCCTGTGCCACTTCCATTCGGCGCCGTTCACCGATCTGTCGAGCGCACGGAAAGCGGAGGAGCTCGCAGAGATCGTCGCGGGCTGGCAGGGGACCACGACCCTGCACCTGGTGCCGTTGGGGCAGGCCCAACAGCAGGTGGTGGTCGCCGCGCCCCCAGATCTGCGGGTCGTCCTCTACCGCCGGCTCATGGTGCGGATCGCCTCGGAGCTCGCCGCCCGGGAGGGGGCCGGGATGCTCGTCACGGGGGACAGCCTGGGCCAGGTCGCCTCCCAGACGATGGAGAACATGGTGTGCGTGGACGACGCGTCGCCGCTGCCGATCCTGCGGCCGCTGGTCGGCGACGACAAGCAGGACATCGTGGATGCGGCGAAGCGGATCGGAACCTACGAGCTGTCGATCCTTCCCTACGCCGACTGCTGCTCGCTGTTCGTACCGCGCTCGCCGGCGACGCGGGCGGGGATCGAGTCCTGCGCCGCCGCCGAGGCGGAGCTCGATGTTCCGGCTATGGTGGCCTCCTGTTTGCAGGAGACTCATGCGCTGCGCGTCGAACGGACGGCGTGCGGTCGGGGCGACGGAGGATGAGGACATGACCAGGCTGGCGGTCATCGGCTCGGGGATGATGGGCGAGGCGCTCGCCCGTGGGCTGCTGTCGGCCGGATGGTCCCCGTCGGACCTCGTCATGGCCGACGTGCGCACGCAGCGGCTCGAGGCGCTCCGCGCAGAGCTCGGTGTCACCGTCCACACCGACAACCGCGAGGCCGCCGCCGCGGCCGACGCCGTCCTGCTGGCGGTGAAGCCGCAGGACGCCGAGGCGGCGATCCGGGCGCTGGCCGGAGCCCCCGGGGGTGTGCTGTCCATCGTCGCCGGCCTGGCCACACCGCGTATCGAGGGGCTCCTGCGGGAGGCTTCGGACGCCACGCCGCCGGTGGTACGCGCCATGCCCAACACGCCCGCTCGCATCGGCCACGGAGTGACGGCGCTGGCTGCGGGCAGCGCCTGCACCGAAGCCACCCGAAGACTCGCCGACGACGTCTTCTCCACCGTGGGCCCGGTCGTCTGGGTCGCCGAGGACCATCTGGACGCCGTCACCGCGCTTTCCGGGTCCGGGCCCGCCTACGTCTTCCTCGTCGCCGAGGCGATGGTCGAGGGCGCGGTCGCGCTCGGCCTCCCGCGGGACGTGGCCGAGACCCTCACCTACGCCACCGTCGAGGGCGCCGGACAGATGCTGCTGGAGACCGGTGACTCGCCGGCCTCTCTGCGGGCCCAGGTCACCTCGCCCGGCGGGACGACGGCCGCGGCCCTGGCGGTTCTCGAGGCCATGGCGGTGCGGGCGGCCTTCGGCGAGGCGCTCCGCGCCGCGCAGCGGCGGAGCCGGGAGCTCGGTGGATGACGCCCACCGAGCTCGCCACCGACCTGGAGCGGCTGGCGGTGGCCGGCCGTATCGTGACCCCGGTCCACGACGTCTACCGGAAGGCGCACCGGCTGGAGGCCGGCGACCCACGTGTCACCCTCGGCCTCGGGCATCTGCTCCCGGCGACCACCGCCGAGGTGCTCGCGGCCCTCGTCCGGCTGTCCGGCGGCGACCTCGGCGACGAGGGCGGTCGCGAGCGTTCCTGGGTCGAGCCGAGGGTGGTCGCCTCGCAGGCCGAGGCGGCGGCGGGGCGCCTCGGCCAGGCCTGTGAACGCGGTGAGCGGGTCCTGTTCGGCACCGGCCATCCCGCAGGACCGATCGAGCTCTACCTGCGTCTGGCCGAGGCGATGGCGGAGCGGGGAGCGCACATCATGGTCTTCGCCGAAGCGGAAAGCTTCCCGATGGACGACGGACACCGCGCCCAGATCCGCTACGTCTGCGACGTCGCCTGCGTTTCCGCCGGTGGCGAGCTCATCCACACCCACAGCCCCCACCCGATGGAGCACCTCCTGGATGCCGGACCGATGCCCGACCTCATCGTCGGCGATCACGGGTTCGCCGGGGCGGGGCTGGCCCGGGGAGCCGAGGCCGTTGCGCTGGTGGACACGAACGACCCCGCCCTCGCCCTCGCCTGGGCCAGGGGCCTGCGGATCTGGCCGATCATGTGCGACGACAACCGTCCGCCGAGCGCCTATCGTCCCTTGGCCCGGTTCCTGCTCGCCCGCCTGTAGGCAGGTCGTTCGTGGCGGCCACCGGAGCCGCGTCGGTACGCTGGTCCCACGAGGACGGGAAGAAGAGGGGATGGCAGGGACCGGACCGGAACTCTCACGGATGCTCACGGTGGCGGAGGTCGCCTCCGTGATGCGCGTGTCGCGTATGACGGTGTACCGGCTGATCCGCCGTGGTCAGCTCAGAGCGGTCAAGGTCGGACGGAACTACCGGGTCCGGGAAGACGATCTGGAGCGGTACCTCGAGTCGCACACGCTGGAGTCCGACGGCCGGTGACCGTCTGACCCCCCGCCCGCCCCGCCTCACGTCCCCCTCGTCACGCTGATGGACGACATCGAACAGGCGCACGCCGACTCGATCGCGACACTGGCGGCCGAACCCGGCCGTATCTTCGTCGTGGGCGGGGTCGACTCCGGCAAGACCACCTTCTGTGCCCGGCTGGCCCGCGGCGGACTGGAGGCCGGACACCCGGTGGCCATCGTCGACGCCGATCTGGGACAGTCCTCGGTCGGCCCCCCCGGGACCGTCGGCCTGAAGCTCGTTCGGGAGCCCGGCGACCTCACCGACGACCGGCGGGCCCAACCCGACGCGCTCGCCTTCGTCGGATCCACGTCCCCGCGTGGGAACTTCCTTCCTCTCGTCACCGGGACGGCGAAGCTCGTGATGCGGGCGATCGAGCTCGGTGCGCGACTCATCGTGGTGGACACCTCGGGGCTGATCGAGGGCGTGGCGGGCCAGATGCTCAAGCACACGAAAGCCGAGCTGTGCCGTCCCCACCACGTCGTGGCGCTCGCCCGCGGTGGCGAGCTCGAACCGATCACGAGCGTGCTCGAGAAGTTCCTGTCCGTCCACGTCGTCGAGTTGCAGGTCCACCCCGACATCCGGATGCGCTCGGTGGAGGAGCGTGCCACCTACCGCGAGGAGCGTCTGGCGGCCTTCCTGGGTCCGGAGGTGTTCCGTTGGCGGGTCAAACCAACGGTCTTCCTGCCCTCCCTGCCGCCGGGGTTCGACCTGCAGGAGCTGGAGGGTCTGCTGGTCGGGGTGGACAACGGCCGAGGTGACTGCCTCGGATTGGGTATCCTGGAGTACCGCGACGATGCGTTGCGGTTGCTGACACCTGTCTCCGAAGGCGTCAAGGCGCTCAGGTTCGGGAAGCTGCGCGTGACGCCTCAGGGCAAGATCACCGATCGCGTGGATCTGCGGGCGCTGTTCGGGACGGACTGACGGGTATCGGCCAGATCGTGTGAGAGGAGGAACTCCGATGGGCTCGGTGCTGAAGAAACGCCGCAAGAAGATGCGGAAGAAGAAGCACAAGAAACTCCTGAAGAAGACGCGTTGGGAGCGTCTGCACAAGAAGTAGCCGGCACCCGCATCCCCACCCTCCGTGGCGGGTGCCGGCTCGCGAGGTCATGCGGTTCATCACCTTCTCCAGCGACTACGGGCCCGCCGACGAGTTCGTCGGCGTCTGCCACGCGGTCATCGCGGGGATCGCGCCTGATGCTCGGGTGATCGATATCGCGCACGGGGTCCGGGGTGTCCGGGCGGTCTCCTCGATCCTCGAGCAGAGCCTCCCGTTCGCTCCGGCCGGCGTGCATCTCGCCGTCGTAGATCCCGGTGTGGGATCCTCCCGCCGGCCGGTGGCGGTGGCCGCCGGTGGATCGTCGGTGCTGATCGGCCCGGACAACGGTCTGCTCCTGCCCGCGGCCGACGCCCTCGGGGGTGTGGCCGGCGCATGGGAGCTCGCCGATCCGCGGTTCCGTCTCGAACCCGTGTCCTCGACCTTCCACGGGCGGGATCTGTTCGCTCCCGCCGCGGCACATGTGGCAGCGGGCATCCCACCCGAACGGCTGGGTCCAAGCGTTCCGGTCGAGGATCTCGTCCGCCTGCCGGCGCCCGCCGTCGAGGTCGCCGCCGGGCGTATCGAGGCCGAGGTGCTGCGCGCCGACTGGTTCGGCAACGTGCAGCTGTCGGCGACCCGGGAGGATCTGGCTGCGGCGGGACTGACCGGCCGGGTCCGGGTGTCGGCCGGCGACCGGTCGGCGGAGGCGACGGTGGCCGCCACGTTCTCCGACGTCGCCCCCGGAGAGCTGGTCGTCTTGATCGATGCCGCGGGGCATCTCGCGGTGGCCGCCAACGGCGCCAGCGCGGCTGCGGTGCTGGAGGCCGACGGCACCTGGTTCCTCGAGCGGGTCTGAGGGTCGACGGGGAAGCTTCGGTGGTACCTTGACCACCTTGGCCGACGCTTGAGAGACCGGGAGCACGCAGTGGGACGGCGAGTACTCATCACCAGGCTCTCGTGGTTCCTCAGCCACCGCCTCGCTCGGCGGCTGGAGCAGGATCCCGACATCGAATACATCCTCGGGGTCGACACCGAGCAGCCGCGCGGTGACCTGGAGCGCACCGAGTACCTGCAGGCGGACATCCGCCGCCCGGTGATGATGAAGATCCTCGAGGCGACGGGCGTCGACACCGTCGTGCACCTCGGTCTGTTCTCGACGCCCGAGGAGGCCGGGGGCCGGAGCGCGATGCACGAGCTCAACGTGATCGGGCCGATGCAGCTGTTCGCCGCCTGCCAGAGGTCCGAGCGCGTACGGAGGGTCATCGTACGCGGATCGACCGCGGTCTACGGTGCCGAGCCGAACGACCCGGCGCTGTTCACCGAGGAGATGGCGCGGTCGTCCCGGGTCGATCCCTTCGGTCGGGACTGCGGCGAACTCGAGTCCTACGCCCGGGAGCTCGCTCGCCGCCGACCGGAGCTGGAGATGACGCTGCTGCGTTTCGCGAACATCATCGGACCCGGCGCGGACACGCCCTTGGCGCGGTACCTCACGATGCCCGTGGTCCCCACGGTGCTCGGGTTCGATCCACGGCTCCAGTTCCTCCACGAGGACGACGCCATCGACCTGCTCGTGAAGGCCATCCGCGATCCGGTCGTCGGCACCTACAACGCCGCGGCCGACGGCGTGCTGTACCTGTCCCAGGTGGTCCGGATGGGGGGGCGGGTGGAGCTTCCGCTGCCCATGCCCGTCCTCAACGTCGCCGGGCCGCTCGTCAAGCTCCTCGGCCGCGGGTTGGCCGTCCCGCCGCACATCGTGCGGCTGCTGCACTGGGGTCGCATCGCCGACAACCGGCGGCTGCGGGAGGAGTTCGGGTTCCAGCCGCGCTACACCACGCGGGACGCCGTCCGGGAGTTCTACGCTGAGCGGCGATTGCAGCGCGTCACCCGGGGGGAAGGACCCGATCGGTGGGAACGGGAGCTGCACGAGTTTCTTACCCGCAAAGGTCAGGAGCGCTTCCTGGAGCGCGCCCGATCCGACCGGGAGGAATAGCAGGATGGCGGAGGCGCAGATCGTGTCGCTGCAGACCGGCCCCCGGCGGTGCCGTGCGATCACCCTGAAGGGACGTCCGTGCCGGAACCCGCCCATGGGGGAGTCGGCTTTCTGCCGGGTGCACGCTCCCGGCGAGCGGAGCCCGTCGGTGGAGGGTCTGCTGCCCGAGCGACTGGGCTCCCTGAGCCGGGCGGATACCGAGGAGATCCTGGAGTTCCTCCGCCGGCGCCTGCGCGGTGACTACGAGGTCGACGACCTCGGGTTCGACCGGGAGCTCACAGAACTGCTGCTGCCGATCATCGAGCCCCTCAACCGCTACTACTGGCGGGTGGAGGTCATCGGCAACGAGCGCGTCCCGCGCACGGGTGCCGCGCTGCTCGCCTCCAACCACGCCGGGACGCTGCCCCTCGACGGGATGGTCCTGCGGGGCGTCGTCTGGGAGCACGAGCCCCACCGTCACGCCCGGATGCTCGTCGCCGACCTCGGCTTCACGATCCCGTTCTTCTCCCACATCGTGCGCAAGACGGGGAACACGATGGCGACCCCGGAGGACACCAGGCGGCTGCTCGACATGGGGGAGCTCGTGGCCGTCTTCCCCGAGGGGTTCAAGGGTGTGGGGAAGGGGTGGCGCGAGCGCTACCGCCTGCAACGGTTCGGCCGCGGAGGATTCGTGGAGAAAGCGATCGAGGCCCAGGCCCCGATCGTGCCCGTGGCCATGGTGGGGAGCGAGGAGATCTATCCCATGATCGCCGACGTGCGTCCACTGGCCCGGCTGCTGGGCATGCCGTACTTCCCGATCACCGTCCTGTTCCCGTGGCTGGGGCCGCTCGGCCTGATCCCGCTGCCGTCGAAGTGGATCGTTGAATTCTGCGAACCCGTCCACACCGAGCACCTGTCACCGGACGCCGCCGCCGACCCGATGGCGGTGCTGGAGATCACCGACCAGGTGCGATCCTCGATCCAGCGGACGCTGCTGAAGAACCTCCGGCTGCGCCGTTCGATCTTCTGGTGAGCAACCCGGATCCGTGGTTCAGACGACGGACCGTGCGTGCTCCTCGGCCTCGATCCGCTGGCGCATCTGCGGTGTCGGGATCGGTGGCAGGGTGACCAGAGGAGGTTCCGCACGACGGCGCAGACGTCTCGGCCCGTTGAGGAGGATCGCCGCCACGGTGGCGACCCCGCCGGCCGCGAGAGCGATCAAGGAGAACACCGGAGCCAGCAGGAGGATCATGGCGCTACCCCTTCTCGTCGGAGTCTGGGGACCCCCGGACCACGACCCTATCGAGTGCTGTCAAACGTCCCGGTAGGACGTC
The DNA here is from genome assembly GCA_964560135.1 of uncultured Actinomycetes bacterium. GTDB lineage: Bacteria > Actinomycetota > JAICYB01 > JAICYB01 > JAICYB01 > CAZLKN01. Next base: position 31,257 of record CAZLKN010000013.1, on the reverse strand, counting down.
CGGTTACCCGTCGACCGTGAATCCGAAGGCGTACCGGACGTAGGCGTTCTCCCCGTACCTCGCTTCGACCTCGAGACGGTACCGGCCCGGATCGAGCTCATAGGACAGCCGGTCGGTCCAGGTCTCGCGCAGCACGGCCTCGCCTGAGCCGGTCTCGACCACGCGCACGCTGCCGCGGTCGGGTTGGACGGGGTAGAGGGAGACAATCCGTATCGACCCACCGGGCGGGATGGTCGGGGCCTCCGGGTGCTCGCCGTCGGTGGTCTCGCAGCGGGGTGACCCGTTGCGCTGGGGCCAGCAAGAACCGGCGTGGACGCCGTGCAGCCGCTGGTCGGCGACGCGGGCCATGAGCTCCGGGGGTTCGATCGGAGCGAAGAAGCGCGTCGCGGCCGCTGCGCCGAGGGCGAGCAGGCAGAGAGCGGAGATCGTGAACCAGGCGCGGACGGTCATCTGGGGTCTTCTGTCTACCACGACCGGCCGGGATGCGCCGGACGCACGCCATCGCGCATCATCGAAGACGTGCTGCGTTCGGCGAAGATCGCACCCGTGTTCGACTACGACGTCCTCGAGCGCTTCTGGAGGGACGCCGACGACCTCGGTTACCACGCGATCTGGAACTACGATCACTTCTACGGTCTCCAGGACCTCGACCAGCCCACGCACGAGGCGTGGACGACGCTGGCGGCCATGGCGAAGGTCACGACCCGGGCGCGGATCGGATGCATGGTCACCGGGGTGACCTACCGCCACCCGGCGGTCCTGGCGAACATGGCCGTCACCGTGGACCACATCTCGGGGGGCCGGCTCGAATTCGGGATCGGCGCGGCGTGGCACGAGCCCGAGCACACCGGCTACGGGATCCCGTTCCCGCCACCCGGCGAGCGCGTGGCGATGCTGGACGAGGCCTGCTCGATCGTGAAGCGACTCTGGACCTCGGACCGGGTCGACCACGAGGGCAGGTTCTTCAGCCTCCGCGATGCCCGCTGCCACCCGAAGCCGGTACAGGAACGGATCCCGGTGGTGATCGGTGCGATGGGGCCCAGGATGCTGCGCCTGATCGCCGAGCACGGCGACGAATGGAACGCTCCCAGCATCCAGGTCCCGCCGGATCGGTTCGTCGAGCTCAGCGCGGTGATCGACCATGCCTGCGCGGAGATCGGACGCGATCCGGCGTCGGTGCGGCGCGGCGTCCAGTTGTTCGTGTTCCCCGAGAACGCCGAGCAGGTTGAGCGCCTCGACGCCGACGTCGAGGCCTACCGTCAGGCGGGGGCCGAGCACGTCGTCTTCTCGTTCTACTCGCCGCCCCCGGCGGACCTGCTGGCCGCCCTCGCCCCGTGACCCTCCCCGTCCGGGATCTGCGCCGGGCCGTGCTCGCCTGGGCCTCACGCACCGACCGGCCGATGCCGTGGCGCGGCGAACGCGACCCCTACCGGGTCCTGGTCAGCGAGGTCATGCTCCAGCAGACGCAGGCCGTCCGGGTCGCTGCCGCCTACACCGGGTTCATCGACCGGTTCCCCGACCTGGCCGCCCTCGCGGGGGCCGAACCGGCCGAGGTTCTGCGGGCCTGGTCGGGGCTCGGCTACAACCGCCGGGCGCTGACGCTCTGGCGTGCCGCCCGGACCCTGTACGACCGTGGCGGATTCCCGCGCAGCGCCCGTGAGCTCGGGAGCCTGCCCGGGGTCGGCCCGTACACCTCCCGGGCGGTGGCCTCGTTCGCCTTCGGCGCCGACGAGGCACCCGTGGACGCCAACATCAGACGCGTGATCACGCGGATGGTGGGGCTGCGCCCGGACGCCGACGTGCAGTGCATCGCCGACGAGCTCCTGCCCTCCGGCCGGTCCTCGGTGTGGAACCAGGCATTGATCGACCTCGGGGCGACGGTGTGTACCGCAAGGGCCCCCCGCTGTGCCGACTGCCCCGCCCGCGCCTGGTGCGCCTGGGCCGCCGGACGGCGGGTGCAGGCACCGCCGCGGCGTCGTTCCCCGCGGTTCGCGGACACCACCCGCTACGCCCGCGGACGAGTGCTCGATGCGCTCCGGGACGCCTCCCGCGGCGCCGGAACCCCGGCACTGGTGCGGACGACGGGGCTGGGCTCGGAGCGGGTCGGTGACGCGCTGAGGTCGCTGGAGGCCGAGGGCTTGGTCCGCCGCGCCGGGCGCCGGTGGGCGCTGGGCCCTCAGCGCGCGCAGCCCCGGAGCGCCTCCACGTCGGGGACCAGGTAGCGCCGGCCTCGTCGCTCCACGAGGCCACGCTTCGTCAAGGCGGCGAGGGCTTTGTTCACGCTCTCCCGCGTGGCCCCCACCATGCTGGCGAGGCTCTCCTGGGACAGCGACACCTCGATCAGGGTGCCACCGTCCGCGGTCACGCCGTGGGCGTCGGCGAGGTCGGCGAGGCGCTTGGCCACCCGGCCCGGGACGTCGAAGAAAGCCACCTCCTGGAACGCGTCGTTGGCCAGACGGAGCCGACGACCGAGGATCCGCAGCAGCGCGGTGCCGAGATCCGGATGGTCCGCGACCGCCCGGTGGACGTCCCGTCCGTCCAGGGACAAAAGCTCCGCGGGCTCGTTGGCGATGGCGTCCGCGGAGCGCGGAGCTTCGTCGAAGAGCGCGAGCTCCCCGAACACGTCGCCCGGGCCGAGAACGGCCAGGACGGCTTCCCGCCCGTCGGCGGTGTAGGTGCAGATCCGCACCGAGCCCGAAACGATCGCGTAGCAGCTCGTGCCGTGCTCGCCCTGCACGAACACGACGCTGCCCTGACGGTGCCGCCGGTGGACGGCGCGACCGGCGAGCACCGACAGCACCTCCGGGGAGACGTCCCTGAACAGGGCCGTCCTTCCGAGTTCCGCCGCCCAGCTCACCGCGCCAGTCTGCCCCGGCGAAGGTCGGGGGGTCCAGGTATCGTCGGGCCGCGATGGGAGGCACCGTGATCCGCGACGCGATCTGGGGCGACGTCCGTCTGGGCGCGCGGGAGCTCGCCCTGATCGACACGCCGGCTTTCCAACGGCTGCGCCGGATCCGCCAGCTCGGATTCACGGACCTGGTCTTCCCGGGTGCTCGCCACACCCGCTTCGAGCACTCCCTCGGCGTCTACCACGTGGCGGGTCTGGCCCTCGATCGGCTCGCGTGGGTCGAGGGGGCACCGGGCCTGTCGCAGGAGGATCGTGCGACGTTCCTCGCCGCTGCGTTGCTCCACGACGTCGGGCACTATCCGTTCTCTCATGCGCTCGAGGAGCTGGAGATGGAGTCGATCGAACGCCACGAGGACATCGCGCGGGACGTCATCACCGGCGAGCTGGCCGGGGTGCTGCGTGACGGCTGGGGGGTGGATCCAGGGCGTGTGGGGATGCTGGTGGCCGGACCGATGCATGGCTCGCAGATCGTGGGCGACGTGGACGGGATCCTGCGTACGCTCCTGGACTCCGGTCTCGACATCGACAAGCTCGACTACCTCGTCCGCGACGCCCGGGGCGCGAACGTCCCGTACGGGATGGTGGACGTCCAGCGGCTGGTTGGTGCCCTGACCATCCGGCGGGACGCCGGCGGCCGCCCGCGGGTGGCGGTTGAGGAGAAGGGCCTGGCGGCTCTCCAGTCGCTGGTCTTCGCCAAGCACCTCATGTTCGCGAGCGTGTACTGGCACCACGCCTGCCGGGCCGCCGTGGCGATGCTGCTGCGCGGGGTGCAGGAGGCGCTGGGCACCGGGGGCCTGGCCCCCGACGACCTGAAGCGGGCGGACGACGACTCGCTGGTGTGGTCGCTGTCGGGTGAGGGCATGCCGGAGCTCACCCGGCAGCTCGCCCGGCGCATCCGCGAGCGCCGGCTGTACAAGCGCGCCGTGGACGTCGGCGTGGGTGATCAGGTCTTCGAGGAGCTCGAGCGTCTGTGGTACCGCCCGGAGGACCGGCGTCGCCTCGAGGACGGGTGGGCCCGGGCGATCGGGGCGCCCCCCGGGTCGGTGCTGCTCGACATCCCCGAGCCGAAGCACATCGACGTCGACCTCCCGGTGGTCGGTGGGGACGGCGATGTGACCGAATGGGACCGGGCATCCGGACTGGGATCCGCCGACCTCCTCCGGTTCCAGCGTTCGGTGCGCCGGATCCGGGTCTTCGCCGCGACGCGCGAGGCCGCCGAGGCCCTTTCCCGCGACCTGATCGCCGGCTAGGGGTCCTCCCGCGGGGCGGCCGACGGCAGGTTGTCTCGGACCATCTCGAGGGAGGAGCCGAGCAGGGTCTCCAGCTTGCCGCGGTCGTCGGTGGCCGGGCCGGGGTTGATCTCCAGCGCGATCGAGTGGAGGGTGTCGGGGTTGAGCGCGCGGACGAAGTCCACGATCGGCAGAACGCCCTCACCGAGGGGAGCGTGGCTGTCCCGGCCCTTGCCCCGATTGTCGGACAGGTGGACGTGGACCACGCGGTCGGCCACCCGCCGGTAGGCCTCCACGATGTCCTCCCGTGCCACCGCGAGATGGGAGGTGTCGAGCGTGAGGTGCGGAAATCGATCCAAGGTGTCCAGAGTTCCGTACCGGTGGAAGCGGACGGTGCGTCGTCCCACGTGGACGGGGTACATATTCTCCATCGTGAGCGTGGTTCGCGTCCCCGCCAGCGCGTCCTCCAACTCATGGATCAGCCACAGGGCGTACCGTACCTGCCAGACGTACGGCGGATGGAGCACCATCGTGTCCACGTCGAGGGCGCGGCACAGTTCGAGTGTCCGCCGGATCTTCTCGACGGGATCGGTGGTGTAGACACGGCGAGTGAGGAGCAGCAACGGTGCATGGACAGCCACGATCGGGAGGTCGTAGCGGTTGGCGAGACGCTCGAGGGTTTCAGGGGATTGGGTTTCGGTGTCCTGCGTGACCAGCACCTCGACGGCTGCAGCGCCCGCGCTTCGGAGAGCCGCGAAGGCGTCCTCGAGGTCGAGTCGCCACAGCGGCGCGGTGGAGATGGCCAGGGTCGGTCGTCGTCGCGTCATCAGGGGTCGGGCTGAGCCGGGGTCGATGGTAACAGCAGCTTCGGGCTGCGGTGGTCGGTTCGTCCATCTGCCGTACACGAGGATCACGTGATGCGCAACAGACGGCTCTACCGTTGGCTGCTCGTCGCGGCGTTGCTGTTCGTCGGGCTGTCGGTGACGCTGGATGTCGTGGCTCTCCAGGTCTTTCAATCGCGCGCCGGGATCCAGATCGCCCGCGGGACCGCCGCGGAGCAGGCCACCGCCGACCTCGGGGGTCTGCCGTTCCTGCCGGACTTCCTTCGAGGGCGGCTGCGTGAGGTAGAGGTCGAGATCGACGGGGCGTCGGCCGGCGGGCTGCGGGTGCATCACCTGGTCCTCGGGTTCGACGAGGCCTCCTTCCCCGCCCGGAAGATGATCTCGCTGGCGCGTTCCCGTCATGCGGCGCGAGCGCGGGTCGAGGGTTCCTCCCCGTTCGGTGTCGCGGAGATCAGAGAGTTCGACCTCGACGAGTTCGTGCGGGCGCTCGAGCCCGAGGTGGGAGCCGTCCGCATCACCGACGCCGGTGTGATCGTGACCTTCGAGTCCGAGGAGGAGGACAGCCCTCCGGCCGACGCACGCTTCCTGCCGCGGATCGAGGACCGGAGGCTGCGGCTGCTTCTGGTCGGACGGTCGGGCATCGCCGCGCGGCACCGCCCGGCGGCGGACAGGATCGAGGGTCTCTTGGATCTCCCGCGGGTGCCCGAGGGGATGCAGGCCGACGTCAGGGTGCTGCGTGGCCGGTTGACGGTGGAGGCCGAGGGCCGGGACTTCCACATCTGGATCGGTGAGGCGGCGGATGAAGAGGAGGGGCTGTGAGCCGTTCGGTGAAGCTGCCGTCCGGCGACGCACCGGTGATCGTCGAGGCGGACGTCGTGGTGTGCGGTGCGGGCTCGGCGGGTCTCGGGGCCGCCCTCGCCGCGGCGCGGGACGGAGCCGAGGTCGCGCTCCTCGAGCGGTGGCCGTTCTTCGGAGGCAACGCCACAGCGGCGAGCCTGGGGGCCATCTGCGGCTTGTACGTGGCCCGGCAGGACACGTTCGCGTACCTGTCCGACGGGGTGGCGCGGGAGTGGGCGGAGGGTCTGGCGGCCGCCGGCCACGCGATGGGACCCATCCCTTACAAGGAGACGGCGGTCATGACCTACGTCCCCTGGGGCTACAAGCGCCTGGCCGATCGGCTGGTGGAGGCGGAGGAGCGGATCACGCCGCTGTTGCACACGCTGGTGTGCGGTGCTCTGCGCTCGGGTGACGCGGTGGAGGCGGTGATCGTGGCCACCAAGCGGGGGCTGGCGGCCGTCCGTGGCCGGGTTTTCGTGGATGCCACCGGCGACGCCGATGTCGTCCACCATGCCGGGTTCGCCTGGGAGATGGGAGAGTCCGGGCGTCGCCAGTACCCGTCGATGCAGTTCCTGCTCCAGGGTGTCGATCTCCAGGCGGCGATGGCCGCCGGCCTGGCCACCCTCAACGACCGGATGAAGGAGGCGATGGCCGACGGGACGTACCGGCTCACCCGCTCCGCGGGCGCGGCCATCCCGACGATGCGGCCGGGTGAGGCGGTCGGGGCCATGACGCGGGTGAGCCGATCCGACGGCGGGCCCCCGGACGGCACCGACCCGTTCGACCTGACCCGGGCCGAGATCGACGGGAGGGCGATCGCCGAGGAAGCCGCGCGCTTCCTGCAGGCGGAGGTGCCGGGATTCGCCTCGGCGTTCCTCCAGGACACGGCCACCACCGTGGGGATCCGGGAGACGCGGCACGCGATCGGCGACCACGTGCTGACCTTCGAGGAGGCCGCGGCGGCGACCAAGCACGAGGACGGCGTAGCCGCCAGCGCCTGGCCGTTCGAATTCCACACCGCCGGGACGGACACCCGCTGGGAGTTCCTGCCCCCCGGGGACTGGTTCGACGTCCCGTACCGGAGCCTGCTCGTCGGTGGGGCGGCGAACCTCCTGGTGGCCGGGCGCTGCATCTCCGCGACGCATGAGGCGCTTGCCTCCTCACGCGTCACCGGCGTGTGCATGGCCATCGGTGAGGCGGCGGGGGTGGCCGCCGCCCGAGCGGTACGTGAAGACTGTCCGGTTCGCGACGTCGACGGAGAGGAGCTGCGTTCCGTGCTCGCTGCCCGGGGCGTCCTGCCGATGCCATGATGTATCCATGAACCTCGCCGAAGCGCTGGCGGCCACGGCCGGGCGTATCTCCGAACAGTCCGCGATGGTCTTCCGCGGCGAGGAGATCACCTACGGCCGGCTCGATCACGGGGCGACGCGGGTCGCGTCCGCGCTGACGGGCCTGGGCGTGGACGCGGGCGACCGCGTCGCGCTCTGGCTCCCGAACCATCCCGCTTTCGCGACGGCGATGTACGGCGTCTGGCGCATGGGCGGTGTGGTCGTGCCGCTGCACGCGATGCTCACCGAGCCCGAGGCACGGCACGTCCTCCGGGACGCGGGAGCGAAGGTTCTCGTCTGTGCCGGCCCGCAGGCCGTGCAGGCCGGCCTGCGTCTCCGCGAGGAGCTGGCCGACCTCGACCACCTCGTGGTCCTCGAGAGCGAGGCCCCCGAAGGCGCGGTGTCGTTCGACGAGCTCATGGGCACAGGCACCGACCGCTTCCCGTCGGCCGAGCTGGCGCCCGACCACCTCGCGTTGATCGCGTACACCTCGGGAACCTCCGGACTTCCCAAGGGGGCCATGCTCACGCACCGCAACCTCCAGGCGAACCTCGAACAGATGCGGGCCACCCCGCTGGCGATCGGTCTCGCCGACGTGACGCTCTGCGTCCTGCCGTTGTTCCACATCTTCGGACTGAACGTCGTGCTCAACCTGTCCGTGGAGGTCGGCGCGAAGATCGTCCTCCTCGAACGCTTCGATCCGGTGGACTCCCTGCAGGCCGTCCGCGACCAGGGGATCACGGTGATCGCCGCCGCGCCCCCCGCGTATATGGCCTGGATGTCGCTGCCGGAGGCGGGGCCGGACGACGTCGCCAGCGTTCGTCTGGCCGTCTCGGGTGCCGCGCCGCTCCCCCGGGAGGCTCTCGACGGCTTCCAGGACCGCTTCGGCGTCACGATCTGGGAGGGATACGGCCTCACCGAAACCGCTCCTGCGCTCACCTCCACGATCATGGGTGGCAAGGCGAAGCCCGGATCGATCGGGCTGCCACTGCCGGGGGTGGAGATCCGGCTCACCACCGACGACGGCGAGGACGTCGAACCCGGCGACCCCGGGGAGATCGTGGTCCGGGGGCCCAACGTGTTCCAGGGGTACTGGCAGCACCCGGAGGAGAACGCCAAGGCGTTCCGCGACGGCTGGTTCAGGACGGGGGACGTCGCGGTGGCCGACGACGAGGGCTACCTGTTCCTCGTCGACCGCAAGCGCGACATGATCATCGTGTCGGGGTTCAACGTGTATCCCAAGGAGATCGAGGATGTCCTGCGCGGACACCCGAAGATCGCCGACTGCGCCGTCGTGGGGGCCCCGGACCAGTACTCGGGAGAGCAGGTCCGGGCCGTGATCGCGCTCGTCGACGGGGCCGGGGTCACCGAAGAGGAGGTCGTCGAGTTCTGCTCGGCCCACCTCGCGCCGTACAAGGTTCCCGCCTCGATCGAGCTCGTCACCGAGATCCCGCGCAACGCCGCCGGCAAGGTCCTCCGGCGGGAATTCCGCGGCTGACGTGTTCGTCTTTCCGCTGATCGCCGCTCTGGTCGCAGCGGCCTTCGCGCTGGGATGCCTGCGGTCGTTCCGCGCAGGCGCCTCCCCGGCCCTCGCGGTGTGGGGGATCGCGCTGCTCCAGTTCGCGGTAGCGTCTGGGGCGCTGGCCTGGGGCGCCGCCTTCGGGTGGACCCCCTCGCTGTTCCGCGTGTACTACCTGCTCGGCGCGGTTCTGAACGTGCCCTGGCTCGGACTCGGAACGGTCTGGCTGCTCGGGGGCCGGGGCACCTCGATGGGTGCGACCGTGGTCGCCGGAGCGGCCACGATCCTCGGTGTGGGGGTGGTGGCCACCGCGGGGATGCTCCCGGGCGCCCAGGAGGCGCTGGAAGCCCGGACGGTCGTCGGTGGCGCCAGCATCTTCGGCGAGGGGGTCCGCAATCTCTCCCGTGTGTACTCCTTCGCGGGTCTGGTGGTCCTCGTCGCCGGGCTGGTGTGGTCGCTTGTGCGCCGGCGGGCCAAAGCCGGGGGGCTGGGGCTGCTGCTCGCCGGGGCGATGGTCGTGTTCGCCGTCAGCGTTTTCGCCCGCCGCGGCGAGTTGGCGCCGTTCTCGGTGGGGTTGGCTGTGGGCGTGACCGCGATGTACGCGGGGTTCCTCCGTACGAGAGGGGCTTGAGCGGAGGCGCACCGAGCTGCCGAGGGGTAGCGTGGATGCGTGGTCACGACCGCGTTGTTGTCCTTCGGCGCTGGGGTGGTGAGCTTCCTGTCCCCATGCGTCCTGCCGCTCGTGCCCGGCTACGTCGGCTTCATGAGCGGCTCGACCGTCGGGGAGCGGGTGCCCGTCCGTCAAGCCCTGCCCGGCACCCTGGCGTTCGTGGCCGGGCTGAGCCTCGTGTTCATCTCCCTCGGCGCGACCGCCAGTGTGGTCTCGGGGTTGCTCCACGAGCATCGCGTGCTCCTGGAACGGCTGGCGGGTCTGTTCATCATCCTGCTGGGGCTGGTCATGGTGGCCGGCAGCCGGGTCCCCGGGCTCATGCGGGAGCGGCGGTTCCACCTGCGCCCGCGAAGCGGTCCCGGGTGGGCGTTCGCGCTCGGGATGGCCTTCGCTTTCGGATGGACCCCCTGCATCGGCCCGACCCTGGCGGCGGCCCTCGGTCTGGCGGCGACCTCGGGCGGCCTGGCTCAGGGCGTCGGACTGCTCGCCGCCTACTCGGCCGGCCTCGGGATCCCGTTCATCCTGGTCGGGCTTGGGTTCGTGCGTATCGGCGGACGCCTCAAACGGCACCTGCTGACGATCCAGGTCGCCGGTGGCGTGGTGCTCGTGGGCGTCGGCGTCCTGCTGCTGACCGGACGGCTCACCCTGATCGCCGTCTGGATGCAGCGGGTGCTCACACGCTCGGGCATGGACTTCTGGAATTTCTAGCGCGTCCTGCGAGCGGTGAGCCGGGGCCGCCGGGCGCGGGCGCCCGGCGGCCTGCTCGGCTCAGATGCTCAGTGCCACTGGCCCCAGCTCCAGCACCGGATGCGGTGCCGCCGGTCGTCCGGTTCGAAGGGCTCCTCCGGTTCAGGATCTCCCTCGAGCCAGTACCAGGCGCACACCGAGATCCTGTACGTGCTCAGGTTGGGGATCATGACGTCCCAGAGCGCCGACTGGCCCTCGGGGGTCGGGAACGTGCCGTGGTAGTTGGCCATCGGGTCCTCTTCGGGGACGCCTTCGCCCACGGAGTCGGGCCCGCCGACACCCGTGTCGCCGACACCACGGACCCGCTCGAACCACGAGACGTTCCACTGGAGCACTTCGAGCTCGGGTTCCTCGGGGCAGTTGAGCAGCAGGAACTGCCAGGCGGTGCGGGCGTCCTCGTCGGCGATCACCCCGGAGGCGCCCGGGAGTGCGGGCGCGCCGACCATCTGGAACGAACACTCGTCGGGACGCAGTCCGTCGTCTGGGTGTTCGTCGGCGACCGCGGGAGCGGCACCGAGCATTGCAACCAACAGCGTGAGCGCGACCTTGATGGCCACGAGACGTGTGGATCGGTTCATGGTTCCCCCCATCGGTTTCGTGTCTTCCTATCTGCGGGCTCTTTGGACGCCGGGGTCCTCCCCCGTCGGCTCACCTCCTTGTCCGTCCGCGATTTCGAGCTCTCCTGGGCCCAGTGTTCTGGAAGAGGGCCGAGCTTCCTTCTTCTCATCGGACGGGAAGGGATGCCGAGCCCGCGGGGCATCGAACCGGGGCGGGTTTGTGGCGGCGCCGAACCGGCGGCTAGGATACGCGCGCCTCAGTCAGGATATCGATGCGACGCGGCTCATCCGATCGACTCAGGAGTGGTGCACGCGTCCGGGTGAAGCCGATCCCGGAGGCTACCGTCGCGCGTTTGCCCATCTACCTGCGGGTGCTGCAGGAGCTGGCGTCTCAGCAGATCCAGACCGTCTCCTCGGAGCGGCTCGCGGAGGCTGCGGGCGTGAACCCGCCGAAGGTCCGCAAGGATCTGTCCTACCTGGGCAGCTACGGGACGCGGGGTGTCGGGTACGACGTCGAGTACCTCATCTACCAGATCAGCCGCGAGCTCGGGCTCACCCAGAACTGGCCGGTGGCGATCGTGGGGATCGGGAACCTCGGCCAGGCCCTCGCCGGCTACCGGGGATTCGCCGAGCGGGGGTTCCGGATCGCCGCGCTGTTCGACAAGGACGAGAAGCGGGTGGGCGAAGAGGTGGGCGAATTCACCATCGAGCATGTGGACGACCTCGAGCGCTCGCTCAAGGAGAAGGGCATCGCGATCGCGCTCATCGCCACACCGGCGCCGCAGGCCCAGGAGACCGCCGAGCGTCTCGTCACCGCGGGTGTCCGATCGATCCTGAACTTCGCCCCCACCGTGCTGACCGTTCCGGACGGGATCCACGTCCGGCAGGTCGATCTGTCCGTCGAGCTCCAGATCCTCGCCTTCTACGAGCAGCGCGCCGCGGCGCGCAGCAAACGAAAGACGCGCGGCTGACCCGCGGGCGGGCCCCCCGGGCCCCCGCGTAGACTGGGATGACCATGGCCATCATCGTCGCCGGACTCAGCCACCGGACCGTGCCCCTCGAGGTCCTCGAGCAGCTCACCTTCACCCCTGCGAGCCTGCCGAAGGCCCTCGCCCGGCTGTGCGGCGACGAATCCGTCCACGAAGGCGTGATCCTGAGCACCTGCAACCGGACGGAGGTCTACGTCACCGTCCACCGGTTCCACCCTGCGGTCGCTTCGCTGCGGAGGTTCCTGTCCGGGGTCTCGGGGGTGGACGAGGTGACGATCTCCGACGGATGGTACGTGCACTACGACGACAGTGCGATCCGGCACCTGTTCGGTGTGGCCTCCGGTGTCGACTCCATGGTGCTGGGTGAGTCGCAGATCCTCGGACAGGTCCGCGACGCCTACCGTGTCGCGCAGGACGAAGGTGCGGCGAGACGCATGCTGTCCGCGCTGTTCCAGCGGGCGCTCCGTGTCGGCAAGCTCGCCCGGACCCGGACGGAGATATCGCGTCACGTGGTGTCGCTCCCCCAGGCGGCGGCCCGCACGGCCGCGGAGATCCTGGGTGGGCTCGAGGGGCGCATGGTGGTGGTGCTCGGTGCCGGCCGCATGGGTGGGCTCGCCGCCCGCGCCCTCACGGATCTCGGATGCGGCGAGCTCGTGGTGGCCGGGCGGACCCCCGAGCGGGCTGCAGCGCTCGCCTCGAGGCTCGGGGGCCGGGGCACGGGGCTCGACGAGCTGCCCGAGCTGCTCGAACGTTGCGACGCACTCCTCACGGCGACGTCGTCGGGTGACCCCGTGGTGGACCGCGAGCTGCTGGAACAGGCCACCTCGAAGCGCGACGCGCCGCTCGTCGCCGTGGACCTCGGCCTCCCGCGGGACATCGATCCGCTGGCGGCCGACCTTCCGGGCGTGGAGCTCCGGGACATCGCCGACCTCCGGGAGGTCGCCGACCGGGGAGCCCAGCGCCGCCGGGCGGAACTCCCCAAGGTCGAGCGGATCATCGACGAGGAGGTGGCGGCCTTCATGGTCTGGGAGCGGTCGCTGGCCCTCGGTCCCTCGATCGGCAGGCTCCGCGGCTGGGCCGATGAGGTCCGGGTGTCGGAGGTGGAGCGGGCTGCCCGCCGGCTCGGTCTGGACGCCGAGGCCCGGGACGCGCTGGACGCCGCGGCCCGGACGATCGCGAACAAGCTGCTGCACCTGCCCATCAGCAGGATGAAGGACCTCGTCCAGGGGCCGGACGGCCAGGTGTACCTCGAGGCCTTCCAGGAGATCTTCGACCCCGACGACGGTGAGCGGGCGTAGCCTGCGGATCGGCACCCGCGGCAGCGCCCTCGCTCTGGCCCAGACGCAACTCGTGGTGGACGCGCTGCGCGCGGCCGCTCCCGAGCCGATCGAGGTCGACGTGGTCACGGTCCGCACTGCCGGTGATCGCGTCACCGACCGGCCTTTCGAGGCGATCGGAGCCAAGGGGATCTTCGCCCGCGAGCTCCAGCGGGCCCTGGCCGGCGGCGAGGTGGACCTCGCCGTCCACAGCCTCAAAGACCTCCCCGGGACCGAACCCGAAGGGCTCACGCTGGCGGCGGTGGTGGACCGGGAAGATCCCAGGGACGTCCTCGTGTCCCGCGGGGGCCGGACGATCCAGGACCTGCCTCCGGAGGCGGTCGTGGGCACGTCCTCGTCGCGCCGGCGGGCACTGGTCGCGGTGGAGCGACCGGATCTGCGGGTGACGCTGCTGCGGGGGAACGTGGGCACGCGCCTCGACAGGGTGCGTGACGGCGAGATGGACGCCGCCATCCTCGCGGCGGCGGGACTCGCCCGCCTCGGGCGCAGCGCCGAGATCTCCCAGCACCTCGATCCCCGGGTGTTCGTCCCGCCGCCGGGCCAGGGCGCGGTGGTGGTCGAGGTCCGCTCCGACCGCCTCGCCGGCAATCTGGCATGGGTCGGCTCCGCCGAGGACGCCACCGTGCGTCGCGCGGTGGACGCCGAACGCACCTTCATGCGGGAGATGGAGGGCGGCTGCGAGGTCCCACTCGGTGCATGGGCGCGGCCGGAGGGCGACGGGCTGCGGATGGACGCCTTCGTGTCCACCCCCGACGGCGGTGTGCACCTGCGTGACAGCGCCACCGGTCACGATCCGGTCACGCTGGGGATGGAGCTCGTGGAGCGCTTCCGCGCCGCCGGAGCGGACCGGATCCTGGACGCTGCGCGCCCCTGACCCGGTCGCGGGTTTCACCGGCACCGTTCGGCGGTAGGCTTGTAACCCATGCCGTGGTGCCCGCACTGCGATGAGGAGTTCCCCGAGGGGCCGAGCTGCCCCCGCTGCCGGGCGCCGCTCGTCGACGTCGACGACACCTCCGGAGCCGCCGAGCTGAGCCAGGTCGTCAACCTTCCGCAGCTCAAGGTGCCGCGCCGGATCCGCCGCGCCTTCGAGCGGTCCAACCGTGCCCCCGGTCCGCCGCGCCCCCTGTTCATGTTCACGATGGCCTTCATCCTGTTCGCCGGGGGTTTCGTGATCGGGCGGACCGGCTCGATCGGACCCGATGGTCCCGTGATACGGCAGCGGGTGGAGCCGTTCCCCGCCGAGGTGGGTGGCGCGATCGACTACCTGGGATGGATCCCCGGCCCGGGACGAGAGCGCGGGCTGCTGCGGATGGACCTGACCACCGGGGACATCGACGTGATCGCGCGCTTCAGCTGGCCTTTCCCGGGTCAGACCACGACCCGTGAACGGTCCCGTGTCGCGGCATCGGCGGGGAGTGTGGCGCTGCTCCTGAACGACGGGGAACGATCGTTCGTCGGTGCCTTCCCCGGCATCCGTCCGCTTCCGCTCTGGCTCGACGGTGTGGAGGCCGCATGGCAGGATCCCTCCACCCTGCTGGTGCTCGGGCGGGGCGGCACCGTCACCCGGTGGGCGTTCGCGGAGGGTCTGGAGTCCGGCGAGGTACAGGGCAGTTGGACGGCGGCCCACCAGACCGCCGATGGCGCTCTGCTCGAGAGCATGGAGAACGACGAGCGGGTGCTGTGGCGGTTCACGGACGACGGTCCGCGGCGCGTGATGTCCATCCCGCCGGGTTCGCGGTTGCTGGGCGTGGCGCCGGGCGGCGAGCGCGCCGCGATCGCTGTGGACGGCACGGTCAAGCTGTGGGACGGAACCGACGAGGTACCCGTCCGCGGCGTCGACGGCTACGACGCCACGGCGGCGGGGTTCTCGGCTTCGGGCGAGCGGGTCGCGGTGACGATGCACGAGACCGGACGAGCCGAGCGGGCCACCCGGGTCCTGGCGATCGTGGACGCGTCGGGCAACGCAGCCCTGAAGCCGTTCACGATCCGCTCCGGCGGTCACGACTGCACGGCGGTGCCCGCGTGGGGCGGCGGCGACCGGTGGGTCTTCCTGACCCCCGGCGACGGGTGGATCTACGGGGTCGACGCCTCCGGGGGCCGGGTACGGACGGTCAACGCCGGCGCGAGTGGCTGTGGAATGGCCTGGCTCGGCTGATCCATGAGCCGGGGCATCGTGTACCTCGTCGGAGCGGGGCCCGGTGACCCGGGTCTGCTCACGCGCCGCGGCGCGGACGTCCTCGGGAGAGCGGACGTCGTCGCCTACGACCGCCTGGTGCATCCCGAGCTGCTGACGCTGGCCCGTCCGGGGGCCGAGCTCGTGGACGTCGGCAAGCGGCCCGGTGCGAGCACCGAAGGCCAGCGGGCCATCGACGCGCTCATCGTGGACGAGGCCCGCGCGGGCAGGATGGTCGTGAGGCTCAAGGGCGGCGATCCGTTCGTGTTCGGACGGGGCGGCGAGGAGTGCGAGCTGCTGGCCCGGGAGGGCATCGCCTTCGAGGTCGTCCCCGGTGTCACCTCGGCTGTTGCTGCGCCCGCCTACGCCGGCATCCCCCTCACGCACCGCGACCACGCCTCCTGGGTCGCGCTGGCCACGGGCCACGAGGACCCCACCAAGGACGGATCGGCCCTCGACTGGGACGCCCTGGCGCGGGCCGGCACGGCGGTGTTCCTGATGGGCGTGGGGAACCTGCGCTCGATCGGCGAACGGCTCGAAGCGGCGGGTCGCGACCCCGCAACCCCCGCGGCCGTCGTCCAGCACGGCACCTGGCCGCAGCAGCGGGCGCTCCGGTCGACCCTCGGCCGGGTGGCCGATGACGTCGAGGCCGCGGGGATCGGCCCGCCGGCCGTGCTGGTCGTCGGTGGGGTGGCTGGGCTCCCGCAGACCCTGGACTGGTTCGGCAGCAGGCCGCTGGCGGGCCGGCGCGTGTTCGTGACCCGGACCCGCCGGCAGGCCGGCAAGCTCGGCGCGGCGCTGCGCGAGCTGGGGGCCGATCCGCTGGAGTTCCCGGCGATCCGCATCGTCGAAGCCGACCCCGGCCCCCTGGACGCCGCGCTGGCGCGGCTCGTGGAGGGCCGGTACGCCTGGGTGGTCGTCACGAGCGCCAACACCGTGGACGTCCTCGAGGAGCGGCTGGCCGCAGCGCGGCTGGACGCCCGCGTGTTCGCCACGAGCCGCGTCGCCGCCGTGGGCCCGGCCACCGCCGAGCGCCTGCTGGGCGTCGGTATCCGCGCCGATCTGGTGCCCGAGACCTTCACCGCCGTCGCCGTGGCGGAGGCGATGCCCGCACCCGGCGACGCGCGGGCCGTCCTCGTCCCCCAGGCCGCACAGGCTCCCGACGACATGGCGCGCACGCTGCGGGAGCGCGGCTGGGAGCCGGAGGTCGTGGAGGCCTACCGCGCCGAACCCGACCCCTCCTCGGTGGACGGCGGCCGCCGGGCGCTTCACGAAGGCGTGGACGCCGTGCTGTTCACCTCGGGCAGTACCGTGCGCAGCTTCCTGGAGCTGTGGGGGGCACCGCCGCCGACGGCGACGGTGTGCTGCATCGGTCCGGTGACCGCCGAGGCTGCGCGGTCCGCCGGGCTGCGGGTCGACGTGGTGGCCGAGGAGCACACCGTGGACGGCCTGGTCGCCGCGCTCCGGCAGGCTGTGGGAGCCTAGGCGCATGGCCCATCCCGAGGAGCGACCGCGCAGGCTCAGGCGCACCGCCGCCCTGCGCGACATCGTCCGCGAAACCGACCTTGCGCCCCGGCATCTGGTCGCCCCGTTGTTCGTGAAGGAGGCGATCGGCGAGGCCGAGCCGATCGCCTCGATGCCGTCCCACCACCAGCACACCGTCGAGTCGCTGGTCAAGGAGGCCCGCGAACTGGCCGAGCGCGGCATCAGGGCCTTCCTGCTCTTCGGGATCCCCTCCGTCAAGGACGCCACCGGATCGCAGGCCTATGCTCCCTCCGGCATCTCGCAGCGCGGGATCGAGGCGCTCAAACGGGAGCTCGGCGACGCCGCCGTGGTGGTCGCCGACCTGTGCCTGTGCGAGTACACCGACCACGGACACTGCGGCGTCCTCGAGGACGACACCGTCGCCAACGACCCCACGCTCGAGCTGTATGCCGCGACGGCGGTCGCGCAGGCCGACGCGGGCGCGGACGTCGTCGCGCCGTCGGGGATGATGGACGGCCAGGTCGCCGCGATCCGCGAGGCCCTCGACGCCGCCGGCCACACCGGGGTGGCGATCATGGCCTACGCCGCGAAGTACGCCTCCGCGCTGTACGGCCCCTTCCGCGAGGCCGCCGAGTGCGTGCCCCGATCCGGGGACCGCTCGGGGTACCAGATGGATCCGGCCAACGCCCGGGAGGCGATCCGCGAGGTCGCGCTCGACGAGGCGGAGGGCGCCGACATCGTGATGGTGAAACCCGCCCTCGCCTACCTCGACGTGATCCGCTCGGTGGCCCAGACCTCGCTGGTGCCGGTGGCCGCCTACCACGTGTCCGGTGAGTACTCGATGGTCCGAGCGGCGGCGGACCGGGGCTGGATCGACGGCGACGCCGTCGCGGCCGAGCACGTCACCGCGATCCGTCGGGCCGGCGCCGACCTCGTGGTGACCTACTTCGCCCGGGACCTCGCCGAGCGGCTGTGACCACGAACCGGGAGCTGTACGACCGGGCCCGGCAGGTGATCCCCGGCGGGGTCTCCTCCCCGGCCCGCGCCTTCGCCGCCGTGGGCGGCGATCCCGTCTTCGCCGTCTCGGGCGAGGGCCCGTACCTGAGGGACGCCGACGGCGGTGAGTACGTCGACCTCGTCCAGGGCTTCGGTGCGGTAATCCTCGGGCACGCCGACCCCCGGATCGTCGAAGCGGTGACCGCAGCCGCCGCGCGCGGTGGGGCCGTCGGTTTGTCGACGCCCGACGAGGTGCGTCTGGCCGAGCTCGTGGTGGAGCGTGTTCCCACCGTGGAGCGGGTGCGGTTCGTCGCCTCCGGCACGGAGGCGGGCATGACGGCCGCGCGGCTCGCCCGTGGCGCGACGGGCCGTCCGGTCATCGTGAAGTTCGCGGGCTGCTACCACGGCCACGCCGACGCCTTCCTCGCCGCAGCGGGGTCCGGCGTGGCGACCTACGCGGTGCCCATGGCCGCCGGGGTCCCGGAGGCCGGCGTCGCCGACACGCTCGTGCTGCCGTACAACGACACCGGCGCGCTCGAGGCGGTCTTCGCCGAGCGGGGAGGCGAGATCGCGGCGGTCTTCGTGGAGCCCGTGGCCGCCAACATGGGCGTCGTCCTGCCCGATGCGGATTTCCTGCTCGCGATCCTGTCGCTGTGCCGGGACCACGGTTCGGTGTCGGTGTTCGACGAGGTGGTGACGGGCTTCCGGCTGGCGCCCGGGGGGGCCCAGGAGGTCATGGGGCTGGCCCCCGACCTGACGATGCTGGGCAAGGTGCTCGGCGGTGGACTGCCCATCGGCGCCGTCGGGGGCCGAGCCGACCTGATGGACCTTCTCACCCCCGACGGGGACGTGTACCAGGCCGGCACCTACGCGGCCCACCCGCACGCGATGGCGGCGGGCGTAGCCGCCCTCGAGGCGCTGGACGGCGACGCCTACGCGCGCCTGGAAGCGATCGCGGCACGCCTGGAGGCCGGCCTGCGGGACGCTGCTGCCCCGGCGGCGGTTCAGGCTGCGGTGGTCAGGGCGGGAACGCTGCTCTCGGTGTTCCTGCTGCCCCGGCCCCCGCGCGACTTCGCGGAGGCGGACGCGACCGACCGTGCGTCCTTCGCCCGGTTCCACCGCTCCCTGCGCGACCAGGGGGTCCTGATCCCGCCGTCCCCGTTCGAAGCCTGGTTCCCATCCCTGGCCCACGG
>CAZLKN010000013.1:0-12347 GCA_964560135.1 uncultured Actinomycetes bacterium | reverse complement strand
ATGCCTGCCGCGGCCAGACGTATCCGGGCCCAGTCCTCGGGGCCGGTGGCGGTGGCCAGGCGGGCGAGCTTGCGGGCGCGGCGGGCACGTTCGGCCCCCGGCATCTCCAGGGCCTGCTCGATCGCCTCGGAGGTTTCGAGGATGTCGAAGGGGTTCACGTTCAGCGTGGCCGAGCCGATCTCCTCGAAGGCGCCGGCGTTGCGCGACAGGATCACGGCTCCGTCGCGCTCGTTGACCGCGCCGCCCTCCTTGGAGACCATGTTCAGCCCGTCGAACACCGGGTTCACGATCATCGCGTCGTAGGACCGCATGGCCGCCAGCGACCGGCTGAAGTCGTCCTTCATGTGGAGACCGAGGGGACCCTCGTCGCCGGGGGCCCGCTCGGCGAACCGCTCGTTGACGCGTCGCACGACCGACATGCACTCCGCGAGGTAGCGCCGGTACTTGTCCACCTTCATCCGGGACGGGTACTGGAGGGCGAGGAACACCGTCTCCTCGGCCAGCGCCGGCCGCCGCTCCAGCAGCGCCTCGAAGGCGAGGTAGCCGCGCAGCGCGTTCTTCGACAGGTCGATGCGGTCCACGCGCACCAGCAGCCGGCGGCCGCGGCCCATCTCCTCCAGCCATTCCATCCAGCGCTCGGCCCGCGGCGACGACGCCTGCTCCCTGAGGTTGGCGGCGTCGATCGGGACGGGGGCCACGATGACCCGCGTCTCACGTCCCCGGTGGGACACCACGTCGCCGTCCACCCGGACCCGCGGGAGGAACCGTTCACAGCAGGCCAGGAAGGCATCCGCCCACCTGCGGGCATGGAAGCCGACGACGTCGTAGGCACACATGGAGCCGAGGATCTCCCTGGTGACGGCACCGGGAAGCAGCGAGAAGTAGTCGGGTTCGCACCAGGGCGTGTGGTGGAAGTAGAGCAGGGGGGCTCGCCGGCGCGTGAGGCGCCGCAGCTCGGCCCCCACCAGCAGCAGGTGGTAGTCCTCGACCAAGACGGCGTCGGCTCGTCCGGCGTCCCGTATCGCCTCCGCGTACCGGAGGTTGATCTCGCGGTAGGCGTCCCATGCCCTGGCGAAGGAGGCGTCGAAGACCGGGCGGAAGGGCACGTCGAACAGGTAGTGGAAGAAGAACCACAGATACTCGTTGGAGACCGTGTCGTAATGGAGCGAATGGACCTCCTCCGGGAGGTCGAGCAGGCGGAGGCGGAACCCCTCCTCCTGGCGTCCGGCGGGCTCGGCCCGTGCGACCTCGCGGTCGGCTGGTGACATCGCTGCGGCGATCCAGGTGCCGCCCAGGCTGTCCATCACGGGAGCGATCGCGCCGACCAACCCGCCACCGCCGCGCCGACCGACCAGCCCCCGCGACGAGCGGGAGTACGCGTACGGCCCCCGGTGTGAGCAGACGATCAGTTCAGGAGCCGGCAAGGTCTTGTATCAGTGTGAGCCAGTCGTCGAGCTCGCGGGTGGTGAGGAAGCGCTCCCCGGCCAGCTCCCGGCCCCCGGCGCCCATCTCCTCGGCCCGTTCGGGATCGTGGAGCAGCTCGAGCGTGCGCTGCGCGCATTCCTCGACGGAGTCCACGAGGAAACCCGTCCGCCCGTCTTCGATCTGGAGGGTGATGCCCCCGGCGCGGCCCCCGATGACCGGCCGGCCTTTCCACGCAGCCTCGGCCACCGTGAGGCCGAAGCCCTCCCGCAGCGACTTCTGGACCACCACGTCGGCTGCGCGCTGGAAGCAGTTGACGGCGGTGTTCCCGACCTCCTGGAAGTTCGACAGGATGTAGAGGTCGGTGTCGTCGCCGCGCCCGCGCAGCAACTGGTCGTAGAAGCGCAGGCCCTCCGGGTCGTCGTGGGCCAGCGAGCCCGCCAGGACGAGCTGAAGGTCGGGGATCTCCTCCTTGCAGGTGTGGTAGGCCGTGATCACCCCCATCGGATCCTTCCACGGGTCGAACCGGGAGATCTGGGCCATGATCGGACGGTCCGGGTCGATCTTGTACTGCCGGCAGATGTCGGTGACCGTCACGCTTCCGAGTGGGGAGTTCTTCGGGGACAACGGATCGATGGAAGGCGGGGAGATCACCACTCGGTCCACGGGCAGGTCGGCTTGGACGAATTCCTTCATGGTGAACACGGCCGCGTCGTAGGGGTCCAGGAACCGGCGCAGGAAGGCCCAGATCTCGGGGTGCGGGTCGGCGCTGTCGATGTGGCATCTCCAGATCCACCGTTTCGCCACCTCATGGCGCCGCTCGCCGAGCAGGAACGGGATGGCCAGCGGCTGTGGGTCGTGGATCACCGCGACGTCGTAGCCGGAGGGCAGCGAGGAGAGGTTCGACTCGACCACCCGCAGGTAATGGGCCGCGAGATCGTCGTTCCACGGGATCTCGCGGTTGCCCTGCAGAGCGTTGTGGAACCCCTTGGTGATGGTGAAGAACTGTTCGTCGCCGTCGATCACGCCCCAACCGGTGTCCAGACCGAGGTCCTGCAGCAGCGGGACCTGCGCAAGCAGCACCTCGGCGACGCCGCCCCCGTACTCGGTGGAGTTCACGTGCAGCACGCGGAGGCCCGGACGGTCCCAGGCCTTGCGCTGCAGCCCACTGACGACGTCGTTGGGGACGACGTCGCGGTAGTCGTCGATAGGGCGCGGCCAAACGGGAACGAAGCGCATGATGTGAGTACGGTACCGCGCGGAAGGCGGGCGGCGCCCGGAAGTTACGAGGTCGCAGCTACAGTTTCTTGAAGAGCTCGAGCTTGCGGAGCGCCTCTTGCCGGCGCTGCTCGAGGTCCGCGTCGGTGGTGGCCAGAACGGTCCGGACCGTTCTCACGAGCGACGTGGGGTGGAAGGGTTTGGTGACGTAGTCGGCGGCCCCCGCGGCCAGTGCGCGGAACTGGTCCTCCTCCTGCACCTTGGCCGTGAGCATGACGATGGGGATGTCCTTCAGATCGGGATCCGCCTTCAGCTCGTTGAGGGTCTCCCACCCGTCCTTCACCGGCATCATGACGTCCAGCAGGACCAGATCGGGCCGGTGCTCCCGCGCCTGGGAGACGGCTTCCTCGCCGTTGGCGGCGGCCGTCACCTCGAATCCCTCGAATTCGAGGTTGACGCGGCAGAGCATCAGCACGTCCTCCTCGTCGTCGGCGACCAGGATGCGTGGATTCTCCTCGCTCACCATGTCCTCCCGGTTGACCCTGCCACTTTGCCACGTCCGCTACGGTTTCGCATCGGTAGTTGTGAACAGAAACGGCGCCGCCGCTCGCGACTTCGCGACCCGGTGGCGGTCGCGTGTCTAGGATGGGGCGTCCCATCCGGGGACGGGAGGGCTTGATGACGGTACCCGACCACCACGAACCGGCCTTGTTCGACCGGATCCGTGGCTGGGGCACGGTGGCGTGGTCGCTGATCGGCATCCTGATCCTCGTGGGTGTCGCACTGTGGACGCTGCGACAGGTGCAGGAGGCGCTCCTCCCGCTCGTCCTGGCTCTGGTGACCGTCTTCATCCTGAACCCGGTGGTCTCGAAGATGGAACGGGTCGGGATCAGCCGCCTGCCCGGGTCGTGCCTGTCCTACACGGTGTTCATCGCGGCCGTCGCGGTGGCCCTCAGCTTCCTGGTGCCCATGCTCGTGAAGCAGGGGCAGGGATTCGTCCAGGACTTCCCCCGGACCTGGAACCGGGTGGGGGTGGTGGCCGAGCAGTTCTCGGGCGAGATGGCCGAGCGGTTCGGCGTGGAGCTCGACATCGGGACCTGGTTGCAGGGGCGCACGGATCTGGCGGAGCAGGCCCTGGAGCGGACCCGCGGGTTCCTCACCGGCGCCGTCCACGCCGTCACCTTGTTCGTGATCGGCATCGTGCTCGGGTTCTACCTCCTCATCGACCTCCCGCGGCTGCGGGGCAGCGCCCTGCGCCTCATCTCCCCGGCCCGGCGGCCGGAGACGGTGGAGGTCTCCGCCGCCGTGGGCCGCGCCATGGGCGGGTTCTTCCGAGGACAACTGCTGGTCGCGCTGATCGTCGGTGTGCTGTCGGCGCTCGCGCTGCGCATCATCGGTCTGCCCTACTGGGCGGTGGTGGGCATGATCGCCGGGTTCTTCAACCTGATCCCGCTGATCGGTCCGTTCGTGGGGGCGATCCCCGGCATCGTGATCGCGGCTGCCTTCATGTCCCCGATCAACATGTTGTGGGTCGCCATCGCGCTGACGATCGTGCAGCAGATCGACAACCATCTGATCTCGCCCAACGTGATGCGGTGGACGGTGCGCCTGCATCCGGTCACGGTCATGCTCTCGCTGATCGTGGGTGCCACGCTGGCGGGGTTCTGGGGCATGCTCCTGGCGGTCCCCGTGGTGGCGTCCGGCAAGGTCATCGCCGGTCATTTCTGGCGGACCCGTGTCCCCTGGGGCAACGAGGTGTTCGACGCCGAGGTGGAGGATCTGGACGCCGCGCTGCCCCCGGGGGCCGGAGGGGAGCGCGACGACCGCACGGGTCACGTCGACGGGCCCGAGCCCCCGGACGGTTCGGTCCCCGTCTTCGGTGGCGAGCCGACCGGGCACTGAGTCCAGTTGCCGCCGCCTCCCGGTTCTGGTTGCATGGTTCTCAACCGGTCATCGAGAGGGGTGGAGGGATCCGGCCCTGTGAAACCCCGGCAACCGGCCTCCGGAAGGGAGGATCGCGGTGCCAAAGCCGGCCCAGTGGCGGGAGCGATGACGGTGGTTCGAGCTCCCCGTCGCGAACGGCGACGGGGTTTGTCGTTTCACGAGGACCGTATGCACCGTCAACAGATCTACTCAGAGCAGATGTGCCGCCTGGGTCGCAGGAGCCGTTGACCACGAACCCAGGAGGAGACGATCCGTGCCCGACATCACAGAGCTCCGCTGCCGAGAATGTCATCGCATCTACGAGGCCGGTCCGGCCCATGTGTGCGAGTTCTGCTTCGGCCCCCTGGAGGCCGTCTACCACTACGACGAGATCGCCTCGCGCATCTCGCGCGAGACGATCGCCTCCGGCCCCCGTTCGATCTGGAGGTACGGCGACCTGCTCCCGGTGGCCGATGCCACCGAACGCGTCGACCTCGGCGCCGGGTTCACGCCGCTGGTTCCCGCGCCCCGCCTGGGGGCCGCGCTCGGCATCGACGACCTCTGGCTGAAGAACGACACCGTCAATCCCACGTTCTCCTTCAAGGATCGCGTCGTGAGCGTGGCGCTGACCAAAGCGCGGGAGTTCGGCCTGAGGGTGGCTGCCTGCGCGTCCACCGGGAACCTGGCCCACGCGGTCGCCGCCCACGCGGCGAAGGCCGGCATGGGCGCGTGTGTCTTCATCCCCTCCGACCTCGAGCAGGGCAAGATCGTGTCCACCGCCGTCTACGGCGCCGCCGTGGTGGCGGTCAAGGGCAACTACGACGACGTGAACCGGCTCTGCGCCGAGATCGCCGGCACCTATCCGTGGGCCTTCGTGAACGTCAACGTGCGCACCTTCTACTCGGAGGGGTCCAAGACGCTGGCCTACGAGTGCGTCGAGCAGCTCGACTGGACCTATCCCGACCACATCGTCGTCCCGATCGCCTCGGGGTCGCAGCTCGTGAAGGTCCGCAAGGGCCTCGAGGAGCTGCGCCTGGTCGGGCTGATGGATGAGGCCCCGCCCACCACCATCCACGGTGCCCAGGCGACCGGCTGCTCGCCGGTCAGCGAGGCCTTCGCCGAGGGGCGCGACCACGTTCGTCCCGTGAAACCCGACACGATCGCGAAGTCGCTGGCGAT
The DNA here is from genome assembly GCA_964560135.1 of uncultured Actinomycetes bacterium. GTDB lineage: Bacteria > Actinomycetota > JAICYB01 > JAICYB01 > JAICYB01 > CAZLKN01. The sequence goes on along the minus strand of CAZLKN010000013.1, from coordinate 6,605 downwards.
CGGGAACCCTGCCGACGGGTTCTACGCCCTTCAGGCCGTCCGGGAGACGGGGGGCCGGATCCTGGACGTATCCGACGAGGAGATCGTGGACGCGATCCTGCTCCTGGCGCGCACCGAGGGCATCTTCACCGAGACGGCCGGGGGCGTCACGGTGGGTGTGCTGCGCCGCCTGGCGGAGGCCGGTGCCTTCGCCGGGGGAGGGCGCGTGGTGGCGCTGATCACGGGGATGGGCTTGAAGACGCTGGAGGCGGTGACCGACCGGGCGCAGCCCGCCTGTACGATCGCGCCCAGCCTGGACGAGTTCGAGCAGCAGGTGGCGCTGGGCGTTGTGCCCGGATCGAGAGGAGCGGACGCTACATGAGCGTGAAGATCAGGATCCCGACGCCGTTGCGGAAGCTGACCGCGGACGAGGCCGAGGTGGAGGCGACGGGCTCCACGGTGCGCGAGGTCCTCGACGACCTCGAAACCAGCCACCCGGGCCTCAAGGAGCGCCTCTGCGACGAGCAGGGCGAGCTGCGGCGCTTCGTCAACGTGTACGTGGGCGAGGAGGACATCCGGTTCCTGAAGGGCCTCGACACCGAGATCGGCGACGGCCAGCTCGTCTCGATCATCCCCGCCGTGGCCGGCGGCTGAGACGTTTCGCGGAAAGCATAAGGGGCCGGCGAACCGGCCCCTTATGCCTCTCTCCCCCGAGAAACCGTTACAGGAACAGATTGATGTCGCTCTCGCTCATCCGCTCGACGGCTGTGGCCGCGCCGACGGTCTCCTCGAGCCCGTCGATCAGGTCCTCGCGCTTGAGCCCCATCAGGTCCATCGTCATCTGGCAGGGCCACAGCTTCACGCCGAGCTCCTGAGCCACCTGGAGCAGCTCCGTGGGCGAGGCGACCTTGTGCTCGCCGGCGAGCTGCTTCATCATCATCGCGCCCGCGCCGCCCATCTGCAGCTTCGAGAGCTTCAGGTGGTCGGTGCCGCCGCGGTTCATCACCGAAAGGCCCTTCTGCTTCCAGTTGGACCCGGTGACCCGCTTCTCGTTGCGCTGGATGATGCGCAGGCCCCAGAAGGTGAAGAAGACCGTGACGTCCATCCCCGACGCCGCACCGGTGGTGGCCAGGATGAGGGTGGGCCAGGCCTTGTCGAGATCCCCGGACCAGGCGATCAGGGTCATCTTCTTCGGCGCGTCGCCGTTCCCGTTGCCGCTCAGCACGCTGTTCAGCTCATCAGTCATGGCATACCTCCGCTTCGTCTCAGGGGAATGATATCCTATCAACGCACTCGGAGTTTGTCTAGTTGACATTCCTACCAAGAACAGGGTATTTATCGATGAGGTCGGACGGGAGACGTGGATGAAGTTCTCACAGCGCACCGAATACGCCCTGCGGGCTCTGCTCGAGCTCGGGCAGCGCCACGGTGAAGGCCCCGTGTCCGCGCGCGTGATCGCCAAGGCGCAGAAGATCCCCGCGCGCTTCTGCGAGCAGGTGTTGCAGGACCTCAAGCGCGCCGGGATCCTGTCCAGCCAGCGTGGTGCGGCCGGTGGCTGCTGGCTGGCCCGGGAACCCGAGGGGATCCTGGTCAGCGAGGTGGTCGACATCGTCGAGGGGCCCGTGGTGACGCAGGCCTGCCTGGATCCCTTCGACGAGGAGGCCCGCAGCCAGGCGCACTCCGCGATCCAGGAGCTCTGGCTGGATCTGCAGATCACGATCCGGGAGCGGCTGTCGCGGGTCACCCTGGCGGACCTGGTGCGGCGCCAAGGAGAGCTCGACCGTTCCTCGTACCTCGTGTTCCAGATCTGACCGGTAGCCCTGCCTCTCCCCCGAGGCTGTCCTCCCCCGAGGACGGATAGTCGTCGAGGTGTCAGGAGTTCGTTGTGACCAGGAGAGTGCAGGTACCGCGGCCCAAGCGGGCGGAGGGCCAATGGGCCCTCGGATACCGCGAACCGCTCAACGCCGCGGAGCAGACCAAGAAGGATCAGGAAGCCCTCGAGGTGCGGGACCGGATCCTGTCCTATGCCGAACAGGCCCGCCGCGGGGAGCTGGACGTGGCCAACATCTTCGTGGCCGACCTCCGCGCCCGTTTCAAGTGGTACGGCCTGTACACCCAGCGTCCGGAGGAGGACGGGTACTTCATGATCCGGCTCCGGATGCCGGGCGGGGTCCTGACCTCCGAGCAGCTGCGGACGATCGCCGGGCTATCGCAGGAGTTCGGACGCGACGTGGCCGACGTGACCGACCGGCAGAACGTGCAGCTGCACTGGATCCGTATCGAGGACGTGCCGGAGATCTGGCGGCGGCTCGAGGACGTCGGCCTGTCCACCCTGGAGGCCTGCGGGGACGTGCCCCGCAACATCCTCGGATGCCCGCTGGCGGGTGTGGACGCCGACGAGGTGATCGACGCCACGCCGCTGGTGTACGCGGTCAACGAGCGGCTCACCGGTACATCGGAGTTCTCCAACCTTCCCCGCAAGTACAAGATGTCGATCACGGGCTGCCGCCACGGCTGCGCCGTGCACGAGGCCAACGACGTGGGCCTCGTCGGCCACCGGCTCGACGACGGGCGCGTGGGATTCGACGTGTGGGTCGGTGGCGGGTTGTCGTCCACTCCCCACTTCGCCCAGCGTCTCGGGGTGTTCGTCCCGCCGGAGCAGGTCGTGGACGTGTGCGTGGGCATCACCGCGGCCTTCCGCGACTACGGCTACCGCCGGTCCCGCAACAAGGCACGGCTCAAGTTCCTGGTCGCCGACTGGGGACCGGAGGTCTTCCGCGAGGTCCTCGAGTCCGAGTACCTGGGATTCCGGCTCGAGGACGGACCGGAGGCGAAGGCGTCCACCGAGGCGCATCGTGACCACACCGGCGTCGGACGGCAGAGCGACGGCCTCAACCATCTGGGGTTCCCGCTGCGGACGGGCCGGGTCACCGGGACCGAGCTCGCGGCCTTCGCCGACCTGGCCGAGGAGGTGGGCCGGGGCCGGCTCCGGGCCACCACCCAGCAGAAGATGGTGATCCTCGACGTGCCCGACGAGCGCCTCGCCGAGGCGATGGACCGGCTCGACGGCCTCGGGTTCCCGGTGTTCTCGTCGCCGTTCCGGTCGGGCGCGATGGCCTGCACCGGCATCGAGTTCTGCAAGCTGGCGATCGTCGAGACCAAGGCCCGGGCCCGGTGGCTGTACGAGGAGCTGGAGCGGCGCCTGCCCGACTTCGACGAGCCGCTCCGCATCAACGTGAACGGCTGCCCGAACTCCTGCGCCCGCTACCAGCTCGCGGACATCGGCTTCATGGGCGTGCTCGTGACCGAACGGACCAACGGCGCCGGATCCGTCGAACGCCTCGAGGGGTACAACGTGCACGTCGGCGGCCGTCTCGGCTCCCAGCGCGCCTTCGGGCGCAAGGTCCGGGGCCTGCGCCTGCGGGCCGACGAGCTCGTGTCGTTCACCGAGCGGCTCCTGGGCCTCTATCGCGACCGCCGCGGGGGCCACGCGACCTTCGGCGAGTGGACCGACAGCCTCGACGACCGGGAGCTGAACCGGGTCGCGCAGGAGGCCGCGGAGGGGCTCGAGCGGGTCGGTCCCCGTCCCCTCGCCCTGGCCGAGATCAGACCGGAGGTCCAGGACGTCCCGAGGGCCCAGCCGACGGGGAGGTCGGCCTGATGCAGCGGCCGGCCGACATCGCCACCTCATCGCCGCCCGCGGTCCTGGACGACCGCGGGCTGGCCGAGCTGAACGCACTGTACGAGCACGCGCACCCCTGCGAGACGCTGGCGTGGGCCTTCGAGAACGTCCCGCGTCTGGTGATCGCCTCGAGCTTCCAGGTCGGGGGCCTGGTGAACGTGTACTTCGCCCGGGAACTGGTCGGCCGGGTGCCGGTGCTGTTCCTGCAGACCGGGTTCCATTTCCCCGAGACCCTGGCCTTCCGTGACCGGGTGGTGTCGGCGTGGGGCCTGGACCTGATCGAGACCGAGCCGACCCTCGGCCCGGACCGCCAGGAGCGAGAGCTCGGTCCGGAGTTGTACAGAACCGACCCGGACCGCTGCTGCGAGCTGAACAAGGTGCTCCCCCTCCAGCGGACCTTGGACCGCTTCGACGGCTGGGTGACGGGTCTGCGGCGCGACCAGGGGCCCAGCCGGGCCGGCACGAGGATCTTCGAACGGGAGATCCTGCGCTCCGGGCGCGCGATCTGGAAGATCAACCCGCTGGCGAGGTGGAGCAAGGACCGGGTGTGGGCGCTGGCGCGTGCCTACGACATCCCCGTCCATCCGCTGTATGAGCAGGGCTACGCCTCGATCGGCTGCGCCCCGTGCACCCGTCCGGTCCTGCCCGGGGAGGACGAGCGAGCCGGCCGCTGGTCGGACAGCGGCAAGACCGAGTGCGGTATCCACGGGGGCCGCGGGGCCTGACCCGGCTTCCATGACGCAGGCCCGGTGCGGTATGAACGATGCACTGGCGTCACTCGGGACAAGGGAGGCCACGATGCCCAAGTACCTGTCACAGGAATGGCTCGACACCGTCAAGGAGCTCGCGCAGGAGTTCCCGGAGAAGCCCGGAGCGACGGCCCGGATGCAGTACGTCGTCACCGGAGCGCCCGAGGGCGAGGTCAAGTACTACCAGGTGATCGACGAGGGCAAGATGCAGGAGGCGAAGGTCGGGGAGGACCCGAACGCCGACTTCACCATCACGGTGGCCTACGAGGATTCGAAGAAGATCCAGCAGGGCCAGCTCGACGCCAACGCGGCCTTCATGCAGGGCCGCCTGAAGGTGACCGGCAACATGGGCAAGCTCATGAGCCTGATGCCGCTCACGCAGAGCGCCGAGTACAAGCAGATCCAGTCGAAGGTCAACGAGCAGACCGACTACTAGATCCGAGCGTCGGACGGGAGCCGGGGCGGTGACGCCCCGGTCCCTACCCGATGTCCGGAGCGCAGTTCGGGTGCTTCCGCCCGAAGCTCGGGTCCCGAGGCAGGAGAATCGACTCCCGCTCCAGAAGGCCTCGGTGAATGGCTTTGGGCCAGTTCAACGGAGGTTCCAGTGAGTGGGGGGACCAACCAGCCGCAGACGGATGTCCGGCGTCCAGTGCTTCCGAACGGATCCTGGCACGACTGCCCGCTGGTCGGACGAGATGTCGAGTTCGCTTTCCTGCGGTCGGCGCTGGCAGATCCGGATCTGAACGGGGTTGTGGTCTCCGGTGCGCCAGGTATGGGCAAGACGCGGCTCGCCCGGGAGATGCTGGCGGTCGCCGAGTCGGATGGCTGTGCCACGAAGTGGGTGTTGGCGACGAGGGCGACGTCGGACGTCCCTCTTGCCGCACTGGCGCCGTTTCTGCCCGCGGATCTGCCCGACGAGGACGCCAATCTCGGCATGTTCCGGGTCATGGCGGGGGCACTCACCGCCGGGACGGAGCCGCGGCTGGTGGTGGGAGTCGATGACGCTCACTTCCTCGACCCCATGGGAGCGGCCTTCATCCTGCACCTGGCCCTGACCGGGACCGCCTTCGTCATCGCTACGGTGCGGTCCGGCGAGCCCGCACCCGACTCGGTGCCCGCCCTGTGGAAGGAGGGGCTGGCCCCGGTCCTGGAGCTCCAATCGCTCTCGGAGGAGGAAACCGGATCGATGGCCTCAACGGCCCTCGGAGGCGAGCTCGAACGGTCAACCTGCGCCCGGCTGTTCGAAGCCACGCAGGGGAACCCGCTGTTCTTGCGCGAGCTCGTGCGCTCGGGTCTGGAAACCGGGACACTGGCCGAGTCGGGCGGGACCTGGCGATGGGTGCCCGGATCGGCCCCCGGTCTGCGCCTCATCGAGCTCGTTGAGTCCAGAGTGCGGGGCTTGTCCCCATCGGAGCGGTCCACGCTCGAGCTGCTCGCGATCTGCGAGCCGGTCGGGCTCGAGTTCCTCATCCGCCTGAGCAGCGGTGAGGTTGTCAGCGGGTTGGAGCGGTCGGGTTTCATCGAGATCGTCCGCAGTGCGCAGCGCACCGAGGCGCGGCTCGTCCATCCCCTCTACGGCGAGGCGTTGCGGGCGGCGATGCCCGCGGCCGACGGCTGGGCGATGCGGCGGATGCTCGCGGCAGAGGTGGAGGCCACTGGTGCGCGCCGGCGGGGGGACGCGCTCGCCGTCGCCACCTGGCGCCGGGAGTCGGGGAGCGGAGCATCCGCCGACCTGCTCACCCGCGGTGCCCGGGAGGCCAACGAGGCATTCGATCACCACCTCGCGGGAGAGCTGGCGGAGGCGGCTCTCGAGGCGGGAGGTGGGCTTCAGGCCGTCCTCGCCTTGGGTGAGGCGGCAACCCGGCAGGGCCGCTTCGCCGACGCCGAGGCGATCCTCTCTCCCTGGGAGGGTGCGGCGGGCGGTGAGACGGAGGCGGCGCGCTATCTCGTCGAGCGTACACAGGCGCTGTACCGCGGCCCGGCTCGAACGGCGGAAGCCTGTGCCCTCCTCGACCGGGCCCAGCCGCTGTTCGCCACGCGGTCGTGGCGGGCGCTCGTCGGGGCGCTGCGGGCCGAGGTGCTGATCGCCGCCGGCGCGGTGCAGGACGCCCTGGATCTCGCACGCCCCCTCGCGGAGGACCCAGAGCTGCAGAACGGGATCAGGCTTCGGGCGGCCTCTTCCGCGGGGCTGGCGC
>CAZLKN010000012.1:37920-62746 GCA_964560135.1 uncultured Actinomycetes bacterium | reverse complement strand
GACGGCGAGATGTACCGCGGCGACATGGTCGCGTACTTCGCCGAGGAGATGGACGGCTTCGAGCAGGGGGGCCTCGTCCGCTCCTACGGCAATCGCTTCTACCGCAAGCCGATCATGACCGGCGAGATCCGCTGGCGCGGCCCGATGACCGTGGACTGGTGGAAGTTCTCCCAGTCGCTCACGGAGGCCCCGGTGAAGGGGATGCTCACCGGCGGCTACACGGTGATGGACTGGTCGTTCAACGAGTTCTACCCGGACCGCAGGGCCGCCGCCCTCGCCTTCGCCGGCGAGCTCCGCAAGGAGGTCGAGGCGTTGATCGAGGCGGGCTGCAAGATTGTGCAGATCGACGAGCCGGCGCTGTCCGTGCGAGCCGACGAGCTCGACGTCGCGATCGAGTGCATGCAGGCCACCACCGAGGGTCTCGATGCCTACTTCGTGACCCACGCATGCTTCGGCGCCTTCGACACGGTCTTCCCGGGGATGCTCGATCTCGCCGTCGACAACTTCGACCTCGAGATGGCCAACTCCGGCTTCGACATGATCGAAGCCTTCCATCGCCACGGCTTCGGCAAGGACATCTCCTTCGGTGTGGTGGACATCCACTCCCACGTGGTCGAGAGCGCCGACCAGGTGGAGGAGCGGGTCCGGCTCGCCCTGAAGGTCCTGCCCGTGGAGTCGGTCTGGGTCGATCCCGACTGCGGGCTGAAGACCCGCACGGTGGCCGAGGCCCAGGACAAGATGCGCGCGATCGCCGAAGGGGCCAAGCGGGTCCGGGCCGAGATCGAAGGTTAGGCGCAAAGGCGTGCTGGCTGAGGGCCCTCTCGCGGGGCGGGTCGCCGTCGTCACCGGCTCCTCGCGTGGGATCGGACGCGGTACCGCGCGCCACCTCGCCGCCCTCGGAGCGAAGGTGGCGGTGCAGTACAACACCCGCGACGATCTCGCCAAGGAGTTGGTGGCCGAGATCACCGGGGCCGGTGGTGAAGCCGAGGCCTTCGGCGCCGACCTCACCACCGAGGAGGGGGCCCAAGGCCTGATCGGCGGCGCCGTCGAGCGCTTCGGCGGCCTCGACATCCTCGTGTGCAACGTGGGTGGCTTTCTGCGCAAGCCCTTCGACGAGACCACCGTCTCAGAGTGGCAGTGGCAGTTCAAGATGAACACCGACACGATGTTCTTCTGCATCCGGGAAGCGCTGCCCCATTTCCGCACGGCGGGGGCCGGGCGCATCGTGAACTTCGCCGTCGCCGGAGCCGACGCCCCCGCGCGGCAGTCGAACTTCGCCGCTTACGCCGCCGCGAAGGCCGCTGTGGTCGGGTTCTCCCGGGCCTTGGCGCGCGAGCTCGGCCCGGAGGGCATCACGGTGAACGTGATCGCGCCGGGGATCGTGTCCGACAAGGCCCCCACCCGGGCCGAAGCCCACGGGATCGGTCACGTGAAGCACACGCCCGTGGGCCGGGTCGGCTCCTTCGAGGACGTCGCGGAGGCCGTCGCCTTCCTCGTCCGCCCGGAGGCCGACTACATCACCGGCACCGTCCTCGAAGTGGGCGGCGGCTGGCGGGTGTGAGTCAGAGCGCGACCCGGTAGGTGAGCAGGGTCGCCCCCGACGGCACCTCCTGACGTTCGGGATCGGGCTCGTAGCCGAGCCGCTCGTAGAAGGCCACCGCCGGGGCCATGTAGGAGGCCGTCTTCCAGGCCACCGTGTGGGCACCCCGCTGCCGGGCGAACTCGAAGACGGCATCGAGCAGCGCCCGCCCGACCCCCGCACGGCCTGCGCCCGGCGCGGTCGCCAGGTACCTGAACCACACCAGCCCGGGATCCTCCTCGCTTTCCACGACCGTCACACCGCCCACGAGCTTGCCGTCGACCTCCGCCACCAGATGGGCGAGCGTGCGGTCCCGGCGTCGCGGATCGGCCAGCCGGGGGGCGTAGTTCTCCGACCAGTGCGGCTCCGAGATGTGCCGCCGGTACACGTCGTAGGCCGCGCGCGTCAGAGCGCCGAGCTCGTCGAGCTCCTCGGGCCGGGCGGGACGGATCTTCAGCATCCCGAAGACGCTACCGGGTGTGGGAACCGGCGCGGGCGGGTATGTGAACAAGTGAAGACCCGTGAAAGGGGGTGACGAGATGCGGATCCGTCCGTTCGTGGTGGCATCGGCCGTCGTGCTGGCGCTGGCCGGCGTGTCCTGTGGTGAGGGAGAACCCCAGGCCCCGGAGGCCACACCGACCCCCGTAGCCACCCCCGAACCGGAACCCACGCCCCAGTCCTACGTTGTTGAGCCCGGTGACACCCTGACGAGCATCGCCCAGCGCTTCGAAACCACCGTCGACGAGATCGCGCAGGCCAACGAGATTCCCGATCCTGATCTGATCCGTCCCGGGCAGGAACTGACGATCCCCGAGTGACGAGCGAGCCCCGGGCCGGGGCCGTTACCGTACAGGTGTGAAGGTCGGATTCGTGGGGCTCGGCACCATGGGCGCGCCGATGGCGCGCAACCTGCTGCGTGCCGGGTTCGATCTGACCGTCCACAATCGCACGCGTGAACGCGAGGAGCCGCTGGCCGCCGAGGGCGCCACCCGCGCCCCCGATCCGGCCGGAGCGGCGTCCGGAGCCGATGTGGTGATCACGATCGTCGCCGACACCCCCGACGTCGAGGAGGTGCTCCTGGGCCCCCGCGGGGTCGCGGAGGGGGCCGGCGAAGGCACGGTCGTCGTGGAGATGTCCACGATCTCGCCCGGGGCCACACGCTCCTTCGGCGAACGGCTCGCCGATCGCGGGATCCGCCTCGTCGACGCACCGGTCTCCGGCGGCTCGGAGGGGGCCGAGCGGGGCACCCTCACGATCATGGCCGGCGGCGCCGCCGAGGACGTGGAGAAGGCCCATCCGGCGCTCGAGGCGATGGGATCGACGATCACCCGCGTCGGCGAGCTGGGCGCGGGCCAGGCCACCAAAGCGGTCAACCAGGTCATCGTCGGTGGCACCTATCTCGCTGTGGCCGAGGGGATCGCGCTCGGGACGAAGCTCGGCCTCGACATGGACCGGGTGCTGGAGGCCATCGGCGCCGGCGCCTGCCGCTCCTGGGTGCTGGAGCATCGGTCCGGCAACATGCTCGCGGACGACTACCCGCTCGGTTTCCGGCTCGCCCTCCATCTCAAGGATCTGCGCATCGCCCTCGAGGAGGCGCGGACGGCGGACGTGGAACTTCCCGGGGCGACGCTGTTGGAGCGGCTCGAACGTGACCTCGTCGAGGCCGGATACGGCGACGAGGACGTCTCGGCGATCGCCCGGGCTCTGAAGCCCGGGCCGGGACGCTAGCCGGGATCCAGGCCCCGTCTCACCTCCGTGCCGCAGTGCGGGCACTCCTGCATGTCCAGCGACACCCATCCGCGGCACGCCGGGCACCGGCGCCGCCGCTGCGGCGGTTCGTCGGCCGCCGTCCCCTCGAGCAGGCCCGCGAGCCAGAAGGCCGCCGTGGCCATCACGATCAGCACGACCCGCACCGTCGCCGCGCGGGTCAGGGCGCCGCCCTCCACGAAGGCGTCGAGGATCCCGACCCCGAGTTGCCCCCGCGCCAGTTCGGCGAGCGCCTCTCCGACCGACGCTACCTCGGGCCCCCGGGGCGTCATCACTCCCACCGGGACGAGGAGCAACCCCGCCCACAGCACGGCGATGAACGCCCGGACGACACCGACCCTGATCTTCACGTCAGCAGTATCGTCCCCGAGCGTGGGATGTCAGGCGATCTCGGCCATGAGCCGCAGCGTGTCCTCGTCCCGCGAGGAGAACAGCAGCGTGGTCACCGGGCTCTCCCGCCAGGCCTCCAGCCGGTCCCGGATCCGCTCCGGCGGACCCACCAGGGAGGTCTCGTCGGCCAGTGTGTCGGGAACGGCGGCGACGGCCTCCTCCTTGCGACCGGACAGGAAGAGCTCCTGGACCTTCTCCGCCTCGGCCTCGAAGCCGTACCGGCGGGCGAGGTCGTTGTAGAAGTTGCGTCCCTTGGCCCCCATCCCGCCGATGTACAGGCCGAGGCCCGGCTTCACCTGCGCCAGCGCTCCTTCGACATCCTCGGTGACGATCACCGGACAGGAGGCCACGACCTCGAACTCCCCGGCCGGAGGAAGCGACGCGTCGCGCTTTGCGAAGCCCTCGTCCATCGAGACCTGGAAGACCTCGGAGCGGTAGGGGGTGAAGAAGGCGGGCATGAACCCGTCCGCGATCTCGGCAGCCAGCGCGACGTTCTTCGGTCCGATCGCGGCCATGTAGATCGGGATGTCGGGGCGGGGGTGCAGGATCATCTTCAACGGCTTGCCGAGTCCGGTGCCTCCGGGGTGGGGGATCGTGTAGTGCTCGCCCGAGTAGGTGACCGGCTCGGAGCGCCGCCACGCCCGACGCAGGATCTCCACGTATTCCCGGGTGCGCTGCAACGGCTTGCCGTAGGGAACGCCGTGCCAGCCCTCGATCACCTGGGGGCCGGAGGGACCGATCCCGCACAGGAAGCGTCCGCCGGACAGCGCGTCCAGCGTTGCGGCCGTCATCGCCGCCATCGCCGGGGTGCGGGCCGGCATCTGCATGATGCCGGTGCCGAGCTTCACGTTGCGCGTGTGGGAGCCCATCCACGCCAGCGGCGTGATGGCGTCCGACCCGTAGGCCTCGGCGGTCCAGATGGAATGGAAACCGAGCTCGTCGGCGAGCTTCGCGAGCGGGACGTGGTCGGCGATCTTCGGCCCCGAGTAGCCGACGGACAACCCCAGCCTCATGGCGATCCCTTTCTCATCGACGACGGTGCGGTGCCCTCCCTCAGCCCACGCCAGAAGTGGTGGCTGGAGATGACGAATCCTTCCCGGAGGTAGAAGCGGTGGGCATCGAACCGCTGCACCCCCGAGTCGAGCGTCACGCAGTCGCAGTCCGCGGTCCGGGCAGCGTCCACGAGATGGTCGAGCAGCGCCTTGCCGTACCCACCGGACCGGTGCCGTTCGGCGGTCACGAGGTCTTCGACGTACAGGTAGCGGCCGTTGGCGAAGGATGTCCCGAACCGGTAGCCGGTCGCCGCCCGGCACTCCCCGTCCGCGAACGCTCCCGCCACGCGGTACCCCTGCGGATGGGCCTCCGCGTACATCGCTTCGAGATCCTCGACGCTGCGGTGGTGGCGTAGTTCCCGCATCACCGGCCACACCTCGAGCAGCTGCGCGTCCCCGGGGACGAACTCGATGATCTCGACGGTCACGGACGCGGCCCCCTCGCGGTCGGGCCCGGATCCCGCGTCACCAGCCGGTAGGCCTGCTCCACCCAGTCGCACAGGATCGGACGCGTGTCCCGGGGATCGATGATGTTCTCGATCCCGAACGCCTCCGCGGTGCGGAAGGGTGACCGGAAGGACTCCAGGCGCTCGAGGATCTCCGCCTTCGCCGCCTCCGGGTCGTCGGCCGTCTCGAGCTCGCGGCGGTACGCGGCCTCGACGCCTCCCTCCAGCGGCAGTGAACCCCAGTCAGCCGAGGGCCACGCGTAGCGCAGGTTGAGGCTCTGGGCCTTGCCGTGGGCGGCCCCCGCCACCCCGAACACCTTCCGGACGATCACCGAGACCCAGGGCACCGACACCTGGTACACGGCCGCGAGCGCCCTGGCCCCCTTTCGGATCGTGCCGGCCCGCTCCGCCTCGACGCCGATCACGAACCCCGGCTGATCCACGAGGTGCACCACCGGGAGATGGAAGGTGTCGGCGAGGTCGCAGAAGCGCGTCATCTTGTCCGAGGCCGCTGCCGTCAACCCGCCGCCGTAGATCCGCGGGTCGGAGGCGAGGACGGCCACCGGGTAGCCGTCGAGCCGCGCCAGCGCGCAGATCATCGACCGGCCGAAGTCGCGTCCGACCTCGAACACCGATCCGGTGTCGAAGACGGCCTCGAGGATCCTGCGCATCTCGTAGGGCGTGCGGCGCCCTCGGGGGACCACGTCGATCAGCTCCTCGTCCCGCCGGGCCGGATCGTCGTGCGGCTCGGCCCGGGGAGGCGCTTCCCGCACGCTCGGCGGCAGGTAGGACAGGAAGCGTCGGCACCGCGCCAGGGCCTCGTCCTCCGAATCACAGGCGTCGTCCACGGCACCGGACTCGCGGGCGTGGATCCGCCAGCCGCCCAGCTCCTCCTTGGTGACCTCGCGGCGCATCCCCGCCCAGACCACCGGGGGCCCGGCGACGAACAGCTGCGAGGTCTCCTTGACCATCACCGAGTAGTGGGCGGTGACCACGCGGGCCGCGCCGAGCCCGGCGACCGGACCGAGGCAAGCGGCCACCACCGGCACCCGACCCAGGTTTTCCACCACCAGGTCCCACCCCGGGTTCGCGGGAACGTAGGTGCGGGCCACGTCCTCATAGGACTTGACGCTGCCACCGCCGCCCGAGCCTTCGACGAGGCGCACGATCGGCAGCCGCAGCTCGCCGGCCATGCGCTCGGCGTAGACCTGCTTGGCGTGGATGGAGGCGTCGGCCGCACCCCCCCGGACGGTGAAGTCGTCGGCGCAGACGACAACGCGGCGGCCGTCGACCCGGCCGGTGCCGGCGAGGATGTTCGACGGGACGAACTCGGCGAGCTCGCCGTCCTCGTAGGCGCCCCAGCCGGCAAGAGCCCCGACCTCCGCGAACGACCCATCGTCGAGGAGCCGGTCGATCCGCTCGCGGACCGTGAGGCGTCCGGCGGCGCGCTGCCGCTCCACCCGCTCGGGGCCACCCATCCGCCGGGCGAGGTCCTCGCGCCGGCGGAGCTCGGAGATCTCCGGCTCCCACGTCATCGCCGAACCAGTCTGCGGGGCGGCAGGACACCGCGTCGACACCGGAGTCGACTAGCGGCGGAATCGCAGGCCCTGGGGCAGCAGGCTGCGCCAGGCAACGGCGCCGGCTCCGCCGAACGCGAGGACGACCAGCACCACCGCGGCGGTCCGCGGACCGCCACCGCCACCGTCCGCGCCTGCAGCTCCCAGGTCCGGGCGTTCCGGGGTCGGCCTCGGAGACGGCGTCGCGAGTTGGGGCGTCACCGACGGCGTCTCCTGGACCTCCGGCGTCCCGGTCGGTTCGGGCGTCGGCGTCCGGACGGGCGTCGGCCTGGCGGTGGGAGCCGGTGGGGGCGCGGCGGTCGGCATCGGGGTGGGCGCGGGCGTCGGCGTCGGTCCACCCTCGACGGTGACCAATCCGCACATCCCGCAGGGCTGTTCATCGTCGGGGGCTTCCGGATCGGGGGGGACGTCCGGCTGGCCGTGGAACCGGCAGTAGTAGGCGTAGACCCCCGGTTTGGTGAAGGTCTGGACGAACTCCTGGGTCGGGAACTTCGTCCCCGAGTCGAAGGGCTCCGGGGCCCCCTCCTGGGTCGTGACCGTGTGGGCGTTCACGGGGCCCGTGTTGGTCCATCGGACGGTGTCGCCCGATGCCACCTCGATCACCGCGGGGACGTAGATGTCGTCCTGCATCTCGACGTCGTGGACCACCTCCTCTGCGTGGGCCGAGGAGCCGGAGAAGGCGAGAAGGACGGCGACCACCAGATGCGCGACGCGTGTCGCTGCCACCGGACGGGCGCCACGCCTCCGGACCAGGGGGTCAATCGAGGAGGTCGTCGAGGGACCCCTTCTTCTTGGGCTCCTGCCGCATCAGGTCGGCGATGTCGCCGGACGGTTTCGACTCGGCTTCGCGCAGACGTTCCTCGAGTTCGCGCGCGCGCCGTCCCTCGATGTCCCCCGCGGCCTGCATGAGCTCCTCGAGGGATCGCCGGGGTCCACCCTCGATCCTGATCCGCAGAGCCGCCAGCACATCGGCATGACGGTCGTCGAGACCCTGGGTCCGGTCGATCTCGGACAGGACCCGTTCGGCCTTGTGCATCAGCTCCAGATCCGCCTTCTCCCGATCGTCCATACGTCGAGGATAGTCCCGGATCCCGAGCCCCGCGCAAAGGGCAGCGGGGCGGGCCTCCGGTTGCGATCATCGAGCGGGACGGTCACGCTAGACGTCCGTCGATGAATGCCCGAGGAGGGGAGACAGGGGATGGCCTACGAGCGCCTCTCACCGGCCGATGCGACCTTCCTGCACCTGGAGAGCACGACCACGCATATGCATGTGGCCTCGCTCACGATCTTCGAAGGGGGCCCGGTCGACTACCAGGAGGCCCTGGACTCGATCAGAGAGCGTCTCCACCTCGTCCCCCGCTTCCGCCAGAAGCTCGCGTTCGTGCCCCTCGGGCAGGGACGCCCGGTCTGGGTGGACGATCCCCACTTCAACCTCGAGTACCACGTCCGCCACACGGCGCTGCCGGCGCCGGGCTCCGAAGACCAGCTGAAGCGGCTGGCCGGACGGCTGCTGTCCCAGCAGCTCGACCGGTCGAAGCCATTGTGGGAGATCTGGCTCGTCGACCAGCTCGTCGGCGACCGGTTCGCGATGATCGCGAAAACCCACCATTGCATGATCGACGGCATCTCGGGCGCCGACATCACCGCGGTCCTGTTGGACATCGAACAGCATCCGGAGCGCGTCCAGGCCAAGCCCTGGACCCCGGCGCCCCAACCGACGCAGACCCAGTTGCTGGCCGACGCGCTGCGCGAGCGCGCCACCGAGCCGGTGGAGATGGCCCGGAGCCTGCGATCGGCCTGGCGGGCGCCGCGGCGCGTGATCGGTCAGGCCACCACGTTCCTGGAGGGGATCGGCGCGCTCGCGTGGGCCGGCCTGAACCCGGCCCCCGACTGCCCTTTGAACGTCCCCATCGGGCCGCACCGCCGCTTCGAGTACGTCCGGGCGTCCCTGGAGGACTTCAAGGCGATCAAGAACGCCCTCGGAGGCAGCGTGAACGACGTGGTCCTCGCGGTGGTGTCCGGGGCGCTGCGACGGTGGCTCCAGCACCGCAACGTGGACGTGCGCGGGCTCGAGTTGAAGGCGATGGTCCCCGTCTCCACCCGCGCCGACCACGAGCGCGGCGCCCTGGGCAACCGGGTATCCGCGGTCGTGGCGCCCATCCCGGTCTACGAGTCCGATCCCGTGCGACGGCTGGAGATCATCCAGGAGGAGATGCGCGGCATCAAGGACTCCAAACAGGCCGTGGGGGCCGAGATGATCACCCAGCTGTCCGGGTTCGCACCGCCGACGATCCTCGGGCAGGCGGCACGGCTGCAGGCCCGGCAGCGGTTCTTCAACCTGCTGGTCACCAACGTGCCCGGCCCCCAGTTCCCGCTGTATACGGTCGGACACCGGCTCATGGACCTGTTCCCGATGGCGCCGCTGGCCGCCAACCAGGCCCTGGGCATCGCCGTGATGTCCTACGCGGGCCAGATGGGCTTCGGGCTGATCGCCGACTTCGACGCCATGCCCGATGTCGGCATCGTGGCCGAGGGGCTCGAGAAGTCCATCGCCGAGCTGCTGGCGGAGGCCGAGGCCGCGACGGCGCGGGCGGAGGCCAACGGTTCGAAGGACGCCGACGAGGTGTCCATCGGATCGGTCGAATGATCGCCGGACGGGTAGGGTAGCAGCGACATGGGACGCGGCAAAGCGGTACGCGTCGTCGCTCTGACGATCGGGGTATTCATGCTCGGGGTGGGCGCCTGGGCGTTCTTCGCCCCCGAATCCTTCTTCGCCCGCCTGGCCGCCTTCGAGCCGTACAACGAGCACTTCCTCCGGGACATCGGCGCCTTCCAGATCGGTCTCGGCGCCGTCCTGCTGTTCGCGGTGGTCTGGGCGGACGCCCTGCTCGTCGCCCTGACCGGCGTCGCCTCGGGGTTCGTCTTCCACTTCTTCTCCCACCTCATCGACCGTGCGGCCGGCGGGCGGGTCACCGACGTCCCCACCTTCGGGCTCCTGGCCCTGGTCATGATCCTCGCCGCCGCCTGGCGCGCGCAGGATGTCGGGATCTGGGGGCGCGAGGACGCCGGCGACGAGTGATCCCTTCCCCGGCGGTCTATGCTGGGGGTATGGAGATCGGTTCTCTGGTGCGATACGACCTCGTGACCGTGGGTCCGACGCACACGCTCGCCGACGCGGCCAAGCGGATGACCGAGCACAAGGTGGGGGCGGCGATCGTGCTCACCGAGGACGCCCCGGGGATCATCAGCGAGCGCGACATCATGCGGGCGGTGTCCCGCGGGCTCGACCCCAAGGAAGCCGCCGTCGGCGACCACATGACGTGGAACGCGGTCGCAGGCGCGCCTACATGGGACGTCGAGGAGGCCGCCCGGACCATGCTCGACCAAGGGTTCCGCCACCTGGTGGTCACCGACGGGGCCGAGCAGATCGGCATCCTTTCGATCCGCGACCTCGCCCGGGCGATGCTCGGACAGAACGCCGGAGCAGGCTGAGCCCTCAGAGCGCCTCGTTGCCGCTCTCGCCCGTACGGATCCGGTGCGCGGCATCCACGGCCGTGACCCAGATCTTCCCGTCCCCGATCTTGCCGGTGCGGGCCGTCTCGAGGATCGTGTCGACGACACGCTGGACCAGGTCCTCCTCGACGAGCACCTCGATCTTCACCTTCGGGACGAAGTCGATCTGGTACTCGGCCCCCCGGTAGACCTCCGTATGGCCCCGCTGGCGGCCGAACCCCCGGGACTCGGTGACGGTGAGGCCCTGGACGCCCACCTGCTTGAGGGCGTCCTTCACCTCGTCGAGCTTGAACGGCTTCACGATCGCCGTGACGAGCTTCATGCGGACTCCTCTCTACCTCGTGAGCGTCTACGACCCCGACGAACCGTACTCGACCAACGAATAGCCGGTCTCGCCGTGCTGGGACAGGTCGAGGCCGGTCGCCTCCTGCTCCTCGTCGACCCGCAGACCGACCACCGCATCGATGATCTTGAGGATGACCGCGGTGAGCACGAGCGACCACACGATGGTGACCCCCACCGCGGCTGCCTGCCGTCCGAGCTGATCGAGGGAGCCCGTGTACCACAGACCCGACCCGACGGCGAAGACCCCCGTCAGGAGCGCGCCGACGAGACCGCCCACGAAGTGCACGCCGACGACATCCAGCGAATCGTCGTAGCCGAGCCGCCACTTGAGGTTGACCGCGAAGTAGCAGAGAGCACCGGACGCGAAACCGATGAGGATCGCCGCCCACGGCCGGACGAACCCGGCCGCCGGCGTGATCGCCACGAGTCCGGCCACCGCACCCGTGGCCGCACCGACGGTCGTCGGTTTCCGGTGCTTGATCCATTCGGGTACGAGCCACCCGAAGACCGCCGCGGCGGTGGCCACGTGGGTGGTGGTGAAGGCGAGCGAAGCGAGGCCGTCGGATGCGAGGGCGCTCCCGCCGTTGAACCCGAACCAGCCGAACCAGAGCATCGAGGCGCCGAGCACCACGAACGGCACGTTGTGGGGCGTCATCGCCTCCCGGGGCCAGCCGCTCCGCTTGCCGACCATCACCGCGGCCACGAGCGCGGCGATGCCGGCGTTGATGTGCACCACCGTCCCGCCGGCGAAGTCGAGCGCGTCGATACCCGCGGGGCCCAGGAACCCGCCGCCCCACACCCAGTGGGCCACCGGGGCGTAGACGATCACCGACCACGCCACGATGAACAGCAGGTAGGCGGAGAACCGCATCCGCTCGGCGAACGCCCCGGCGATCAGTGCGGGGGTGATGACGGCGAACATGCCCTGGAACATCGCGAAGCTGTGGTGCGGGATCGTGTCGGCATGGGGGCCGGCGGCGTCGCCGACGTTGCGGAAACCGGCGAAGTCCAGGCCTCCGACGAACGAGCCGACATCCGGGCCGAAGGCGAGCGTGTATCCGACGACCACCCACACGACGCTGACGGCTCCGAGGGCGGCGAGGCAGTGCATCATCGTGCTCAGCACATTCCTCGACCGCACGAGGCCCCCGTAGAAGAACGCGAGACCCGGGGTCATCAACATGACCAGCGCCGCCGAGACGAGGATCCAGGCCGTGTCCCCGCTGTCCACGGCGGCTTCCTGCGTCGCCGCGGCGGCGGGCAGCGCCAGGGCGAGCACGGCCGAGATCGTCCCCACGCCCACCAGCACCGGTCGCCTCCACGAGCTGGGCCTCATCGGTTCCCCCTTCGGTCGCATCGGATCAGTGGCTGCGCACACCGTAGGGAGTGAGCTTTTCGAGGACGTTTCGGCTTGTTACGGAGGCGTAACGCCTCGCCGAAGACGCCGGTGGGACGGCCCGTCGAACGGCCGTCCCACCGCGCGGTCGTGGTGTGGGGGAACCTACACGGCCTCGTCCCCGGCTTCGCCGGTGCGGATACGGACGACCTGCTCCGCCGGGACCACCCAGATCTTCCCGTCGCCGATCTTCCCGGTACGGGCGGCGGCCATGACCGCGTCCACCACCTTGTCGGCGAGCTCGTCCGGGACGAGCACCTCGACCTTCACCTTGGGCACGAAGTCCACCTGGTACTCGGCTCCCCGGTAGACCTCGGCATGCCCACGCTGTCGGCCGAAACCGCGGGATTCGGTGACGGTCAACCCGTTCACGCCGACCCCGGTCAGCGCCTCCTTCACCTCGTCGAGCCGGAAGGGCTTGACGATCGCCGTGACGAGCCTCATCGGGCCACCTCCTCGAAGGATTGTGCGCGCACCTGGGTCCGCACCTGGGCCACCGACTCCGGCGTGGCACTCCCCGTGGCTCCGAGGAACGACTCCGGGTAGCCCCACATCCCGTGCTCGTTGATGTCCAAGCCCTCGAGCTCCTCCTCCTCGGGCACCCGGAGCAGGTTCAACGCCTTGAGCGACCCGAACAGGATCGCCGCCGCCACCGCGACCAGCGCCGCGATCGCGACGACCCCGATGACCTGGTAGATCAGCAGCGTGGCTCCGCCTCCGTAGAGCAGCCCATCGGTCGTGTGCGCGAGGCCGACCCACAGGACGCCCAGCACACCGCACGTCCCGTGCACGCTCACCGCGCCCACCGGGTCGTCGACACGCAGGGAGTCGAAGAAGGAGACCGACAGCGCCACCAGGACGCCGGCGATCAGACCCACACCCAGCGCCCCCGCGTTGCTCACCACGTCGGCTCCGGCGGTGATCCCCACGAGCCCCGCCAGGATCCCGTTGCCGATCATGCTCACATCCCAGGCGCCGTACCGGACGCGCGTGTAGAACGCCGCTGCCATCCCGCCGGCCCCGCCGGCGAGGGCCGTGGTCACGATGACCGCGCCGATCACCGGCCCGTCCACCGCGAGGACCGAGCCGCCGTTGAAGCCGAACCACCCGAAGAACAGCAGGGTCACGCCGAGGGCGGTCAGGGGCATCGAGTGTCCGGGGATGACCCGCTTGCGGCCGCTGGCGAACCTGCCGATCCGGGGGCCGAGGAACGTGGCCCCCACGAGCGCGGCCACGCCACCGGTCATGTGGACGATCCCCGATCCGGCGAAGTCCGCGTAGCCGATCTCGTCGAGCCACCCGCCGCCCCACGTCCAGGCCCCCACGATCGGGTAGATCAGCCCCGTCATGACGAGGGCGGTGACGACGTAGCCTCCGAACTTCATCCGCTCGGCCACTGCACCGGACACGATGGTGGCTGCGGTGGCGGCGAACATCGCCTGGAAGGCGAAGTCCATCTCGAGGACGGAATCGGGGACGTAGCTGTCCCCGCGGAGGAAGAACATGTCACTCCCGAACAGGCCGGCGACGTTCTCGCCGTACATCAACCCGAAGCCGATCATGTAGTAGACGACCATTCCTCCGGAGATCGTCACCAGGTTCTTGCCGACGATGTTCGCCGCGTTCTTGCCGCGGGTGAGCCCGGCTTCGAGCATCGCGAAGCCCGCGTGCATGATGAACACGAGGACCGTCGACAGCATCAGGAACACGACCAGCAGGTCGAGCTCCGTGGCGAACGCCGCCTCCTGTTGAGCGTGGGCGACCGCCGGGATCCCGACGACGGCCAGCGCCGCGCACGCGGCGAGGGTGGCCGCACGTTTCCATAGGTGCATTGAGGTCCTCCTTCGGATCGACGACATCCGAAGCCTAGGAACGGGATGTTGCGGCGCGACGAGGCCCGGTCACGCGCACGTAAGGCCTGTGTTACGGACGCGTTTCGCACCGTCCAGGCAGGGACGAACCGGACGGACGTCGAACCCGTTCCACGTATCCCTCGCAAGCTGAGAGGAGCCCCATGCGCTCGATCCGCGTGCTGTTCGTGGCCGCCCTCCTGAGCGGCCTCGTCCACGCCTCCCCCTCATCGGCGTCCACCCCGGTGGTCGCCGACGGCATGGAACTGGTGATGACGATCCCCGAGGTCGGGGCCGTCGGCGGGAAGGTACGGGAGATCCGCGGCAGGTCCTACTTCGTCATGACGAGCCTGCGCGGCGTGTCCGCCTACGACGTGTCGACCCCCGAGGTGCCCGTTCTCGTCTCACACCTGCCCCTGCCGCACATCCAGAACGAGGACGTCGACTTCAACGACGACATCCTGCTGATCGCGGTCGACCCGGCGTTCGCAACGACACCCGCCGGCGGCCTGTACGTGATCGACCTCTCGGGCCTGCCCGGACCGATGACCTTCGCCCACCTCAACCCGCTCACCGGGAACCGCTTCCGGGGGACCTGGACGGACCCCGACGACGGCCGGTTCCATCACTACACGGGGGGACATACGGTGTCCTGCATCCGGGCGGACTGCTCCTGGGCCTACGCCACCGGGCCGGGCGGCAGCAGCAGCCGTCTGTACGCGATCGACCTGCGCGATCCGAGCGAGCCCGTCCTCGCCCGGTCGTGGGTCTCGGAGGTCGGGGACACCCACGACCTCCAGGTGGACGCGACGGGGTTGGCGTGGATGGTGGGTTCGCGTGGGTTCGCGGCCCTGGACACCACCGACCCGGTGAACCCGGTGACCGTGACCCGTCACGACCCCGGCTCGCTCGGCTACCACCACAACTCGTTGCGGCCGCGGGCCGATGAGTGGGTGCCGCGGAGCAGCGGAGACGACGACCCGGCTCTCCGGGCCGGCGAGAAGCTGCTGATCACCGAGGAGAACTGGCTCCAGCCCATGTGCGACGGGCAGGGGCGGTTCGCCACCGCTTCGCTCATCGACTTCGACCGCTCCGACGCGGACGGCAACCCGCCCGCCACCGTCGAGATCCGCGATCGCTGGGACACCGAACTCAACGGCTTCCCGCCCGGCACCTTGACGGACGGCGACAACGTCGCCACCGTCACCTGCTCGGCCCACTACTTCGACGAGCGCAACGACCTGGTGGCCATCGCCTGGTACCACCAGGGCCTCCGCCTCCTCGACGTCTCCGATCCCGACGACATCCGGCAGGTCGGGTATTTCATCGGGCCGGGCACCGAGGCCTTCGATGCCCGCTGGGTGAGCGACGACATCGTGTATTCGATCGATGCCCAGCGAGGCATCGACGTGCTGCGGGTCACGGCGGGCACGACCGCGTCAACGGTTCGGGCGCCGATCCTGCCGCAGTGGCTGGCGCCGGCGGCTGCTCGGACGCCGGGGCTCCAGCCGCATCCGGTCTGGGGCTACGGGTGCGCCGTCGTGTCGCGGTAGGCTCCCGCATGTGATCTCCAGATGGTGGTGGGGACCGAAGACGGCCGGACAGATCTGGCCGAAGGACCGCGCGATCCGGTCCTTCGACGGCACGCGGATCGCCTACACGCTCCTCGGCCCCCGGGACGCTCCGGTGGTTTCGATGTGCGGAGGGTTCGTCTGTCCGGACACCTACTGGAAGGAGATCGTCCCGCCGCTGGCCGAACGCTACCGCATGCTGGTCTGGAACTACCGCGGGACCGGGGTGTCGGGTCTGCCGCGCGATCCCGGCTTCCACGCGCGCAACATCCGTGACGGCGACCTCACCATCGAGGCGTCGGCGCGGGACCTGCGCAACATCCTGGAGGCCGAGGGGATCGAGCGGACGGCCGTCGTGGGCCACTCGATGGGCTTCCAGGTGGCGCTCGAGTTCCACCGCAACTTCGAGGAACGGGTTGCCGCCCTCGTCTCCCTGGCGGGCGCGTACCGCTCCCCGTTGCGGACCTTCTACGGCAGCGACCTGTCGGCGCGGGCGGCCCCCGTGGTCCTGCCGCTGCTCCATGTCCTCCCGCGGGTGACCCTGCTCGCCTGGCGGACGCTGCTCCGCAGCCCCCTGTCGTTCCCGGCCGGACGCCACGCACTAGGGGCCGTCGGCCCCGGCGTGTCGCCCGAGGACATGCAGGGCTACTTCGATCATCTGTCGATGATCGATCCTCTCATCGCCGCGAAGATGCTCCGCGGGATGCACAACCACGACGCCTCCGACCTGCTCCCGCGGGTCCGGGTGCCGGTGCTGATCCTGCACGGCACCAAAGACCCGTTCACCCCGAAGCGCGTCGCCACGGCGATGGCGCGGGCGCTGCCCGACGGCCGGCTGACCTTCCTCGACGGCGGCTCCCATACCCTGCCGATCGAATTCCCGCAGGAGATCCTCGAGCGGCTCGAACCGTTCCTCGACGAGGCGTTCGCCCGGTAGGTCCGATATCTCCCGGTGCCCTTCGACCCGGTAGGTCCGATTCTGCGTCCGAGGCGGTGCAGGAGAGCGCGCGCCGAAGGCGAAACCCGAGTCGGGAGGTGCCATGTGAGTACTGTCATCAGGGAGACACTGCACCTCGCGGGCCAGCGGCCGACGCGAGGAGGGCGCCGGCGGCGCCCGGCCGACAGACAATACGAACTGCGGCGTCCGGGCCAGATCTACCGGGCCGCGATCGAGCACTCGCTGGCGTCGATGATCGTCATCGACCGCCTGCGGGACGAGGGCTTCTCGAGCTGACGGTCTTGGTCCCCTCGGGGACCGGCCCGACCGTCGCCGAACCGGCCCCCGGCAGTTCGACGTCGGCCCCCTCGGGGACGGTTACGCGCACCATCCCGAGGCCGATCACGCCCGCGCGGGGGCTCCGCGCCGCCGAGGTCACGGCACCGACCTTCCCGTCCTCGTAGCGCACCTCGGTTCCTGGCAGCGCCGCGGGATCCACGTCGGCGGAGATCTCGAGCCGGCGCAGCACCCGGTTCACGTGGCCGCGGAAGTGCAGCCGGGCCACCACCTCCTGGCCCACGTAGCAGCCCTTGGTGGCCGACACGATGGACGTGAGCCCGGCCTCCTGCGGCAGGGTGTCGGCGCCGAAGTCGACGCCGAAGCGCCCGATCCCGGCCTCCAGGCGCAGCACCTCGTACAGCTCCTCGCCGGCAACCGGCAGATCCGAGACCCACCCCGGAGCCTCGGGGGCATGGACGTCCAGGGCGGCCACGTCGCCGAGGCGCCCGCCGAAGAGCACGGCGCCGTCCTCCAAGCGGACCTCGCCGTCGCCGCAGCGCTCGGCCGCCGCCGGGCCGATGATGGTGAACGAACCGGGGGAGCGGTCCTCGATCTCGACTTTCGTGCGGAAGCGGTAGCGCGTGAACCAGTCCACGAGATCGGCGGTTCCCGGGGGGTCGACGTCCAGCCAGAGCTCCTCGGACAGCACCCCGATCCGGAAGTGGGCCACGACCTTGCCCTTCGTGGTGAGGAAGCAGGACGCGACCCAATCCCCGACCTCCACGCCTTCGACGTCGTTGGAGACGGTGTTCTGCAGGAACCAGATCCGCTGCTCGCCGGTGAGACGTACCAGGCCCCGGTCGGGACGCCGGACCACCACCGCTCCGCGGTGGGCGAGCTCGTAGGCCTGCTCGATCGGCAGCACATCCATAGGCCCACGGTACAACCGAACCACGGCTGCTAGCCTGGGCTCCCGATGCTGCGTGTCCACGACACCCTCACGAGGTCGGTGCGGCCGGTGGAGCCGCTCCACCCCGGACGCGTCTCGATGTACTCCTGCGGCCCCACCGTCTACCGCCCGGTGCACGTCGGCAACCTGCGCACGTTCCTGCTCGCCGATGTGGTGCGCCGGGTGCTCGCCTACGACGGGTTGGAGGTGCAGGCGGTCATGAACATCACCGACGTCGGTCACATGACCGACGAGCTCACCGACTCCGGCCGCGACCGGATGCTGCTGGCCGCGCAGGACGAGGGCCTGTCGCCCGCGGAGATCGCCGATCGCTACACCCAGCTGTTCCTGGAGGACTGCGATGCAGTGAACATCCGTCGCTTCGACGCCTATCCGAGCGCCTCCGAGCACGTGCCGCAGATGATCGAGCTCGCCGCGAAGCTGATCGAGCGCGGCCACGCCTACGAGGCGGACGGCACCGTCTACTACGACGTGACGAGTTTCCCCGGCTACGGGGCGTTGTCGAGCCAGTCGCCGGACGAGATGCGGGCCGGGCACCGCGTCGAGGTCGACGCGGCCAAGCGCAACCACCAGGACTTCCTGCTGTGGAAGGCCGCGGGTGAGCGCCGGCTCGTGGTCTTCGATTCGCCCTGGGGGACGGGGTATCCGGGCTGGCACATCGAGTGCTCGGCGATGGCGATGCACCTGCTGGGCGACCGCTTCGACATCCACACCGGAGGTGTGGACAACGTCTTCCCCCACCACGAGTGTGAGATCGCGCAGTCGGAGGGGGCGGTGGGCCACCGGGTGGTGTCCACCTGGGTGCACGGCGACCACCTGCTGATGGGACAGGCGAAGATGGCGAAGTCGGCCGGGAACGTGATCACGATCCGGACACTCACCGAGCAGGGCTACGATCCGCTCGCCTTCCGGTACCTGTGCTTCACGGCCCGCTACCGCCGCCAGTTCCACTTCGCCGACGAGGCCCTGGATGCCGCCGCCACCGCCCTGAGACGCCTGCGGGAGCGCGTGGCGCTGCTCGACGACGGTGATACCGCCCCGGCCACCGACGCGGCGCTGCGGGCGGCGGTCGCCGACGAGCGGGCCCTCGCCCACCACGACCGGTTCGTGGAGGCGATCGGCGACGACCTCGACCTGCCGGAGGCGGTCAGCGTGCTGCACGCGATGCTGGGGGACGAACAGGTCCCGCCGGGGGCGCGGCGCACGCTTGCGCTGTCCTGGGACCGCGTCCTCGGACTCGACCTCGCCCCCAGCAGCGGACTCTCCGAGGACCTCGAGGCACTGGTGCGTGAGCGCGACGAGGCCCGGGCGGCGAAGGACTTCGCGCGGGCCGATGCGATCCGCGACCGCCTCCAGGGGGCGGGGGTGGAGCTCATCGACACCCCCGAAGGAACCCGCTGGGTCCGGCGCTGACCCGGGCGAGCGCGGTACTGTCCCAGGCAGGAGGCGAGATGTCCGACCCGGTACAGAGTCCCTTCTGCCACATCGTGATCCCCGCTCCCGACCTCGAGAAGGCCAGGCTCTTCTATCAGCAGGTCTTCGGATGGAAGGTGCAACCGAACGTGCCCGGGTCGACGTACTGGTCGTTCGAGTCCGGCAATGTGAGCGGCGCCTTCGATGGCACCAAGGTACCTGCAGTGGGTTCTGTGGTCCTCGTCCTGCGCGTGGAGAACATGGGCTCGGCGATCGCCAGGATCCGGGAGCACGGAGGAAACATCACGCGGGAACCGGGCCCGATCGGTGCGGCCGATCCGGGCCGTGACGCCTACTTCTTGGATCCGAACGGCAATGAGCTGGGGATCTACGCCGGGACCGTGGAACCCGCTACCACCGGACCCACGGGCCCCCGAGCAGGGTGAACGTGCGGGTACCCGCCCTCCACTCGACGCTTCGGCCGGACGCGATCGCAGCCGCCATCGCGCGCGACTACGACCTCGGTGGAACGCCGTCCTGTGCCGTCTGGCACCGGGGGTTCAACGACTACTTCTCCGTCGACGCACCCTCGGGCCGCTACGTGTTGCGTGTGTATCCGACGGACAAGTACTGGATGCCGGGCGAGTCCGACGTCCGCTTCGAACTTGACCTGCTCACCCATCTTCACGCCGCCGGCCTGCCGGTGGTGCCGCCCGCCGCCCGCCGTGACGGGGACGTCCTGGGGACGCTCGAGGCACCCGAAGGCCGGAGGCACACGGCCCTCTTTCGGTTCGCGCCCGGCGGGCCGATTCCTCTGGAGGCGGACGACGCCCGCACCTTCGGGCGGGTCTGCGCCCGCATCCACGTCGTCTCATCCGACTTCGCCACCACCCATCGCCGCTACCACCTCGATGCGGACCTGCTGCTCGGCATGCCGGTACGGGAGGTGACGTCCTTCCTCCATGGCTCCCGCGATGAGGACATCCGGGCGTTGCGCACGCTCACCGAACGACTGTGGGCACAGATCGAGACGATCCCCAAGGAAGAACCTTCCTACGGCGTCATCCACGCCGACCTCCACGACGGCAACTGTCACTGGGACAACGGCACACCGACGGTTCTCGACTTCGATCACTGCGGGTACGGCTGGCGCGCGTACGATCTCGTCGCAGCGATCGACGGCGTGACGGACGAGGTGCGCGACGCGTTCCTCGAGGGCTACCAGTCGGTTCGCCCGATCACAAAGAGCGAGCTCGATCTGTTGCCGGTGTTCGCCAAGGCACGCTACGTATGGAACTACGGCGACATCATCGCCATGGCGGACCACCTCGCCGTCCGGGGCAAGTTGGGTGACCGTTTCTGGGACCGGTACTTCACCAGGATCCGTTCGATGCTCGAGGACGACGACGCGTAGCCGCGTGGCGCTGCTGAGGCGGGGCCCCGCATCTTCGGAAGATCCCGAGGAGGATCAGTCGTTCCCCGTCTGGGCGGGCGTCCTCCCCGTGGCGCCGGAGGCCCAGCCACCGATCGCCGCCGCGAATCTTCCCCCGGGCGTCGAGTTCCCCGGGCACCCCCTGTGGACCCGCTGACTCAACGGGGGTCGATCAGGCCGCGCTCGATCAGCTCGCGCGCCCCCGGCCCGGCCTGGGTACGGAAGGCGACCTCCGTACCGGCGAGCGCATCGTGGATGCGCTGCACCTGCCGCGGGCTGAGATTCTCCGGGAGGTCGTCGGGGGTGAAGTACTCGATCGCGTCCGCCTCGTCTGTGGTCCGCAGCTCACCGCCCACGATCCGGCACCGGAAGGCCAGGTAGAGCTCATCGGTGTCCGCTTTGAAGTAGAGGCCGACGAGCCCGGTGACCTCCACCTCGACCCCGACCTCCTCCAGGGTCTCGCGGACCGCCGCCTCCCAGGGGGCCTCTCCCGGCTCCATGCCGCCCCCGGGCAGGTTCCACAGGTCGTAGTCGGTGCGTCGGCACAGCAGCACCTCGCCCCGCTCGTTGGTGATCACCGCACCCACACCGATCCGGAACATCGGCCAACGGTAGGCGAGCCGGACCGGGAGAGCAACGTGACCTCGACCGGCTCCCGGCTCACCCGCCCCGGGGGGATACGGGTAGCCGGACGTCTTCGCCGTCACCGCGTCGTCGGAACGGAGCCGACCGCCGCTTCCAGCGATGTCCGTATCCCCGCCAGACGCGCCGCATCCCGGATGGGGCGGCCCGCTGTGTCCCGTATATAGAACACATCCACCACCTGGTTCCCGTAGGTGGCGACCTTGGCCATCCGCAGGTCGCATCCGGCGTCCGCCAAGGCCTTGGTGATGTCACGGAGCAGCCCGAGGCGGTCGCCGGATCGCACCTCGATCACCGTGTCGACGTCGGACGCCGCCTCGTCGACATGGACGCCGGCCGTCTTCGTCGGGAGCCGCGGCCGCCGTCCGTGGGCCGCCTTCTTGCGGAGGGCAGCATCAACATCGAGGCGGCCCTCGAGTGCGGCTGCAAGATCCATCCGGACGCGCTCCCACCGCTCGTCGGGGACCGGCCCATGGGCACCACGAACGTGGAACGACTCCACCGCGATCCCGTCGACGGTGGAGACTTCGGCGGCGTGCACATCGATCCCCCGCAGCGCGAACACCCCGCAGACCGTCGCGAACAGGCCGTACCGATCCGCGGTGACGACGCGCACCTCGTCGTGACCGGATGCTCGCTCGACGCTCATCCGGACCTCCCGGGGGCCGAGTTCCGTGACCTGGGGCGGCACGGGGGGAGCACGCTCCGGTTCGAGCACACCCTCCTCCATGAAACGGAGGGTCCGGCCGTAGAGCTCGCCGATCAGGGCCGCACGGAACGTCGACCAGGCTTCCGGACCGGTGGCCAGCGCATCGGCGCGGGTATGCAGGTACAGCATCGCGAGCCGTCGAGACGACCCGGCCCGGCCGGCCAGCTCGCGAACCGTCTTCGGGTCGGCGATGTCCCGGTGTGTCGCCAGATCCGCCAGGGTGAGATGGTCGCGGACCAGGAACACGACCTCCTCGACCTGGTCCGCCGTCAGTCCCATGCGCCGGCCCGTGTGTCCCGCGAGCTCGGCCCCCACCGCGGAGTGGTCGCCACCGCGGCCCTTTCCGGCATCGTGCAGGAAAAGGGCGACGGTCAGCGAGGTCGCCTCGCCGACACGCGACCACGCCTCCACAACATCCTCCTCGGAGGAGGCCCGCAGGGCCGTCAGCTCGGCGACCGCGGTGAACAGGTGCATGTCCACGGTGTAGCGGTGGTACAGGTCGCGTTGGGGCAGGCAGCGCACCGTCCGCCACTCGGGGATCAGCGCCTCGAGCAGCCCCGACCGGTCGATCGTCTCCAGCACCTCGATGCTCGCAGGCCCCCACCGGAGGATGTCGACGAACACCTCGCGGGCATCCGGCGTCCACGGAACCTCTCCCGGCTCAGCGACGGCCCTCGACAGGCGCGCCACCGACGACGGGGAAACGCGGACGCCTTCCCGCAGCGCGTGACGGAAACCGCGAAGCCATCCTGCCGGGTCCTCGTGGACACCCGGAACCGCCACGACGTCCACGTGGCCTTCGCGGAGCACACAGCCGTCCCCGAGCGTCCGCACCCGCGAGCCCCAGATCCGCCGTCGTTTCGCCAGTCGCTCCCAGACGGCCGTGACGACCGCCTCCACGCCTCGCGCGTGCCGGTAGATCTCCTGCATCAATCCGTCGCCGGCTTCCGCCCCGTCGCTTCGGGTGAAGCCGAGGCGTCGGCCCAGATCGTCCTGGTTCTCGAGGTACAACCGGTCCTCTCTGCGGCCGGCCAGCAGATGACTCTCGATGCGGACCTCGAGGAGGAATCCGTGCGCCGCCTCCAAGGCGGCACGATCCTCGGCAGACATCGCTCCGCTCTCCTCCAACGTCCGCAGACTCCGGTCCCCCGAGAGCAGCGCCGCCGCCCAGCCGAGCGTGTGCAGGTCCCGCAAGCCGCCCGCCGCGTCGCGGATGTCCGGCTCGAGCAGATGTCCGGCGTGGCCGTGCCTCGTGTGCCGCTCCGCGGTCGCCGCCGCGAGGGCCCGGAAGAACGCCGCACGCCCCCGCTGCAGGATGCGCACCACATCGGCTTGGAACTCCCGGTACAGACCGCGGTCGCCTGCGAGAAGGCGGGCGTCGAGGATCGCGGCCGCCTCCTCCACCTCCCCGAGGCTGCTGAGAGCCTCCTTCGGATCGCGGACACGGTGACCCACCTCCCGGCCCGCGTCCCACAGCGGATACGTAACACCCCGGGTCAGCGCCTCCACATCCGCGAGCGCCCAACCCCGGTGGAGCAGGAGCAGATCCAGATCCGATCCGGGGAGCAGCTCCCCGCGACCGTATCCTCCGACCGCCAGCAGCGCGACCCCTGCTTCCCGGCCCCCGGTGGCTGGGAGCGCATCGGCGAACAGCCCGGCGACGATCGCGTCCACCATCTCTGCGTGGGCTTCGGCCGCCCGCGCACCGGATCCCCCGGCCCGGTGGACACGCCGGGCTTCCGTCCAGGCCTCCGCGAAGCGCTCCTTCAACGACACATCAACAGTGTGCCCCTAGACATCCTCGACGGGAGGCCCTGTCGCTTCCCGGTCCGGGCCACCCCGGGGGAACGGGTCGACGTGGACGTCGACCTGGATCACATTGGGCAGCGCGTGGACGATCCCCTGCCGGACCTCCTCGCCGATGGCGTGACCCTCTTCGATCGTCAGCCTGCCGGGCAGAGAGATGTGCAGCAGTACGTAGAGGCTCCGGCCGGCCCAGCGGACACGGATGTCGTGTACCTCGTGCACCTCCTCCACGCCGATGGCGACGCGTGCCACGCGTTCCACGACCGCCGGATCCACGCGATCGACCAACCTCCCGATGATCGGCGTCCCCGCACGGATCCCGAGAGCGACGATGAACGACCCGATCCCCACGGCGACGACGGCGTCCGCCCAATGCCAACCGATCGCCACCCCGCCGAGTCCGAGGACGACGGCCAGCGAGGCGAGGCCGTCGACCCGCGAGTGCTGCCCTTCGGCCATCAGGGACGGCGATCCGATCCGACGGCCCGCCCGGATCTTGACCTGGGCGACTGCCTCGTTGCCGACCACACCCACCGCTGCGGCGATCACCCCCAGGCCCAGATGACTGGGTACATCACCCCGGAGATGGTGGGAGATGCCCTCGTAGACGGCCAGTGCTCCGGAGCCGAGGATGGCGAGGACGATGCCGAGGCCGGCCAGGTCCTCGAACCGTTGGTAGCCGAACGTGTAGCGGCGGTCCGCCGCGCGCCTGGTCGCAGCGAATGCGATCCAGAGCGCGATCGTCGTGAGGATGTCGCCCAGGTTGTGGAGGGCGTCGGCGAACAGCCCCACGCTCCCACCGATCGCGACGACCGCGAACTGGACCGCCGCCGTCAGAAGCAGCCCGACGGCACCGACCTTCAGGGCTCTGATGCCGGTCGCGGTACCTACCGCGAGGATCTCCGTGGCGGTGCCGTGGGAGTGCGGATGCTCCTTGAAATCTCCGGTGCGTCCTACAGATCGCCCCGTTTCCATGCGTTCTCCGGATCCTCCCCGAAGATAGCGCTCCCCCGCGGGACTCCGCGGGGGAGCTCTAACCCCTGAAGGGCAGCACGGTTACCTCTTGCGAGAGGTCTTCTTCTTCGCTGCCGGCTTACGCTTCGCAGCCGGCTTCTTCTTCTTGGCAGCCGTCTTCTTCTTCGCTGCCGGCTT
>CAZLKN010000012.1:0-37820 GCA_964560135.1 uncultured Actinomycetes bacterium | reverse complement strand
CTTGGCAGCCGTCTTCTTCTTGGCCGCCGGCTTACGCTTCGCTGCCGGCTTCTTCTTCTTGGCAGCCGTCTTCTTCTTCGCTGCGGGCTTCCGCTTGGCGGCGGTCTTCTTCTTGGCCGCCGGCTTCCGCTTCGCAGCCGTCTTCTTCTTGGCTGGCCGCTTGGCCGCCTTCTTCGTCGGCATCCGGTCACCTCCTTTCCTCGATCGGATGACCTCTGGTGGATCGTCAGCGCTGCATACGTTCAATCAGTCGAAGCGGAACTACCATAGCCGTCGTTCATGCACGTGTGAAGGTTCTCAACACATGCATCGGACATCCCGTGCACGCCAAGTCGGTTGTCGCAACGACCACGCGGTCGACAACAGCGAGTGGGGAACGCGTTGTCAGGATGCGGCACGTGCATGACGCCGACCGATCCGAACGGCCGCCACTCGGTGGAGAACATCCCGGATGTCCTCGCCTTCACACACCGCCGCGAACAACTGCGATGCCTGCCTCCGCAGTCGTGTCCGTTCGCGTTCGGTCAAGCCGCCCCAGATCCCGTAGCGCTCACCGTTGGCGAGCGCGTATTCGAGGCAGTCGAGACGGACGTCGCAATTCACGCACACGCGTTTCGCAGAATCACCTGGGCTCCCACGCTCGGGGAAGAACAGGTCCGGGTCCGCTTCGATGCACGCCGCCCGCTCCTGCCAGTCGTACCGTATGCGCCACACGCCCGACCCCTTTCTCCGTGGGACCCATCCGGAGTTCATCCCGGTCCCGGGTCGCCGTCTCCGCCGCTCCATCGCCCCCCAACTCCACGGACACAAGGAACGACACAGTCGTAATTACACTTGTGTCATTGTAGAGATGTGTTGATTTCTGTCAAGAGGGGGGTCTCGCTCCATTCCTGCGACGTGCCACGATGCCGGCGATGCGGCATCGTGGGCAGGTGAGTCTTCCATCCGAACGCGCGCGGTCCGTGGGTCATTTTCTCGTGATGGAGATCATGGAGCGCGCCCAGGAACTCGAGATGTCCGGACGCGACATCGTCCACCTCGAGGTGGGTGAACCCGACTTCCCCACCCCGCCGTCCGCCGTCAAAGCCGGCGTCTGGGCCATCGAAGCGGGGCGCACCCACTACACGCATTCCCTCGGGATCCAACCCTTGAGAGAGGCCATCGCGGCGAGGCTCCTGACCGATCACGGTGTCGCCGTGGATCCGGCTCGCGTCGTGATCACCGTGGGGTCGTCCGCGGGCCTGCTCCTGGCCTTCGCGACGCTTTGCGATGAGGGCGACGAGATCATCGTGACCGATCCCGGCTATCCCTGTTACCCGAACATCGCGCGCGCTCTGGGCGTCCGGACACGGGCTGTTCCCGTCGACGCCGGCGCCGGTTTCGCCTACGACCCCGATCGGGTTCGCCACGCGATCGGGCGGCGCACGCGCGCGATCGTCGTCAATTCGCCGGCCAACCCAACCGGGGCGCTTACCGGGCCCGACGTCCTCGAAGCCCTTGCCCACACCGGCGTGCCGTTGGTGTCCGATGAGATCTACCAGGGCCTCGTTTACGAGGGGACGGCGAGCAGTGCGCTGGAGTTCCAGCCCGATGCCTTCGTCGTGGGCGGATTCTCGAAGCGCTACGCGATGACGGGCTGGCGGCTCGGATATCTGGTCGTGCCCTCATCCCATGCGCGGGCGGTACAGGCGCTACAGCAGAACCTGTTCATCTCCGCGTCGGACTTCGGTCAGTGGGCGGCCCTCGAGGCGCTCGACGCCCACGAGGACGTCGAAGCGATGCGGCTGCGCTTCGACGAACGACGGCGGTATCTCCTCGACGAGCTCCCCCGGATCGGGCTGCCGGTCCCCGTCCGCCCGCAGGGCGCCTTCTACCTGTTCGCCGACGCCCGGGCGTTCACCACCGATTCGATGTCCTTCGCCATCGAACTGCTGGAGGCGACGGGTGTCGCCGTCACGCCGGGGATCGACTTCGGCTCCCGCGGTGAGGGGTACCTCCGCTTCTCCTACGCCACCTCGCTGGAGCGGATCGAGGAAGCGGTCGCCCGGCTCGGGGGCTACCTCGCCTCACGCTGAGATGGGGCTGCGCACCTACCGGAGGTAGCGCACCCAGATCAACGCCGACCCCCCGATCATCAGAACCGAGCCGAACAGGCCCATCCATCCGAGCGCACGGCTGGGCGGCGCCCCATCGGGCTCCGGGGTCGGCGTGGGCGTCACCCGGGGAGTCGGGAGCACATCCTCCTCCGGCGTCGGCACCGGTGTCGGGGTGCGGGGGACGGGTGTGCGATCCGGGGCAGGCGTCGCCTCGGCGGTGGGGGCCGGTGTGGGCGACGGCGTCGGCTCCGGGGTCGGCGTGGGCTGGGGCGTGGGCGTGGGCGTGGTCGGGAGCGGCAAGAGCGTCGGGGACGGGGACGGGGTCGGGGACGGGGACGGCGACGGGCTGGGGATGGGGTCCCCGAAGCCCGGAGCCGCGAACAGGAGCACGCCGCCGAGCACCAATCCACAGAGGAGCGTCGCGCGCCGCATGCTCAGACGTCCACCACCAGATGGGTCTCGGTGGAACGCACGCCGGGCAGGGTGTGGATCTTCCCGAGGACGACCTCGGCGAGGTCGTGGTCGTCGGGGAGGTCGATGAACGCCACGATGTCGGGCTGACCCCAGCAGGCGTGGGCTTGGTGGACGCCTTCGAGGGCGCGGATCGCCCGGAGCACCTCTCTGGCCTTCCCCGCCTCCACGGAGACGAGGATGTAGGCTGCCGCCAAGCCGATCTCACCTCCTTGCTCCTCGACAGAAACCACGGCCTCCATGACTGAAGCATACGAGCAGATCGTCGTGGAGGGGCGGGACCGTATTCGTCCACATCACATCCATGGCCCTCCGGGGGGCGGTGATGGGGTGGGGCCCCCTGTGCGACCATGGGCCCATGCCGCGGACACCCGAGGCCGGATGGCCCGTACCACCGGAGGTACACGATCCGTCACCGCGTCGCCAGCGGCGGGCGTGGGGCAAGGTCTCGCACGAGGAGCGCTACCGCCGCCAGCGCCGCGACCTGCTGCGCGCGGCGGGCCGGCTGGCGAGCCGGAGCGGGTACGAGGGTACCCGCGTCGCGGACATCGTCGCTGAAGCGGGCCTGTCGAAGAGCACCTTCTACGAGCACTTCGATTCGAAGGAGGAGTGCTTCGTCGAGCTCTACCGCCGGACCAGCGCCGGGATGCTCCGCGCCGGCGTCGAGGCCGCGGAGGCGTGCGACACCGCCGACCCCTATACGTCGATCCTGAAGGTCATCCGTGCGCTCATCGGCTACGTGTCCGTCGACCCCCGCCTGGCCAACGTGATCCGCGAGGAGCTCGCGTCAGCCCAGCCCGTGATCCGGAACCAGCGCACGGAGAACGTCCAACGGATCATCGGCCTGTTCGAAGCGCTCGGACGGCGCCTGGGCACGCCGCTCGCCGACGACGAGCTCGAGCTCACCGGCACGATCGTCGTCACCGGGGTGGTCAATCTGATCCCCGAGCTCCAACGCGCATCGGGGGGGCTGGAAGCACAGAGCGAGCGCATCGCCCGTCTGTGCTGCCGCGCGCTCGGCCTCGAGACACCCGGCGGCTGAGCGCCCCCGACTGGTGCTCGCGCCCCGGGCTCGGGCACGCTTGGGAGCCGTGGACACGACGCTGCTCTCGGAAGCCTTCGCCCGCACGCGCATCGTCGGCGCGGCCGTGTCCGAGTATCCGCGCACGCCGGAGATGACCCAGACCGAGCACCACGTCCTCGGCATCCGCAACGCGCTCGCCGACGCGGGCCTGCGCCTGTCCGACGTGGACGGCCTGCTCTCCGCCTCCACCCGGTTCGGTGCGTCCAATCCGATGGCGCTGGCCGAGTACCTCGGGATCCGCCCAAGCTTCGTGGACGGCACCGCGGTGGGTGGCTCGTCGTTCGTCTACCACGCTGCCCGGGCGGCGCTGGCGGTCGCCTCGGGACTGTGCGAGGTGGCGGTGGTCACACATGCCGAGCTCGGCCGGTCCGGACGCGGCGGTGGACCCGGCGACCGCAGCTTCCACACCCGCTTCTGGGACGCCGCCGCAGGACAGACGCTCATCGGCGCCTATGCGCTGGCCGCACGCCGCCACATGCACGAATACGGCACCACCTCTGAGGACCTCGCGCAGATCGCCGTCGCAGTGCGGGGCCACGCTGCCCTCAACCCCAAGGCCCAGCAGCGCGACCCGATCACCGTGGACGACGTCCTGGACTCCCCGTGGGTGGCCGAGCCGCTGCACCTGCTGGACTGCTGCGTGGTGTCCGATGGCGGCGGAGCGTTCGTGGTCACGAGCGCCGAGCGGGCCGGCGACCTGCCCAACCGCCCCGTCCGCATGCTCGGCTACGGGGAGCGGATTGGTCACTCCTCGGCCTCCGCAATGCCCGACTTCACCCGTACGGCGGCCGTCGACACCGGCGGCGCCGCCTTCCGGATGGCCGGCCTCACCCCCGCCGACATCGAGTGCGCACAGCTCTACGACTCGTTCACGATCACCGTGCTCCTGGCCCTGGAAGATCTTGGCTTCTGCCCGAAGGGCGAGGCGGGGGGTTTCGTCCGCGAGCACCTGCGTCTCGGGGGCCCGCTGCCGGTCAACACCGACGGCGGCGGGCTGTCGGCCTGTCATCCGGGGATGCGCGGGATGTTCCTCGTCATCGAAGCCGTCCGGCAGCTCCGCGGCGACGGCGACCCCGCCACGCTCGTTCGCGGCGACGGCGTCGACACCTGCCTGGTTCACGGTGTCGGCGGGCAGCTCTCGAGCCACGCAACCCTGATCTGCGGGAGGGACGCGTGAGCGGCAAGCCGCTGCCCGAGCCCCCCGCGGAGGCACAACCGGTCCTGCAGGCCGCAGCCGGCGGTCGTCTCATCCTGCAGCGCTGCCGGTCCTGCGAGGCCGTGCAGTTCCCGCCGCGGGTGCACTGCACGTCCTGCGGGCATGCGGGCGTCGAACACGTCGAGGCAACGGGCAGGGGCACCGTCCACACGTTCGCGGTGATCCACCGCAACAGGACGCCCGGCTGGGCCGACGAACTGCCGTACGTGGTGGCCGTGATCGACCTCGACGAGGGCTGCCGCATCACTTCGAACGTGATCGGTTGCGCGCCCGACACGGTCCACATCGGCATGGCGGTCGGCATCGTCTTCGAGGAGGTCGATGACGTGACGCTGCCCCGCTTCCGGCCCGTAGGCTAAGGCGTGGCCGCCACCGACCCCCGCCGACGGATCCCGCAGGTCGACCGCCTCACGCGCGAGGTGGCCGAGGAGTTCCCCGATCTTCCGCAGGCGGTCGCCGCCGACGCTGCCCGCACGGTGGTCGCTGCGGTCCGGCGCCGGGCCCGCCGGACACAGACCGTCCCCAGCGCCGACGAGATCCGTGCCGCCGTGCGCGACGAGGCCGGCCGGCGCCGCGCCGCGCTGCTGCGGCCCGTCCTCAACGCCACAGGTGTGGTTCTGCACACCAATCTCGGACGCGCTCCCCTGGCCCCCGCCGCCGTCGAGGCGGTGGTGCGCGTGGCCGGCGGCTATTCGAACCTCGAATGGGACACCACCACCGGCCGTCGGGGCGATCGATACGTGCACGTGGAGCCGCTCATCGCCCTGGCCACGGGGGCCCAGGCGGCTCTTGTGGTCAACAACAACGCCGCCGCCGTGCTCCTGGTGTGCGCGGCGCTGGCCACCGGCCGGGAGGTGGTGATCTCCCGCGGCGAGTTGATCGAGATCGGCGGGGAGTTCCGGATCCCGGAGGTGCTCTCCCAGTCCGGCGCGATCCTACGCGAGGTCGGGACGACCAACCGCACCCACCTGCGCGACTACGAACGCGCCGTGGACGAGGGGACCGGGCTCGTGCTGAAGGTCCATCCGTCCAACTACCGGGTCGTGGGGTTCACGGCCTCGCCCTCGATGGCCGAGATCGCCGAGGTGGCACGGCGGGCGAAGGTGCCATCGGTCTACGACGTCGGGTCCGGGCTCCTGCACCGCGCGATGGCCGACGAACCCGTGGTGTCCGACGCGCTCTCGCAGGGCGCCGACCTCGTCTGCTTCTCGGGCGACAAACTCTTCGGAGGGCCGCAGGCGGGCATCGTCTGCGGCCGCAGGCGACTCGTCGACCGGCTACGCACCCACCCACTCCTTCGGGCGCTCCGCCCCGACAAGATGCAGCTCGCGGCCCTCGGGGCAACCGTGGGCCTGTACCTGGAGAGCCGCGTGGACGGGCTCCCCGTGTGGCAGATGGTGGACGCCGACCCGGACGCGCTCCGCCGGCGTTGCGCGACGCTCGGACGGAGGCTACGGGCCTCCGGGTACGAGACCGAGGTCGTGGCGAGTGCGTCGGTCGCCGGCGGGGGATCCCTGCCCGGTCACGACATCCCCACCCCCGCGCTGCGCGTCACGCACCCGGGCTACCGGGCCACAGCGCTGTCCGCGGCCCTGCGGGAGGGCGATCCGCCGGTGATCGTCCGGATCGAAGACCAGGCCGTGATCTGCGACCTGCGGACGGTGCCCCCGGAGCGCGACCGGGACCTGCCCGCCGCCTTTGCAGCGGCCGCCGGAGCCTAGAGTTCGCCGGCGGCCAGAGATTGGACGTGGGCGCGGGTCTCGTCCTGTCCCCAGGCCCCCGCCCAGCGGTCCCTCACGAGCCCGTCGGCGCCGACGAAGAACGCCCAGGGCTCGGTCTGCAGCTGCCACGCGACGAAGGCGTCCACGGCACCGTCCGGGTACTGACCGACGGATTCCCCGTTCTTCCACACCTCGACGTGGACGAACGTGACCTCGTCGGCGAAGTCCCGCGCGACCACCTCGGTGATGTCGACCACCGGACCACAGGTCCGCGAGGTGCAGAAAGCCGGCGTCGCGAACACGATCACTGCCGGCTTCCCGGCCGTGAGGGCCTCGTCGATGCTCACCTCGTGCAGCGGGCACGGCGGCTCGCGGGTGCACAGAGGATCGGTTCCCATCGGATCGCCGGTGGTCGGGCTGGCCGTGGAGATCGCCTCGTCACCCGCGATCGGCTCGGGGGAGGCACTGGAGTCGGCGACCTCGAAGGTGTGCGTGAGCCTCCGGGTTTCACCGTCCGCCTCGAACTCGGCCTCCGCCGACCAGAATCCGGGCACCTCGAGCTGGTGCTGCACGACGAGGAGTTCGTGGATCTCGGTTCCCTCCTCGTGCTCGTGGTCGGGGTCGCCACCCTCGCCGATCCGGATCTCCTCGATCCGGGGCGTGAGGGGGCCGGGCGCGGAACCCGAGGGCGGCGCGAGCGTGATCCGCACGTCCCCGGGCCGATCCGGCACGAAGGGGCTGGGCCCGTCGAAGATCCCGAAGGCCATCCGCCGGTCGCCGACCGCGAGGCTTCCCGGCGGGTTGGCCGCCGTCAGCGAGAACGTCTCGGTCGAAGGTGTGGGATCCACGGGCGCGGCCGTGTCGTTTCCGCGCCCGCACGCCCAGGCGGCCGCGCCGACGGTCAGGCCGAGGAAACCGCGTCTGCTGATGTGGTGAACCATCGATCCTCCTGCTGTGGTCGGATCCGGGGACGGGCTTCCAGTCTACGCGGCCGTCGGCGACCGGGCACGGTGCCCGGGTATCGTGTGCTTCCGGCATCCAGCGACCGCTGACGACAGGAGCACCATGCACGTGATAGGCACGGCCGGACACGTCGACCACGGGAAGTCGACGCTGGTCAAGGCCCTCACCGGGATGGATCCGGACCGCTTCGAAGAGGAGAAGCGACGGGGCCTCACGATCGA
Source organism: uncultured Actinomycetes bacterium (assembly GCA_964560135.1). Classification (GTDB taxonomy): domain Bacteria; phylum Actinomycetota; class JAICYB01; order JAICYB01; family JAICYB01; genus CAZLKN01. The sequence goes on along the minus strand of CAZLKN010000012.1, from coordinate 30,048 downwards.
TCTCGGGTTCGCATGGCTGTCCCTGCCGTCGGGACGGGAGATCGGGATCGTGGACGTCCCCGGCCACGAGCGATTCATCCGGAACATGCTGGCCGGGGTGGGCTCGGTGGACGCCGCACTGTTCGTGGTGTCCGCCGAGGAGGGGTGGATGCCGCAGTCCGCCGAGCACCTCCAGATCCTCGACTTCCTCCAGATCCGAACCGGGGTGGTGGCCCTGACGAAGACCGATCTCGTGGACGACGACCTCGCCGATCTCGTCACCGCCGATCTCGCCGACCGACTCGCCGGCACCGTGCTCCAGCACGCACCCGTGGTGCGCGTCTCCGCGCTGGACGGACGGGGCCTCGAGGACCTCCGGGCAGCCGTCGACGACGCGCTCGCGGGGGTCGAACAGGCAGCGGACCGCGGGAGGCCACGCCTGTTCTGCGATCGGGCCTTCACGATCACGGGAGCCGGCACGGTGGTGACGGGCACGCTCACGGGCGGGTCCCTGCGCGTCGGCGACGAGATCGAGGTGCTGCCCGCCGGGCACAAGGCCCGCATCCGGGGTCTCCAGACCCACCGCCGCACCGTGGACGAGGCCGCACCCGGGAGCCGCGTGGCCGCCAACCTCGTCGGCCTCGAGAAGCAGGAGCTGCATCGCGGCGACGCCGTGGTACGTCCCGGACAGTGGCGGACCACCGAGTCCTTCGCTGCCCGGCTCTGGACGGCCAGACACCTCGAGCACCCGGTCGCGGAGCGCGGTGCGTACGAGCTGTTCGTCGGCGCCGCCGAGGCCCCCTGCCGATTGAAGTTCCTCGAGGATCCTCCCCCCCACGAGGGCCGCCTGCCGGTCCTGACCGCGGACGCCAGCATCCTCGTCCAGGTCTTCTCGATGCGGTCGGTTCCGCTGGACGTGGGTGACCGGTTCATCATCCGCGACGTCGGCCGCTGGGAGACGGTGGCCGGCGGGACGGTGCTGGATCCGGCCCCCGGCCGGCTGCGCCGCGGCGAGACCGAAGCGCTCGAGCGACTGCGGGCCCGAGAGCAGGTCTCGGGGGACGAACTCGTCGCGCAGATCGTCGCCGAGCGACGCCTCGTCGGACGGGAGGAGCTGGCCCACCTCGCCGGGTTGGGAGCCTTGGAGCTCGACGACGCCGTCGCCGGTGCCGTCGCCACGGATGACGTGACGGCCACAGCGTCCCACCTGCTCTCGGCCCCCTACGCGCGCGAGCTCGAAGGCATCGCCCGGCAGACGCTGGCCGCGCACCACGCCGAACACCACCTGGAACCCGGGATGCCCCGGGAGGCGTTCCGCCGCGCCCTCGACCTCGACACCAAAGTCTTCAACGAGCTCGTGGGCGTGTGGGAGGCCGCCGGTACGCTGGTCGCCGAGGGTCCCGTCTGCCGGCTCCCGGACCACGGCCTCCAGCTGTCACCCGAGGACAGAGCAACGGCGGACGCCGCCATCACCAAGCTCAGGGACGGCGGCATCTCGCCACCCACGATCGACGAGCTCGGGCTGCCCGCGGAGCTGCTGAAGGCCCTGGAACGCAACGGCGAGATCGCGCGTGTTTCGCCGCAGATCGTCTATGCGACCGATGTGATGCGCAAGATCGAGGAGTCGGTGGTGCATCTGATCCACACCGGGGGCCCGGCGACCGTCGCGGAGGTCCGGGACGCGATCGGGACCACCCGGAAGTACGCTGTCCCACTCCTGGAGTATCTCGACGGCTCGGGGGTCACCCGGCGCGATGGCGACCGGCGTGCGCTCGGCCCCCGGGGCCGCGAGATCGCGGAGCGCGCCGAGCAGACCTAGGCACCGTTGGACTCCACCGGGTCGGCACCCAGCTCCCGGAGGGCCTGCCGACGGCGCTCCTCTTGCCCGCCCCGGGTCCGCGACAGCACATCGCCGACGAGGCCCAGCAAGCGGTCCATGTCGACGGGCTTGGTGACGTACTCGTCGGCGCCCAGCCGCCAGCCCTTCAGGCGATCGCGATTGCTGTCCTTCGCGGTGAAGCAGACGATCTTCGGCCTGCAGTCCATCCCCCGCAGCTCCTCGAGGACTGCCCACCCGTCGATCACCGGCATCATGATGTCGAGGAGCACGAGATCCGGCTGCTCTTCCCTGGCTCGCGTGAGGGCGGTCCTACCGTCGGAGGCCAGCATCACGCGGTACCCCTCGCTCTCGAGCGCCAATTGGAGCATGCGCAGCAGCGCCGGTTCGTCGTCTACGACGAGAACCTTGCCGGAGCTCACGTCGGCGCCTCCAGTGATTCGTGCGATCCGGCATGCTCCGAACCACCGCCGGGCAGCGTGAACGTGAAGCAAGCCCCGTCGCCCGGCGGGCTCTGCACGTCCACGTGCCCCCCCATAGCCACGACCAGGCTGCGCACGATGAACAGGCCGAGTCCGACGCCTCCCTCCCCCGTGAGGGTCCCCTGTCGGAAAGGCTCGAACAGGTGCGGGAGCTCTTCGGACGCTATCCCCGGTCCGTCGTCGGCAACCGAGACCTCGGCCACCGAACCGCGGGACGCGATGCGCACCCGGATGTTCGTCCCGGCCGGCGTGTGTTTCACCGCGTTCTCCAGCAGATTGGCGACCACCTGCTCGATGGCGTCCGGATCGGCGATGGCCGGGACGCGATCGCTCTCCTTGTGAACGACGACGTTCCTGTCGTGGGCGCTCGCGTACGCGCGCACGAGCGGCTCGATGTGCGCGACGAGGTCCAGCGGGCCGACGGCGACCGGATGCCGGGCGTGCGCCTTCGCGGCACCGAGCAACCGGTCGATGAGCTGCAGCAGTCGCTCCGACTGCCGCTCCACCGTGTCGATGATCTCCCGGCGTTGCTCCGGGCTCAGGGCATCGAAGTGCGTCTTGAGCATCTTCGCCGATCCCAGGATGGTCGTGAGCGGCGTCTTCAGATCGTGTGTGACCGTCCCCACCAGCTCCGAACGCAGGTGGTCGAGCTTCGCGATCTGCTGGCGCATCTCCCGTTCCTTGCGCAGCGTCCGCCCGTGGCGGACCGCCATCGCAGCGTGCTCGCCGAACAACGCCAGAGCACGCAGGTCGTACTCGTCGAAGCGCCGGTCGCCCTCCCTCACGTTGAGGTTGAGCACACCGAGGAGCTCCCCTTTCGCTTCCAGCGGGATCGACACCGCAGACAGGATGTCCTCCTCGCGGGGGCGCAATGGCGTGTCGACCAATTCGGTGTCGACACGGCCCTCGATGAGCAGGGATTCCCGGTTCCGGGCAACGTGTCCGGCCAGGCCCTCGGCGACGGGCACTCGCACCCCGATGTAGTCGGCACCATGGCCGGTTGCCGCGGAAACCAGCAGGGAATCACCGTCCAGGAGCATGACCGAGCCTTCATCCGCTCCGAGCAGATCCGAGGCCGCGTCGAGGATCACCCCCAGCACCTCCTCGAGCTCGAGGTGCGAGACCACGGCCTTCCCCGCCTCGGTGAGCAGTGAGATCTCCTTGAGGCGGTTGGCCAGTGCGGCAGACAGGACCCGCTCGTTCACCAGTGCCCGGGCCAGCTTCGCCAGATGCCGTTCCTTCTCCCACACGTACACGGAGAACAGGATCGCGAGGCCGACCAGCATCCCCCGGAGCACCGTACCCGTCCGGCCGAGTTCGACCAGCCAGCCGGGTGGCTCGAAAAACTCCCCGGACAGCAGCGCAACCAACATGGCGAAGCCGACGAGGATGAAGAAGATCAGACCCAGCAGCTCGAAGCGCCGTCGCTCGACCTGCTCGAGGGTGGGCATCTCGAAGTCGCGCAGACCGGCGACCCGCGCCGATCGTCGGACGTCGTCTCCCCGGTCGCGCTCGGCCGGTGCCCCCTCCGTGCTCGGCTCGGGAGTACGTTGTTCGGTCATCAACCACCTTCCGGAGAAACCGCCGGACCCGGAGCTTCGCCCGAACGGCACCTGCCTAGCATATGGGTCTGCCTGGGGTGAGGATAGGGGCATGCCTTCGGCTGAGCGAGCACTCTTCCGGGCGGTTCCCGAGCTCGCCGTTGAGCCGCTCGTCGCGCTCGGGACCTTCCCGACCCCCGTCCACGAGCTGGATCTCGGCGGGGTGGTGCCGTCCTTCGGGGGCCGGGCCTGGGTGAAGCGCGAGGACCTCACCGCGGAGATCTGCGGTGGGAACAAGGCCCGCAAGCTGGAGGCGCTGCTCGGCCGCGCCCTCGCGCTGCAACGGGACACGATCCTCACGCTGGGCGGGATCGGGTCGAACCACTGTCTCGCGACCGCCTACCACGCACCGGAGGCGGGCCTGCGGCCGCATCTCGTGATCTTCCCCCACGAAGCCACCCCGGCCTCCAAGCGGACCCTGCGCGCGATCTGCGCCCTCGGCCCGGAGATCACCGTCGCCGGCTCCGACACCACCGCGCCTCTGGTCATGGCTGCGGTGGCTGCGCGGATCAGGGCCCGGGGACGCCGTCCCTTCCTGGTCCCGCCCGGCGGCTCGTCGGTCGCGGGCGTCCTCGGCTACGTCAACGCGGGCTTGGAGATCGCCGAACAGGTCGCCGCCGGCGAGATGCCGGAACCAGACGCCGTGTACCTGGCCTACGGCAGCGGGGGCTCAGCGGCCGGGCTGGCGGTGGGACTGCAGGTTGGAGGGCTCGCCACGGAGGTCTTCGCCGTCCGCGTGTATCCCAAACCGGCGACCTCGAGGGCTTGGCTTCGCTGGCTGGCCTCCAGGGCACACCGGCGGATCGCCGCGCACCGCCCGGGGGTCCCCGGGCTCGATCTCTCCCGCCTCCGGGCGGTGGACGGCTACCTCGGCGAGGGCTACGCCGTCCCCACCGCCTCCGGATCGGCGGCCCGTGAGGTGGCCGCGGAGCTCGGGCTGACGATGGAACCCACCTACACCGCCAAAGCCTTCGCCGCGTTCCTCGATGCGGCGGCGACGCGCCGCAGGGCGGACGCCAACCTGCTGTTCATGCTGACCTACGACCACCGGCTCCCCGCAGGCCTGGACGAAGACCCTCCCCCGGACCTGGTACCACGCCGACTGCGTGGATACCTCGACTAGCCGCGGAGGCCGACACCGGGGGCGTCGGTGATCCGGCCCACTTCGAAGGCTTCTTCACCGGATCCGCGGAAGGCATCGATCAACCCCTCCGGGTCGCGGGTCACGACGAGCATCCCGAGCCCGAGATTGAACGTGTCCCGGAGCGTCTGCTCGTCCACACCGCGGTCGCTGAGCCAGCCGAAAACCTCCGGCCGGTGCCACGCGGCGGTGTCGACGTCGGCTCCGAGGCCCTCGGGCAGCACCCGGGCGAGGTTGCCGGCGATCCCGCCCCCGGTCACGTGGGCCACGGCCCCGACCTCCACCCGGGAGGCGGCCTCGAGGATCGCCCGGGCGTAGATCGCCGTGGGCGCCAGCAGCTCGGGCGGCACCTCGATCCCCTCGCGCTCGGCGAGCATCCGCACGAGCGCGAAGCCGTTGGCGTGCAGCCCCGAGCTCGCGAGACCCACGATCGCATCGCCGGCGCGGACCCGGCCCGGCCCCCAGAGCCGGTCGAGGTCGACGAGACCGACGCAGGTGCCAACCACGTCGTAGCCGCCCTCCGGCAGGAGTCCGGGGTGCTGAGAGGTCTCGCCACCCACGAGCGCGCAGCCGGCCTCGGCGCAGCCGTCTGCCACGCCGCCCACGATCTCCTCCATCACGCGGGGGTCGAGACGGTCGACGGACACGTAGTCGACGAAGAAGATCGGCTCGGCGCCGCAGCACACCACGTCGTCGACGTTCATCGCGACGGCGTCCCAGCCGGCGGTGTGGTGCATACCGGCGGCCCGGAGAAGCTCGACCTTCGTCCCCACCCCGTCGGTGGAACACACCAGCGCCGGACGCCGGTAGCCCCGCTCGGCGATCCTCTCCAGGGAGAACAGTCCGGCGAACCCGCCGACCTCGTCGAGCACCTCCGGACGGGCCGTCCGGGCGGCGAGCTTCGCGAAGATCGGCACCAGCGCGTCGGCGGCCTGCTGATCGACGCCCGCCTCGCGGTAGGTCGTCACGCCTGCCGGACCTTCCTCACCCTCGGCATCTCGAGCACGTTCTTCGTGCGCGCCATCTCCGGGGGGACCGCGATCGGGTAGCCCCCCGAGAAACAGGCGTGGCAGAAGCGCTCCGTGGGCACCCCGGTGGAGATCAGCATGCCGTCCACCGACAGGTAGGCGAGGGAATCGGCCCCCACGAAGTCGCGGATCTCCTCGACGCTGCGCTCCGAGGCGATCAGCTCGTCGCGGTCCGCGGTGTCGATGCCGTAGAAGCAGGGCCACTGGATCGGCGACGAGCTCACCCGCAGATGCACCTCGCGGGCGCCGGACCGCCGGAGCATCGCGACGATCTCCCGGGTGGTGGTCCCGCGGACGATCGAGTCGTCGACGACGACCAGGCGCTTGCCCTCGATCACCTCGGGCAGCGGGTTCAACTTCATCCGCACCCCCTGCGAGCGAAGCGACTGCGTGGGCTGGATGAAGGTTCGTCCCACGTAGCGGTTCTTCACGAACCCGTCGGCGTAGGGAAGACCCGAGCGGTCGGCGTAGCCCTGCGCCGCGGCGGTGGCCGTCTCGGGGACGGGGATCACCAGATCCGCCTCCGCGGGGGCCTCGTCGGCGAGCTGCTTGCCCATCGACCGCCGTACCTCGTAGACGCTGCGGCCGAAGAGCACGGAGTCGGGCCGCGCGAAGTACACGAACTCGAAGACGCACAGTCGCGGCGAGGGCTCTGCGAGGGTGTGGCTCTCCAGACCGTCGGGCCCTGCTACAACGAGCTCGCCCGGCTCCACGTCACGGATGTAGTCGGCGCCCACGATGTCCAGCGCGCAGGTCTCCGAGGCGAAGACCCAGCCCCCGGACGGCAACCGGCCGATCACGAGGGGCCGGACCCCGTGGGGGTCGCGGACGGCCATGACGCGTTCCTCGTCCACGGCGACGATGCTGTAAGCGCCCTCGAGGGTCGGGGCGACGTCCTTCCAGGCCCGGACGAGGTCGCCGTCGCCGGCGAGGGCGAGCAGTTCGGCGACGAGGTGGGAGTCGGAGGTCGAGGGAACGATCACATCGCGCGCCCGGAGCTGGCGGTCGAGCTCGACGGTGTTCACGAGGTTCCCGTTGTGACCGAGGGCGAAGCCGCTGCCGTCGGCGCGGGTGACGAAGGCGGGCTGGGCATTGTCCCATCGGCTGGAGGCGCCGGTGGTGGAGTAGCGCACGTGGCCGATCGCCACGTGCCCGGTGAGGCCGCTCAGCACCTGCTCGTTGAATACCTGGGTGACGAGCCCCAGGTCGCGGTACACCACGATCTCCGTCCCGTCGCCCACGGCGATCCCCGCGGATTCCTGCCCGCGGTGCTGCAGGGCGAAGAGTCCGAAGTACGTCAGACGAGCGACGTCTTCACCCGGCGCGAACACGCCGAAGACGCCGCACGCTTCTCTGGGGTGGTCTGACGGCGTGGGGATGGTGGGTTCCTCCAGGTCCGCTGGTACTTCCGGCCCACCACCATGGTATCCGATGGAAGGCCCGGCCCCGGCACCATCGGCCACCGGTTTCATCCACCGTTCCCCTCGTCGACCGGGCCGGGCAGGCGGAGGTCTTCCGGCCCGACCTCACGGCTCACGGAGGTCGCCTCCAAGGTGGCCTCGGTACGACCCAGGAGATCGTCCGGCACGTCCCCTACGATCCGGCGACGGGCCCGCAGCAGGATCCCGTCGGTCGTGTAGCAGAACTCGAACCGGTAGGTGGTCGGTATGAAGCGGGGCTGGGGGGACCGGATGGGCGCGGGCGTGGCCGGCTGCGGCGCGGCCATGAAGCACGTTCCCTCCTCGCCGGCGATCCGTACCCGGTCCGTGCGTTCCACCGCGCGGAAGTTCTCGGGATCACGGACGGCCCGCAGCATCTCGTCCACCTGCGCATAGCCGAAGACGCCGGTGGGGGCAGGCCTCGGGACGCACCGTACGCCGTCGTCGTAGTCGGCGCAGGCGAAGCTGCCGTCGTCCAGGTCGACCAGCCACTGGCTGACGGTGATCCGTTCCCCGTCCGCGTCGAGCGTCGCGGCATCGATCCGGCGCACGCTCTGGGGCGGCTGCTGCACGACCTCCATGACGGTCTCGACCGCCGGAGCGAGCTCCCCCGAGAGACCGAACCGGTAGGTGGCCTTGTAGCCCATCCCGTCCGCCGAGGTGGCGATCTCCGTGAGCTCCTCGGAGGCTTCACCCTCCTCCTCGCCGATGGTGCACGCGCCGGCGAGAACGGCCAGGCCGACGAGGATCCCGAGCATCCGTCTCATCAGGTCATCGCCTCGGGGATCGTCCGTTCGTGGGCCTGCCGGAGCTCCTCGACCGGGACGCGGAGCGCGCCCGGCAGCTCGAGGTGGTCGCCGTCCAACGTCCCAAGGACGTGCGCGGGCAGCCGGGCCCCGGCGGCGGCGGACAGCAGCCGGTCGACGTCGTCGGGATCGCAGGCAACGACGGCCCGCCCGGTGGACTCGCCGAACAGCCCCCAGAGCGGCTCGGCCCCCGCGGGCAGCTCAAAGCGGATCCCGGCCCCCGCCCCGAGGGCCATCTCGGCGAGGGCGACGGCCAGCCCGCCCTCGGACAGGTCGTGGGCCGCGCCACCGAGGTCGGTGTCGGCGAGCAAGCGGGCAAGGGCCACCTCGGCGGCGAGGTCGAGGGCGGGCGGGCGCCCGGCGACCCGATCGTGGACGACGGCGAGCACCTCGCTGCCGCCGAGCTCAGGGCGGGTGGCACCGAGCAGCACGAGGGTCTGCCCGGGACGGGCGAACGCCGGACGGTGGGTGTAGGCGTCGTCGACCACACCGAGCATCCCCACCACCGGCGTCGGGTGGACGGCGCCGGCCGGCGACTCGTTGTAGAAGGACACGTTCCCACCGACCACCGGGATGCCGTAGGCGCGGCAGGCGTCGGACAGGCCCCGCACCGCCGCGGCGAAGTCGCCCATCACTTCGGGTCGCTCCGGGGAGCCGAAGTTCAGGCAGTTGGTGATCGCGAAGGGGCGGGCACCGAGGCAGGCCACGTTGCGGGCCGACTCGCAGACCGCGAGGGCCCCCACGGTCCAGGCGTCCAGCGTCCCGATCCGACCCGGACCGTCGCATGCGAGGGCGAGACCGACCTGGGGCCCGCCGGGCCGGGCCGACTCCGGCACGCGCAGCACGGCAGCGTCCGCACCCGGGGTGACGAGGGTGTTGAGGCGGACCATGTGGTCGTACTGCCGCCACACCCAGGCCTTGGAGGCGATCGAGGGCCTGGCGAGCACGTCCAGCAGCAGCGCGCCGAGGTCGGCGGGCCAGGCCAGCGACAGGGGATCGACGGCGTGCAGGGCCGAGCGGTCGGTTTCGGCCACCGGGCGGTCGTATTGCGGTCCATCGGCGACGGCCTCGGCGGGCACGTCGGCCACCGTTTCGTCGCGGTAGCGGACCAGCAGGCGGCCACCCTCCCGGTAGCGGCCGACGACGGTGGCATCGAGGCCCCATTTCGCGCAGATCTCCGCGGCCCGCTCCACGCGGTCGGAGGGGATGCAGGCCAGCATCCGCTCCTGGGACTCACTCATGCAGATCTCCCAGGACTCCATCCCGGGCTCCCGCAGCGGCACCCGTCCGAGGTCGGCTTCGATCCCGAGCCCGGCAGCAGCGGCCGTCTCCGACAGGGCGCAGGTGATCCCTGCGGCACCCAGATCCTGGATGCCGGCCAGCAGGCCCTCGCGCTTCAGCTCGAGGCAGGCCTCGATCAGCAGCTTCTCCATGAACGGGTCGCCGACCTGCACACTCGGACGCTTGGCCTCGGCCCCCTCCTCGAACTCCCGGGAGGCGAGGATCGACGCACCGCCGATGCCGTCCCGGCCTGTCTTCGAACCGAAGAGCAGCGCCGTCTGGCCCGGCCCTCCGGCGGCGGACCGCAGGATCTCACCGTCCTCGACGATGCCGACGCACATCGCGTTCACGAGCGGGTTGCCCGAGTACGCGGGATCGAAGACGACCTCGCCGCCGACGGTCGGCAACCCGAGGGAGTTGCCGTAGGCGGCGATCCCACGCACCACGCCGTCGAACAGGTACCGGTTTCGGGGGTCGTCGAGGGGGCCGAAACGCAGGGGGTCGAGGAGCGCGATCGGCCGCGCCCCCAGGGACAGGATGTCGCGCACGATCCCGCCCACCCCGGTTGCCGCACCCTGGAAGGGTTCGACCGCCGACGGATGGTTGTGGCTCTCGATCTTGAAGGCGACGAGCACCCCGGGCGCGACCTCGACCACACCGGCGTTCTCGCCGGGCCCGACCACGAGCCACGGCGCTTCGGTGGGCAGGTCGCGCAGGTGGGTCCGGGAGGACTTGTAGGAGCAGTGCTCCGACCACATCACCGAGAACATCGCGAGCTCGGTGTGGTTGGGCTCCCGGCCGAGTACCCGCCCGATGTCGTCGAACTCGTCCCTGGTCAGTCCGAGGGCCTCGTACAACGGTGTGGTGTCGGTCTTGCCGCTCACACCCGCGCCCCCTCCCGGCACCAGTCGACGAGCGAGTCGAAGACGAGGCGGCCGTCCGCGGAGCCGAGCCACCCTTCGACGGCGCGCTCGGGATGCGGCATCAGCCCGACCACGTTGCCGGCGTCGTTGGCCACCCCGGCCACGTCCCGCCAGGAGCCGTTGGGGTTGTCGGCGTAGCGGAAGACCACGCGCGGTTCGACGCCCGGCGGCGGCACGTAGTTGCCCTCGTAGTGATTGATGGGGATCCGGAGACGGACCCCCGGCTCGCAGGCACGGGTGAACGGGGTATCGACATCGGCCACCACGACCTCCGTCCACATGCACAGGAACCGCAGGCCCGCGTTGCGCATGAGCGCCCCGGGCACGAGGCCGGCCTCCGCCAGGATCTGGAAGCCGTTGCAGACACCGAGCACGGGCGCGCCCCGCTCGGCCAGACCAGCCACCGCCTCCATCACCGGCGAGAACCGCGCGATGCCTCCGGTGCGCAGGTAGTCGCCGTGGGCGAAGCCACCGGGCAGCACGACGGCGTCGGCGCCGGTGAGGTCGTCGTCGCCGTGCCACACGTAGTCGGCGTCGGCACCGGACAGGCGCAGCGCGTGCAGGACGTCCTGCTCGCAGTTGGAGCCGGGGAAGACGACGACGGCGACCCGGGGGTTCACGGCGCTACGACGGCTCCACGTCCACCGTGTAGGTCTCGATCACGGTGTTGGCGAGGAACCGCTCGCACATCTCCTCGGCCTGTGCGCGGGCGCCGTCGGGGGAGTCGGCCTCGACGGTGAACTCCAGCCGCTTGCCGATCCGCACGTCGGAGGCGTTGCTCCACCCGAGCGCCGGCAGCGAGCGCTCCACGGTCTGACCCTGGGGATCGGAGATCTCGGGCTTGAGCATCACGTTCACCCGCACCCGCAGCCGCAGCCGGGTTGCCGGTGTCACGTCAGGCCTCCGCCAGATAGTCGTCGAGCGACGACCCGGTGAGGCGCTCGTAGGCCTCGCGGTACCGGGCCCGGGTGCCCTCCACGACCCCGGCGGGCAGCTCGGGGCCGGGCGGGTCGTGGTCCCAGCCGACCGAGTCGGCGTGGTCGCGCACGTACTGTTTGTCGAAGGAGGGGGGGTTCGTGCCCGGCTGCCAGACGTCGGCGGGCCAGTAGCGGGAGGAATCGGGGGTGAAGATCTCATCGCACAGCGTGAGCTCGCCGTCCACCAGGCCGAACTCGAACTTGGTGTCGGCGAGGATGATGCCCTTGGACTCGGCGTGCCGGGCGGCCTCGGCGTACAGAGCCATCGAAACCTCGACCACCCGGTCGACGAGGGCCGCGTCGCCGACGACCCGCTTGGCTTCGTCGGTGGAGATGTTCTCGTCGTGTCCGGTGGTGGCCTTCGTGGCGGGGGTGAAGATCGGCTCCGGGAGCCGGTCGGCCTCACGCAAGCCCTCGGGCAGATCGATGCCGCAGACGGTGCCGGTGCGCTGGTAGTCCTTCCAACCCGAGCCCACCAGGTAGCCGCGGACCACGCATTCGATCGGGAGCATGTCCGCCCGGTGGACGAGCATCGAGCGTCCGCGCAACTCCTCCGCCCGGGCCGCCTCGGGGAACTCGGAACGGCGCCAGGCCACCAGATGGTTGGGGACGAGATCGCCGAGGAGGTCGAACCAGAACACCGACAGCCCGGTCAGGACGGCCCCCTTGTCGGGGATCGGCGTCGGCAGCACCACGTCGAAGACCGAGATCCGGTCGGTGGCCACCATGAGCAGATGCTCCCCGGCGTCGAAGATCTCCCGGACCTTGCCGGATGCGACGCGGGGAAGCCCGATCTCGAGGTCGGTGAGTGCTGCGGTCACGTCCCTGATGCTAGACCATCCCCCCGACACGCGCGCGCGGAGGCCACTCAGCTCTCCAGGGACTCGAGCCGCTCGAAGACCACACCGAGGTTACGGACGAACCGGCCTTCGTCGAACACGGCGTCGAGATCGACCACGGCGGTACGGTCGTCCTCCTTGAGCACCTCGAGGTAGGGGCGCTCGTCCTCCCAGGAGGTCATGGCCGCGGACTGGACGATCCGGTAGGCGTCGTCGCGGTCGAGGCCCGCGTCGACAAGTGCCAGCAGGACGTGCTGGCTGAAGTACAGACCGAAGCTGCGCTCCATGTTGGCCCGCATCCGCTCCGGGTAGACGCGCATCCCGGCCACGATCTCGGCGACCTCCGCGAGGGCGAAGTCGCACACGATGGACGCGTCGGCCAGGGCGACGCGCTCCGTGGAGGACTGGGACATGTCCCGCTCGTGCCAGGAGGGCAGGTTCTCCCAGCCCACGTGGGCATAGCCGCGCAGCAGCCGCGCCAGGCCCGACAGGCGCTCACAGCGCCAGGGGTTGCGTTTGTGGGGCATCGACGACGACCCCTTCTGGGCACCTTCGGCGAACGGCTCCTCGGCCTCCCGGACCTCGGTGCGCGCCAGGTGCCGGATCTCGACGGCCAGTCGCTCGATCGAGGACCCGATCCCGGCCAGGCACGCCAGGTAGGCGGCATGCCTGTCGCGGGCCACGATCTGGGTGGGGGCGGGCTCGGGGGCCAGACCCAGGGGGCCGAGCACCGCCGCCTCGACCTCCGGGGGCACGCTGGCGTAAGAGCCGACGGGGCCCGCGAGCTTGCCCGCCGCCACCTGGGCCCGGACCTCGCGGAGCCGTTCCAGGTGCCGGTGGAACTCGAAGGCGTAGCCGGCGAGCTTGGCACCGAAGGTGGTGGGCTCGGCGTGGATTCCGTGGGTGCGTCCCATGCAGATCGTGTCCCGGTGCTCAAGGGCCCGGGCCTTCACGGCTCGCACGAGCTCTTCCAGGCCTGTCTCCAGCAGGTCGCAGGCCTGCTTGAGCGCGAGACCCTGGGCGGTGTCCACCACGTCGTAGGACGTGAGCCCGTAGTGGACGAAGCGGCCGGCGTCCCCGCAGGTCTCGGCGACCTGGGACACGAAAGCGACCACGTCGTGGTTGACCTCGGCCTCGATCTCGGCGATCCGCGCGGAGTCGATCCGGGCCCGATCGCGCACCGCGGCGCCGGTTCCGGCGGGGACCCGTCCGACCTGCTCCCACGCATCGAGGGCCGCGATCTCGACATCGAGCCACCGCTGGTAGCGGGCCTCGTCGGACCACAGCCGACCCATCTCCGGACGCGTGTACCGAGGGATCATCGCGGGTCCATGGTATGGGAGACGAGCGACGGACACTCTACGGGACGACCCTGACCTGCTTACCTCCTTCTGCCAGCTCGATCTCGAGAAACGCCATGTTGTCGAGATCGGTTGTCTCAACCAGCTGCCCCTCGGGGTTGACCGTGACGACCAGCGCGTAGTTGCCGTCCGGTGCATCGCCAATCCGGATCTGCTGACCCCAAAGACGGTAATCGTAGACGTCCCACCACCCTGAGGAGATGCCCTGGTGGACGCCGGGGCATGTGATGGAGATGATCGTTTCGACCGACGGGAACCACGACGAGGGGTCGTCGATCGTCCCTTCCCCTTCCCGATGAGAGTCCTGGAGGCAGAACGACACCTTGCCGCCGTCCACCACGAGGCCCTCGTCACTCATGTCCGGCCGATCTCCCGCCAGCCGGCGCAGCTCGTAGAGGGCGAAGTCGTCGAAGTGCCAGTGGGCGTGCTCGGGATGCCACACCATCCATCCGACGTCCACGCGGCCCCCACATTTGGAGGCCAGGAAGGAGGTGAACGTCCATCCGATGCACTGCCGTGCTCGGAGGCGTAGATCCTCCACTCCCGGCGTCCCGAGGAGATCGAGCCGGTGGTCTCCCCGGTTTGCTGTGGCCACCGTGAACCGAAGCACCTGTTCCGCATCGGACTGCCCGTACTGCCCGTCCGCGTCGCCGATGACGATCTCGTCCGGAAAGAGCAGCGGGACGAGGTTCGGCAGTTGCGGCTCCGTCACCCCGGCTGGAGCCGACGGCGCGGCGCTCACCAGAAGCGTGACGGCGGCCGCACAACCCCACAGGGCCCTCATGCATCCTCCTCCCCCAAAGGCTGGTATCGTCCCGCATTCAAGAGATTCGGCACCGGAGTGTCGATCCCCTCCGAAGCCTCAGGATCCGTCGCGGCCGCGGCGGAGCACCCACGGGCGCACGCGTCCGAGCCCCTTGAGGCGCCGGGTCAGGATGCCCTTCACCCTGTACCGGTCGTCGCCGTCGAGGGCCTTGGCCACGTCCTCGGATACCACCACGCTGGCCGGGTAGGAGATGTTCACGAGCCGGTGAGCGAGGTTCACCGGGGGGCCGAACAGATCCCCCTGGAAGGTCACCGGCCGCCCACGGGCCAGGCCCACGCGGACGTCGGGGAGAGCCTCGTCCGCGGCGAAGGTCTCGACCAGGGTGAGGGCCACCTCGGCTGCGGCCCCCGGGTCGGGGACGGCGAACATCACCTCGTCGCCGATCATCTTCACGACGCGGCCCTCCAGCGAGCCGATGACGTCCAGCGCCGTGGCCTCGAAGCGGGACACCGCTGCCGCCAGCCCCCGGTCGTCCAGCTCCTGGCTGATCGCGGTGAACCCCACGAGGTCGGCGAACCCCACCACCACCGCCTCCTCCCCGGCCCCCGCGGCCTGGAGGGCGAGGCGCTCCAGCGCGGCGGCCAGATGCCGGCGCCAGACGTACCTGACGAACTCGTCGAGGTCGGTGAGCAGGCCCTGGGCGGCGGCGGTCCCGAAGGTCCCGGCCACCGCCATATCCGGGAGCCCGGCCTCACGGGCCTGCTCGCCGCGGTCGCGAACGAGTTCCTCGTGCGCGTCGGCCACCCGCGACAGTGACTGCCCGATCACGCGCGTCATCTGGAGAGCGAGGTCCTCGTCCACCCAGCCCTCGTCGATGTACCGCTGGACGCTGGCCAGCATCTCCGCGTCCACCTCGGTGAACATCCGCGCGTCGTCGGCGACGTCCACGAATCCCAGGGCCCGCCAGAAGCGCTGGGCCCGCTCGGGCTCGGTCCCCGCCCGCGCGGCGACCTCGTGGCGGTCGAGGCGCTCCTCCCCGAGCACGACGAGCCGGTCGACCGTCAGGGCGAGGAGGGCTTCCGCACCCTGCTCCCGGGCCACGTCGAGCTCGGCGGCCGGCACGCCGGCGTCGCGCAGGACCGTGGAGATGACGTCCAGCGGGTCGGCCGGGCCGGTCATCCGACGCCTACGTCTCGGCGAGCTTGCGCCGGTGTGCCCGCAGCTTCTCCTCGAGCTCCGGATCGGAGGCGGCGAGGATGTGGACCGCCAGAAGCCCCGCGTTCTGGGCGCCGCCGACGGCCACACAGGCCACCGGGATGCCCTTCGGCATCTGCGCGATGGACAGCAGGGAGTCCAGGCCCCCGAGGCCGCCGGACTCCAGCGGCACCCCGATCACCGGCTTGATGGTCGCCGCCGCCACGACCCCGGGCAGCGCGGCCGCCATCCCGGCTCCACAGATGTAGGCGGCCACGCCGCGCTGCTCGGCGTCGGCGATGTAGTCCATCAGCGCACCGTGCTGCCGGTGGGCGCTGCGGACGAGGATCTCCGAGCGGATCCCGAATTCCTCCAGGGTCTGCTCGGCCTTGCGCATCACGTCCATGTCGGAGGACGACCCCATCAGGATCGCCACGAAACGCTCGCTCATCCTTCTCCTTCCGCGATGTCGGTCCGGTAGTGTGCACCATCCAGAGCGATCCGGGCCACGGCCTCGTAGGCGCGCGCCCGCGCCTCGGGGATCGTCGCGCCGAACGCGGTCACGTTGAGCACCCGGCCCCCGGCCGTCACCAGGCCTCCGTCGCGACGTGCGGTGCCGGCGTGAAACACCACCACGTCGTCGGAGGCCCCGGCCTCCTCGACACCCTCGAGCCGAAGGCCGGTGGCGTACTCCTGCGGGTAGCCGCCCGAGGCGACCACCACCGACACGCACGCCTCCGGGCGCCAGCGCAGCTCCTGGTCGCCGATCGTGCCGTCCAGACAGGCGAGCAGGACGTCCAGCAGATCCGAGTCGAGGCGCGGCAGCAGCGCCTGGGTCTCGGGGTCACCGAACCGGGCGTTGAACTCGATCAGGCGCGGGCCGTCCTCGGTGATCATCAGACCCGCGTACAGGCAGCCGACGTAGGGCCGCCCCTCTGCGGCCAGCCCGCGGATCGCGGGCTCCACGATCTCGCGGACGGCCCGTTCTCGGACCTTCGGGTCGAGCCAGGGCACCGGCGAGTAGGACCCCATCCCGCCGGTGTTCAGCCCCTTGTCACCGTCCAGCGCCCGCTTGTAGTCCTGGGCGGGCTCGAGCACGGCGACGTGCTCGCCGTCGGTGAGCGCGAAGATGCTCGTCTCCCGTCCGGGGAGGAACTCCTCGACCACCACCCGGCTGCCGGCCTCACCGAACACCCGGGCGCGCATGATCCGGTCCACCGCCGTCCGCGCCTCGTCGTGGGTCCGGCAGATGAGCACGCCCTTGCCCGCCGCCAGCCCCTCCGCCTTCACGACCACCGGCGGCCCGATCTCCTCCGCGTAGGCAGCGGCCGCGTCGGGGTCGTCGAACGCCGCTCCCGCCGCGATCGGGATGCCGTGCCGCTCGGCCAGCTCCCGGGCGAACACCTTCGAGCCCTCGATCTCGGCCGCGGCGGCCGTCGGCCCGAAGACCCGGAGGCCGTGCTGCGCGAAGACGTCCGCGATCCCGGCCACGAGCGGCGCCTCGGGACCAACCACGGTCAGATCGACGGTGCGGGCGAGAGCCAGTTCGGTCAACGCGGCGACGTCGGTGACGGGCACGCACTCGCCGAGGGCCGCGAGCCCGGGGTTCCCGGGGGCCGAGATGACCTCGGTGACCCGGGGGCTCCGGGCGAGCTTCCAGGCGAGAGCGTGTTCCCGGCCTCCGCTGCCGACGACGAGGATGCGCATGGCCTAGCCAGGCTAGCCGCCGGGTCCGACGCGCCGCATCCCGCCTCAGCGATCGTCGGTGCGTCCCCGGCCCTCGTATTCGATCTCCACGAGCCGGTCCCGGGCGGTATCCGGGTCCTGCGCGAGGGCCAGGAAATAGTCGGCCATGTGCTTCGTCATGTCCGCGAGGTGTTCGAGGAGACGGAGCGCGAACCCGGGATCGCTGCGCAGCCGGGACGTGAGCTCCTCGCGGTCGATGCGCTCCAGCGCGCAGTCCTGCACCGCGGTGACGGTGGCCGTCCGCGGGAGGCCGCGCAGCAGCCCGTGCTCGCCGAACATGTCCCCGGGCCCGAGGACGGCCAGCGGGACGCGGTCGGGGCCGTGGCGTCGCGAAACCTCGACAGCCCCCTCGACGACGACGTACATGTACGCGCCGACCGACCCCTCCTCGAAGAGAACCTCTCCATCCCGGACCCGGACGATCTCCCCGGCCACGACGCACCTCCCGCTATCGGAGGATACCCGGCGGACTCCCATCAAGGTCCATCCCCCGAAGCACCGCTCACTCCAAAGTTCCACAGAGCAGAGATCGGCGCAGCAACGACGTCGTCCTCGACGGGAAACGCGCTGGGGACGGCTGCCAGCACGACGCCGTGCAACCACCGCGATCCAGCGAGCTGCCGCAACCGCCTCAACCCCTTGACCGCTCCCGCCCCGACACGGGACGCCAACTTCACCTCGATGCCGACCAGACCACCGTCGGAACGCTCGAGTACCAGGTCCACCTCGGCCCGCTCGCTCTCGCTGAAATGGAGAAACCATTCATGACGGAATCTAGCTACCATTTTCGACAAGACCCATCCCCCAATTCCGACGCCTCGATCAGAGGCCTGGGCCGCCTCGCTCGGCGGCCCTCTGGAGTTGCAGGTTCGGTTCCCGACGACGGACCACTCTCCGATGGAAGACGGAGACGACGGCTCAGGCCGCGATGCGCAGGGTCTGCTCGCGCTCCGGGCCCACAGACACCAGCCGGATCGGCACTCCGGTCTCCTCCTCCAGGAAGGCGATGTAGTCGCGCGCTTCCCGGGGCAGGTCTGCCGCGGTGGCGATCGCGCTGATGTCCGCCTTCCAACCCGGCAGGTTCTTGTAGACCGGCCGCACGGAGTGGAAGACCGTCTGGTGGTAGGGGGCCTCCCGGTAGGTGGTGTCGCCGAGGGTGTACTCGCCGCACACCGGCAGTCGCTCGAAGCCGGAGAGCACGTCGAGGTTCGTGATCACCAGCTCGGTGAAGCCGTTGAGCCGCTCCGCGTAGCGCAGCAAGACGGCGTCGAACCAGCCCACACGCCGGGCCCGTCCGGTCACCGTCCCGTACTCGCGTCCGCGCTCCCGGAGCGCCTCCGCCTGCTCGTCGTCGATCTCCGTCGGGAACGGACCCGAGCCCACCCGCGTCACGTAGGCCTTCGCGACACCGATCACGCGCGTGATGTCGCGGGGGGCGACCCCGGCCCCCACGCACGCTCCGCCGGCCACCGGGTTCGAGGAGGTCACGAAGGGGTAGTTGCCGTGGTCGAGGTCGAGCAGGGTCGCCTGGGCCCCCTCGAGCAACACGTGCCGCCCATCGGTCAAAGCCTCGTGGATCAGCCCCACGGAGTCGGCGATATAGGGCTTGAGCCGCTCGGCGTAGACCCGGAACTCCTCGGTGATGTCCGTGGCGCTGATCGGCAGCATGTTGTAGGCGCGGGCGAGGAGGGCGTTCTTCTCCTTGAGCACAACGTCGAGCTTCTCGGCGAAGATCTTGGGGTCGAGCAGGTCCTGCACCCGCAGCCCCACCCGCACGGCCTTGTCGGCGTAGGCGAACCCGATCCCGCGCTTGGTGGTGCCGATCGCGTGCTTGCCGAGGTAGCGCTCGGTGACCTTGTCGAGAGCGATGTGGTACGGCATGATCAGGTGCGCGTTGCCGGACACCCGCAGCCGCTCGCACGACACCCCCCGCGATTCGAGGACGTCGATCTCCTCGATCAACTTCCTCGGGTTCACCACCACCCCGTTGCCGATCACCGGCGTCACGTGGGGATGCAGCACACCCGAGGGGATCAGGCTCAGCTTGTAGACCTCGTCGCCGACCACGATCGTGTGCCCGGCGTTGTCGCCGCCCTGGTACCGGACGACCATCTCCACGGGGTCCCCGTACACGGAGCGCTCCCCGCCCTGGGCGAGCAGGTCGGTGACCTTCCCCTTCCCCTCATCTCCCCATTGGGCGCCGACGACGACGGTCACGGGCATGATGGAACAGCCTCCCGGGGGGTGTCGTTCACCGGACGTGGACCCGTCCGGCGTCCCTCGCCGCCACCGTCCACAGGCGGCCCTCAACGAGGGAGGTGGTCCCTTTCGGAGAGTCTACCCGGACGGGCGACGCCACGGAAGGACCCGGCGCCCCACCGCTGCATATCCTTGAGGTGACATGCGAAGCCTCACCAGGTCGATCCTGGTCGCCGTCCTGCTGGTCGCCCTCGCCACCGCGGTTCCCGTCGCTCTGTGGCGTCCGTACGGCTGGATCGCGGCCGCAGGCGTGGCGCTGGCGGGCGCTTTCGCGTTGACCGCCTACGTGGGCCGGCGGGTGCTCGACCCCCTGACGGACGCCGCCCGCGCCACCACCGGCCGCGACATCGATCCCGAGTTGCGGGCCGAGGACCTGGCCCGGATGATCGCCTCAGAGCACCGTGCGGCCCTGGACAAGCTCGAGACCGCACTGGCCGTGGGGAGCCGACAGAAGGCGGCCCTCGCCCACGCGGCGGACGGCGCCGTGGTCATGGGCCCCGACGGCGAGGTGGAGTACGCCAACCCGGTGGCGCGGTGGCTGGTCCACGACCGCGTCCTCGACGTGAGCCGGCGGATCGGGCAGCCCGAGCTCGAGGGCCTCGTCGGGCAGGCCCAGGCGAGCGGCCAGCCCGTGACGGCCGAGCTCACGCTCCGGATCCCCGAGGCCCGCCACGTCGTGGCTCGCGCGATCCCCCTGGCCGGCGGAGCGAGCGTGCTGCTGTTCCAGGACCGGACGGAGGCCCAGCGGCTCGACCAGATGCGCCGGGACTTCGTCGCCAACGTGTCCCACGAGCTCAAGACGCCGGTGGCGGCGATCCGAGCCTTGGCCGACGTGGTCGGACCGGCCCTGGACGATCCCGATCCCGACACCGCGCTGCGCTTCGTGGGCCGCCTCCAGAAGGAGGCCGAACGCCTCGCACAGCTCGTCCTCGACCTCCTCGATCTCTCCAAGGTCGAGGCGGTCGGCCGGGAACTCGAGCTCGCCCCGGTGGAGCTGCGTCAGCTCCTCGATGCGGCTGCCGAGCAGATCCGGCCCGTGGCCGACGCGAAAGGGGTGGCGGTGGAGGTCGCCGGGGGTCCGCTCACCACCGATGCGGACGCCGCCCAGCTCGGCATGGCCGTCCAGAACCTCGTGGACAACGCCGTCCGCTATTCCGACGAAGGCACCGTCCGCCTGTCGGTCGACGCCGACGACAACGGCGTGTCGATCACCGTTGCCGACGACGGCATCGGGATCCCCACCGGCGAGCTTCCCAGGATCTTCGAGCGCTTCTACCGCGTCGACCGCGCCCGCTCGCGCGCCACGGGGGGCACCGGGCTGGGACTGGCCATCGTGCGCCACGTGGTCGAGAACCACCGGGGCCGGGTCGAGGTGTCCAGCGAGCTCGGTCGCGGCTCGACGTTCACGGTCCGCCTGCCGTCCACCGCCTCCGAAGGGACCGCTGCATGAGCCGGGTCCTGATCGTCGAGGACGAGGCGTCGCTGTCGGATCCGATGCGCTACTCCCTGGAGCGCGAGGGCTTCGAGTGCACCGTCCTGCACGACGGAGGACGCGTGCTCGAATACGTGCGGGCCTGGCGCCCGGACGTGATCCTGCTCGACATCATGCTCCCGGGGATGAGTGGCCTCGACGTGTGCCGGGCGATCCGCCGGATCGGGTCGACGCCCATCATCATGGTCACCGCGAAGGACACCGAGGCCGACAAGGTCCTCGGTCTCGAGCTCGGCGCCGACGACTACGTCACGAAGCCGTTCAGCATGCGCGAACTGACGGCGCGGGTCCGCGCCGTGCTGCGGCGCTTCGGCGACGGGCGGGACGAGGCTCCGGCCCCCACGACGGTGTCGGCGGGACCGATCGAGCTCGACAGCGAAAGCCACGAGGTGCGGGTGCGGGGCGAGTCCGTGGATCTGCCGCCGAAGGAGTTCGCGCTCCTCGAAACCCTGCTGCGGCGGGCGGGGAAGCTCATGACCCGCGACGTCCTGATCGCCCGGGTCTGGGGAGAGGACTATTACGGGGACACGCGGACCCTCGACGTCCACATCAAGCGCCTGCGGGCGAAGATCGAGGAGGATCCGCACCAGCCGAAGCACCTCCGCACCGTCCGGGGCCTCGGCTACAAGTTCGAGCCTTAGTCGTTCATGCTCCGTTCACCTGCCGGTCGGTGCATGTTCACGGTTCGCCCGTAGCGTCGTCGGCGTGGCACTTCGATGGTGGACGTCACGTCCGGGCCACCGGACACTCGCGGGGTCGGCCATCGGTTTGCTGTTCCTCCTCGGAGCCTGCGGAGACCCACCGCCGTCGGTGTTCGTGGACGGCTCGAGCACGGTCTTCCCCGTGACCGAGGCGATTGCCGAGGAGTTTCAACTGGCCGGCGAGCGCGTCCGCGTGACCGTGGGCGTGAGCGGCACCGGTGGCGGCTTCAGCAAGTTCTGTGCGGGCGAGACCGATCTGACAAACGCCTCACGCCCGATCAAGGACTCGGAGATCGAGGTCTGCGAGGCCAACGGCGTCCGCTACATCGAACTGGCCATCGCGATCGACGCCATCGCTGTCGTCGTCAACCCGCAGGATGACTTCGTGCCCGACGATTGCCTCACCGTGGAGCAGCTCCGCGAGACCTGGGAGCCGGGCAGCCCCGTTCGCCGGTGGAGCGACCTGGATCCCTCCCTGCCCGATGTCGCGCTGAAGCTCTACTCGCCTGGCCACGACTCGGGGACCTTCGACTACTTCACCGAGGCCGTGATGGGTGAGTCCGGCGCGTCCCGCACCGAGGGCGTGCTGTTCAGCGAGGACGACAACGTGCTCGTCCAGGGCGTGGCCGGCGACCGCGGATCGTTCGGCTACTTCGGACTGGCCTACTACGAGGAGAACGCGGACAAGCTGAAAGCCCTGGCGATCGACGCCGGCGACGGCTGCGTCGCGCCGACGGCGGAGGCGATCGAGGCCGACCGCTACCGGCCGCTGTCCCGGCCCCTGTTCATCTACGTGAAGCAGGAGTCGCTCCGGCGGCCCGAGGTCGAGGCCTTCACCCGCTTCTACCTCGAGAACGTCAACGACATCCTCGACGAGATCGGCTACGTCCCCCTGCCGCGGGACCGCCACGAGTCCAGCGTGCGGGCCTTCCAGGGGGCCCTGCGATGAACAGCAGCAGCACCGCCGCTCCGGACCTGCGCCCGCGCCGCCGCCCCAAGGAGGCATTCGCCCGCGGGGTGCTGTTCGCATGCGGGCTGCTGTCGATCGCGACCACGGCGGGGATCGTCCTGACGCTGCTCACGGAGGCCGCCGGGTTCTTCCGGGAGGTACCCCTCCGGGAGTTCGTGCTCGGGACGAATTGGTCACCGTCGATCGAGCCCCGCAGCTTCGGTGTCCTTCCGCTCGTGTCCGGGACGCTGATGATCGGGGCGCTCGCGGGCCTCGTGGGGGTCCCCCTCGGGGTCGCCACCGCCGTGTACCTGAGCGAGTACGCCTCCCCCCGAGTCCGGCGCAAGCTCAAGCCCGTCCTGGAGGTGCTGGCCGGCATCCCCACTGTGGTCCTCGGCTACTTCGCCCTCAACTTCGTGACGGTGGTGGTGATCCGCGGGCTGTTCCCGGGGGCCGAGTTGTTCAATGGGCTGTCGGCCGGGGTCGTGGTGGGGATCATGATCATCCCCACCATCGCCTCGATCTCCGAGGACGCCATGGCCGCCGTCCCCCAGGGGCTGCGCCAGGGCGCCTACGCCCTCGGATCGTCCCGGATGACGGTGTCCCTGCGGGTGGTTCTGCCCGCGGCGCTGTCGGGGGTGATGGCCTCGATCGTCCTCGGGATCTCCCGGGCCGTGGGGGAGACGATGATCGTGGCGATCGCCGCCGGACAGACGCCGCTGCTCCACATCAACCCGCTGCGCAGCATCCACACGATGACCGGGTACATCGTCCAGGTCTCTCTGGGCGACACCCCGCACTTCTCGATCGAGTACAAAGCGATCTTCGCCGTCGGCATGCTGCTGTTCCTGATCACCCTCGCCCTCAACATGGCCAGCCAGCGCCTCGTCCGCCGGTTCCGGGAGGCGTATTGATGGCCGTCCGCACACCTCCGGCGACCAGGCCCCCGGACGCCATGGCCTCCGCTCCGAGGCTCCGGCGGAGCAACCTCGCCTTCGAGGCGGCGCTGCTGATCGCGACCCTGATCGCGATCGGGGTACTGATCACGCTGCTGTTCACGCTCCTGCGCGACGGAGCCGGACGGCTCTCCCTCGACTTCCTCACCAATTACCCGTCCCGGTTCCCGGAGCGCGCCGGGATCCGCTCGGCGATCCTCGGGACGCTGTGGGTGATGGGGATCACCGCCTTCGCCGCGGTGCCGCTGGGGATCGGCGCCGCTCTCTACCTCGAGGAGTTCGCTCCGGACAACCGCCTGACCCGGATGATCGAGACCAACATCGCGAACCTGGCTGCGGTGCCCTCGATCATCTACGGCCTGCTGGGCCTGGGGCTGTTCGTACGGATGATGGGCCTCGGACGCGTGATCCTCGCCGGGGCCCTCACCCTCACCCTCCTCGTCCTGCCGGTGATCATCATCGCCGCGCGCGAGTCGCTCAGGGCCGTCCCCCAGGAGATCCGTGCCGGGGCGCTCGCCCTGGGGGCCACGCCCTGGGAGGCCGTCCGCCACCAGGTGCTGCCGCCGGCCCTGCCGGGGATGCTCACGGGCACGATCCTCGCCCTCTCCAGAGCCATCGGCGAGACCGCCCCCCTGATCACGATCGGGGCGCTCACCTTCATCGCCTTCGACCCCCGGGGGCCGCTCGACCCCTTCACCGTGCTGCCGATCCAGATCTTCAACTGGGTGTCGCGCCCGCAGGCGGCCTTCGCGGAGCTCGCCGCGGCCGCCGGCCTCGTGCTGCTCGTGGTGCTGCTGTCGATGAACGCCGTGGCGATCGTGCTGCGGAACCGATCCCGACGGGAGTGGTGATGACGACGAGGAAGATGCAACCATCGGTGACCGGGACGGGCGGACCGATCCCGGCCGGCAACCCCCGCCTCCGCATCAACCGGGGAAGCGGGAACTACGAATTCGTCGAGGAGACCGTGGGACAACTCAAAGCCGTCTTCGAGGTCAGCGACCTGAGCGTCTTCTACGGGTCGTTCCCGGCGATCCGTGACATCTCGCTCGACATCCACGAGAACCAGATCACCGCGATCATCGGGCCGTCGGGCTGCGGCAAGTCCACCCTCATCCGGTGCTTCAACCGGATGAACGACCTGGTCCCCAGCGCCCGGATCGAGGGTCACATCCGCTATCAGGGGGTCGACCTCTACGGGCCCGAGGTGGACGCCGTCGAGGTGTGCCGCCGGATCGGGATGGTCTTCCAGAAGCCCAACCCGTTCCCGAAGTCGATCTACGACAACATCGCCTTCGGCCCCCGGGTGAACGGCGTCCGCCACGGCCTCGACGAGGTCGTCGAGAAGGCGCTGCGGCGTGCCGCCCTGTGGGACGAGGTCAAGGACAAGCTCCGCCAGAACGCCTACACCCTGTCGGGAGGACAGCAGCAGCGGCTGTGCATCGCCCGCGCGATCGCCGTCGAGCCGGACGTCATCCTCATGGACGAGCCCTGCTCGGCCCTCGACCCGATCGCCACGACCGCGATCGAAGACCTCATGGACGACCTCAAAGCCCACTACTCGATCGTGATCGTGACCCACAACATGCAGCAGGCCGCCCGTGTAGCCGAGATGACGGCCTTCCTGACCGTCGAGGTCGGACCCAACGGCGAACGGACAGGGGAGCTCATCGAGTACGACCTCACGAGGAGGATCTTCACAAAGCCGGCGGACAAGCGGACCGAGGACTACGTCACGGGCCGCATCGGCTGAGGACGCTGCGCCGGTCTAGACGTTGTCCTTCGCCGAAGCGTCGGTGAACTCACGGAACACGCCGGTGATCATGAAGGCGACCTGCTCGCCGATGTCCACGGCGTGGTCGCCCATCCGCTCGAGCTGACGCGACACGAGCACCATCCGGGCCGCCCACTCGATCATCGACTCGTCCCCGAGCTTCACCAGCTCCTTGAAGATGCGCCGGTTCAGGCGGTCGATCCGGTCGTCCACCCGGGGAAGGCCCATCGCCAGCTCGAGATCCCTCTTCGAGAAGGACTGGATCGAGGCATCCAACATGAGCCCGGCGTGGCGGCCCATCTCGATCAGCTCCCGGAGGATGTCCTCCGAGGTGGGCATGTCGATCGTGAGCTTCACGAACTTCGCGATGTTCACGCACAGGTCGGCGACACGTTCCACGTGGATGTTGATGTGAAGGATGGCCGAGACGAGCCGCAGGTCGGAGGCCACGGGGGCCTGCAGGGCGAGGAGCATGAGGATCTTCTCCTCGATCTGGATGTAGAGCTCGTCGATCGGGTCGTCGCCACCGATCACGATCTCGGCGAGGGCTTCGTCGCCCCGATCGAGGGCCCGGAGCACGCGGTCGAGCTGCTGCAGGGAAAGGCCCGCCATCTCGACGATCGCCGCCTCCGCCTCGCCGAGCTGCTCGTGGAAGGATTTTCGCATATCCCCCAGCCTATCCGGTCCGCATCCCCGGCCCGCAGCGTCAGGGCCGGAGATGCCCGCGGAACGCCGCAGTGATTTCGGCGGGGTCGCCCACGCCGAAGACGTACCGGTCGGGACGAAGGACGAGCAATGCGTCGTCGGTGTCGAGAAGGTCGTCGAGGTAGGAGTCGACCTCCACCACGCCAACCGTGGGCTCGGCGACCTCCGGACGGCCGCCCCCTGCGGAAGCCACGGCGATGAACGCGGCGTCCAGCTCGTCCCAGAAGGCGAGATCCTCCGCGTCGAGCACGGATCGGGGGTCGCGGCGGGCGATCAGCGCGACGCGCGGTCCGATCGCCTCGTCCAGCAGCTCACCGCCGCGCTCGGTGCGTACCCGCGGCTGGGGGCCGAGCTTGCCCGCCGGCGGCCCGCCCGGTGCGATCACGCCGGCGTCCAGAGCCGGGAGCCGTCCCTCGCCCTTCTCCAGCGCCGCGGCGGCTTCCGGATCGGTGGTGAGGATCGCCCGTCCGAGGCGGACGGAGATCTCCGCGACCCCCCGTACGTGGGGTGCGCGCTCCTGTTCGTAGGTGTCGAGCAGGGACCCGTCCGCCCGGCCGGACAGCACGGAGGCGAGCTTCCAGACGAGGTTCGTGACGTCCCGGACGCCGGATCCCATGCCCTGGCCGAGGAAGGGCGGGAGCTCGTGGGCGGCGTCACCGCCGAGGAACACGCGCCCCTCGCGCCACCGGCGGGCCACCGCCGCGCGGAACGTGTAGACGTGCGCGCGCAGCACCTCGGCGTCGTCCGGGCCGAGCCAGGGGGCGAGGAGATCGCGGACGACCTCCGGGCGCTGCATCTCCTCCGCCGTCTCGTCGTCGAGGAGCATGAACTCCCACCGCCGGTGCTCGCCGGCCGAGGGAACGTAGGTGACGGGCCGCTCCGGATCACAGATGTGCAGGACGGAGCCGGGCAGGTCGACGGGGCGGCGCAGCATCGTGTCCACGACGAGCCAATCCTGCTCGAGGCCCAGATCCTCGACGTCGATGCCGAGCAGCCCGCGGACGGTGCTCGTCGCCCCGTCGGCAGCGATCAGGTAGCGGGCCTCCACCTCGCGTTCGGCCCCCGCGGCATCGCGGACACCCAGCGTCACGCCGTCGGCATGCTGGGCGACCGCCACCGCCTCGTCACCGAGGCGCACGCTCACCTGCGGGTAGCGCTCGATACCGGCACGCAGGGCGCGCAGGAGGTCGGGCTCGTAGAAGGTGTAGCCCGAGGCCCAGCCCTGCCGCGTGCGCTGCGGCAGGTCGAGTCCGACCAGGCGCTCACCCTCGGCGTCCACGAAGTGCATCGCGGGCGTCGGACGGCAGGCGGGCAGAACCTCCGGCACGAGGCCGAGCCCCTGGAAGATGCGCATGATCTCGGCGTCGAAGTGCGCCGCGCGCGACAGGTGGTAGATGGAGGGAGTCCGCTCCACGACCTCGGCGCTCAGCCCGGCCTGGCCGAGCAGGTTCGCAGCGACGGCCCCCACGGGGCCGCACCCGACGACGGCGACATCGACGCTCACGTGCGGAGCCTAGCCCATCGGCCCGCTCCGCGGAAAAGGGGGCTTGCGACTACCCGGCCGCCGGGGTGTAGCCGACGGTACGGATCGCCCCCGAGAACTCCGTGACGTAGAGGGTGAAGGTTTCACCCGAGGTGTCGAAGGCACTTCCCTGCGGTGCGATCCGGACCGAGGACGGGTTCTGGAACCCGGAGGCGACCAGGCACGCCGAGGCGTCGGGGTCCACCCTGATCAGCTCGCCGGTGCCGTTGGCGACCACGTACAGGGTGCCGTCGTCGTCGCGGGTCATATCATCCAGGCCCTTCACCCCCAGCAGCGGCGCCGAGGGGTCGCCGTCGGTGTGCACGCCCGGCTCCAGCGACACCGCACCGAAGGAGAGCTGCGCGAACGTCTCATGGTCCTGCGGGTCGTCCAAGGGGATCCGTTCGATCGGCGACCGCTGGTCGAAGGTGACCGCCGCGTACAGATTCTCCCCTTCGGGGTCGACCACCAGACCGTTGGTGCCCCACACCGGCGCGAGCTCGTGCCACCCGGAGGGGTCGTCGCGAGGGATGCGGATCAGGCCGTGGTCGAAGTCGTTGGAGATGTACAGGTCGTCGCCGGGCCCGAACGTCATGCCGTTGGGCATGTGGAACCCTTCCGCGTACACCTCGACGGTGCCGTTGGGGTCGGCGGGGTCGAAGCGGACGACCTTCGAAGCTCCCGCCCGGAGCACTGCGGTCATCGCCCCGTTCTGCCACCCGGCGTAGATCAGCCCGTCGGGCCCCGCGGCCAGGCCCCCGGGGGCCGGGATCTCGTCGAGGCCGCCGGTCACGGTGCCGTCGGCGTCGAGTCGCAGCACCTTGTTGGCGCTTCCGTCGGAGACCCACAGCGCACCCGAGTCGAACAACAGGTTCTCGAGCACGTTCGACCCGATACGGACGAACACCTCGGGGCCGGTCACCGACCCGGTGCACGGATCCTGGGTGACCGGCCCGCCGCGGGCCGTCGGCATGACCAGAAGACCCAGGAACACGATCAGGGCGATACGAAGCGATCGCATGGCTGACCCCCGACGAAGAAGACCTGACACCGAACGGGTTCGCCGCCACCCGGTGTTGTCCTTCTCGCGGAAAACGTCACCGGTGGCTGTCAGGATGTCGCTCGTATGGCTGGCGCGACCGATCCGGCGGTATCTTCCGCGCTCGAGCGGCTCGCCCGCGAGGACACCATCCTCGCGGGGATGGCCGAGGCTGCCCTCGAGGCGGCCACCTCAGGCGATGGGCTCGAAGCCCTCACCCAGCTCGACCTCCAGACCTTCCTCTGGCACGAGCTTCCCACCACCTGGGAGATCCCCCGGGCCGAGCAGGAGGGCATCGCCCACGCACTCGGTAAGCTCCTCGGCATGCTCGGCTACGGTCGCTACGCGTCGATCTGCCGGTCAGACGCCACATCCGCGGTCTTCGAGGCCTACGCCCACGGCGAACGGCGGGGGATGGCGGAGATGCGCAGGGCCAGCGGCAGATCGGGAGTCGACCCGCCGGATCTGCCGGGGCTGCGGTGGGGTGAGCTCATGGGCCCGGCCGAGCAGCGCGCCCACCGCGAGATCGCGGGGACACTCGAGCTCGCGTGCATGGCCGGCGACCTCCGGCCCGGCGCGCGCGGCTGGCGCTCAGCCCAGCGCCGCCTCACCGCCGACACCCTCACCCGTCCCCGCGCCGACCTCGCGGGGATGAACCTGCGGGAGGCGGTCACGGCGGAACGCATCGAGCTGTGGACCACCTCGGGTGGGGAGGCACGGCAGCGGCTCCTCGAACCGCTCGCCGACCGGCTGCGTGAGGCGGTGCCCGCGCCCTCGGACACCACCGGACTGGCGCCGCTCCGCTGGCTCCTCGACCGCGCCTCCGACGGGGTGCCGCTGACCTCCTCCGGACAGCTCGCACGCGCCTTCGTCCAGGAGACGGCCTCCCTGTTCGGATGGTGGGAGCTGCCCGCACCACCGCGCGACGAGGAAGAGGTGCGCCAGCTCTACCTGCTGCACGGACTGGCCAGGGATCTGGGGGCCGTCCGGTCACGGGCTCGCCGTCTCACCCTCACCCGCGAGGGGGCCGCGCTCGCCGTGGACCATCCCTCGCTGTGGCGGGCCGCCGCGCGCCGGATGCTCCCACCCAACGGCTTCCGCGCCGCGACCGGCGAGTTGACGCTGGCCCTGCTGCTCCGGGACGGACGATGCTCCCAGGAGACCCTGGTCTCCGAGCTGCGCGACGTGTTGGCCGAGTCGGGCTGGCGTGACACCGCCTCCGGCCGGCCCCCCACCACCGAGGACGTGCTC